>NZ_JBHVSU010000001.1:0-1058378 GCF_042885035.1 Agrobacterium sp. NPDC058088 | reverse complement strand
TTGCTCCCAACGTTGACATTGACCAGCGTCGTCGTGCGAGGAGAGTGTCGCATTTCTATCCGGCCCAACTGTGGCATTACTAAATGGGCGCTACACCATTTAGATCGCATAAGATAGATTATGGAACTTATTGGCTTGTGAAACCCCGACTGCTTAGATTGATTTCATTGAAACGCGCTTTTCAATTTCAGCTGCCTGTTCCTTTCGTTCACTTCCTCAGCGTTGAAGATATATCAATAAATAGACGAGGAATCCTCATGTAGTTTAGAACTCCCCGGAAGCCTCCCGGCGTCTCTGATCAAGCTCTTCGCTATAGCGCCTCAGCGTGTGGCTTTCAGTAAGCAAGCCGACTGGTCGGTTTTCGATCTTGTCGTTGACGACGACCAACGCTTCGCTTTCCGCTGCGTCGAAAGCGGCCGCCGCCTGCCGTGCATTCATGGTCGGCAGCAATATGTCGTTCTTGTAGTGCAGATAGGTTTCAAGGCTGATCTTGCTTGGGTCGCGGTCCATCGGATCGGCATAGATTTCCGGCACAAGCACGATCCCGGCATAACGCCCATCATCATGGGTCATGATCACCCGTTGCGTCGAGCCCAGAGGAAACTTCTCCTTGAAGGCCGGAAGCCCCATGCTGACATTGGCCTTGCGGATGTCGGCGCGCATCATCTTGCCCACCGTCAGATCACGGATCCAGCCTATATCATGGGCGCTGCGAATGCTCTCACCGCGCAGGTGAAAACGCCAGGTGGCGAAGGAGTAACCGAAAGTGGTGCGCACCACCAGCGAGGTGGTGATGACGGCGGCAAGCACAAGCGCCGTGATCTGGAAGTCGCCGGTCAATTCCAACGCCAGAAACGTCATCGTCAGCGGCCCGCCGATGATGGCGGCGGCAAAGGCACTCATGCCGATCACCGCATAGACGATCGGGGCCGTCGAACCGTAACCGATATAGGGTGCGCAGAGCGCGAAAATCTTGCCGAGCAGCGAGCCCATGAACAGCGAGGCGAAAAACAGGCCGCCGCGGAAATTCGAGCCGATGGAAATGGCGCTGGCCGCGGCCTTCAGCAGAAACAGCCCGGCAAGACCGTAAATCGTCAGTTCGGCATCGATATTGAGATGCAGCGCGCCATGGCCGCTCGAGAGAACCTGCGGAGAAATCAGCGCCAGCCCACCCACCGCCACACCACCGATCGTGGGACGCAGCCAACCGGGAATGGCGCTTTTACGCGCGGTTTCCTCGATGAAGGACACCGCCTGCATCAGAACGATGCCTATGGCAGCACATACGACGCCAAGAAAGATTGCCGGCACGTAGTCGGCGGGCGTCACGCGGCTGGCATCCACAATATCGATCGACAGGCCATGGCCGCCGATCAGCCCGATGACGGTTGTGGCAACCAATGCGGAAACGATAAGCGGCGCGAGCGTCACCACGGTATAGGTGCCGATGATGAGTTCGATGGCGTAGAATGTGCCGGTGAGCGGCGCGTTGAAGGCGGCGGCAATCGCACCTGCGGCGCCGCAGCCGACGAGGATGCGCATGTCCCCTCGCCTCAGCTTCAGCTTGATGCCGATCTTGGAAGCGACGCCGCTGGCGATCTGCGTATAACCGGCCTCAAGCCCGACGGACGCGCCGAAACCGTTGGAAACGATGTTCTGCACACAGACAATGATGCTGTCCGTCAGCGACAGGCGGCCGCCATGCAGCGCATTCGCCTCGATCGGGTCGACCATGGGCTTCTTGCGGGTCTTCGACAGAATGAAGATGATAAGACCAAGCAGAATGCCGCCGATAATCGGCCCGAACAGCACGATCCGTCCGGTCAAGTCGCTGCTGCTCAGCCGCTCGACGCCGAAGACCAGTATATGCAGCGCCGTGCTCAAGGCCCCGATCAGCGCCACCAGCAGGCCCGCCGCAATGCCGATGAAGACGGCGAGCACAACCAGCCCCAGTTCGCCGCGCCGGAACATCGCCCGCAACCGGCTGGTGCGCAGATTGTCGACGAAGCTCGCCATACTGGGTGCACGGAAAGGCTTGGTCGACATGCTGTTCCTTTTCAGGCGGCGCCAAAGCGCAACACGCCTTGATTTATTGTTTCAAAACACATCCTGCCCAAAATCGGAATCCTCATTTTGGGAGGCGTGCTCAGGGCGCTTCGATCTCAACCTCGAAGCGCATCTGGTCATAGGCCGGTTCGACATGATCCGGCGTCTCACGCATCACCGTGTCATAATCGAGCGGAATATGCATGTGGGTCAAGATCGCCCGTTTGGGTGCGAATGCCTCGATCCAGCCAAGCGCCTGCTCCAGCGACAGATGGCTGGGGTGATATCGATACTGCAAGGCATCGATGATAAGAACGTCGAGGCCGGTGAGCCCGGCCAGGCTTTCCGGCGGAAAATCGCTGACATCGGTGCAATAGGCAACGTCGCCAATTCTAAAACCAAGCGAATGGACGTCGCCATGCTGTTGCATATGCGCCTTGAAGGGGATAGGCCCGCCTGCCCCGTCGATGACAACAGGCTCATTGATATCGGCGATGAGCTGCGGCCTGACGATCGGCGGATAGCTGCTGCCCGCCGGTGTCTCAAGGCAATAGGCGAAACCGTCCCGAATGCGCGCCATGGTGATGGGATCGGCATGGATCGGAATGCGGCTTTTCTGCAGAGCGAAATAGATGCGCAGATCGTCAATGCCGTGCAGATGGTCGGCATGGGCGTGGGTGTAAAGCACGGCATCGACGGCCTCCACCTTCGCGGCGATCATCTGCTCGCGGAAATCCGGGCCGGTATCGATGACGACGGTGGTCTTGCCGCCATCCGGGCCGATCTGTTCCACCATGAAAGCCGCGCGCGTGCGCCTGTTCCTGGGGTTGTCAGGGTCGCAGGCACCCCAGTCGCCGTTGATGCGCGGAACGCCGGGCGACGACGCGCATCCGAGAACCGTGAAGCGACGACGGTAGATTGCCACACCTACACCCTTGTCATCTTTGAAAAGCAGCGAAAGGCGTTTTCGGTGGTGATTTCGGCCATGCGCTCGAAGGAAATACCGTGCACCTCGGCCAGAACCTCCGCCGTGTTGACCACGTAGGACGGCTCGTTGCGTTTGCCACGCCAGCGCTTCGGCGCAAGATAAGGCGCATCCGTCTCCACCAGAAGCCGATCCAGTGGCACGGTGGCGGCGATATCGCGGATGTCCTGCGACTTCGGGAAGGTCAGGATGCCGGAGAAGGAAACATAACCACCAAGCTCGACACCGGTTTTTGCCAGTTCAGGACCAGCAGAGAAGCAGTGCAGAATAAAGGGGAAAGCCCCCTTATCGCTTTCCGCGCGCAAAATGGAGGCCATGTCGTCGTCAGCGCTGCGGCTATGAATGACGAGCGGTAGCCTGGTTCTCCGCGCTGCCTCGATATGGCGGAGAAGACCAGTTTTCTGGTCTTCCGGTTTCTGCGTGTCGTAGAAATAATCCAGACCCGCCTCGCCGATCGCCACGATCTTCTCGTGACTTTCCGCCAGCCGCACCAGATCGTCGGCGGAAATGTCGAGTTCCTCGTCGGCGTTGTTCGGATGTGTGCCGACCGAGCAAAAGACCGATGGATAGTGTTCCGCGATCTTCAACAGCTCCGGCAGGCGGCGTACCCGGGTCGAAATCGTCACCATCTGGCTCACACCCGAAGTGTGGGCGCGAGCGATGATATCGTCGCGCTCCGCCTCGAAATCCGGGAAATCCAGATGGCAATGTGTATCGATAAGCATGCTTACGCCTTCACGCTTCAGGGGCGACGTAACGCGGGAACACCGGCTTCGGCGCTTCGAGCGGTGTGCCCGGAACCAGACGGCCGGCTTCGCCAAGCGCTGCGAAATCCCGTTTGTCGGCAGGTGCGGCGACAAGATCGAGCAGCTTCTCGCAGGACTGAGGCATGAAGGGCTGCAGCAGGATGCCGATCTGACGCACCACTTCAGCCGTCACGTAAAGCACCGTGCCCATACGCTCCGGATCGGTCTTTTTAAGTGCCCACGGCTCCTGCGATGCGAAATAACGGTCGGTTTCCGAAACGACAGCGATGATGGCGGCGAGCGCGCGGTGAATGAGCTGTTTGCCCATTTCCTCACGGCAAATGGCCAGCAGCCCGTCGGCAGAAGCGAGCATCGCCTTGTCTTCATCGTTGAATGCGCCGGGCGTCGGGATCTGGCCGTCGCAATTCTTCACGATCATCGACAGCGAACGGCTGGCGAGATTGCCGATGCCGTTGGCGAGGTCGGCATTGATACGGGTGGCGATACCCTCTTCGCTATAGCTGCCATCCTGGCCGAAGGAGACTTCGCGCATAAAGAAATAACGAACCGGATCAAGGCCAAAATGGGCAACCAGATTGGCGGGATCAACGACGTTGCCGAGCGACTTCGACATCTTCTCGCCCTTGTTGAGCAGGAAGCCATGCGCATAGACACGCTTGGGCAACGGCAACTTGGCGCTCATCAGGAAGGCAGGCCAGTAGACCGCGTGGAAGCGGATGATATCCTTGCCGATGATGTGTACGTCAGCGGGCCAGTACTTGGCGCGAGGGCCATTCTTATCTTCGATATAACCCGTTGCGGTGATGTAGTTGGTCAGCGCATCGACCCAGACATACATGACATGCTTCGGATCGTTGGGAACCTTGATGCCCCAGTCGAAGGTGGTGCGGGAAATCGACAGATCCTTCAGGCCGGATTTGACGAAGGAGATGATCTCGTTGCGGCGTTCGGCCGGGCCGATGAACTCGGGGTTCTCCTCGTAGAGCTTCAGCAGCTTGTCCTGGTATTCGGAAAGCTTGAAGAAGTAGCTTTCCTCTTCCACCCATTCCACCGGCGTGCCTTGCGGCCCGTACCGGACGCCATCGGCGCGAACTTCCGTCTCGTCCTCGGCGTAATAGGCCTCGTCGCGCACGGAATACCAGCCGGCATAGCTGTCCTTGTAGATGTCGCCGCTGTCGGCCATCAGGTTCCAGATATTGCGCGACGTCTCGTGGTGACGCTCTTCCGTCGTGCGGATGAAGTCGTCATTCGAGGCATTAAGCAGCTTGCCCATCTCGCGGAACTGGTCGGAGTTGCGCTGCGCCAGCTCTTCCGGCGAAATGCCTTCCGCCCGCGCCGTCTGCTGCATTTTCTGGCCGTGTTCGTCCGTGCCCGTCAGGAAGAAAACATCCATTCCGTCCAGGCGCTGAAAGCGTGCCATGGCGTCCGTCGCAATCAACTCATAGGCGTGGCCGATATGCGGCTTGCCGTTAGGATAGGAGATTGCGGTGGTGATGTAGAATGGTGTCTTGTCTGTCATGACGGTCTATCGACTTTACAGGCTGTTTTTTGGATAGACCGCTCTTAAACCATTGTTCGCAACAGCGAAAGCAAAAGCGTACACGCTGTACGATCTACAGCACTCACACGCCGCGAATATCTTCCAGAATGGAAAGCACCATCTGTTTCTTGTCGAGATTATAGGCCTGAGCCACGGCAATGCGCTCCGAAAGCGTGGAGGACAGCCGGGCATGTTTTTCCGCCGCCGCTATATCGCCCGCCATTGCGGCCGCCCGCGCCCGGTCCATCAATTCTTCCGTCACATGCTCCATGAAGAATCCGAGAACGATGTCGCCGTCTTTCTGCGCCAGAACTTCGGCCAGCTTGTGCATCTTCTTGCGTGCGCCCGGCCCTTCCCCAGACATGACCTCGGCAAAGGCCTCGACGATGTCGGAACCGCCATAATTCATCAGTTTCAGCGCCTGCGCGACGCTGCCCTTCGAGGCGGCAAGCAGGGCGTCGCGCTTTTCGCCCTCAGGGCTGATATCGAGGTGATCGAGCGCTTGCACCATGGCCGCATCGGAAAGCGGCAGCAGCCGGAGAGGCATGCAGCGTGAACGGATCGTCGGCAGCAATTTTCCCGGCGCATGCGAAAGCACGAGGAACATCGCCCGTTTTGGCGGCTCTTCCAGAATTTTCAGGATGGCATTGGCCGCATTGCGGTTGAGATCGTCGGCCGGATCGATAATGACGATACGCCAGTTTCCGGTGCCCGAGGTTTGCGAAAAAAAGTGCCCTGCCCGCCGCACCTCATCCACCGTGATGGCGGATTTCACCCGTCCGGTCTTCTCATCCACCGGACGGGTAAGATGCAGGAGATTATGCGAGGCGCCGGCGGTAATCTGCCGGCTGACGAGAGATTGCGGATCGGGGTCGGCAAGAAAATCCGGCGCGGATGCGGGATCGGGATGGCTCAGCACATGATTGGCGAAACGGAAGGCGAGCGTCGCCTTGCCTACCCCTTCCGGCCCCTCGATCAGGATGGCATGATGACCCTTGCCGGAGCGATAGGATTGCGCGAGGAATGCCTCCGCTTCCCCGTGGCCGTAAAGCTTCGTGTTCTGCTGCGGCGCGATCGCGCCGTCGAGAACGCCCTGAACCTCACTCATGCGCCGCGTCCGCTGAGTTTCCCGTACGCTCGAGCAATGGCTCAACGAAGGACATGACGTCTTCCGTCACCTTGTCTTCCGGCTGATCGGCGTTCACGATCCGGCAGCGACGTGGTTCGGCCAGCGCAATATCCAGATAGGCCTCACGCCGCTTTTCGTGGGTCTCGATTTCCTCTTTTTCGAAACGGTCGGGGGTTGCCCCCTCATCCGCGCGTTTTCTGGCGCGGGCGAGCCCCTTTTCGGCGGCGATGTCGAAAATCAGCGTCAGTTCCGGCACGACGCCATCGATGGCGATGCGTTGCAGCGTCTCGATGAAATCAGGCTCCAGATTGCCGGTCGTGCCCTGATAGACCCGCGAGGAATCAAGGAAACGGTCGCAAAGCACGATCTCACCGCGCGCCAGCGCCGGGCGAATGACCTCCTCGACATGGTCGTTGCGCGCCGCCGCAAACAGGATCGCCTCCATGCGCACGCCGAAGGATTCCGCCGCACCTGACAGAATGACGTGTCGGACCGCTTCGGCCCCCGGCGAACCACCCGGCTCTCGCGTGACGACGACTTCGAAACCACGGCCGCGAAGCGCCTCGGCAAGCGTGCGAATCTGCGTCGACTTGCCAGCGCCTTCGCCGCCTTCGAAGCTGATGAACAATCCGGTCTTTTCGGCCAATGTCACGTCCTGCGAGGAATTCACGTAAATGTTGAAATGCCTGTTTACAGCATCGAAGCGAAATGTGTGAAGCGGTTTTCGGAAAATCCAGGGCGTGAACAAAAGCATAGGAATAAGGCCGGCGAAAACGGCTGTCACAGCCAGAAGAGCAGCAGTTCCTTCAGCGCACCCGTCGCATTCTGGGTCAGCGACCCCTTGCCAACCGCCGCCTTCGTATAAAGCGGCACTTCACGCAGCAACCTTTCGCCAGAAAATATCTTGAGCGTTCCCGCATTCGCGCCGGCATCCAGCGGCGCATTCAGAGGCCAGCGATAGACGATGCGGCCGGAAATGCGATCCGGATTGTTCACCGGCACCAGTACGCTGACATCTTCCTTCGGCGAAAGATCGATATGCGAGACATCACCGCCGTAAACGCTGACGGCGCCGACCGCTTCATCCTTGCTGAAAAGATGGCGTTTTTCGAAGGCCGTCAGGCCCCAGTCCACCACCCGGCGGGCTTCTTCCTGCCGCGTCTTGTCGTCTGCTATGCCGGCGAGTGCCAGATAAACGCGACGCCCTTCCCGCTCGGCCGAAACGACGGCGGCAAAACCGCTGCCTTCCGCAAAACCCAGCCCAAGACCATCTATGCCGCTGCCCGGCATAAACAGCGTATTCTTGTTGCGCTGAAAAATCCGGTTCCACTCGAAATCGGGCTTGGTGAAAAGCCTGTATCGATCGGGATAAGTGTCATGCAGATGCTGGGCCAGGCGCACCATGTCCTTCGCCGTCGTCCGGTTACCGGGATCAGGAAGACCCGTGGAGTTGGCGAATATGCTGCGGTTCATGCCAAGTTCGCCCGCCCGCGTCGTCATGTCCTTGGCAAAGGCGGCATCCGAACCCGCCATGCCTTCCGCCACGACGATGCAGCCGTCATTGGCATTCTGCACGATGATGCCCGTGATGAGATCGTTGATGCCGATCGAGGATTTCAGCGCCGCGAACATGGTGGAGGTGCGCGAAGGAGCGCCGCCCGTGCGCCAGGCATATTCCGAGACCGGATAGGTCGTCTCCAGCGTTACCTTCCCCTTGGAGAGTGCATTGAGCACCACTTCCACCGTCATCAGCTTGGCAAGCGACGCGGGCGGAAAGGACTGATCTTCATTTTGCGAAAGAAGCACCGTGCCGGTCTCGGCATCGATCATATAGGCCTGCTCAGCCTTGGCGATAAAAGGCCCAGTCTGAGACTGCGCCGTGCCCGCACTGAAAAATGCAAAAGCGGCCGCCACAATGACCGACCGATAGGAGCGATAAATGGCCTTGCGCATGAAACCGCCCAGTCCTGCCTGCCGCAATCGGCTGCACGCAATGAAAGCGAGAGGCAGCCTGTCCTTAATTCGTCAGCGCGAGGTCGCCTGCTGACGCTTCACATGGGCGAGTATCGATTGCTCGTTGAGCGCACCACGATCGACAAGCACGCTGTCGAAGGCGCGCGCCGTCTTGGAAACCGTAGCTGATTCTTCCGCATAGGCCGCCGAATATTTGGACGACGGCGTCGGCACGCGCAGATAATTGCCGCCGGGCGCCACCGGCTCACGCATGAAATTGCCCTCCGGCCGCTCGGCCAGGAAGGGACCGATTTCCGGCAGGACTACAAATTGCTCGAAAGCCGGCTGTACGCCGTCGACCAGCGGCATGGCCTGGAGCGCGGCATTCTTCTTGGAGCCGACCAGCGCCGTCTGCGTGGAGCCGCCATAATTCGGATTGGAGGCTGGCGCCGGCACGAAGTTCGGAGAAGCCGAGGCCACCATCACACCCGTAGCGATCTGCCCTTCCGGCGCAACACCCGGCGAGCGTGAACCCTTCGGAATATAGGAAGCCATCAGATAGGGCATGTCGTGACCGTCAAGAGGGGCACGGCCGGCATATTGCACACGCACATTCGCCGTACCCGTCCCCTTCATGTCGAGAAGATCGGCGGTCTTGCTGGAAACGTCGATCAGGCGGCCTTCATGGAAAGGCCCGCGATCGTTAACGCGCACCAGAACCGACGCGCCATTGTCCATATTGGTAATGCGCGCATAGCTCGGCAGGGGAAAAGTCGGGTGTGCGGCGGAAAGATGTTCTTTATCGTAAACTTCGCCATTCGCCGTCAGGCGGCCGTGGAAGGCTGAACCGTACCAGGAAGCAAGACCGGTCTTGTTGTAACCCGGCTCTTCTTTCGGAAAATAACGACGGCCCTTGACGGTATAGGCATTACCGAGCAACTCGCGCCCACCACCTTTGGGAATGTTCTTGCCGTCAGCAACACGCGGGCTGGCTTTGACGCCATATTCCGATTCAGAGAAATATTCCTTGCTGCGCTTGGGCTTAGGCTTGGTCTCAGAGGTTGTGGAACACGAAGCCGTCGCAGCGCAAAGCACGGAAATTGCAAGCCACTTCGCACCCGATCTGGTGCTGATGCCGAGTTTCTTGACCGTAGAATTCAAATCGTATGCCCCACGCTTATTGGCTCGGAGAACCGCACCCTCACTTGCCTCGATGATTTGCCCCTGCCATCGAAGCACCTAACAGTCGCTTAATCTTGTGCATAACGTGGCGAAAATGCGAACGACTTCTGCAAATTCGATAAAATTGTAACGAACGTGGTTAATGATTTCTATCTTTTTGACGCCCCGCTGCGACGTCATTTGCCCGCCGTTCCCGACTATCTTCGCTTTGCCCACAAGGAACAAACCGCTGACGACGGCGTTCTCTCCCCGCAAAGAAACAAGCTTTCCGCCGGTTTCGGCTGAGGGAGGAAACATGATCAAACTTATGAAAACCACAGGTCTGGCAATCGGCCTCGCCGTCGCATCCTTTGCCGCAACCGTACCCGTTAGCGCGCAGGACATGGAACTGCGAATCGGACCGGACGGCGTTCGCCCCGTCATCCGCGATCGCGACCGGGACATGGACCGCATGCGCGGCTGCAGCGAGCGTGAAGCCCGCGCCGCTGCCCGCGAATCCGGCCTGCGTGACCCCGAGGTCGTGCGCGTGACCCCTCGCCGCGTCGTGGTCGAAGGTTTCACCCGCCGCGGCCAGGATCGCATCACATTCGCAAACGAACGGGGCTGCCCGGAAATCTGATCGGATGAACACCGCATGGAACCCGCTGAAAGGCGGGTTTCTTGCCATGACGATCAGCGCCCAATCCATTTGCTTAACAAACGTGCGGAGATTGCCCGCGTGGTGGGATTGCTGTGATCGTTTTTGTTAATGGCAGATGGGGTGGGATTCGAACCCACGGTACGCTCTCACGCACGCCGGTTTTCAAGACCGGTTCCTTAAACCACTCGGACACCCATCCTTCGGTGGTGAGGCTTTATAGCGGTTTGAAAAGGGCCGTCAATCCCGCCATTTCAAGCAACGCCCGCCCCGCACTTTCCCTGTGTTGATCCGCAGACAGATCATTGTCCGGGCGTGGTTGCAGGAGGCAGCAGTGAGCCTTCTCCGGACGGAACATTCGGAACTTGCTGCGCCGAATCAAACAACGTCAGGCTGAGAACGATTGCGACAAGCACCAGTAAAAGCGCCACGAAGAGGATTCCCGATTTGTCCATGCGTCTGCTCATGTCACGTTATGTTAAAGGCGAATATGTGCAATTCGAGGCAATGCAAAGAATAAAGTGAAAGTCTGTCAAGTTGTCTTACAGATTTAAGAAACTCATCGTTCAAAAATTCGTAGATTGAGCGAAATATATGCATAAGCGTACTGTTTGGGACGGAAGTGGCCTATCGCGTCAACATTATTGTCACTTATATCGAGCCATCGCTCCCGGGCATTGCCCAACTTTCCCCGAGCGATCAACCTGCCCCGCTGTTTGCGGGGCTTTTTTCTTTCTGGCAGCCGAAAAATATGTCCGCTTTTAGACGCGCATGAGAACACGACTCACCGCTACGCGCGCTTCAGACGCCGATGCCTGGTCCGCCATTGCTGTGCCGGCCGTCGCCCCGAAGGATGTCCTCGAACAGATTGAGCAGCGCCGGCGGCAAGTTGTCGGAGAATTCCGCAATGATTTCGCTAGCGCGATTATAGGAATAGATGGCCGAAAGCGTCAGCACCAGAAGCACGATCCAGGGCCAGATCGGCTTGCGCCTCTGCGGGGGGCCGTTCTGCTGTTGCGGTAAAGTCATGCCGGTCCCTCCCGTTCAGGCCTTCACGCGCGGTTCGCCTCCGGGCGCATAGGCGGTTTTCTGCTGGAAGCGGAATATATTGCCACATTGGGCGCAGCGGATCATGAAATCCGTGGGGTCGCCAGAAGCGCGTTCCGTACGAAAGCCCCTCGGCATCTCATCGACGCGAAAATCGACATCGCGGCGGCTCTTGTCATCCGATTCAGACGCTTCGGCAAAACCCTGATGACCACATTTCGAACATTCGAGTTTTCGGGAATATCTGTCGCGCGCTGCCATCTGCCGTCCTTTGCTTGCTTGGTATCAGGTAGCAGCGGCAAAACGTCATTTCAATGCCGTGTACCTCAGGTTAAAGCTTGGTATCGCTGTTTTCCGCCAGGAAATTCATCCGGCGGCCGGAACGAATATCGAAGCCCATGCACGACCAAAGCCGCCTGCTTTCATCGTCTCTCCTGCGCCGCGCAGCCATCATTGCCGGAATTCTCCTTATCCTTCTTGCCGGCCTTAATGTCGGCATCAAATGGTATGGCGAGCGGATCCTAGCGGCGGGACATACGACCGACACCAGCGAGGTGGAGATCACCATCGGCAACGATCGGCTGAAACTCGCCAGAAACACGCTAAGAACGCCTTCCGAGCGGCAGGGCGGCGAAAGCGAACGGATTGATCTCTATCTGACCTGGCCTGACCTTAAAGGATACGAGGATGCTAATCGCGCAATCTTCGATGATCCTGCTCAGTCAGCGGGGTTGATTTTCGTCCAGCTCTCACAAAGCACCATGTCCGAGGATATGTCGGGACGATTCGGGCCGATCTATTCACGGCTGACCGAAGGGGAGCCGGTACCGCTGAAACACGGCCTGCTGCTGCATCGCCTGCGCGCTGATTCCGGCTATGGCAGGGAGGTCATCGTGACCGGCGAACGTGAAAACAGCGACACCTTTGTGGCGCGCTGCCTCCTGCCGCAGACGCCGCAGGAAGCAACGGGCAGCGACTGCCAGAGGGATATCCATATCGGTCAGGACCTCAGCCTGTTCTACCGTTTTTCCGCCAATCTGCTGCCTCAATGGCAAAAGCTTGATGCGGATGTGAAAAACTATGTCGCGCAACGCCTCGGAAAAGACGGAAATCCGTGACACGGCACGGGACAGATCAGGTGCGAAAAGTCGCATTTTATGGAAGGCGGATACCTTTCATAAACCACTTGGTAACGCCATCCCGATAAAGTTTCGTCTCGGAGCATCGGGCGGGGCGTGTCCGAGCGGAACATAAATATGCGATTGAAGAGTTCAGCAGTGTTGAAAAGTCTATCTGGAGCACATTCGCGCAAAGCGGGTGCAACGTCTTTCGTGAGGTTTATTGCGTTGACCCTTGCTGCGGCGTTCATAACCGCAACATCCGTTCAGACCGCAAAGGCCGACCCGAAATATGCGGGTATCGTCATCGACGCAAAGACCGGCAAGGTCCTTTATGGTGAGGATCCCGACGGTCTGCGTTATCCGGCATCGCTGACGAAAATGATGACGCTTTATCTGACATTCGAAGCGCTCAGTGCCGGACGTATCTCGCTTGATTCCAAAGTAATGGTGTCAGCAAATGCAGCCAAGGAGCCGCCATCCAAGCTTGGCGTGCGCGCCGGCGGCAGCGTCACGGTTGAGCAGGCCATTCTCGCACTGGTTACCCGCTCCGCAAACGATATGGCGACCGCACTTGGCGAAAATCTCGGCGGTTCGGAAGATCGTTTCGCCAGAATGATGACGGCGAAAGCCCGCGCACTCGGCATGACCCGCACGACCTATCGCAACGCGAACGGCCTGCCCAATACGGCGCAGATGACGACGGCACGCGACCAGGCCCGCCTTGGCATCGCCCTTCGCCAGCATTTCCCGCAATATTACGGTTATTTCTCCACCCGCACCTTCAATTTCGGCAAGCAGGTTATCGGCAACCACAATCGCCTCGTCGGAACCGTGAAGGGCGTGGATGGTATCAAGACCGGTTATACCCGCGCGGCCGGCAGCAACCTCGCGACATCGGCGCAGCTCGATGGTCGTTCCATCGTCGCCGTCGTTCTCGGCGGCCGTTCCAGTGCTGCCCGTGACGCCACCATGCGCAAGCTTGTCGCTACTTATCTTCCGCAGGCATCGCGCGGCGGCAACAGCAACCTGATCGCACAGACGCGCTCTGCCCCGGTCGAGGAACCCGTTACCGTTGCGGAAGCCGTTCCTTCCGTGGCCGTCGCGGCCACCGATGCCGGTCTTCCGCATGCAGGTCCCGTTCCGCAGACGCGTTACGAAGAAGCGCCGGTCACCGCTTTTGCGGGTTCATCTTCCAATGCCGCCGTCAAGGCCATGGAAGCTGCCACCTGGCAGAAGGGCAAGGATCCGGTGGTTCGCGCGCCGGTCGCTCCAGATCGCAGCATGATCACCAACTCGACCAAGGTGGACAATATCGTCACGGCATCCACCGCACCTTCCGCTTCCGCCAAGGCGGACGCACCGCAGGGTGGCTGGGTCATTCAGATCGGCGCATCGCCGGATGAAAACTCCGCCCGTGGCCTGCTGCAGAACGCACAGGAAAAAGGCGGCGCGGCACTGCGCTCCGCAAAGCCCTTCACGGTCGCCTTCAGCAAGGACGGCTCCCAGATCTACCGCGCCCGTTTTGGCGGCTTTGACGGCCAGAATGCTGCGGTAAATGCATGCAACACTTTGAAAAAGAAAGGCGTCAGCTGCTGGGCGTCACTCCAGTAACCGATGTTTCCGCAGGCGGTGCTTCATTGTCGAAACATCGCCTGTCTCCTCGAATTGTGTAATGAGTAGCGAGGCTTTCCAAGATGGCAGTCAACGAGAATTATTCGGACATTGCGTCTGGCAACGGGCATGGCAGTCTGTCGGTTCTGCATCCCATTCACGAGGCGGCAATGCGTATCGCCGATCTCGGTCTCAACCGTTCCAAGGCAAAGACGCGTGATCTCGTCAGCCTGCTTCTGTCGCACGGCGCCCGCGCGTGGCGCTCCAATCAGCCGGAAGCAAACATCCATCTTCATGTCGCGAGCCGTTCGGGTCGCGCCCCGGTCCATATCCGGATTCGCTGAGCATCCAACCTAGTCGATACAACACAAAGAAAAACCCCGCGGAGCCTGAGCGCCGCGGGGTTTTTCTTGATTGGTAACCGAAGATAACGAGGCGGCTTACGCCTCGCTCTCCGGTGCTTCCGGTGTCTCCGGCAGATCATCGGCGGCATCTTCGCCATGACCGTTCTCTGCGTCGTCGTCGCCTTCCGGCTCGTTAATGCGCTCCACGGAAACCACCTTCTCATCCTTGGCGGTAGAGAAGATCGTGACGCCCTTGGTGGCACGGCTGGCGATGCGGATGCCGTTGACCGGCACACGGATGAGCTGACCGCCATCGGAAACCAGCATGATCTGGTCGCCCTCTTCCACCGGGAAGGCCGCGACGAGTTCGCCGATTTCGTTGGTCTTCGACGTATCGGTGGCGCGGATGCCCTTGCCGCCGCGACCCGAGGTACGGAAATCGTAAGAAGACGAACGCTTGCCGTAGCCCTTCACGGAAACCGTCAGCACGAACTCTTCGCGTGCCTTCAGTTCCTGATAACGCTCTTCACCGAGTTCGCCCTCTTCCGTCACTTCCTCGCCGACGAGTGCAATGTCTTCCTCGTCAACGCCTGCTGCACGGCGCTCGGCTGCCGAGCGCTTGAGATAGGCCGCCCGCTCCCACGGTTCGGCATCCACATGACCCACAATCGTCATGGAGATGATGCGGTCGCCTTCAGCCATATTGATGCCACGCACGCCGACGGAGTTGCGGCCGGCAAAAACGCGCACATCGTCCACGGGGAAGCGGATGCACTGGCCAAGCGCCGTTGTCAGCAACACGTCGTCACGATCGGTACAGGTTTCGACGGAGAGGATTTCATCGCCCTCCTCGTCAAGCTTCATGGCGATCTTGCCGTTGCGGTTGACCTGAACGAAATCGCCGAGCTTGTTGCGCCGAACAGTACCGCGCGTGGTCGAGAACATCACATCGAGCGTTTCCCAGGCGGTCTCATCCTCGGGCAACGGCATGATGGTGGTGATACGCTCGCCAGGCTCCAGCGGCAGCATGTTGATGAGGGCCTTGCCCTTGGACTGCGGCGTGCCGATCGGCAGACGCCAGACCTTTTCCTTGTAGACGATGCCACGCGAGGAGAAGAACAGTACCGGCGTATGGGTATTCGCCACGAAGAGACGGTTGACGAAATCCTCGTCGCGCGTTGCCATGCCGGACCGGCCCTTGCCGCCGCGACGCTGCGCCCGATAGGTCGTCAGCGGTACGCGCTTGATGTAGCCGAGATGCGAGACGGTGACGACCATGTCTTCGCGGGCGATGAGGTCTTCATCGTCCATGTCAGGACCACCCTCGACGATCTGGGACCGGCGCGGAGTGCCGAACTCGTCGCGGATCGACACAAGCTCGTCCTTGACGATCTGCTGGATGCGCAGGCGCGACGACAGGATTTCGAGGTACTCGGAAATTTCCGCGCCGATCTTGTTCAGCTCGTCGCCGATTTCATCGCGGCCAAGCGCGGTGAGACGGGCAAGACGCAATTCCAGAATGGCGCGCGCCTGCTCTTCGGAAAGATTGTAGGTGCCGTCTTCGTTGATGCGATGGCGCGGATCGTCGATCAGACGGATCAGGCTTTCCACATCCTGCGCCGGCCAGCGCCGTGTCATCAGCTCCTCGCGGGCCGAAGCCGGGTCGGGAGCATGACGGATGACGCGGATGACCTCGTCGATATTCGCGACCGAAATCGCCAGACCGACCAACACATGCGCGCGGTCGCGCGCCTTACGCAGCAGATACTTGGTGCGGCGGCTGACGACATCCTCACGGAACGAAACAAAGGCGCGCAGCATGTCCAGCAGCGTCATCTGTTCCGGCTTGCCACCGTTCAGCGCCACCATATTGCAGCCAAACGAGGTCTGCAGCGGCGTGTAGCGATAAAGCTGGTTCAGAATGACTTCGGCATTGGCATCGCGCTTCAGTTCGATGACGACGCGATAACCCTGGCGGTCGGACTCGTCGCGCAGGTCGGAAATGCCCTCGATGCGCTTTTCCTTGACCAGCTCGGCCATCTTTTCGATCATCGAAGCCTTGTTCACCTGGTAGGGAACTTCGGTGATGATGATCTGCTCGCGGTCGCCGCGCATCGGCTCGATGTTCGCAACGCCGCGCATGATGACCGATCCACGGCCGGTCTCATAAGCCGAGCGGATGCCCGAACGGCCCATGATCAATGCGCCGGTCGGGAAATCCGGTCCTGGAATGATCTGCATCATCTCAGGCAGCTCGATCGCCGGATTTTCAATCAGTGCGATACAGCCGTCGATGACTTCGGAGAGATTGTGCGGCGGAATATTGGTGGCCATGCCCACCGCGATGCCGCCTGCCCCGTTGACCAGAAGGTTCGGGAACTTCGCCGGAACGACGACCGGCTCCTGCAACGTGCCATCGTAGTTGTCGCGGAAATCGACCGTTTCCTTGTCGAGATCATCAAGCAGAGAATGCGCGGCCTTTTCAAGACGGCATTCGGTGTAACGCTCGGCCGCCGGCGGATCGCCGTCGATGGAGCCGAAATTGCCCTGACCGTCGATGAGCGGCAGACGCAGCGACCAATCCTGCGCCATACGCGCCAGCGCGTCATAGATCGCCGAATTGCCGTGCGGATGGAATTTACCCATCACGTCACCGGTGACGCGGGCGCATTTGACGTATTTCTTGTTCCAGTCGATGCCGAGTTCGGACATGCCGTACAGAATACGGCGATGAACCGGCTTCAGGCCGTCTCGCACATCGGGAAGCGCGCGGGACACGATAACGCTCATGGCGTAATCGAGATACGACCGCTGCATTTCCTCCATGATGGAAATCGGTTCAATGCCTGGCGGAAGTTTTCCGCCGCCGGGGGGGCTCTGGTCAGTCAAAACGGATCACATTCTCTGTTAAGAATCGGATGGATTTTTATAGCGGAAACAGCAACGTTAAGCCAATTTCCCGGCGAGTTTTGAACAGGCTTTTGCGTCATTTGCAAGACGAACGCCGCTTTTCACGATTTAGCCCGGCAAAAGCGCCGCCGCTCCCTTTCAATGTTCCGGCGAGTTGCGTAGGCTTTGCCATAAAAACAGATAAGACGGGGAAAGAATGGCCAGCAGCGAAACGCTCATCAACGCGCTCACCACCCTTCTGGTCACGCTCGATCCGCCGGGCCTCGCCCCCGTTTTCCTGGCGCTCACCGTCGGCATGACGCGTGACCAGCGCAGCCAGGTGGCATTGCGCGGTTCCATCATCGCCTTCGGCATTCTCGCCGTCTTCGCGCTTTTCGGCCTTGCCATTCTCAACCTGCTCGGCATTTCGCTCGGTGCCTTCCGTATCGCCGGTGGCCTTCTGCTGTTCTGGATTTCCTTCGAAATGATTTTCGAGAAACGCCAGGAGCGCAAGGAAAAGACCTCGGAAATCGCCATTACCAAGGACCACCTGCACAATCTGGCGGTCTTTCCGCTGGCCCTGCCGCTTATCGCCGGACCGGGCGCCATTTCCGCCACGGTGCTGCTTGCCGGCTCGATGAAGACCACCGTCGAGATGGTGGTGCTCATCCTGATCCTCGCTTTCGCCATGGCCCTCGTTTATGCCGCGCTGATCGTCTCAGAGCGGATGGACCGTTTTCTCGGCAATACCGGCCGCGCCATCCTTACCCGGCTGCTCGGTGTGCTGCTGGCAGCACTCTCGGTGCAATTCGTGGTCGATGGCATTAAATCGGCGTTCAATTTCTGAAGCTCCGGCCTGATCGCTCGTCTACGCAACAAAATCCCCCATCCGGCGACAGGGCAGAAAAATCCAACCTTTAAATCCGGTTGCCATTTCGGCTAAAAGACGCGCATCTTTTCAGGACTCGAAAGTTCTCCCCATGCGTTCCACGCTGCGCCGCCTCATCCCGGATGCCGCACCACTCAGCAACAGGGAAAGGTTGCGCTCCGCAACCGGCGCCTTTGTCGGCATTCTGCTGACCGGCCTTCTGGGCAATCTGGCTCTGCGCTTCGATCCCACCCTGCCCGCCATGATCGCACCGATGGGCGCTTCGGCCGTACTGCTGTTCGCCGTACCCTCCAGTCCTCTGGCACAACCCTGGTCGATCCTGTGCGGCAATCTGATCTCGGCTTTCGTCGGCGTAACGGTGGCGCTGCTGGTGCCTGATCCATTCTTCGCCAGCGCGCTCGCCATCAGCCTTGCCATTGCCGCGATGATGGCGCTGCGCTGCCTGCATCCGCCTAGCGGTGCTGTCGCGTTGACTGCGGTTCTCGGCGGCCCCGCCGTCCACAGCCTCGGTTACGGTTTCCTGCTGTGGCCGGTCGCCGGAAACTCGCTGATCCTCCTCGCCATGGCACTCGTCTACAACAATGCCACCGGCCGTGCTTATCCCCACGGCCTGAAGCTTGCAAAGGCCGCCCACGGCACCACGGACCCCACTCCCGTCCAGAAGATCGGCTTTTCCTCGACCGATCTCGATGAAGTCCTGAAGGAATATGACGAGTTCATCGATATCGACCGCGATGCGCTGGAAACCATCCTGCGCAAAACCGAGCTGCGTTCCTACCGCCGCCGCGCGCTGCATCTCGATTGCGCCAGCGTGATGTCCCGGGATGTGGTCGCCGTTGCCCCCGATGACAGTCTGCGCCACGCCCATGCGCTGATGCACGGCCATCATTTCAAGGCGTTGCCCGTCACCAACGACAAGGCGCAAATCGTCGGCATCGTCACCCAGACGGATTTTTTGAAAAAGGCAAGCTGGCGAAACGGCCGCCCCTCCATCGGTTTCCTGCAGCGGCTCCGCCTCATTTTTTCAGGCGCGAGCGCGCCCAACGATACCGTCAAGGACATCATGACCTCGCCGGTGAAAACCCTAATGCCGGAGACTTCCATCGAGGAAGCCATTATCCGTTTTGCTGAGGAAGGGCTGCATTATCTGCCTGTCATCGACGCCAGGGGCAAGATGGTCGGCATCGTGTCGCAATCCGATGTCATGGTGGCGATGCTGGCCGACAAGGTCGCGACATAGATTGCCCGGGCGTCGAAGCGTTCTTCTCTTAAAAAAAATGGCAAAGCCCGATGTCAGCGTCTCGCTTTCAAAAGGCGCTGCCACAGTGTGCCGCCGAAGAACCGCCCGAGCACGACAAAGTAGGCAATGATCAGCATAAAGGCGATAAAGGCCGGCGCACCGTTGAGCGCAAAACCTCCGGGCGTTCGCCCTCCCGCTACGGTCGCGACCAGAAATCCGGCGGCGAAAAACGCCGTCCAGAAGTCGAGAAAAAACGCGAGGATAATGCGCCAGGCGGCGGGCTGTTTTGGCTGCAGGGTTTCGTCAGTCAAGCTCACCTCCTGTCACACGTTTCTTGGTCCCCGGTCCGATCAGAACGGGATATCGTCGTCCATATCATTGGAGAAGCCGCCCGATGGCTGGCTGCTGCCGCGGGAAGAACCGCCGCGCGAGGAGGACTGCTGGTCATAACCGCCGCCGTAACCGGAGCCGCCGCCACTGCCATAATCATTGCCGCCGCCGAAGTCGCCACCACCGCTACGGCCGCCGCCCTCACCGCGACCATCGAGCATGGTCAGCGTGGAGTTGAAGCCCTGCAGCACGATTTCCGTGGAGTAGCGGTCGTTGCCGGTCTGGTCCTGCCATTTGCGGGTCTGCAACTGGCCTTCAATATAGAGCTTGGCGCCCTTTTTGACATATTGCTCGACGACCTTGCACAGACCTTCGTTGAAGACCACGACGGTGTGCCATTCGGTCTTTTCCTTGCGCTCGCCGCTGTTGCGGTCCCGCCAGGTCTCAGAGGTGGCGATACGCAGGTTGGCGATGGGGCGGCCATCCTGCGTGCGGCGGATTTCGGGATCTGCACCCACATTCCCGATCAGAATTACCTTGTTTACGCTACCAGCCATCTCGTCATCCTGTCCGCCAGCCTTCATGGCCGGCAATTGCATTTCAAAAAATTCGCCACACAATAGCTGCCGCCGCCGGCAAAGGGCACCGCAAGCAGGGAACTATCCACAAAGAATAATCTTAAGCTGTGGGAGCCGACATTCGCGCTTGCAATTCGTTCCTTTTTTGTTCTATTGAATCGCAGATTTCGAGTCAAGCATCCCGAAAAGCTGCGACCGATAGGAAATAGACCTCGACACCTCCGGCTGCGTCACTACATAAGGACGCGCTGTCATCAAGTGTGTTATTTTTGTCCGAGCCCTGTCATGAGTGAACTGAAGACGATTTCCATCCGTGGCGCCCGCGAGCATAACCTCAAGGGCATTGATCTGGATTTGCCGCGCAACAAGCTGATCGTCATGACCGGCCTTTCCGGTTCGGGCAAGTCGTCGCTTGCATTCGACACGATCTATGCCGAGGGCCAGCGCCGTTATGTCGAGAGCCTTTCGGCCTATGCGCGCCAGTTCCTGGAAATGATGCAGAAACCGGATGTCGACCAGATCGACGGCCTGTCGCCCGCTATTTCCATCGAGCAGAAGACCACCTCGCGCAATCCGCGCTCCACGGTCGGCACGGTCACCGAGATTTACGACTATATGCGCCTCCTCTTCGCGCGTGTCGGCGTGCCCTATTCGCCGGCCACGGGCCTGCCGATCGAAAGCCAAACGGTCAGCCAGATGGTCGACCGCATCCTCGCTTTCCAGGAAGGCACGCGTCTTTATATCCTTGCCCCGATCGTGCGCGGCCGCAAAGGCGAGTACAAGAAGGAACTTGCCGAGCTGATGAAGAAAGGCTTCCAGCGCGTCAAGGTGGACGGCCAGTTCTACGAGATCGCCGACGTTCCTGCCCTCGACAAGAAATACAAACACGATATCGACGTGGTCGTTGACCGCGCCGTCGTGCGCCCGGATATGGCCGCACGCCTTGCCGACAGTCTCGAGACCTGCCTCAAGCTTGCCGACGGGCTGGCAATCGCCGAATTTGCCGACAAGCCTCTGCCGCCCGAAGAGACCGCCGCCGGCGGCTCCGCCAACAAGTCTCTCAACGAGACTCACGAGCGTGTGCTGTTTTCGGAAAAGTTCGCCTGCCCCGTTTCCGGCTTCACCATTCCGGAAATCGAACCGCGTCTCTTCTCCTTCAACAACCCCTTCGGCGCCTGCCCCACCTGCGATGGCCTTGGCTCGCAGCAGAAGGTGGATGAAAACCTGATCGTACCGGAGCCCGCCCGCACCCTGCGTGACGGCGCCATTGCGCCCTGGGCAAAATCCTCTTCGCCCTATTACAACCAGACGCTGGAAGCACTTGGCAAAGCCTTCGGTTTCAAGCTGTCGAGCAAATGGTCCGATCTTTCGAAGGAGGCGCAGCACGCCATTCTTCAGGGCACGGATGACAAGATCGAGTTCAACTATCAGGACGGCGCCCGCTCCTACAAGACGGTGAAGAATTTCGAAGGCATTGTGCCCAATCTGGAGCGTCGCTGGAAAGAGACCGACAGCGCCTGGGCGCGCGAGGAAATCGAGCGTTACATGTCGGCGGCCCCCTGCCCGGCCTGCGCCGGTTATCGCCTGAAGCCGGAAGCGCTTGCCGTCAAGATCAACAAGCTGCATATCGGTGAGGTCACCGAAATGTCGATCCGCACCGCGCGTGACTGGTTCGAGTTGCTGCCGGAAAGCCTCAACGCCAAGCAGAACGAAATCGCTGTCCGTATCCTCAAGGAAATCCGCGAACGCCTGCGCTTCCTCAACGATGTCGGGCTGGATTATCTCAGCCTGTCGCGCAACTCCGGCACACTGTCGGGCGGTGAAAGCCAGCGTATCCGCCTGGCCTCGCAGATCGGTTCGGGCCTGACAGGCGTTCTCTATGTTCTCGATGAGCCCTCGATCGGTCTGCACCAGCGCGATAATGCCCGGTTGCTTGAGACGCTGAAACATCTGCGTGATATCGGCAATACCGTCATCGTGGTCGAACACGACGAAGATGCCATTCTGACGGCAGATTATGTCGTCGATATCGGCCCGGCGGCCGGCATTCACGGCGGTCAGGTCATCGCCGAAGGCTCGCCGCAGGAGGTGATGGCAAATCCGAAATCGCTGACCGGCAAATATCTCTCGGGCGAACTCGGCGTCGCCGTGCCGGCTGAGCGCCGCAAGCCCAAGAAGGGTCGCGAGATCAAGGTGTTCGGCGCACGCGGCAACAATCTAAAGAATGTCACCGCGGCTGTGCCGCTTGGCGTTTTCACCGCCGTAACTGGCGTATCGGGTGGAGGCAAGTCCACCTTCCTGATCGAGACTCTATACAAATCGGCGGCCCGCCGGGTGATGGGCGCGCGCGAAATCCCGGCCGAGCACGACCGCATCGATGGTTTCGAATTCATCGACAAGGTGATCGATATCGATCAGTCACCGATCGGCCGCACGCCGCGCTCCAATCCGGCCACCTATACCGGTGCCTTTACGCCGATCCGTGACTGGTTCGCCGGCCTGCCGGAAGCCAAGGCGCGCGGTTATGCGCCGGGCCGTTTCTCCTTCAACGTCAAGGGCGGCCGCTGTGAGGCCTGCCAGGGCGACGGTGTCATCAAGATCGAGATGCACTTCCTGCCTGACGTCTATGTCACCTGCGATGTCTGCCACGGCAAGCGCTATAATCGCGAAACGTTGGACGTCACTTTCAAGAGCAAATCCATCGCCGACGTGCTGGATATGACGGTCGAGGAAGGCGTGGAATTCTTCGCTGCCGTGCCGGCGGTGCGCGACAAGCTGCAATCGCTGTTTGATGTCGGCCTCGGTTACATCAAGGTCGGTCAGCAGGCCAATACGCTCTCCGGTGGCGAGGCGCAGCGCGTCAAGCTTGCCAAGGAACTGTCAAAGCGCTCGACGGGCCGCACGCTCTATATCCTCGACGAACCGACGACCGGCCTGCACTTCCACGACGTCAACAAGCTCCTGGAAATGTTGCATGCGCTGGTGGAACAGGGCAATTCCGTCGTGGTGATCGAACACAATCTCGAAGTCATCAAGACGGCCGACTGGATCATCGATATCGGCCCCGAAGGCGGCACGGGCGGCGGTGAAGTGGTGGCAACCGGCACACCGGAAGACATCGTCAAGGTCGAGCGCTCCTATACCGGTCACTTCCTGAAGGAGCTTCTCGAGCGCCGGCCGGCCGGAAAACGGGAAGCTGCGGAATAATCCGCAGCTTTCGTCGCAAGGGTTCGATAGGCCGAAGGCCGGAGGAGGAACAGCATATGTCGACATCAGGAACGATCCGAACCGGTATCGGCGGCTGGACTTTTGAGCCCTGGGAAGGCACGTTTTATCCAGAAAAACTGCCGAAGAAGCGCCAGTTGGAGCACGCCAGCCGTCAGCTCACGGCAATCGAGGTGAACGGCACCTATTACAGCAGCCAGAAACCCGAAACCTTCGCCAAATGGGCCTCCGAAGTGCCTGAGGATTTCATCTTCTCGCTGAAGGCGAGCCGCTTCGTCACCAATCGCAGGGTTCTGGCCGAGGCCGGTGAGTCCATGACGAAGTTTCTGACGCAGGGTCTCACGGAACTCGGGTCCCATCTCGGCCCGATCCTCTGGCAGTTTGCGCCCACAAAGAAATTCGACTCGGAAGATTTCGGTGCGTTTCTGGCGCTGCTGCCGGAGAAGCAGGATGGCATTTCCCTGCGGCATGTGGTCGAGGTGCGCAACGAGACATTCCAGGTGCCGGAATTCATCGAACTTTTGGCCAAACACAAGGTCGCGGTCGTCTGCGCCGATCATCACGATTATCCGATGCTGCCTGACGTGACCGCCGATTTCGTCTATTGCCGCCTGCAGAAGGGCGAGGACGATATCGAGACCTGCTATCCGAAGGCCGGGATCAATGACTGGGCAAAACGCGTCAAGACCTATGCGGCGGGCAGCGTGCCTGACGACCTGCCGCTGATTGCGCCTGAGCGGAAGGTGGAAAAGACCCCGCGCGACGTCTTCGCCTTCTTCATCACCGGCGGCAAGGTCAATGCGCCCGTGGGTGCGCAGGAACTGCAAAAAGCGGTCTGAGCCTTATCAGCCCGCCAGTTCTTTCATCGGGTTGAAATCGATGGCGGCGAAAGCTGCCTCGATCACCTCCGGCCCGGCTCCCGGCCGGGTGGCGTCGCTGGAAAGGATTTGACGGAAACGGCGCGCGCCCGGCATGCCCTGAAACAGGCCGACCATGTGGCGGGTGACGTGATTGAGACGTCCACCTGCGGCGATATAATCGGCGGCATAAGCCATCATCACGTCCCGCAACGCCATCCAGTCATAGTTGCGGGCTTCCTCTCCATGAATGCGATGGTCGACATCGGCAAGGATGGAGGTGTTGTGATAGGCGGCCCTGCCGAGCATCACTCCATCCATGTGTTTCAGATGTTCGCCCGCCTGATCGAGATCGGCGATGCCACCATTGATGCCGATGAAGACATCAGGATTTTCCCGCTTTATGCGATAGACGAGATCATAGTCTAGCGGCGGAACCTCACGGTTCTCCTTCGGCGAAAGCCCCTGCAGCCAGGCTTTGCGGGCATGGACCCAGACCGCATCCGCACCGGCAGCCACGACCCTTGCCAGAAAATCCGGCAATACCGTTTCGGGCTCCTGGTCATCGACCCCGATGCGGCATTTGACCGTAACCGGCACGCTCGCAACCGCTCTCATCGCCGAAATACAGTCCGCCACGACGTCAGGTTCACGCATCAGGCAAGCGCCGAATGTGCCTGACTGTACCCGGTCTGAAGGGCAACCGACATTGAGGTTGATTTCGTCATAACCGTAATCGCCGGCAATCCGTACCGCCTCGGCAAGTTTGGCGGGATCCGATCCGCCAAGCTGCAGCGCGACAGGATGTTCCTGCGGGTGGTAACCGAGCAACTTCTCGCGCTGGCCATGGATGATGGCATCGGCGACAATCATTTCGGTGAACAGCAAGGCACGCTTCGACAATTGCCGGTGCAGAAACCTGCACCTCGTGTCGGTCCAATCGATCATGGGCGCAACGGCAAAGATTTTTTCGCCGCTGGCAAGCACTTGTCTGTACATGGATAAACCTCTTTGCGCCGGCTTCTACAGCAAAGGACCGCAAAAAGCCAGTTTCGCCCACAACAGCATTTTGAACTGGAAATTGCTCCGGAATCGCGGGACAAGAATTGCAGCTTCAAGAGACGACAGGAAATCCCATGGCCGCCACCGTCATCCCCGCCCCGAAACCCGTTCTGCTGCCGGTCGAGGGCACACAAGATATGTTCCCCGTGCGGCGGGTCTATTGCGTCGGCCGCAATTATGCGGATCACGCTATTGAAATGGGCCACGATCCCTCACGCGAGCCACCCTTTTATTTCCAGAAGAACCCGGACAATCTGCTGCCCGCAGGTATTGATTTCCCCTACCCGCCGCTGTCCTCCAATGTGCATTACGAAGTCGAATGTGTCGTGGTCCTGAAGAGCGGCGGCGCCGATATTCCGGCGTCAGAGGCGCTGACCCATGTATGGGGTTATGCCGTCGGGATAGACATGACCCGCCGCGACCTGCAGGACGGGCTGAAAAAAATGGGCCGCTCCTGGGAAGGCGCCAAGGCCTTTGAACATTCCGCACCGGTCTCGGCCATCGTTCCCGCTGATAAAATCGGTCATCCCTCGACCGGCGCGATCTGGCTCGATGTCAACGGTGAACGCAAGCAGACGGGCGATCTCGCGCAGATGATCTGGAAGGTGCCGGAAGTGATTGCCGAGCTTTCCAAGCTGTTCACCCTTGCCGCCGGCGACGTGATCATGACGGGAACGCCGGCCGGCGTCGGCCCGATCGTGCGCGGAGATACGATCGAGTGTGGTGTCGATGGCGTCGGCACGCTCTCGGTCAAAATCGCCTGACCGCATCGGCAGGAAACGCAAACGCGAGGACACCACCATGCCGCTCTACCGCCTTGCCGACCGGGTGCCTAAGACACCTGCCCCGGATCGTTACTGGGTTGCGCCCGATGCCAATGTCATCGGTTCGGTGACGCTCGGCGAAGGTGTCGGCATCTGGTTCGGCGCAACGCTGCGCGGCGATAACGAACCGATCAGCATCGGTCGCGGCACCAATATTCAGGAAGGCGTGATGGTGCACAGCGACCCCGGTTTCGCCGCGACCATCGGCGATATGTGCACCATCGGCCACCATGCCATCGTGCATGGCTGCACAATTGGCGACAATTCGCTCATTGGCATGGGCGCGACGATTTTGAACGGCGCAAAGATCGGCCGCAACTGCCTCGTCGGCGCCAATGCACTGGTGACCGAAGGCAAAGAGTTTCCCGACAATTCGCTTATTGTCGGCTCGCCGGCGCGGGCCATTCGCACGCTGGATGAAGAAACCGTGGCGGGCCTTCGCCGTTCGGCGGAAAAATATATCGAAAACTGGAAGCGTTTTTCGAAGGATCTGGCGATCATCGAAAAGTGATCGACGGCGGGCCACATGCCCACCCCTTGGAATTGGGCTTTACGCCGCGCATGCAGCGCAGAGGCCGCGTATTTCAATAGTGGTCTTTTCAGCCTTGAACTTGCTGTCCTTCACCCAGCGCTCCAGCCGGTGGTCGATCTCGTGATCGTGGAACTCTGTCACCTGCCCGCAGGATTCACAAATGGCGAATGCCACGGTGCCGTGGTGGTGCGAGCAGCATTCGGCCTGTGTATGCGTGCATGCGACGAAGGCGTTGAGGCTTTCCAGCCGGTGCACGAGACCGAATTCCACCAGCTTTTCCAGAGCCCGGTAAACCTGCAGCGGCGCGCGGAACCCGTCGTCCCGCAGCTTGTCGAGGATCATATAGGCGCTGAGCGGCTGCTGCGCATTTGAAAGAGCATTCATGACCAGCGACTGGTTCTTGGTAAGGTTCTGCTGGGTCTGCGCATTCATGGCTTGCCTCCTTCATCTGCGGAGCGGGAAAAACCCGGCGCCGGCAACAGGCTTATAACGAACAGGATCACCGCGGCAACCACGATCGACGGGCCAGACGGTGTATCATAGGTGAGAGAGCCAAACAGGCCGCCGATAACGGCCACCGCACCGATCAGCGAGGCCACAACCGCCATCACCTCCGGTGTGCTGGAAAAACGCCGCGCAGTCGCGGCCGGTATGATGAGCAGGGACGTAATGAGCATGATGCCAACCACCTTCATGGCAATCGCAATCACCAGCGCCATCAGCAGCGTAAAGATCAGCTTCGACCGTTCCGGGTTCAACCCCTCGGCTTCCGCCAGCTCCGTATTGACGGTCGAGGCGAGCAGCGACCTCCACAGGAACACCATGGAAACGATCACCACCAGCCCGCCACCCCATATCAGCGCAATATCGCTGCGGGTGACGGCAAGAATATCGCCGAACAGGAACGAGACGAGATCGATGCGCACCCAGCTCATGAAGGCGACGATGACGAGGCCGATCGCCAGTGCCGAATGGGACAGGATGCCAAGCAGCGCGTCGGCGGAAAGCGCCTGCCGCCGCTGCAGGAAAATCAAAAGAACCGAAACGGCCGACGCCACGAGAAAGACGCTGACGATGAGGTTGAGCTGCAGCAGCAAAGACAGCGCAACGCCGAGAAGCGCCGAATGCGCCATCGTATCACCGAAATAGGCCATGCGCCGCCAGACGACAAAACAGCCAAGCGGACCGGCGGTGAGCGCAACACCGATGCCGGCGACCATGGCGCGAGTGAAGAAATCGTCAAACATGGCGTTCTCCCTGCCGCTGGTCCGCGGGTGCATGGTCATGGCCGCAGCCGCATTCGCCATGCCCGTCCTTACGGTGCCCATGGGCATGATGATGCTCATGCTCATGCCCGTGATGGTGTCCGTCCTCGGGATGGCAATGATCCGTCACCGTTCCATCCGCATGCTGCACCCGGCCATCAGGCAGATGGGTGTGATCGTGATGGTGGCTATAGACCGCAAGCGCCTTGGACGCCGCGCCGCCGAACAGCCGCATATATTCCGGACTCTGGCTGACCGCCTGCGGCGTTCCGCGGCAGCAGACATGGCCATTCAGGCAGATAACGGTATCGGTTTCCGCCATCACCACATGCAGGTCATGTGAGATTAACAGAATTCCGCAATTACTTGAATTTCTGATGTTTTTTATAAGATCATAAAGTGCGATCTCGCCGGAAAAATCAACACCCTGAACAGGCTCGTCGAGAACCAGCAGATCGGGCTTGCGGGCGATGGCGCGGGCCAAAAGCGCCCGCTGGAACTCGCCGCCGGAAAGATGCTGCACCTCGGCATTGGCCAAATGTGCGATGCCAGTCGCATTCAGCGCCGCGTCGATCTCGCGCGCAGGCAGCGGCCCGGTGAGTGTCATCAGACGCCGCACGGAAAGCGGCATGGTCCAGTCCACCGAGAGCTTCTGCGGCACATAACCGACGCGCAGACCGGGCTTGCGAGAGACGTTGCCCTCGCTTGGCTTAACCACGCCGATCGCCATTTTTGCACTGGTGGATTTGCCGGAGCCGTTCGGGCCGATCAGCGTGACGATCTCGCCCCTGCTGACGGAAAACTCCACGCCGCGCACCAGCCAGCGGCCGTTCCGCTGCACGCCGGCATTGGCAAGGGAAACCAGTATTTCGTTGCCCTCGGGGGCTGAATGAAGCATGGGATTGTCCGTTCGGCGATGTTGCCTACCGCTATTGCATACGTTATAGAGTTACGCAATAAATGTAATAACATAACTATACTTGTTCAAGTGGAGTGCATTTCATGAAATCGACCCTGATCCCGCTCATGGCATCGGTGGCAATAGCGGCCGCCGCTTCGGGCGCAACTGCCGCGCCCGACGTCGTGGTCTCGATCAAGCCTGTCCACTCTCTCGTTGCAGCGATCATGAAGGGTGTGGGCGAACCGCAGCTCATCGTTGACGGCGCGGCCTCGCCGCACACCTATAATCTGCGGCCGTCCAATGCACGCAAGCTCGAAAAGGCGGATGTGGTATTCTGGGTCGGCCCCGGACTGGAAGCTTTCCTGCAAAAGCCTCTGGAGGCATTGGCCAGCAAGGCGACGGTGGTGGAACTGGAAGATGCCAAGGGTCTGGAGAAGCTGCCCTTCCGCGAAGGCGGCCCCTTTGACGCGCACGATCATGGCGAAGAGGGCCATAGCGAGGGCGAAGGCGCGCATGATCATAATCATGCGCACAACCATGCCGATGCCGAGGAGCACGAACACGGCGCCTATGACACACATCTCTGGCTGGACCCCGCCAATGCCAAGGCCATGGCTCAGGCGATCGAAACGGCACTGATTGCGGCCGATGCCGGCAATGCCGCGACCTATCAGGCCAACACCAGGAAGCTGATCGACGATCTGGACGCGCTCGATGCCGAAGTCGCGGAAACGGTGAAGCCTGTGAAGGAAAAGCCCTTCATCGTCTTCCACGATGCCTATCAATATTTCGAGCACCGTTACGGCGTGAAAACCGCAGGATCGATCACCGTCAGCCCCGAAACTCTGCCGGGCGCGGATCGGGTCAAGCAGATGCAGGAGAAGGTTCGTCAGCTCGGCGCCACTTGCGTCTTTGCCGAACCGCAATTCGAGCCGAAGCTGATTTCGGTCATCACCGAAGGCACGGCGGCGAAATCGGCAACGCTCGATCCGGAAGCCGCGACGCTGGAGCCCGGCCCCGATCTTTATTTCAAGCTGATGCGCGGCATTGCCGGTTCGCTGAAGGACTGCCTGTCCTGATCAGCGGAAACGCCGGATCAGCAGAACAACCACACCGTGTTTAACCTCGTCGTTCGGTGTGCGCTTCCGTCTCTGTTTCCACGCGTTTTCCTGAGGAAAAATCGTCACAAACTTTTACCGGAAATACTCCAGACCGTTTACGGCTAAAGCTTCATGGCCGACCAGACCGGGCGATTGATGGTTTGCAGCGTTTCCGGCGGCTCACCGTTGATGCGTGACAGCAGGGCCCTGGCAAGCTCCCTGCCCGCAAGTTTGATATCCTCGTGGACAGTGACTATTTGCGGCTGGATCCAGTTCAGGAACTCGGCGGACTGTTTCGAGACCACATCGATATCCTCGCCAATCTTTACCCCTGCGGCCTCAAAACCGGCGAGAAGCGCCACCGTGCTGGTACCGCTGATCGAGACGACGCCGTCCGGTCGATCATCCGATTTCATCAGCGCTTCACCGAAATCGCGGATTTTATCGAGCGGCGTCTCGGTCGTAATGGCATCGAAGGGAAATTCGGTCAGCCCGAAATCCCTGATGCCGCGGTTAAAGCCCTTGCGGGCATAGTCGTGATAGGAGAATTGCGAGGGCGGAACGACAGCAGCAATTCTCTTCCGCCCGCTTTGCGCTAGACGCTCCACGGCCTGATAGGCATAGGCCTCGTTATCGAAATCGTGATAGGCATGTTCAATACCCATATTCGTGCGCCCATGGGTGACGAAAGGCATGTTGCGTTCCGTCATCAGGCGAACACGCGGATCGTTGGGCTCAATTTTCGAGATAATCACCCCGTCCGCTGAGCCAGTATCGAGAATATAGCGGATCGGAACCATGGAATCCTTGGCGTGCGTGTGGGGCGTAACGACAAGGTGGTATTGCGTCGTGGAAAGCACTTCCGTGATGCCGAACACCATCTGACTGGTGAAACCCATCAACTCCTCGTCGACACTCAGCACCAGCGCGATGACGTTCGTCTTGCCGGTGCGAAGGCGCACGCCGGCACGGTTGGGTTGGTATCCGATCTGCCGGGCGATGAGCCGCACGCGCTCCTTGGTCTCGGCGCCGATGTCAGGCGCATCCTTCAGCGCGCGCGACACGGTGGTGATGCCAAGGCCCGTCATATAAGCGATGGTCTTCAGGGTCGGGCGCTCGCCCGTCGTTGCAGGTATGTCGCCCCCGCCGGATTTTCCAGTATCGTTCATGTCATTTCGCCACGCTTTACCTAACGGTAATCATAGATAGCTTTTGCTCCGTTGCAAAGGCAAAGGTCTCCGGCAAACCGCCAGTCGTTTCCACGTATCCGCCAAGCCAGCTATAACGATATAGATCGAGAAAATATTTCCCGGCCCCCGCCCTTTAGTCATAGCCTGGAACTGTCGATATTGACCCGACAAAAATCCTTTTTATTCAGATTAGAAAACAATTTTAATTGACTGATATAAATCAATAAAACTGCTATGAATGGGTTCCATGAAATCTCCCTATTCTACTCAGTAAACGCCACGCATTTTTCAGGCACCCGGAGGCCACTCAAAGGAATGACTGGAGGATTGTTTTACGGTAACGTTGCCGGAGGGAGGAAATCGCAAAGCCGGATAAGCATGTCGCGGCCGCTTTGCACCCATCCATTCTCCCCAGATTCTGACACAAGCCTGCATCATAATGCCGGCCGTCTTCGTTGAATTCAAATTATGCAGGGTCCGATCATGATTGCTTCCTCCACGCCCGAAACCGTCATCGATCTGGCCGGGCTCTGGCGCCTGACCTCGGCGGAAGGAGACCATGCCACCGAGCTTTCCGTTCCCGGCGATATTCACTCCGCCCTGAAAAATGCCGCCATCATTCCCGACCCCTATCACGGCGCCAATGAGAAGGCCGTACAATGGGTCGCACAGCAGGACTGGATCATAGAGAGGACCTTCATCCTCGATGACATCGAGGCGAGCTGGTATCTCGATATCGACTATCTCGACACCGTCGCCATCATCTTCGTCAACGATATCCCGGTGTTAAGCGCCGACAATTGCTTCCGACGTTATCGCCCCGATATTTCGCGCGCCGTGCGGCCGGGTGAAAACACCATCCGCATCCATTTTCACTCCAATATCGCGGCAGGCGCAGAGCGGCAGGCACGGCAGCCCTTCTACATTCCCTATCACCCCGGCAACTCGCCGATCGCCAATGGCAACATGCTGCGCAAGCCGCAATGCCATTTTGGCTGGGACTGGAACATCGCCATCGCGCCGCTTGGCCTCTACGGCAAAATCCTGCTGAAGCGGCTCGATACGGCCCGCATCGAACATATCGTTACCTCGCAGCACCATGTTGAAGGCGGTGTCGAGCTGCATGTGGCGATCACGCTGTTTGCCGAAGGACCGGCAAGCCTGCCGGTCTACCTCTCCCTTAACGACGAAAGACTACGGCTCGATTGCGGCGTCGGCGCGGGCGAGACGATTGTACGCCACGTCTTCTTCGTGGAAAATCCGGAACTCTGGTGGCCGGCCGGCAGTGGCGAGCAGACGCTCTACAGACTGACGGTAGAACTGCCCGACGAGACAGTCACCCGCCAGATCGGCTTCAGGACCATCGAGCTTCTGACCGACAAGGACGAGGCCGGCAGCCGCTTCGCCTTCCGCATCAACGGCCGGGAAATCTTCTGCCGCGGCGCCAACTGGATTCCGGCAGATGCGCTTTATTCGCTCACCAGCCGGGAAAAGACCGAAGACCTCCTTTGCTCCGCAGTCGAGGCCAACATGAACATGATCCGTGTCTGGGGCGGCGGGTTCTATGAGGAGGACTGGTTCTACGACCTCTGCGATCGCCTTGGCCTTCTGGTCTGGCAGGACTTCATGTTCGCATGCAATCTCTATCCCTGCAGCGATGACTTCCTCGACAATGTCGAACACGAGGTCGATTATCAGGTCAAACGCCTCTCCTCCCACCCCTCCATCGCGCTATGGTGTGGCGATAACGAGCTGGTGGGTGCGCTGACTTGGTTCGACGAATCCCGCAACAATCGTGACCGCTATCTTGTGGCTTACGACCGCCTGAACCGCACTATCGAAAAAGCGCTTAAAAAAGCCGCCCCCGAAGCGCTCTGGTGGCCGTCGAGCCCAGCCTCGGGTTATCTCGATTATGGCGATGCCTGGCACGCGGATGGCTCCGGCGACATGCATTATTGGTCCGTCTGGCACGAAAACAAGTCGTTCGACAATTACCGCTCGGTCAAGCCGCGCTTTTGCTCCGAGTTCGGTTTCCAGTCCTATACGTCCATGCCTGTCATCCGCACCTATGCGGAAGACAAGGACATGAACATCGCCTCCCCGGTCATTGAGTTGCACCAGAAGAATGTGGGCGGCAATGAACGGATCGCCGGCACCATGTTTCGCTATTTCCGGTTCCCCAGGGATTTCCAGAACTTCGTTTATCTGAGCCAGGTGCAGCAGGCGCTGGCCATCCGCACGGCTGTAGATTACTGGCGCTCGCTAAAGCCCCATTGCATGGGCACGCTATATTGGCAGCTGAACGACACATGGCCGGTCGCCTCTTGGTCGAGCCTCGATTATGGCGGCGGCTGGAAGGCGCTGCATTACGCTGCTCGCCGTTTCTTCCAGCCGGTCGCGGTCTCGGCCATTCCCTCGGAGAATGGACGCCGGGTGAGCTTCTCGATGGTCAACGACACGGCGGAAGATGTAGAAATCGACATGAACATCGTGGCACTGACCATGGACGGCAACCGCGTGCCGCTGAAATCCGCCAACGGGACATGCGCGACGGACAAGGCCGCGACGCTGACGGACATCGACATGGACAGCCTGCCGGATGGCTCCATCCTTGCATGGAGCTTCATCGCTTCCAACGGCATGACCGGCGAAGGCCATCATGCGCGCGACACCTACAAGGCACTGGAGCTTCAGCCCGCCGGCTTGGATCTCTCCGTCGGCCCGCTGAAAAACGGCCAGTTTGAAATCGATGTCACCGCCGCCGGTCTCGCCCTCTTTGTCTTGCTGGAGGCGGACCAGCCCGGACGTTATTCCGACAACCTGTTCGACCTTTCCGCCGGCGAAACGCGTCGCATCATCTTCACCCCGAAGGCGGCCGGCCCCCAGCCGCGTTTCCGCATCTTCGATCTTCATACCTGCCAGTCCTCGCCCGATCCCGCCATTGAAACCATGCGGAGAAAGGCATAACCATCCCTCTCGGGAATGACAGGTGCGCTCGCACCTGTTTTCATCGGTTCAAAGGGTTGCCGGGTTCTCCGGCAGCCAGTCATCAGCAAGTGGAGGAAGACCCATGGTTTGGCAACCGGCCGAAAACCGATACGCGTCCATGAAATACAATCATTGCGGAAAGACCGGCCTGAAACTGCCGGCGATCTCGCTGGGGCTCTGGCACAATTTCGGCAATGACACGCCGCACCAGACGAAACAGGCCATTTGCCGCCGGGCCTTCGATCTCGGCATCACCCATTTCGATCTCGCCAATAATTACGGCCCGCCGCCCGGCAGCGCCGAAACCGCCTTCGGCGAAATTCTCAAGACGGATTTCCGGGGCTATCGCGACGAGATGATTATCTCCTCCAAGGCCGGGTACAACATGTGGCCCGGCCCCTATGGCGAATGGGGCAGCCGCAAATATCTGATATCGTCCTGCGACCAGAGCCTGAAGCGCATGGGGCTGGACTACGTCGATATTTTCTATTCCCACCGTTTCGATCCCGACACGCCGCTTGAGGAAACCTGCGGCGCGCTTGACCAGATCGTGCGCTCGGGCAAGGCGCTTTATGTCGGCATTTCCTCCTACAATTCGAAGCGCACCCGTGAGGCCGCCGCGATCCTGAAGGACCTCGGCACGCCCTGCATCATCCACCAGCCGAGCTATTCGATGATCAATCGCTGGATCGAGGAAGACGGTCTCGTCGACACACTGGAAGAACTGGGCATCGGCTCCATCGTCTTCTCGCCGTTGGCCCAGGGCATGCTGACGACGAAATATCTCGGCGGCGTGCCTGAAGGCAGCCGCGCCTCGCAGAGCAAGTCGCTGAACCCGGCCTTCCTCAACGAGCGCAATGTTGAAAACATCCGCGCGCTGAACAGCATCGCCGAACGCCGCGGCCAGACGCTGGCGCAGATGGCCATCGCCTGGGTCCTGCGCGGCGGTCGCATCACCTCGGCGCTGATTGGCGCAAGCCGTGTCGAACAGGTCGAAGATTGCGTGAAGGCGCTCGACAATGCCGAGTTCTCCACCGAGGAGCTTGCGGAAATCGACCGCTACGCCAAGGATGCGGATATCAACCTCTGGGCAAAATCCGCAGAACGCACCTGATACGAAACGGTCGCCCAGCTCCGCTGGGCGGCCTGCTCGCTTCGAAAACCGAGCCAAAAATCTCAAATTAAAAGTTTAAATCATACCCCTAACCATTAACAACCATTACATAATTGTAATTTTAAATTCAGTTTCCGTTCATTCGTTTATTCGTAAGTTCTCCTCATCGAAACACGAGAGGAAACTTCCATGAAAAAGTTCGTTACGATTCTTCTGGCAGCCACCGTTCTTGCAGCTCCGATGGCTCAGGCCCAAAGCCGCCATGACGATCGCCATCGCGGCGTCACCGTTGAGCGTCAGGTCACCAACAAGAAAGTCATCGTCAAGAAGCACCGCTGGGATCGCGGCCAGCGCCTCTCGGCCCGCGATCGTCGCCACTACGTCGACCGCCGTGACTACCGCCGCTATCACCTTGCAGAACCGCGCCGCGACCAGCGCTGGGTGCGCGTGGATAACCAGTTCCTGCTCATCAATGCCGTCAGCGGCCTCATCGTCGGTCTCGCCGCCGCCCGCTAATCCAGGCATCGATGAAATGAAAAAGGCCCGCTTGCGCGGGCCTTTTGTCGTTTATGGTTTCAGCCGATCAGAAAATGTCGGCGCCGCTGCCCCATGGGCCGTGCGGCTTGTCAACACCATCGGTGCGTTCGAAACCATGCGCGCCGAAGAAGTCGCGCTGCGCCTGGATGAGGTTGGCGCTGCCGCGGCCACGGCGATAGGCATCGAAATAGCCGAGTGCCGAAGCCAGCGCCGAAACCGGCAGTCCCGACAGAATGGCGTAGGAAACCACACGGCGCAGCGGCGCATCGGTATCCTTGACGATCGCGGAGAAGGCCGGCGTCACGATGAGGTTTGCCACATGCGGATCCTTCGTGAAGGCCGAGGTGATCTCATCGAGGAATTCCGAGCGGATGATGCAGCCGGCGCGCCAGATGCGGGCGATCGTCGGCATCGGCAGGTTCCAGTTGAACTCCTTGGAAGCGGCCGACATGATGGCGAAGCCCTGCGCATAAGCGCCGACCTTTGCGGCCAGCAGAGCGTTTTCCAGATCGGCGATGAAGGCTTTTTTGTCCGCGGGCGCCGGGGCAACAGTCGGCAGGCCGAAGATCTTTTCGGCAGCCTCGCGCTCATCCTTCTGCGACGACAGAATACGGGCAGCCACGGCCGCCTCGATGGCGGTGGCGGCGACGCCCATGTTCTGCGCCTCGATGACGGACCACTTGCCGGTGCCCTTCTGGCCGGCCTTGTCGAGGATCAGATCGACCATCGGCTTGCCGGTGATCGGATCGGCGGCGCGCAGAACCTTCTCGGTGATTTCGATCAGGTAGGAGTTGAGGCGGCCCTTGTTCCACTCGCCGAAGACATCGGCGATTTCAGACGCGCTCATTTTCAGGCCATCACGCAGAATACCGTAGATTTCGGCAATCATCTGCATGTCGGCATATTCGATGCCGTTATGGATGGTCTTGACGAAATGGCCAGCGCCGTCATTACCGAGCCATGCCACGCACGGATCGTCATTATACTTGGCAGAAATGGAGGTCAGCACCTTCTCGACACGCTTCCAGCTGTCTTCGGTACCGCCAACCATGATCGACGGTCCATGGCGCGCGCCTTCTTCACCGCCGGAAACGCCCATTCCGATAAAGGTCAGGCCGCTGTCCTTCAGATTGTCGAAACGGCGGATCGTATCGCGGAAATTCGCATTGCCGGCGTCGATCATGATGTCGCCATTGGACAGGTGCGGTTTGAGGATTTCCATCTGCTGGTCGACGGGATCGCCAGCCTTGATCATGATGATGATCGGACGCGGAGGACGAATGGCGGCGACGAATTCCTCAATGGTTTCGCAGGGAATGATCTGGCCCTGCAGGTCGCCTGCATCGGCGTAGAATTTTCGTGTAACTTCCGGGGTTCGGTTGAATACGGCAATCTTGTTGCCCTTTTCCGCGATGTTCAACGCCAGGTTCGAGCCCATGACGCCGAGACCGATCAAACCGATTTCTGCCTGTTCCACGGATGTGCCTCCATCTTGCTTTTTTGGTGGTCGTGTTGTGGCACTGTAATCACCAAACGGCAAGGCTGGCCGCGACTGAAACGATTAAATTTTGATGACGCAAGTCAGCTTTGCATATTTGCGACAGGTCGATACCAATTCAAAACGGACCGCTTGTTTCTCCGTCAAGAGGACCGTGGCCGGTCATCACCATCATCGATTACTCGCCAGGCAGCCCCGTCCATATCGTCATACTGCCCGGATCGAACCGACCAGAGGAAGGCGAAAAGCCCGAGCGCGCCCAGAAACAGTGCGACGGGAATGAGATAGATCAGCATATTCATGCCAGTTGCGCCCCCTCGCCCGCAAATCCTGTTTCCACCGCGTTCCGCGCACGGATGGTTTCAGCTGCACCGGCAAGGCGCAATGCATTGGCAACGACGATCAGCGACGATGTCGACATGGCGATGGCGGCGATCATCGGCGTCGCATAACCGGCGATCGCAATCGGTACGGCGATGATGTTGTAGCCGATGGCAAGCGCAAAGTTCTGTCGGATGAGCCTTCCGGCCCGCTGCGACGTCTCGATCGCAAAAGGAACGGCATCGAGATCCTCCTGCATGAACACGAAATCGGCGGCCTGCCGGCCAATATCGGCGGCGGTGGCGGGCGCCATCGAAACATGCGCAGCGGCGAGCGCCGGCGCGTCGTTGATACCATCCCCCACCATCAGCAGCCTGCGCCCCTCGTCGGCAAGCTCGGCGCAACGAGCCGCCTTGTCCTTCGGCGACAGGTCGGCACGCCAGTTGCCGATCCCTAGCCGCTGCGCCATCGCGCTGACGGCGGCGGGCCGGTCACCCGAAACGATTTCCTGCACAAGACCCCGCACTGAGAGATGATGCAAAGCCGCAACCGCACCAACCCGCGGATTATCCTCGAAACCGAAGCTCGCCAGTTGATGGCTATCGAGCGACAGCACCACTTCCGACCGCGCATCGCCATCATCGAGCCTTGCCTCATCCGGGCAGGCAAAACGGCGATTGCCGAGCCGGTAGATGCCGGATTCCGTCTCGGCCTCCACACCCGAGCCCGGAATCTCCCGCACCACCTCATAGGCCGGCAGGGCACCGTTATAGGCGGCATGCAGGGCTTTCGAGAGAGGATGACGCGAATGGGCGGCAAGTCCCGCCGCAATTGCCATGGTGGCCGGCTTAACATCACCTGTGTTGACGAGTCTCGGTTTACCAACGGTAAGAGTGCCGGTTTTGTCGAATAGTACGGTGTCGATTTCGGCCAGCCGCTCCATAGCAGAACCTTCCTTGACCATGATACCGTGCCGAAAGAGCCTTCCAGCGGCCACCACCTGCACGACGGGAACGGCAAGGCCGAGCGCACAGGGGCAGGTGATGATGAGAACCGCGATGGCAATCAGCATCGCCTGTTTCCAGTCCCCGCCCAAAATGCCCCAGCCGAAAAACGTCACCAGCGCAAGAAGATGCACCACGGGCGAATAATAGCTTGCGGCGCGATCGGCGATACGGCGGTAACGCGCCCGCCCTCCTTCGGCCGCCTCCATCAACCCGATCACTTCCGACAGGAAGGAATCCCTGGCCGAGGCGGTCACCCTGGCGGTGAGCGAACCGGTGAGGTTGAGCGTGCCTGCCTGCAGGCTGTCGCCTGCCGCAACGCGGCGCGGTGCACTTTCACCATTAACGATGGACATATCGAGATCGCTGCTGCCGGAGACGACGATCGCGTCCACAGCCACACGATCACCCGCCGCAATCGCAATCGACATTCCGGGTTGGACATCGGCAAGCTGGCGATATTCCCGCGTTCCATCCACACTGACGACGGTCGCGCCCCGCGGTGAGAGACGGGCCAGTCCGGCAATGGCCGAGCGAGCCTTGTCGCGCATGATATGGTCGAGCGTGCGGCCGATCAGCAGGAAAAACAGCAGCGATACGGTCGCATCGAACCAGGCGTGCTCTCCGTGATGGATCGTCTCCCACAGCGAAACGGCATAAGAGAGCGTGATGGCGAGCGCGATCGGCACATCCATATTGGTGCGGCCGTGTTTCAGCGCGTTCCAGGCAGATTGATAGAAGAAACGTCCGCCATAGATCAGCGCCGGTGCGGCGATCATCGCCGAAATCCAGTGAAACATGTCGCGTGTCGCAGCGTCCGCACCCGACCAGACGGACACAGACAGCAGCATGATATTGGCGGAGGCAAAGCCGCACAGCGCCACCGCCCTTATCAGCTGCGAACGCACGGCGTCCGAAGCATCCTGCCCGCTGGCGAAAAGATGTGTGCGGTATCCTGTCGACAGAATTGCACGGGCAATCTCGGCGGGATCGGTCCTGACGCCATTGACCTCTTCCTTCCACACAACCGCCACACGTTTAGACGACAGGTTTACCCGCGCGTGTTCCACCTGCGGCAGACGGTTAAGCGCGGTTTCGATGGTTGTGATGCAGGCGCCGCAATAAACATCCGGCACGCTGAGGTCGGTCTGGCGCAGCCCCTGCCCCAGATCACGGCTCGCCAGCAGCAATTCCTCCGACGATGGTGGATTGACGGGCTCGCCGAGTTGAAGCGAGCCTTCCGTTCCCGGTGCACAGCAGCTCATTGGCGCCCCCTGATAACGGCGATCCGCGTGCCCTCATGCACGATGATCCGGCCGTCCTTGACGGCAGTAACCTCGACGATCCATTGCCCCGGCAGCATGTCATGTGCGCCGGTAAAGACGCCGGTGGTGGCCGGGATCAATTCCATCTCGAAATTCTGGCTCTCTCCCACAGGCCGACGAAAATGCGCCGTCACCGTATCCGTATCGACGGGGCCTTTATCGGGATGGAAAACCTCGTAGCGCACGGTCTTCTCATCCACCACGAGCCTGCCCTTGATGCCGGTTGCAGCCCGTGCCTTGGCGGCTTCCGCCTTGGCGTTGAACTGCTGGCTGGCCACATAGGTGTTGGGCACCACGAGCCCGCTCCAGCTATGGACCGCATTCCAGGCCATGATCATGTTCACGGTGATGACGGTGCCGAAGAATAGCACCATGACACCCAGCATGTGCCAGCCGGTGAACGTAAATCCGGAAGCGCGTTGATCGTTCATTGTCATTTTTTCACTCCCGGAGCATTAAAGACCGCATCGTAACGGGCCGTTTCGTGGCCGGCCGTATCGCTGACGATGAATTCGAAGTTTTCCGCCGCTCGCGCGACATCCTCGCCCGGCAGGGTGACGAAGACTTTGAGGGTTGTTGCCTCGTCCGGTTCGACCGTCACCTCGAAGGCCCGGGCGGCATTGTCGGCCATGCCGTTGATTTTCATCACCGCGTTCGGAAGGCCATCGATAGTCAGGCTCATGATGCGCGGCTGCGGCACCATGTTGAGGATGCGCACGGTATAGCCGTTACGGATCGAACCGTTCGATTCCAGCACATATTGCGGATTGCGGTCATGCAGGACATTGAGCGCGAGCCGCTCACGCGTCACCAGCGCAAACAGCATGCCGATGCCAACGGCAGCCCAGATGGCCGTATAAAGCAGAGTGCGCGGACGGAAGATGATACGCCAGTTGAAGTGGCGCACACGATTGCTGAAACTGCCATCCTCCTTGCGCACGTTGGCGGGCCGGATCGCGTGCTGGCCATTGCCGGTCGCCAGCGCCATGTTGGATTGGTATTCGGCAAGCGTCGCATAAGCAATCAGCCCACGCGGCTTGCCGATCTTGTCCATCACCCCGTCACAGGCATCGATGCAGAGCGCGCAGGTGATGCATTCAAGCTGCTGCCCGTCCCTGATGTCAATGCCCATGGGACAGACCGCGACACAGGCATTGCAATCGACGCAATCGCCGATGCTCTCCCCTGATGCCGCAGCCTTCTTGGCGTGCCGCGAGCGCGGTTCGCCGCGCCAGTCATTATAGGTGACGACAAGCGAATTCTCGTCCAGCATCGCCGCCTGAATGCGCGGCCAGGGACACATATAGGTGCAGACCTGTTCCCGCATCAGCCCGCCGAAGACATAAGTGGTGGCGGTAAGGATGGCGACTGTCGAGTAGGCGATCATCGGCGCCTGGCCGGTGACGAATTCCCTGGCCAGCGTCGGCGCATCGGCAAAATAAAAAATCCAGGCGCCGCCGGTCAGAACGCCGATCACCAGCCAGATCGCATGTTTCAGCACACGCTTGCGCAATTTTCCAAATGTGAAGGGCGCCGCATCCAGTTTCATGCGGGCATTCCTGTCGCCCTCAATCGCGCGTTCCACCACCAGAAACAGATCAACCCAGACGGTCTGCGGACAGGTGTAACCGCACCATGCGCGCCCGACGGCGGATGTGACGAGAAACAGCCCCAGCCCCGCCATGACCAGCAGGCCCGCAACGAAAAAGAATTCCTGCGGCCAGATTTCGATGAAGAAGAAATAAAAGCGCCGGTTGGCGATATCGATCAAGACGGCCTGATCCGGCGCATAGGGCCCGCGGTCCCAGCGCAGGAAAGGCGTCAGATAATAGATGCCGAGCGTGATCAGCATCACCAGCCATTTGAACCGCCGGAACCGGCCCTCCGCGCGCTTGGGGAAAATCTTCTTGCGCGCTTCATAAAGCGGTTTGCGCGTCTTTGCGGAATTGACAGCCTCCGCCTCCAGCCTTTCAACCGGCTGTTGCGGGCGATCCTGTCCGGCGCGATAGATGTTCATGAGAGGAGTCCATTTTTATCTCCTTGCTTTCTCCCACCTCCCCGGTGAAACATCCTTGACTTGCATCAAGTGATGACAAAGTGGCGCAGGGAGGATAGCGCCGCAGAGGGAGGATGAAATGCCCGTTATGCAGTCGAGAATCATTCACCTGTCAGTCGAAAAGCCGTGGGCCCAGGTCTATGGTTTTACCTCTGACCCGCAGAACATGCCACGCTGGGCGGCAGGTCTTGGCGGCGGGCTGAAGCCGGATGGCAATGACTGGATCGCTGATGGCGGACCGCTTGGCGAGGTGCGCGTGAATTTCGCGCCCGCCAACGAGTTCGGCGTCATAGATCATGTCGTCACATTGCCTGACGGGCTGAAGGTCTATAACGCGCTTCGGGTAACGCCGAATGGCAGCGGCGCGGAAGTGAGCTTCACGCTGCTTCGGCTTGACGGCATGACGGACGAGGATTTCGAGCAGGACGCGCGCACGATCACGGCCGATCTCGAAACACTGAAAGCCCTGCTTGAGGCGGATTGACGGAGTAAATGATGACAGAAAATACCAATGACCGGCGCATCGATTATGTCGAATTCAACGTCTCCGACATCGAGCGAGCCAAGGAATTTTACGGGGGCGCTTTCGGTTGGACCTTCAAGGATTACGGTCCGCAATATTGCGAGTTTTCCGACGGCCGTCTGACGGGCGGCTTCACCACCACGGCTCCGGTTTCGGCCAAGGGCGGACCGCTCGTCATTCTCTACGCCGCCGATATCGAGGATGTGCAGCGGCGTGTCGAAGCCGCCGGCGGCCAGATCAGCGTCGCGACCTTCGCTTTTCCCGGCGGCCGGCGTTTCCATTTCACCGATCCGGACGGGTATGAACTGGCCGTCTGGTCGAAAAACTGATCGGTAGGAATCCGCCATGACTTTGACAACGCCGCCTTTTTCGTTGGTCGGTATCGATCACATCGTCTTCATCGTCGACGACATGACGCGGGCGCTCGATTTTTACCGGAACGTGCTGGGGTGTACTGATGGTTACTCTTACCCTGATCTCGGGATGGAACAGGTCTGGTGCGGAAATGCCTTGATCGTGCTGTGGGATGTCACGCATCCCGGTGGCACAAAGGCTGCTCCGCCCGTCGCCGGAGGACGGAATGTCGATCACATCTGCATCGCGACCGGTCCTCTGAACCATGATGCGCTTCGCGCACATCTGGCGAAATTTAACGTCACGATCGAACAGGAAGCCTTTCATGGCGGCGCGCGGGGGATGGGGCACTCGTTCTACTTCCGTGATCCCTTCGGCAACAAGATCGAGTTGAAGGGACCCGCCGAATATCCGGATGGACGGGCCGAAAACACCTGATCGGAAAAATAAAAAGGGCGCCTCAGCGGCGCCCTTCCTTACATTGCGATTGCTTCACTCGCCGCCACCCAGCGAGTGCACGAAGATGGCCAGCTGCTTGACCGTCGTATCGCCAAGGCGTTCGCCCCAGGCAGGCATCACCCCATGTTTCGGCGAACGGATCTGCGCAACGATACCTTCTTCCCCATGCGCCTTCAGCCAGATCGCATCGGCCAGATTGGGCGCGCCGAACTCGCGGTTGCCCTTTGCGTCTTCGCCGTGGCACGAGGCGCAATTATCGGCAAAGAGCTGCTTGCCGGGTTCGACAAGCGCCGGATTGGAAGGCGTTCCCGTCAGACTGGTGACATAGGCCGCAACCTCGCGGATTTCATCCGATTTCAGAATGTCGCCGAAAGCCGGCATTTCCGATATACGGGTGTCAGGATCATCGGCAAAACGGATGCCGTGCTTCACCGTCGTGTAGATGTCGTCGACGCTGCCGCCCCACATCCAGTCGTCGTCATTGAGGTTCGGATAACCCTGCCCGCCTTCGGCACCCGAACCGTGACACTGGATGCAATTGACCTTGAAAGCGGCTGCACCGCCGGAAAGGGCAAATTGCCTCAGCGTCGGGTCTGCCTGGATGTCCGCAAGCGATGAACTGGCGATCTTGTCCACAAAAGCGCTCTGCGACTGTTTTGCAGCGGCCAAATCGGCAGCGATCTCGCCGCGGCTGTTCCAGCCGAGGACGCCCTGCGTCGCGCCTGAGATCAGCGGCCATGCCGGATAGGCAATGGTGTAGCCGATAGCCCAGAGGATCGTGAAGTAGAAGGTCCATACCCACCACCGCGGCATGGGGTTGTTCAGCTCACGGATACCGTCCCACTCATGGCCGGTGGTTTCGACGCCGCTGATTTTATCGATGTGTTTTTCGGACATGTTCAGTCCTCCCTGAGCGGAATGCTGGCCGCATCGTCCGCGGCCCTTTTCGAACCGGGGCGAAGCGTGAAGATGACGACGCCGGCAAAAAACAGGGTCATGGCAAGCAGACCCCAGCTATCGGCGAAGTGGCGCATGGCTGTGTAGGTTTCCATCGTTTCGCCTCCTCACCGATATCCGGCAGCATCGTCATAGGTCGAGAAATCGACCAGCGTGCCGAGCATCTGCAGATAGGCGACCAGAGCATCCATTTCGGTAAGCTTTGCGGGATCGCCATCGAAATCGCCGACCTTCGCCTTCGGGTAGCGCATCAGAAGCTCGCTCGTATCGGCATTCGGGTCAGCCTGCGCCTTCATGTCGGCGCCCGCCTTTTCGATCATCTCGTCGCTATAGGGCACGCCGACCGCGCGGTTTGCCTTCAGCTCCATGTCGACATCCGTCACCTTGAGTGCCGTCGTCTTCAGAAAAGCGTAGGACGGCATGATCGATTCCGGCACCACCGAGCGTGGATCGGCGAGATGCTGCACATGCCACTCGTTCGAATAACGGTCGCCGACGCGCGCGAGGTCCGGCCCGGTGCGCTTGGAGCCCCACTGGAACGGATGGTCGTACATGGATTCTGCCGCCAGGCTGTAATGCCCGTAGCGCTCCACCTCGTCGCGGAACGGACGGATCATCTGGCTGTGGCAGACATAACATCCCTCGCGGATGTAGATGTTGCGCCCGGCCAGTTCCAGCGGCGTGTAGGGCCGCATGCCTTCCACCTTCTCAATGGTGTTTTCGAGATAGAAGAGCGGTGCGATTTCCACGATACCGCCGATCGAAACCACAAGCAGCGAGCCGACCAGAAGCAGGGTGGCGTTACGTTCGATGACGCCGTGTTTGTCGAGTATGGACATCGGCCTCTCCTATTCAGCAGGCTGCAGCGAAGGAGCCGCGCCCTTGCTGGCGCCCTCCTCGCGTTGATGACCGAGGATGGTCATGGTGACGTTGTAGGCCATGATCAGCGCGCCGCTGAGGAACATCAGGCCGCCCAATGCGCGCATCACGTAGTAGGGGAACAGCGCTGCGACCGATTCCGCGAAGGAATAGACGAGGAAGCCCTGGGTATCGTATTCGCGCCACATCAGCGCCTGCTGGATGCCGGCCACCCACATGACGGCGGCGTAGATGACGATGCCGATCGTGGCGAGCCAGAAATGCCAGTTGACGAGTTGCAGGCTGTAGAGACGCTCCCTGCCCCACAGTTTCGGCGTCAGGTAATAGATCGCGCCGAAGGTGATCATGCCGTTCCAGCCAAGCGCACCCGAATGCACATGGCCGATGGTCCAGTCGGTATAATGGCTGAGCGAATTGACGGCCTTGATCGACATCATCGGCCCTTCGAAGGTCGCCATGCCGTAGAAGGCAACCGCCATCACCATCATGCGCACGATGGGATCGGTGCGGATCTTGTCCCAGGCGCCCGAAAGCGTCATCAGACCGTTGATCATGCCACCCCATGAGGGCATCCACAGCATGATCGAGAACACCATGCCCAGCGTCTGCGCCCAGTCCGGCAACGCCGTATAATGCAGGTGGTGCGGGCCGGCCCAGATATACATGAAGATCAGCGCCCAGAAGTGGATGATCGACAGGCGGTAGGAATAGACCGGGCGGTTCACCTGCTTGGGAATGAAATAATACATCATGCCGAGGAAGCCGGCGGTCAGGAAGAAGCCGACGGCGTTATGGCCGTACCACCATTGCGTCAGCGCATCCTGCACGCCCGAAAAGGCCGAATAGCTCTTCACCCCGAGGAACGACACGGGTATCGCCAGATTATTGACGATATGTAGCATGGCAATCGTCACGATGAAGCTGAGGTAGAACCAGTTGGCCACATAGATATGCGGCTCCTTGCGCTTCAGGATGGTGCCGAGGAACGCCAGGAGATAGGCGACCCAGACGATGGTCAGCCAGATATCGACGTACCATTCCGGCTCCGCATATTCGCGCCCTTGCGTAATGCCGAGCAGATAGCCCGTGGCGGCCATGACGATGAAGAGGTTGTAGCCCCAAAACACGAACCAGCCGAGATCACCGCCGAACAGGCGCGCGCGACAGGTTCTCTGCACCACATAAAATGAGGTGGCGATCAGCGCATTTCCCCCGAAAGCGAAGATCACCGCCGAGGTGTGCAGCGGCCGCATGCGACCAAAATTGAAATAGGGGGCGATGTTGAGATCGGGAAAGGCAAGCTGCAACGCGACGACGACCCCAACCAGAAAACCGACGACGCCCCAAAAGACGGTGGCGATCACACCGTATTTCACCACCTCGTCAAAATATTCCGAATTGCGGCGGGCGCGCACGGCCGGATCGACAGGCGCAAAGGAGACACGGCGCAAAAGAAGCACCGTACTGACCAGCAGTGTAAAAAACAGCACCCACATATGGGCGGCGAAAAGACTGTCATGGGCAAAGGCTGCCCCGAGCAACGCGAGAAAGGCCCCCAGGGCCACAATCGCGGTTTCTAACGTGTAATTCATTGTTGGTTTCCCCCAACGTGCAAGCCGACCGACGAAAGGCACGGCACGCGCCTGGGAGAGCGGAAACGCGCCTTTGCGTCGGTTGGAGCATTGCCACCGGGAGTGGAAGGTCACCTTGATCCAGATCAAGAAAGCGAAGCTGTCGCAGCCCGGTAAAACAGGGCGCGGTTTCATGAAACGAATTGCGAACAATAAAAACGCCGGGCCTTGTCGCAGCGGTTTCGGTCAGCGTCTAAATCCATCGATCCGCGCCGCCAAGCCACTGGATTTCCATCGAGACTTCGCGCTAATCCTGATATCGTCGTTGGAAATGATCTGTCTTGGCGTATGAACTCTGGCGGGGATCACGGTGCGGCATGGGTAACAAGGGGCGGGATATTCTCGCAGGGCTTTCCGTCGCCGGGTTGATGTTGCCGGAGGCGATCGCTTATTCCGGCATTGCCGGTGTTCCACCACAGCACGCTCTCTATGCAGCCATGGCAGGCTGTCTCGTTTATGCCCTTCTCGGCCAGAGCCGTTTCGCCATCATCTCGCCCACCTCATCATCCGCCGCAATCCTTGCGGCGATGCTGACCGCACTTGTGCCGCAGCCCGGCCAAAAAATGCTGCTGGTCGCGGTCGCGGTGTTTCTTGTCGGGCTCCTGTTCCTTGCCGCCGGCGCATTGCGGCTGGGTGCTCTGTCGAGCATCATTTCGAGACCCGTGCTGCGTGGCTTCGCCTTCGGACTGGCAATCCTCATTTCCCTCAAACAGTTCCCCGCTATCTTCGGCATGCCGAATGCGGGACCGGGAACATTCGAGGCGATCTGGCAAATCTTGACCAACCCAGGCCAATGGAACGGTTTCAGCCTGGCGATCGGCATCGCCGCCCTTGTCCTTCTGCTTTTCGCAAGACGTTATCCGCAGCTTCCGGGAAGCCTTATCATCATTGCCCTCGCAATCTCCCTTTCGGTGGTATTCGATTGGCAGCAACGCGGCGTCGATGTTGTCGGCACCATCGATCTGTCCGGCATCTGGGGAAACTTCACCGCGATTTCGTTTGACGAACTGGCGCATGTGGCACGTTTCGCCCCGCCGCTTGTGCTGATCCTGTTTGCAGAATCCTGGGGAACGATAAGAGGCCTGTCGCTACGGCACGGGGAAACCGTGGATGCCAATCGCGAACTGAAAACGCTCGGCTTTGCGAATGTCGCAAGTGCCGCCTTGCAGGGCATGCCCGTCGGGGCCGGATTTTCCGCCGGTGCTGCAAGCGAAGCCGCCAATCCGCGCACCAGACTGGCCTCGGCCATCGCGGCAATCGGACTGGCTGGCTTCACTTTTGTCGCGGCCGACTGGTTTGCCTTCATCCCGCATGCAGCCCTTTCTGCCATCATCATCGTCGCCCTGCTCCATGCCCTTGATCCGTCTCCGTTTATCAGGCTGTGGCGGCTGCGGCAGGACCTTCCACTTGCCCTGACGGCGACCGCCGGCGTGCTGTTCCTTGGTGTGCTGAATGGAATGCTGGCCGCAATCGTGCTGTCTTTCGCCGTGTTTCTGCGGAGACTTTCATCCCCGCGCATCGTGATGCTTGGCCGCCTTGGCGACACCCATGACTTCGTTGAGGTTAGCAGGCACCCGGATGCTACCGCGCCGGCAGGCACGCTCGTCCTTCGCCCCGCGCAACCGCTGTTCTTTGGAAATGCCGAGCCGACATTTGCGGAAATCACCCGCCGCATCCTCGCGAGATCGGACATAAAGGCCGTCATTATCAGCCTCGAAGAAATATTCGAACTCGATACGACAGCGCTTGACGCGCTGCTGGAATTCGACGCCAACCTGCGCGGTCGCAACATCGGGATTTTCTATGCCCGAATGCATGATGCCGTGCGCGACGTTGTCGCCGCCGGTGGTGGAGACGATCTCTTGCGTCGGGCAAACTACAGCGTTGACGACGCCGTCGCCGCGATGGACGGCTTCAAGGAGGAAAAATGACGCACGTTTATGAGCCCCGCCTGTCTCGTATCGCCATCGATAAACTGCGACCGACACAAATCGCCGTGGGCTTCCGTGAGGTCGAGCTGAAAAGAAAAGAGTGGCGTGAAACAAGGAAAAAAGACGGAGACGGTTTCCTGGGGAGCCACATCGTTCCGGTCGTCGCCGGTCCCAAAGACAGGATTTATCTCATCGATCACCACCATCTCGTTCTTGCACTCTCAAAGGAAGGCGTGGAACATGTGCTGACAAGCGTCGTCGCGAGGTTTTCCCACCTCGGCAAGGATGAGTTCTGGTCGGTAATGGACCATCGCAACATGATCTACCCCTTTGATGCACATGGTCTGCGGCGGCAACCCGCCGACATCCCGAAAAACGTAAACGATCTCGAGGACGATCCTTTTCGATCGCTTGCCGGGGCCCTGCGCATGGCCGGAGGGTATGCGAAAGTGATTATTCCCTTCTCCGAATTTGGCTGGGCCGATTTTCTGAGACGTCGAATCAATCATGATCTCCTCGTCGACTCCTTTGACGAAGCACTGGCCGAAGCGATGAAACTGGCGAAATCACGGGAGGCTCGGCATCTTCCGGGCTGGTGTGGGGTTGAGGAATGAATGTTTTATCCCGCATTTTGAGGCTTTGGGCCCGCCTGCCGGCTCTTTACCTGGCCCTTTGCCTGTTTTCCTCCCCCTCCGCCGTCCTCGCTCAGACCGCAACACCCGCAACTCCGACTGATCAGACCACCGAACAGAAAGTCGATCAGCTCCTCAACCTCATGGGGCAGGATGATGTTCGCACCCTTCTGGCGCAGCGGCTATCTGATACGTCGGATATAGCCGCACCTGATGAAAGCAACATAAGCGCGCTCGACCAGTGGGCAAGCAAGCGGCGCGAACATCTGGCACGACTGGCGGGTGATGCCCCGGCAATATCAGGTGAATTGTCGAAGGCGGGCGGAACGCTCGTCAATGAAATCGAGACCTATGGCGCTTTGCGTTTCCTTTCCCATGTCGCACTGCTTTTCGGCGTGGGTATCGCAGCCGGCATCGCGACCTACCGGATCACCGCCGCTCGCGCCGCGCGCGCTCTGCCCGGCAATGTCGCCGAATTTGCTCTCGCGACCGCCTCGAGACGTCTGCTGCCGGCGATGGGATATGGCCTTTCGGCAATGATCATGTTCTTCACCATCCCATGGTCGCCACTCTTGAGCGCGGTTCTGCTTCCCTGGCTTGTGGTCAGCATCGGCCTTCCGCTCGTGAAAGCGGTCGTTGACCTGTTGAAACGGGTCATCAATGACGGCCAAAATTCGCGGCGCAAATTCTGGCTCTCACGCTCTTTCGATCTCCTGACCTTTACGGTGGTGTGCTGGGCCGTGCTTCGTACGCTTGCGAGCCTTGGAGCGATGGCTGCCGTGGTCAAACTCATCTCCTATGCGATGATCGCCGCGCTCTTCGCCCTAGGCGTCTATTTTGTCTGGCGCCAGCCGCAAGCGGACGCGAATACCGAACGCCGACGATCGCTGGACGTAGCTTTGACCTTTTACCTGTTCATCCTGTTTGCCTTGTGGATCGCGGGAACCGGCGTATTTTTCTGGCTGGGATTTTTTGCGCTGGTCCTTCCCGGTGCCGTGGGTACTCTGGGAATAGCAGCGCGAAAAACCGCGACCGCCATCGGGGGCTATTCCGAGACGGATTTCCGCCCCGTTCTGGCGCAACGCAGCGTCAGGCTGCTGGTGCTGGGCGCCGCTGTCATATGGCTCCTGTTCCTCATTCGAAACCATCCCGGCGCGCTTCCGGGCGGGTCGACCGTGAGCGCGATGTTCACCGGCCTCCTGCATGGCATCCTGGTCCTGCTTTTTGCAGACCTCTTCTGGGTGGCGATCAAGACAGTCATTGCGCGCAGGCTGGAGATGAATGCTCCGGCGACGGGAGAGCACGGCGTGTCGGCCTCGGACGACAGGCTGCAGACGATCCTTCCGATCCTGCGCAACATGCTGGGGATCGTAATTGGAGCCGTCAGTGTCATGACGGTTCTGTCGGAGCTTGGGGTCAACATAGGGCCCCTGCTAGCCTCCGCCGGGATTTTCGGGATCGCCATCGGCTTCGGTTCGCAAACGCTGGTGAAGGACATCATCAGCGGTGTCTTCTACATGATCGATGACGCTTTCCGGGTCGGTGAATATATTCAGAGTGGTTCCTACAAGGGAACCGTGGAGTCCTTCAGCATTCGCTCGGTGAAACTGCGTCACCACCGCGGCCCCATCTACACGGTGCCTTTCGGATCGCTCGGCGCCGTCGAAAATATGAGCCGCGACTGGTCGATCGACAAGTTTCTGGTGACCGTTGCCTTCGATACCGACCTTGCAAAAGTGAAATCGATTACCCGCGAGATTGGCAGGGAATTGAAGGAGGATCCGGAATTCGGGCCGCTTCTCATCGAGACGGTCAAGCTCAAGGGTGTCGAACAGTTCGGGGAATACGGCATGACACTTGGTTTCGGCATGATGGTAAAACCGAGTGGTCAGCAATCGGTCATCCGTCGAAAGGCCTATTCAATGCTGAAGGATGCCTTTGAGAAGAACGGCATCGAATTCGCGACGATGAACGGCACCTCTCCCGGAAAGGCAAAATCAGGGTCGCAACCACCCGAGGAACCGCCGCCTGAAATGACCGAAAGCTTTCGGCCCTGATGCGTCACAGAAGAGCGACCGAGGTTAGCTCAGGACCATTTCAGCCCTTCATCTTCAGCGGCAACCCTGCCGCAACGAAATAAACCTCACTGGCAATGGCCGCAATTCGCTGGTGCAGGCGGCCGGCGTGATCGCGGAACTCGCGTGCCATGCGGTTTTCCGGCACGATGCCGAGGCCGACCTCGTTGGAGACGAGGATCAGCCTTGCCCGAGACGATGCAACCACTGTCTCCAGTCCCGTAAAGGCCGCTTCCATATCGGCGTTTTCCATCATCAGATTGGTGAGCCATAATGTCAGACAATCGATAAGTATGATGTTCTCCGGGTCATCGAGCCGCAGCAGAACGGCAGCGATATCGACAGGGGCTTCATGGGTGGTCCATTCAACGCCGCGCCGTTCCTGATGGTGGCTGATACGGTCGCGCATCTCGTCATCCCAAGCCCGGCCGGTGGCGATGTAATGCAGGTGCCCGCCAGCCTTGCCCGCAAGTTCCTCGGCAAAACGCGATTTGCCGGAGCGCGCGCCGCCAAGAATGAAAACGGAGCGGTTTTTATCTGTCATGGGAAACCTGAAAGGAAAGAATGAAGCGGACCGGCATCTTTGCGGTGTCGCAAGCCAGAGACATACGGTCATGAAGGGAACGATTCGTAGAAAAAGGCGTCCCCCGGTTGTTCATGCCGGACTGCCGCTGATACCGCACCGGAGAAACAAGACCTGCCTGCAGGATGCGGGACATCAAAAGCCCTGGTTACCCCGGATGCCGGAAACACCGGTCCTGATGAAAGGCTAGGGGCGAAAGGCCATCCTGTCAATCGGCGGGCGTCCGCGCCGGAATATCACACGGAACCGGTACGCAAAACCTGACCCGGAACCGGCAGACCTGTCGTCCGCGACAGGATTGATAAAGCGACTTGGTTACCGGAAAGTTAGCAAAAAACCGATTGATGAAACGGCGAGGTCAAAAGAGAATTCTGGTGACGGCCATCGCCGCCATTGCCTTGCCATAGCCTTCAAATCAATATGCTTTCGAAGATTCGTGGAAAAGCAAGGTAGCCTGCCCGTGATGACCATCATGGACTATATCTCGATCGTCGTTTTCATCCTGTTGTGGGCTGCCTATACGCATGTCACGACAGGGAGAACGCTTTTTTCGAGAACCAGCCTCAATCAGGCCATGGCCGGGCGCCGTCGCGATTGGATCATGAATTCGCTGAAGCGCGACCTGAAGATGATCGACACGCAGATCATGGCCGGCCTGCAGAACGGGACCGCCTTTTTCGCCTCCACCTCCATCTTCGCCATCGGCGGATGTTTTGCCCTTCTGGGCGCGACCGAACAGGTCGAATCGGTGTTTCGGGACATGCCCTTCGTGCATTATGCCGGGCGCACGGCCTTCGAACTGAAGGTCATCGGGCTCACCTGCCTGTTCGGTTATTCCTTCTTCAAATTCGGCTGGTCCTATCGCCTGTTCAACTATTGCACCATCCTGTTCGGCGCCATTCCCATGGTCCACGATGTCGGAGCGGATCGCGAAGCGGCCGAGCGTGCGGCCGAAAACGTCATAAAGATGAACATCATCGCTGCTAAGAACTTTAATGACGGCCTGCGGACGATCTTTCTGTCCATCGGTTATCTCGGCTGGTTCATCAGCCCCTATGTCTTCATCGCCAGCACCGTCATCATCATCGTCGCTCTGTTGCGCCGCCAGTTCTTTTCAGAAGCCCGCCGCGCCATCATGGAAGAAAACCGGCCTTGAAATAGCCGCACTTAAAAGGCCAAGCCCACGCATCATTTCAAGCGAACCCAAGTGAATGTCGGCCCCTCGAAAAGCGGAAAACATGGACACAGACGCAGACGCAAATGTAAACCGCCGCAAAGGCCGCATAGGCGGGCTGGACACCCTCAGGGGGCTCGCGCTCCTTGCCATGGCGTCCTACCATTTCACATGGAATCTGGAATATTTCGGCTATCTTGAACCCGGCACGGCAACCACGGGTCTCTGGAAGCTCTATGCGCGCGGCATCGCCAGTTCGTTTCTGTTTCTTGCCGGCTTCAGCCTGTTTCTCGCCCATGGCAAGGGGCTGAACCGGCCGTCCTTCGGCAAGCGTTTTGCAATGGTGGCCGGTTCGGCCCTGCTCATCACCGTCGCCACCTATTTCGCCTTCCCGGACAGTTTCATCTTCTTCGGCATCTTGCACAATATCGCTGCCGCAAGCCTCGTCGGACTGCTGTTCCTGCGGGCACCCGCGCCCGTGACGCTGCTGTTCGCGATCATTGCGTTTATCCTGCCGCAATATCTGCAATCCGATCTTTTCAACGCAAAATGGCTGGCCTGGATCGGCTTTTCCACCATGCCGCCGCGCTCGAATGATTACGTGCCGCTGCTGCCCTGGCTCGCACCCTTCCTCGGCGGCCTTGCGGTTTCCCAATTCGTCACGCCACGCGGCTGGCTGGACCGTTTTCGCAATCCAAGCTCACCGCGCAATCTGGTTGCCAGTGCCGGCCGCCATAGCCTCGCCTTCTACCTCATCCACCAACCGGTGCTGATCGGCCTCGTTTATGCACTCTCCCTCATCGCCCCGCCTCCGCCGGTTGATCAGGTCGAACTTTACAAATCGAGCTGTGAAAAAAGCTGCGTCGAGCAGGCTAACGGGGTGGAACTGTGCCAGCGTTTCTGCGGCTGCACACTGGAGAAACTACAAGCGGAAAGCCTGTTTGACATCATGATGGAAGGCAAGCTGACCGCGGATCAGCAGACGCAGGTCAGCGACGTGGCACAGCAGTGTACGGTTGAGGCGCAGTAAAGGGCTGATGGGGCCGACGTATTCGAGCGGTCCCATTCGCACTCGGCGTCATCCTCGGGCTTGACCCGAAGATCTGTCCAGGCTTCCCCAAAATTTAACGGTAGCAGATCCTCGGGACAAGCCCGAGGATGACGGAGGAGAAATATTAATTCTTAGCCGATGACGCAGCGCTGATAACGCCCGAAATTTCGCTCAAGTCCCTACGCCGATTTCGGCAAGCCGCGTCAGACAGGCTTCTTCGACATTGTCGAGTTCCGCCAGCGTCTCTTCGATGTCCTTGCGTTTCTGCCGAAGCTCGGCGCGCTTTTCATCGACCTTCTTCATCAGCATCACCAGCTGACCCGATTCGCCCGGCGGTTCCTTGTAGACGTGAATGATCTCGCGAATTTCGGAAATCGTGAAACCGATACGGCGACCGCGCAGGATTTCCTGGATCAAACGGCGGTCCGCAGCCCTGAAAAGCCGTGTGCGACCGCGACGTTCAGGGTGAATCAGCCCCTCGTCCTCGTAAAATCGCAGGGTGCGGGTGGAAACACCGAATTCGCGTGTCAGTTCGGTTATGCTATAATACTTGTCCAAGGGCCTATCCGATTCATAACCGGAAGATATTATTTGACCTTCACGTAAAAGTCAATTTTTGCCCATCTCCGCTATCCGGAAATACCGTACCACCAGGTCGCGATCCCCAGAAAGGCGAAAAAGCCGACAATATCCGTCACCGCCGTCACGAAGACAGCGGAGGAAACGGCGGGGTCCGCGCCGAACTTGTCGAGAACCAGCGGAATAAGAATGCCGGCAAGCGCCGCTGCCAGCATGTTGAGACACATGGCCGTGGCGATGATGCCGCCGATATGGATATCCTGAAACCAGACACCGGCGACAATACCGATGGCACAGCCGAACAGCATGCCGTTCAAGATACCCACACCAGCCTCGCGCCTGATAATGCGGGCGGCATTGTGAATATCGAGGCTTTTGGTGGCAAGCGCCCGAACCGAAACGGTCATGGTCTGCGAGCCGGCATTGCCGCCCATGCCGGCAACCGCCGGCATCAGGATTGCCAGCGCGACAATCTGCTGGATGGTAGCATCGAACAAGCTGATGACCGAAGCGGAGAGGAAGGCGGTAATAAGATTGACGGCAAGCCATGGCACACGCGAGCGCGACGTACTGGCGATACTATCCGACAGTTCTTCGTCGCCCACGCCGCCCAGACGAAGCAAGTCCTCCTCCGCCTCTTCCTGAATGACGTCGACCACGTCATCGATGGTGAGAACGCCGACCAGCCGGCCATTATTATCGACCACGGCGGCGGAGAGAAGGTCATATTGCTCGAAAAGCTGCGCCGCCTCTTCCTGGTCCATCTCGGCCGGAATGGAGTGGTTGGTCTCGTGCATGATCGTTTCGATCTTCACTTGACGCTTGGCGCGCAGCACCTTGTCGAGATCAAGCGCCCCGACAAGCTTGAAGGTCGGGTCGATGACGAAAATCTGCGTGAAGGAATCGGGCAGTTCCTCCTCTTCACGCAGGTAGTCGATGGTCTGTCCCACGGTCCAGAACGGCGGCACGGCGACGAATTCCGTCTGCATGCGGCGGCCGGCTGAGCTCTCCGGATAATCCAATGCCCGCATCAGCCGCACGCGTTCGGTAAACGGCAGTTGCGAGAGAATATCCTCGCGGTCCTCGTCATCGAGGTCTTCGAGAATGTAGACCGCGTCGTCCGAATCGAGCTCGCCGATACCGGCGGCGATCTGCTCGTTTGACATCTGGTCGACGATATCGAGACGGATGCCCTCATCCACCTCCGTCAGCGCCGTCATGTCGAAATCGGAACCCAGCAGTCTGACGAGAGCGTGGCGCTGCTCGGGCAGGATGGATTCGAGGACATCACCGAGTTCGGATTCGTGCAGCCGCGCGACGTTCTTGCGCAGGAAAAGCAGGTCGCGGTCAGCGATTGCCGCACCCACCATCGTCAGAAAGTCGGAGCGCACAGAACCGTCTTCTGCGTAGATATCGGAGAGCGCTTCCGTGGGTTTCACGTCTTCGGGCGCGACAGGATCGTCGTCACGGTCTGTCATCTGGCGTCCCCTTGTATTCAAATGCCGCAGTGCACGGATGCGCAGGCAGAATGGCGTTAAAAGGTATATTGTCAACAACCGGATAGCGGCAAATGAACAAGCTTTCCGACTGCGGCGAAAAATCCATTCAACATTCCTCTTTCTGTTGTCCGCGGGGTTTCAGCCCGTGGCCATAAGCATGTTTAGCCAATCTTTGCGGCTTGCTTTGCGACAACGCCCGCCCCCTTTACGACGTTCCCTTTTCAAGTGTCGCACAGGCCATATTGGTTTTACTGCAATGCACAATTAAGACATTGACAGGCGATGTGGATCAGCGCTTTTGAAGTTGATTTTGACAAACGGCAAACGCCGGCAGGCGGGCGCAAGAAGACACATCCCGGGAATCATGACCATGAGCAAGACGGATTTCATCGGCAAGGCATCCTCCGCCGCAGGAGGCTGGGGCGCACTCAAAAGCGTCGGTAAACGCCTGCTGGAATCCGGTGCGCCAATTTCCGGCGCACGCACACTGTTAAAGACCAACCAGCCAGACGGATTCGACTGCCCGGGCTGCGCCTGGGGCGACCCCGAACACGGTTCCTCCTTCGAGTTTTGCGAAAACGGCGTCAAGGCGGTGTCATGGGAAGCGACCGAGGCCCGGGTGCCACCGGATTTCTTTGCCCGCCACACCGTCTGCGAACTGCGGGGCTGGTCCGATTATGATCTGGAAAAACAGGGCCGCCTTACCCATCCGATGCGGTATGACCAGGCGAGCGACAAATATCTGCCCGTCTCCTGGGACGATGCCTTTGCCGAGATCGGCCGCATCCTCAAGAGCCTCGACAGCCCCGACCGGGCGGAATTCTACACATCCGGCCGCGCCTCCAACGAGGCCGCCTTCCTCTATCAGTTGATGGTGCGGCTATATGGCACCAATAATTTCCCCGATTGCTCCAACATGTGCCACGAAGCAAGCGGCGTCGGCCTGAAGGAATCGATCGGCGTCGGCAAGGGCACGGTGCTGCTCGAGGATTTCGAACAGACCGACGCCATTTTTGTCATCGGGCAAAATCCCGGCACCAACCACCCCCGCATGCTGGGCGACTTGCGCCGCGCCGCCCTCCGCGGTGCTCGTATCGCCGTCTTTAATCCCATCCGGGAAAAGGGTCTGGAGCGTTTCGCCGACCCGCAGGACAAGATCGAAATGATCACCGGCAGCAGCACGAAGATCGCCACCAACTATTACCAGCCGCGTCAGGGCGGTGACATGGCGGCGGTGCGCGGCATGAGCAAGGCGATCTTTGCCGCCGATGATGCCGCAAGGGCGGCGGGCGAGCCCGCCATCATCGACTACGACTTCCTTGCCGAACATGCGGCCGAATTCGAGGCCTATCGCGCCGCCGTCGATGCGACGAGCTGGGAGAGCATCCTCGACCAGTCCGGCCTGACCCGCGCGGAAATAGAGGAAGCCGCCGACATCTACATGGATGCCGGTTCCGTCATCGCCACCTGGGCCATGGGCGTCACCCAGCACCGGCACTCGGTCCTGATCGTTCGCGAGATCACCAATTTCATGCTGCTGCGGGGCAATGTCGGCCGTCCCGGCGCTGGCCTCTGCCCGGTGCGCGGCCATTCCAACGTGCAGGGCGACCGCACCGTCGGCATCGACGAGAAAGCACCGCCGGCACTTCTTGATGCACTGGAAAAAGAGCTTGGGGTTCCCATGCCGCGCAAGCCCGGCCACAATACCGTTGAGGCCGTGGCCGCCATGCTGGATGGCAGGGCGCAGAGCTTCATCGCGCTCGGTGGAAACTTCATGCGGGCAACGCCCGACAGCCCGCTGATCGTCAAGGCGTTCGAAAAACAGAGGCTCACCGTTAACATCGCCACCAAGCTCAACCACTCGCATCTGGTGCCGGGCGAAACCTCCTTCGTGTTGCCCTGCCTCGGCCGAACGGAAATCGACCGCAATTCTGCCGGTCGCTCGCAGATCGTCACCGTCGAGGATTCCATGAGCATGGTGCATGGCTCCGGCGGTATCAATCCGCCGGCATCGGATATGCTTCGTTCGGAAGTCGCCATCATCGCTGGCATTGCCGAAGCGACGCTCGGCAATATCAATGTGAACTGGAAGGCGCTCGCCGATGATTACGACCTCATCCGCGACATGATCGAACGGGTCATTCCGGGTTTCGACAATTTCAACGAGCGCGTCCGCATTCCCCGCGGTTTTCATCTGCGCAACGCGGCCGCCGAACGGCAGTGGAACACGCCGGCGAAAAAGGCCACCTTCTATAGCGGCCCCCTGCCTGAAAAGACCGAGCACCAGCAGGCGCTGACCCGCGACAATCTCTTCGTCCTGCAAACCTTCCGCAGCCATGATCAATACAACACAACGATCTACGGCATGGATGACCGCTATCGCGGTGTCTATGGCGAGCGCCAGGTCATTTTCATGAACCCACAGGATATGGAGGCGCTTGGCGCCCATTCCCGCCAGCGTGTCGATGTCATCGGCGAATATGGCGACGGGGTGGAGCGCATCGCCAGGAACTTCCGTCTGGTGCCCTATAATATCCCGCGCGGCAGCGTCGGCGGTTATTATCCGGAACTGAACGTGCTGGTGCCTCTGGCGAGCCACGGCGAAGGCAGCTTCACGCCGACATCGAAATCGGTGTTGGTTTCCGTCCGCTTGCTCGCCGATGCCCGATGAAACGGATGCCCCGTGAGCGAGATGTCGCCTGATGGATGAAGAACGATCCGCAGCGGCATTTCTGGCGGCTGTGGGAAAACTCCAGCAAGCCTCCCCAGCGCTGACAGCGACGGGAGCCGCAATCCTTCTTGCGATCCATCAGGACATTGCAACCGATAGCCGCAGCATCGCCAACCGGCTGGGGCTTGCGCATGCCCTCGTTCTGCGCGAAATCACAAGCCTGTCGCCCCGCTTCCTGCGGGAGACGAAACGAGACGCCCGGACCCAGCGCACCTTTCTGGAGGTCAGCGCTGAAGGACGGGCGCTTGCCGCCCCATGCTTGCGCATTTGAAACGAAGGAGCATTCCTTGGCAATCAGGCCGATCCTGCCCTACCCCCATGCTGGTCTTTCCGAGATCTGCGGGCCGGTTACGGCTTTTGACGACCATCTGCGGCAACTGGTCACTGATCTGGTCGACACGATGCGCGCCGCTCCGGGCGTCGGCATCACAGCGGCCCATATTGGTGTGCTACAACGCGTCTTCGTGCTCGAGTTGACGCCGGGCACCGTCCTGACCTACATCAATCCCGAAATCATCAGCCATTCCCCTCAAACCATGCGGCATGTTGAAGGCAGCGTGTCGATGCCGGGCTTCACCGACGAGGTGGAGCGGCCTTCTACGGTCGAGGTAAGGTTTCAGGACATAAATGGCGCGGAACACGCGGAAACCGCCCAAGGATTCCACGCCATCTGCATCCAGCACGAGATCGACCAGCTTGACGGTATTTTTTGGCTTAAGCGCCTCTCCAAGCTCAAGCGCGACCGGTTGGTGAAGAAGTGGGAAAAATCCCGAAAACCGTGACGGTCAGCCAGTTATCGACAGCGCAAATTCCGCATTGCCCTTCAGCGTGTTGCTGACGGTACAGATATCCTCCGCCATATGAGCGATTGCGTCGCGGGCCGCGTCATCGAAAGCGCCTGTTATCTCGATGCTTATATCGAAACGGAGAATACGATAGGGCTCGTCTGCGGATTTTTCCCCTGAAACGTCGACGGCGACACCTTCGAAGCGATCAAGCACTCCCAACCGGCTTGCCGCAATCCGGGCGCTCAGCGCAAGGCAAGCTGCAAGCGACGAATAAAGAAGATCGATCGGGTTGAAGCCGGGCTCCGATACACCTGTCACGATCTCCAGAGAACCGCCGGTCACCGACGAAACCGTCGGCCGGCCAAGCCGCCCGACTTTGGCCTTGGCGCCCACCGGTCTCAGCTTCACTTTTGCACCATCCACCATCAAGAGAATCCAAATTTAATCGCGCGCAACCAACCGTATGGAACAAAAAACCGTTTGGCGCTTTTTATTCACACGACGGTGAACGACCGTTGAACCTTTATTTTACAGGGAGCTGGGACATATGGTTACATCTACGCTCGTCAGCATTCTCATCACCTTCCTGGTGATCGTGCTTGTCTTGTGGCTCATCGCGCGACTGCCGGTCGGCGGCGGTGCAAAACAGATCGCCCAGGTGATTGTCATCATAATCGGTATTATTTCGCTACTGAAATATCTCGCCGTTTTCTGATGTCCCGGCGGAGCGAAACGAAAAAGGCGGCGAAAGCCGCCTTTTTTATGCGCAGTGGTCGCCGACCTTGTCGCTACTGGCGAGGCTCGAACTGAAAAGCCTTCTTGACGGTGATGTCCCGGACGCTGCCGATGCCGAGAAACGGCGTATTATCAGCGTCAAAAATCGCCCTGCCCTTCGCCACGATCCAACGGCTCGAACCATCAGGCAGATGAACCTTGTAACGCTGGTCGAAAAAGACGCCTGTCGTAATGCTCTCAAAAATCGCCTGCGCCACCTGGTCACGCATTTCGAAATCGATTCTCTCCAGAATCTCCTCGATCGTCACGCCGCGTGACGCAACCTCTTGGGAAAAGCCATGACATTCCGCCGTGACCGCATCCATGATCAGCCGGTTATCGGAAATGCTCCACATGTAGTAGCCAAGCGCATTGTCTGAATCCGTTTTGTCTCCCAGCACGAAAACCCCCAGACATTTTTTCCTGACAAAAGCTAACATCAGACCTCTGATATTCCACCCCTTGTTTTATTAGGGTCGAACAGCAAGCCACCAGAGCGTGCATTGATATCCACCGAAATTTATTCGCGGTTTGATACGCATGCTCGTTCGGCGGACCGATAAATGTCGACGAGATATCGCAAAGCCGGAAACCTGCTCCTACATAATCCAGCGAAGAAATTTCAAAGGAGGCCAATATGCGACAATCCACTCTCGCTCTCGGAATGCTGATCGTGACAGTCGCTCTCACGGGATGCCAAACGTGGGAGAGCCCATATCGCGGAAGTCAATGGCGGATGGATCAGGTCATGGACGGCGATCCTTATCGCGTCGGCGATGGCAACCATCAGGGAAACGGGACAGCATCGAATATTATCCGACGCTAGCGCGCAACGAGCCGTGATGGCGGCAATCCCATGATTTGCCGCCCCAAAACTCAAGTATACAGCTGTGGAGAAAATCACATCGGCGTGACCGGAGAATTGCCCATTTCGGTCCAACGAGCCTGTCGGCGTCCAGAACGCCAAGAGCTAAGCAATTGGCTAAAAAGAAAAAACCCGCCGAAGCGGGTTTCTTTGGTGCGGTCGAGAAGACTCGAACTTCCACGGGTTGCCCCACAGCGACCTCAACGCTGCGCGTCTACCAATTCCGCCACGACCGCATCGTGGTAGGCGTCGACTTGCGCCGACGGGGGTGCATGTAGCAAAAGGATTTTGGGTGCACAAGAGCGTCGTGACAGTTTTTTGAAATTAAAAATCGCACTGCACCATCCTATATGCAGGAAGCCCGGAAATGCTGGGGTTGCGGCCTTCTCGCCATTTTGCGAGAAGGCTGTGGAAAGGACTTTTTCATGCTCACACGCACCGATATCGAGACAAATATGTTCCCCGCTGCTGGTTCGCCGCCCGTTCGCTGGCGAATCTCGGAAGGTCTCGTCCCTTATGGGCAGGCTATAGAAGAGATGGAGCGTGAGGTTGCCGCTATTGCCAACGGCGGAGCCGACGAACTCGTCTGGCTTCTGGAGCATCCGCCGCTTTATACTGCGGGCACCAGTGCTGATGTCGCCGATCTCATCGAGCCGGACCGTTTTCCCGTTTTCGCCACGGGGCGCGGCGGTGAATACACCTATCATGGTCCCGGACAGCGCGTCGTCTACGTTATGCTCGACCTGAAACGCCGGCGGCAAGATGTCCGCGCTTATGTAGCGGCGCTGGAAGATGTTATCATCCGCACGCTCGACAAGATGAACGTCCGCGGCGAACGGCGCGAGGACCGCGTCGGCGTCTGGGTCAGACGGCCGGAAAAACCTCTCCTGCCGGACGGTAGCATGGCAGAGGACAAGATCGCCGCGCTCGGTATCCGTCTGCGCAAATGGGTGAGCTTTCACGGTCTCTCGATCAACGTGGATCCCGACCTCTCACATTTTTCCGGCATTGTACCCTGCGGCATCAGCGCCTACGGCGTTACCAGCCTTGTCGATCTCGGATTGCCGGTTATGATCGGCGATGTCGACGTTCTGCTGCGCGAGGCCTTTGAGGAGGTATTTGGCGAGGCAGTGACTGAAGGTGCCATTGCGGCACAATCGCTGCCCTGACGGCGTCGTCGGTTCGATAGCCGCGGATGTATCAGCGGCGCTGATAAACGCATGATAAAAAGCAATGTGCGTTGATGCTTCGTCGTTGATATGAAGATCTTGACGCACCGGAAATCCGCCAGGGCACTGGAGACGGGTCGACTGTTTACGTCATCTTTGACCTCTCCTCCCGCCCGAAAGTGCAGTATTCCAAATGACCAGCCGGACCGGTTTCAACGATATCGCCAAGGGCATGGCCATCATGGCGGGTTGCATGCTGGTGCTGCCGGTCATGGATGCAATCGCCAAATACATGGCGGTCAGCGGTGGCATGTCGCCGGCGCAGGTGACCTTTTACCGATTCTTTTTTCAGGTCCTGTGCACCCTGCCGCTGCTGCTGGCCGTGTCACCCGGGGCACTGTTCAAAGCCAAGCGACCGTGGGTGAACTGCCTGCGCGGCGTGCTGCACGCCTCCGCAAGCCTGATGTTCTTCGCTGCCGTCAAATACATGCCGCTGGCCGACGTCTTCGCGATCTATTTCGTGGAACCCTTCATGCTGTCGATGATGTCGGCAGTCTTCCTGGGCGATAAGGTGGGCTGGAAGCGCTGGACGGCGATCGTGGTGGGTTTTGGCGGCGCGCTGATCGTCATCCAGCCGAGTTTCGAGATCTTCGGCTGGACCTCGCTCCTGCCCGTCGCCTGCGCCTTTTTCTATACGCTGTATCTGTTCCTCAACCGTGCAATCGGTAATGCCGACAGCCCGCTTGTCATGCAGACCATGTCCGGCATCGCCGGCACGCTGTTCATGGCGGCCGCACTTTTTGTCGGCGATGCGCTGGGAGACAAGGACTTTGTTGTCTCGCTTCCGCAATCCGCCTTTGCGCTGGTCCTGCTGGTTCTGCTTGGATCGATATCCGGCTACATGCACCTGCTGATCGTCAGGGCCTTCCGGCTGGCGCCGCTGTCCTTGCTGGCGCCATTCCAGTATTTCGAGATCATCTCGGCTACGATCCTCGGTTACGCGCTATTTTCGGATTTCCCCACCCCATCGAAATGGCTCGGCATCCTCATCATTGTCGCATCCGGCCTGTTCATCATCTGGCGCGAGGGCCAGCAGTCCGCTGCCACCCCGCCGCTCAACGGGCAATGACAGCGGCTGAGGAGCCGTTCAGGCGCCTGAGGGCAGCGGCCCTTCGTCGTGATGATCCTGCGCCTCCACAAGGCTGCCAAGCAGCCAAAGTGAAACCTCGGCCGCCTCTCCGGCGGATTTGAAGCGGTATGAGCCGCTATATTTCGGCATGTCGAAAAAGGTGACGACGAAACCATCGCCGGTTTCTAGACTCTCGACCCGGATGCGCTCGGGATAGATCATCACGCAGACATAGTGCGAACCCATGTTGCGCATGAAACCGGCCTTGTTATCGTGCAGCCGCACGAAAGCCGCGCCTCCATCCGCCGTCATGTGAAGGCTTCTGATCGCCTCATTGGGAAAGGCCCGGGCGAAATCCATGATCGCCTGCCCCACATCATGGCTGCTGTCCTCTTCGGTCGCCCGCGACATGCGCCAGGCATAAACGGCAAAGACAGAAAGCAGCACGAAAACGATAATCCAGATCGCCAAATTCATCCGGGACGCTCCCTCAGTACCGAAACCCCTCGATTCGCGACTCGAAACGACACGAACCCAATCTGGGTTCATAAAGCTCGAGGCTTGCGTGAAGTGTGGCTCGCGGCGACAGCCGCCTTGTGCGATCAGAAACGCTTGAGGAAAGATGCTTTCGCAAGTAGCGATTGCCGGCGAAGCTGCGACAATTGCAGATCGCCATCAAATACCCCCGCCCCCGCCTTTCTGGCGGCCGCGATGACCGGGCCGGACAAGGCAACGGGCAGATAGGCAGCAAAGAGATTTTTTGCGATCGTCGCGCGCCTTGCCTTCTCGATATGATCGAGCGCATGGGCGGCGAATATTTCCACAGCAATACCGATGCGCTGCCTGTCCTCACCTTCGAGAAAGGTTTCGCGATCGAGACCAGCCGCCGCCAGCATGTCGGCGGGGATATAGACCTGCCCACGTCGCCGGTGAAGCGGCATGAGCAGCAACATTCCGGCCATGGCCTGAGCCACACCCGCATGTCCCGCCGCTTCAGCACTTTGAGCGGCATCATCAGCGGAAAGCACCAGGCTTGCCAGCTGGATCAGGGCCGAGGCCGTTTCGCCGGAGTAACCCTCAAGTGCATTGCGATCCTCGAACAGATCGTCATAGAGATCGAAGATACGCGCCTCGATCATATTGCCGAGCACCGGGCGCGGCAGGCGATATTGCTCGATTGTGGTCAGAAGCGCTGCGGCAACCGGGTGGGACTGGCTGTCGCCGTGCGGATTGCCGTCGATAAGGTCGCGCCACCATTGCATGCGCACCTCACCGGGCAGCGCCTCGCGCACAGAATCGCGGATGCGGGCGATTTCGGCGTTGAAGGCATAAAGTGCGGCGAGAGAGTTGCGCTTGTCAGCCGGCGACAGAAGGCAGGCGAGATAGCGGTCACGATCGGTGTCGCGCAGCATCGCGAGGCAGACGTCGAGATTTTCTGTGGGTTCCATGGTTCCCCGCGCGCGAAACGCCTTCAGCCTTCGACGGCAATCAGCGCCGCGGCTACGGCGCGCGATTCCGAAAGCATGATATTATAGGTGCGCACGGCAGCCCCCGTGCTCATCGGATCAACCGAAATTCCCGCCTCCTTGAAGGCGGCACGCAATTCTTTCGACAAAATCCGCATGCCGTCACCAGTACCGATCAGCAGCACTTCGATATCCTGCGCTTCCGCCAGAACCTTTTCGAAATGCCCGACGGTCAATTCTTTCGCATCAACGGGCTCCCACCCGTAAATGCCCGAAGGCAACATGAGAAGAGAGCCGCGGTGCGACATGTCGGCAAAGCGGAACCCGCCATTGCCATAGGCATCTATGGGCGCCCGGCCGGGAAAATGGGCCGGGCGTATTTCAATCCCGCCGGCCATCAGACGGCAGGCTTGCCGCCGATGGCGTTACCGGGCTTTTCATCCTTCTCGTCTTCCGCATCCTTGTTATCGGGACGCAGTTTGAAGGCGATCAGCACCGGAGCGGCGATGTAGAGCGACGAGAACACGCCGATACCGACACCGAAGAGCATGGCGAAGGTGAAGGAGCGGATGACTTCACCACCGAAGAGATACAGCGACAGCAGCGCCAGAAGAACCGTCAGACCGGTGAGGATCGTACGCGACAACGTCTGGTTCAGCGATACGTCGATGATCATCGACAGCGGCATCTTTTTATAACGCCTGAGGTTTTCACGAATACGGTCATAGATGACGACGGTGTCGTTCAGCGAATAACCGATGATGGTCAGGATCGCCGCGATACTGGTGAGGTTGAATTCTATCCCCAGGAAGACGAACAGACCAATGGTGAAGACCACGTCATGCACCATCGAGATGACCGCGCCGAGCGCAAACTGCCACTCGAAGCGCACCCAGATGTAGACCATGATCGCCGTCATCGCGAGCAGGATGCCGATGGTGGACGTGTACGTAAGGTCTCCAGACACGGCCGGACCGACAACTTCCACGCGGCGGAAGTCGTATTTGTCCTCAAGTTCGCCACGCACCAGGGTGATGGCGGACTGTTCGGCATTTTCGCCGCCGTCCTGCGCCTGGATGCGGATGAGAACATCCTGCGGTGTGCCGAAATTCTGCGCCTGGATTTCACCGAGGTTGAGCTGGTTCAGGCGATCACGGATATCCGCAAGATCGGCCTCGCCCTGCTTGGCACGCACTTCGATGACCGAGCCACCCTGGAAATCGATGCCGAGGTTCAGACCCTTGGTCACGAAACCGCCAATGCAGGCAAGCATAACAGCGCCGGTGATCAGGAACACCACGCGGCGATAGCGCATGAACGGAATGTCGCGACCGTCGAACATGGCGGTGCGAACACCCTTCGGCAGGTGCTTCGGACGACTGCGGCGAACCCAGTAGCCGAACATCCACGCCGTCAGCGTATAGGCGGTGAAGACGGTGGTGATGATACCAACTGCGAGCGTCACGGCGAAGCCCTTGACCGGTCCGGTGCCCATGTAGAACAGCACGCTTGCCACGATGAGCGTCGTCAGGTTGGCGTCGATAATGGTCGCAAAGGCGCGGGTGAAGCCGTTATCCAGTGACTGGATCAGCGGTTTACCGCTTTTCACCTCTTCGCGTATTCGCTCATAGATCAGAACGTTGGAATCCACCGCCATACCAATCGTCAAGACGATACCGGCAATACCCGGCAAGGTCAGTGTCGACCCGATCACACTGAGGACGGCCAGAAGCATGACGACGTTGACGATAAGCGCGATATTCGCCAGCAGGCCGAAGAAGCCGTAAAAGACGAACATGAAGATGAGCACGCCAACGGCGCCGATGACGCTGGCCGTGAGGCCGGCGGTGATGGAGTCGTTACCAAGGCTCGGACCGACGGTGCGTTCTTCAACCACCGTCAGAGTGGCCGGCAGCGCACCCGCGCGCAGCAGAACCGCGAGATCATTCGCGCCCTGCACCGAGAAGCTACCGGAAATCTGTCCCGAACCGCCGATGATCGGCTCGCGGATGACCGGCGCCGAGATGACCTGATTGTCGAGCACGATGGCGAAAGGCTTGCCGACATTCTGCTGCGTCGCCTGCGCAAAGCGCTGCGCTCCGCGGCTGTCGAAGCGGAAGGTAACGACAGGCTCATTGGTCTGCTGATTGAAGCTTGCCTGCGCGTCGACGAGATTGTCACCGGAAACGAGCGCGCGCCGCTCCACCAGATAAGGAACCGGCGGATCGTCCTGCGAATAGAGAACTTCAGAAGTTGCGGGCGGACGGCCGTTCATCGCTTCCTGTACCGGCATCGTCGTGTCGACCATGCGGAAGGACAGCTTTGCCGTCTGGTTCAAAAGCGACTTCAGACGCTGCGGATCCTGAAGACCGGGCACCTGCACGATGATGCGGTCGGAACCCTGGCGCTGGATGAGCGGTTCGGTGGTGCCGACTTCGTCAACGCGGCGGCGCACCACTTCAATAGACTGTGAAACGGCCGAAGACAGGCGGTAATCGATGCCCTCATCCGTCAGATTGAGACGCAGCAGATTGTCGCCGCCGTCGTTCATCGTGACTTCGGTGATAGAGCCGCCGACCAGCGTTCCGGCGGACACCGGCTGCGTCAGATCGCGAAGTGCGGTCTTGGCGGCTTCCATCTGCGCTGGATCGCTGATGCGAACCTGGACGAGCTGGCCGTTACCGGTAAGCCCCGAATATTTGATGTTGGCGTCGCGAAGCTGCGTGCGCACATCGCCCACGATCGTTTCAAGCCGTTCCTTGACAATATCGGAACGCTCGATCTTGAGCATGATGTGCGAGCCGCCCTGAAGGTCGAGACCGAGCGTTACCTTGTTGTTCTTGTACCAGGCAGGCATGCCCTCCAGCTGTTTGTCCGTAAACAGGTTGGGAGAGGCGATAACGACGCTTGCCAGCACAAGCAGCCAGATGAAGACTGTTTTCCAACGGGAAAAATGAAGCATTTCGATCTCGGTCAAGGTTGGGGTCGCGCGACGCGCAACCCGTCAAAATTCGGAAGCAGGCATCGGTTGTCCGACAGGATCAAGAAGCGGCTTCCGTCTTGACCACTTCGCCCTTCACGCGCACTTCGGCGATATAAGCGCGAGCAGCACGGATTTTCACGCCTTCGGCGATTTCGACTTCGAGTTCACTGTCATCGATGACCTTGGTCACCTTGCCAACGATGCCACCGCCCAGAACGACCTGATCGCCACGGCGAATATTGGTCAGCGTCTCCTGGCGCTTCTTCATCTGCGCGCGCTGCGGACGGATGAGGAAAAAGTACCAGACGACCATAAGCGGCGCAAACAGGAAAAGCATTTCCAGGCCGGAACCGAAGGCCGATGCGCCGCCCGTTGCGTCCTGGGCAAAAGCTTGACTAATGAACATATAAAACTCCTCAACGATTACGGCACGACCTCGTATGCCGCCCCAGCTTTCAAGCCGCCGGAATATAGTGGGGAACGCCGGGATTGCAACAGATGCAGGGCCCTCGCCGTACCGATTCCGGACCTCTTAACCTTTATGGTGCGGAAACGCCATGCTAGGCCGGTCGCAAAACAGCGTTTTGAACACCAGACAAGCGGAAGAAACACCATGATTCGAGAAGAAACGGCCTCCCTGCTTCTTTCAGAGCTGCGCCGGCTCACCATCGCCGTGGAACGTCTGGCCGGCCCCGCGCCCGCCGTAAATGACTGGAATGCGGCGGATTGTTTCGTCTGGACGCCAGCCAACTCCTTTATCCAGCCGGTTCCCCGCCCCAACCGCATCGCGCTGAAACTCATCCGCGGCGTCGATCATGTCCGTGATATCCTGCACGAAAACACGCTGCGTTTCGCGGAGGGTTTTGCCGCAAACAACGTGCTCCTGTGGGGTGCGCGCGGCATGGGCAAGTCTTCGCTGGTGAAGGCCGTTCACGAAGATGTGCGTGTAGCAAGCGGTGTTTCGCTCAAGCTGGTGGAAGTGCACCGCGAGGACATCCACACCCTGCCTGCGCTGCTCGACATTCTCAAAGCCTCCGGCCAGCGCGTCATCGTCTTCTGCGACGATCTATCCTTCGATCATGACGATACGGCCTACAAGTCGCTCAAAGCAGCGCTTGACGGCGGCATCGAGGGTCGTCCAGACAACGTCCTCTTTTATGCGACCTCCAACCGTCGTCACCTTCTGCCGCGCCACATGATGGAGAACGAACAGTCCACCGCCATCAATCCATCGGAAGCGGTGGAAGAAAAGGTATCGCTCTCCGATCGCTTCGGCCTGTGGCTCGGTTTCCACAAATGCGGTCAGGAAGACTATCTGACGATGATCGACAGCTATGCCACGCATTTCGATCTGGGTCTCGACCGCGAAACACTGCATCACGAGGCGCTGGAATGGGCGACAACCCGCGGCGGACGCTCGGGCCGTGTGGCCTGGCAATATATTCAGGACGCCGCCGGCCGCCTCCGAAAACCGCTCGACAGATAACGCCACCGTGACGCCAGGCGAAACGCAGTGTCGTTACGACCACACCGCGTGTCGTATTCCCGAAGGCCACATCTCCCCTCTCATGGTTTGCTGCACCCACGGAGTCATCCTGCCGCGGAGGAGCGGACAGGTACGGTGTTCAAACCATGGAGGAGATGGATATGAGCAGGAACAGAGGCGTCGTCTACATGCGGCCGGGTCAGGTCGAAGTCCGCGACATTGACGACCCCAAGCTTGAGGCCCCGGATGGCCGCCGCATCGAGCACGGTGTCATTCTCAAGGTTATTTCCACGAATATCTGCGGCTCCGATCAGCACATGGTGCGCGGGCGGACAACGGCTATGCCGGGCCTTGTTCTTGGCCATGAAATCACCGGCGAAGTCATTGAAAAAGGCGTCGATGTCGAGATGCTCGAAATTGGCGACATCGTCTCCGTGCCGTTCAACGTCGCCTGCGGGCGTTGCCGCTGCTGCAAGTCGCAGGATACCGGCGTCTGCCTGACGGTGAACCCTGCCCGCGCCGGCGGCGCTTACGGTTATGTCGATATGGGTGGCTGGATCGGCGGACAGGCCCGTTATGTGACGGTCCCCTATGCCGACTTCAATCTTCTGAAATTTCCCGATCGCGACAAGGCGATGTCGAAGATCCGCGACCTCACCATGCTCTCGGACATCTTGCCGACCGGTTTCCACGGCGCGGTCAAGGCGGGCGTTGGCGTCGGCTCCACGGTTTATGTGGCGGGCGCCGGCCCGGTCGGTCTTGCAGCCGCCGCCTCCGCCCGCATTCTGGGTGCGGCCGTCGTCATGGTCGGTGATTTCAACAAGGATCGCCTTGCGCATGCGGCACGCGTCGGTTTCGAACCCGTAGACCTTTCCAAGGGCGACCGGCTGGGCGATATGATTGCCGAAATCGTCGGCACCAACGAAGTCGACAGCGCCATCGATGCCGTCGGTTTCGAGGCGCGCGGCCATTCCGGCGGCGAACAGCCGGCCATCGTTCTCAACCAGATGATGGAGATCACCCGTGCCGCCGGCTCCATCGGCATTCCCGGACTTTACGTTACCGAAGACCCCGGCGCGGTTGATAATGCTGCAAAGCAGGGCGCGCTGTCATTGCGCTTCGGCCTTGGCTGGGCAAAGGCGCAGTCCTTCCACACCGGCCAGACACCGGTGCTGAAATATAACCGTCAGCTCATGCAGGCCATTCTGCACGATCGGTTGCCGATTGCCGATATCGTCAACGCCAAGATCATCGCGCTCGATGATGCCGTGCAGGGATATGAGAGCTTCGATCAGGGTGCCGCCACCAAGTTCGTGCTCGACCCGCATGGCGATCTGCTGAAGGCCGCTTGATCTAGCCAACACTTCTTCCAGAGAAAGAAAGCGCCCGCAGCGATCTCGTCGCGGGCGTTTTTCTGGCTTCCATGTCTCCGACTGGAGATATTACATTTCACTTTTAGCAAGCGCGTCAAGCGCGGCAATCGCCTCCGCCGAGAGGTAGGGCCTGAACAGGCTGGAGACCTGCTGCAGCCCCCACTCCAATTGCTGCGGTCCGAACTCGCTGACACCTTCCTGCAGAGTGAGATAGGCCGCCCAATAGGTCGACACGATCCACAGATTGGTCAAAACCGCGTTGCGCTCACTTTCGGGAATAGTCACCAGCCCCGCTTTCTGCATGCGCCCGATGATGTCTGCGACGGCAAGCCGCATCGCGGCGCTTATCGTCCTGACCGGCTCCACGAGCCCCGGCGCAAGCGCAACCAGACCAACGAGATCACGAAATAGAAAGCGGTAGTTCCACACCAGCGAGAACCATTGCCGCAGGAAACCGGCATAGGTTTCCGCTGCCCCCTCATCCGCCCCATCGACGGTTGCGACCAGTGCCACCGCATCGGCCTCGAAGCGCGCAAACAGGGCAAGAACCAGCAGCTCCTTGGTACGGAAATGGTAATAGAGATTGCCCTCGTTAATCTTCACCGATTCGGCAATCTCCGCGGTCGTCACGCGGTCCGGGCCGCGCCCGTTGAAGAGATCGAGAGCGGCATCGAGAATCCTGTCGCGCGTAGAGGATCGCGATCGCGCCGGTCGTTTTGCATCATTGCTCATTGTCGAAATCGCATCCCGCCGTTGAAATTTAAGGTGGCCACCTTAAATTATTCAAAATAAGGTGTATACCTTAACAGCCAGTTGTCACTGTTCAACGAGCAAAGGACCAGCAGATGACCGAAACCGGCCTTCGCACCCCGTCCAACGATACGACCGGGACGCAACTTTTATCGAAACTCGCCACCGCGCGTCTCGCCATTTCCCTAATCCGCAATCCTTTGAAGGCATTGCCGCCGGAGATTTTCAGCGAACCGGTGGTCTTTAACCGCCTCGGCGGAATCATGCGGGTTCATCTGGCCGATCCCGCGCTGATCCACGAAGCTCTGGTAAAGAACGCCCCTCTGCTCGGTAAGGGTGAGGATGTACGCCGGGCGCTCGGTCCCGCGCTTGGGCAGGGTCTACTGACAGCCGATGGCGATCACTGGAAATGGCAAAGGCAATCCGTCGCTGCCGCTTTCCGCCATGAAAAGCTGCTGGAGTTGCTGCCCGTCATGATCGAGACGGCACGACGCACTGAAACGCGCTGGCGTTCATCTTCTACCGCCGACATTGATATCGGCCATGAAATGATGCGGACCACCTTCGACATCATCGTCGAAACCATGATGTCCGGCGGATACGGCATCGATATCGGCCGCGTGGAACAGAGCATTACCGATTACCTTAAGCCGACTGGATGGACCTTTGCGCTCGCCATGCTGGGCGCGCCGGAATGGCTGCCGCATCCGGGTCGACGCAAGGCGCGCGCAGCTGTTGATTATCTGCGCGCCAGCCTTGCAACGGTGATCGCAGGCCGGCGGGAAAACCCCACAGACAGAAACGATCTTGTCTCCATGCTGCTGGAAGCCAAAGACCCGGAAACCGGACGCATGATGAGCGATAAGGAAATCATCGACAATCTTTTGACCTTCATCACCGCCGGCCATGAAACGACGGCGCTCGGTCTTGCCTGGACCTTCCACCTTCTGTCGCAGAACGGGGAAACGGAAAGAAAAGTCGTCGAGGAAATTCAGGCCGTCACCGGCGGCGCGCCTGTCGCGGCCGAGCACATCGCCAATCTCACCTATACGAGACAGGTGTTTTCGGAGGCAATGCGGCTTTACCCGCCCGCCCCCGTTATCACCCGCACGGCGCTGCAGGATTTCAGGCTTGGCGATCACGACATCGCCGCCGGAACCGTTCTTTATGTGCCGATCTATGCCGTGCACCGACATGCCGCATTGTGGGACGAGCCCGAACGCTTCGACCCGTCGCGTTTCGAACCCGAGAAGGTGAAAGCACGCCATCGTTACGCCTATATGCCCTTCGGAGCCGGGCCGCGCGTCTGCATCGGCAATGCCTTCGCCATGATGGAGGCCGTGGCGATCCTTGCAGTTCTGCTGCAGACCGTCCACCTCGAAAACAGGTCCACCGCCACGGCGGAACCGTTGATGCGGGTGACATTGCGACCGCAGGAGCGGCTGATGATGCAGATCACCCACCGTGAAAACAAATCGCCCGCGGCGTAACCACCACGGGCGACTGTTTTATTGATGCGAAAACCCATCCGTCACCGGATGGTGACGATCACAGATCGACGTCGAGGATCGCCATGGAGAAGTTGTACGAGCGGTCGCCATCTTCGTCATCGATGTAGACGACACCGAGAAACTCTTCGCCCATATACACTTCGGCGGAATCGTCTTTGCGCGGACGCGCCTTGACAATCATCTTCTCGTTGAAGGTGCGCTTGAAATAGGCGTCGAGTTTTTTGATTTCGTCGGCTTTCACCAGTCTTCTCCTGTGCGGTTCGCGTTGGCCCGCTTTTGGCATGGGATAAAGGCCAAAGTAAAGTGAAAGCGGCAGGTCATCCGCGTCTTCCACACGGACGACAGTGAAAATGCCGGGCCTATCAGACCGTGACGGCGCTGGTCAGATATCAGCGCCGATGATTTGGTCCATGATGCGGGAAGGCTCGTTGCAACCGGCCTCGCCCACGATCTTCGCGGGAACGCCTGCGACAGTTGCGTTCGGGGGAACCGGCTTGAGCACAACGGAACCAGCCGCGATGCGAGAGCAGCTGCCGATTTCGATATTACCGAGAATTTTCGCCCCGGCACCGATCAGCACACCGCTACGGATTTTCGGATGGCGATCTCCTGTCTCCTTGCCGGTACCGCCAAGGGTTACCCCTTGCAGGATAGAAACATTGTCGCCGATGACGGCAGTCGAACCCACGACCAGCCCCGTCGCGTGGTCGAGAAACAGGCCTTTGCCGACCTTGGCCTGAGGGTTGATGTCCGTCTGGAACACGCTTGAGGAGCGGCTTTGCAGATAAAGCGCAAAATCGCGCCGACCCTTCGTCCAAAGCCAGTGCGCCAGGCGATGGGTCTGGATGGCGTGGAACCCCTTGAAGTAGAGCACAGGCTCCATGAACCGCGTGCAGGCGGGGTCACGATCGTAAACCGCCTGGATATCCACGCGAAGCACGCTGCCCCATTCCGGCCAGTCATCCAGCATGTCCGCGAAAGTCTGGCGCAGCAGAACGGCCTGCATGTCCGGGTGGTCGAGGAGCTCGCAAATCCGATAGATGACGCAGTCTTCCAGCGAGTGGTGATTGAGGATCGTCGAATAGAAAAAGGCGGAAAGCAGCGGGTCCTGAGCGGCGGCGCTGCGCGCTTCATTGAGCAGGCTGCCCCAGATCGGATCGACGATCGCCAGCTGTTCAGGCTGACGCGCCTCGGTACGTGCGACCATGAATGGTCTCCTCGTTTGCAGTGGTCATTCTTTATACAGAAAAAGACGCGCTTTAGAAATGGGATTCGAATGACGACTTTAAAGGCGGCAAGGCATCAGTTTTTCTTCATGCAGCTTGAAAAACTGTTTCTTGCCGTCTCAAGCATTGCCGCATGCCGCACCTAAACCCGGCTGCGCTTTTCCCGGACATGCTGTGCTTTAAAGCGAACGGTAAAATTCCAGAACCGCCGCCTTGAACACCCGGTCGCCGACGGCCAGCATGTGGTCACGGCCAGGAATGTCGATCGCCCGGGCGTGCGGCATGATGGCCGCGAGTTCTTCACCGGAGCCAGCGATATCGTCCTTCGTTCCAACCGCAATCAGCGTCGGCGCGTCGATCTTTTCGGCCTGTTCGCGGGTGACGAGAACACGCGATGTCGCGATACAGGCTGCAAGCGCCAGCCGGTCGCTTTTCGTTTGCTCGGCAAAGGCGCGGAACATGCGTCCGCGCTCATGGGTGACCACGTCGAGCGACGGGGCAAGCAGCGCATCGGCGATCGGATCCCAGTCGCCCACACCTTCCACCATACCGATGCCGAGCCCACCAAAGACCAGCGAACGGACCCGCTCTGGATGGGCCATGGCGAGGAAAGCCGAAATACGCGCGCCCATGGAATAACCCATGACATGCGCTTCCGCGATGCCGAGATGATTGAGCAGCGCTACCGCATCGCCGGCCATTACAGGGGGATAATAGGCTTCCGGATCATGCGGTTTGTCGCTTGCGCCGTGGCCGCGATTGTCGATGGCGATCACCCGGTAACCCGCCTCGCCCAGCGTCTTCACCCAGCCGGGATGCACCCAGTTGACATTGGCGCTGGAAGCAAAGCCATGGATCAGCAAAACCGGATCGCCCGCCGGATCACCCTCATCGAAATAGGCAAGACGAAGGCCGTCGTGGGAAAAATCTGAAAATTGCGGCGTATTGAGATTCATCAAGGACATCCTTTTTGCCGGACCATATGGCAGGAAAGCGCAAGATTGAACATGTTTTGCTGACGATTTTTATGGAGATGCAATGCGTTTGAGGCTACATATCCGCAACGACGAGCCAATGCGAGAAAACGGATTGCGGCTCGATAACGATATTGCATTTGGAGACGAACATGGCCGGGCATTCCATTCCCCACTTCCAGAACGATGGCGGACACAGCGTGATCGAGATCGGCGTCAAGGAATTCATGTGCACCGGCGCTTCCGTGCCCTTCGATCATCCGCACATCTTCATCGATATGGGCGACGACAATGAGAAGGTCTGTTCCTACTGCTCCACCCTTTATCGCTACAATCCGTCGCTGAAGGCCGAGCAGACCAACCCTCCGGGCTGCGTCTTCCATGTGAAGGCCGCCTGACCTTCCACTTTTTCTGATCGGGGCGCGTCATGCCCATGAAATCCGTAGCCATTGTCGGTGCCGGCATAGCCGGTCTCACCGCCGCCCTTGCTTTTGCCCGGCACGGTATCGACTGTGACATCATTGAACAGGCCGGCGAACTGGCGGAGGTCGGCGCTGGCCTGCAACTTTCACCCAATGCCGCCCGCATTCTCGCCGAACTCGGCGTGCTGCCCGAGATCGAGGCGCGCTGGACCGAGCCGGTCAGCGTCGATCTCGCCTCCGGAAAATCACTGACCACGCTATTGTCGCTGCCAATGGGTGCGGTGGCCCGCACGCGCTGGGGCGCACCCTACGGCGTGCTGCACCGCTCGACGCTGCAAAGCGCGCTTCTCCAGGCGGTGACACGAAATCCGCTCTGCCGTCTGCATCTTGGCAAGCGCATCGAAAACGCCACCGCCGATGTCATCGCCGCAACCACATTCCGCGATCACGATCTGATTGTCGGCGCTGATGGCGTCTGGTCGGCGGCTCGTTTTGCGGTGCCTTCCGCGCCCACCGCCACCTTCTCCGGCAATGTCGCCTGGCGTTTCACGGTGAGCGAAAACGATGTGCCGTCCGCCATCAACAAAAGCGCCGTCACCGCCTATCTCGGTTCGGGTGGCCATATCGTCGCTTACCCGCTGAAAGAAGTCGGCGGCTTCAACATCGTTGCCATCGCGCTCGGTGCCGATCCCGGCGCGACGTGGCGCGCCGAATCAAGCGGGCAGCAGAAAGCCATGCTGCTCGAACAATTTCGCGGCTGGAGCCCTGAGTTGCTGCGACTGCTGGAAAAAGCCCAGAAGCCCACCTTCTGGCCACTCTATCACGCCGGCCCAGGACGCTGGCATAATGGCCGCGATACCGTGCTGATCGGTGACGCAGCACACGCCATGATGCCTTTCGCCGCCCAGGGTGCGGCGATGGCGATTGAGGATGCATTCGAACTTGCGGGAACGATGGCGGGCAGTAGCGGCCAAAAGCCCCTGCCCGTGCCGCACGCCCTCGCCGCCTACGAAGCGCTGCGCCTGCCGCGAATAGAAAAGGCCCGCAAGCGGGCCTCTCTCAATCGTTTTGCCTATCATGCCACAGGTCCGGTGCGTATTGCGCGGGACTTGGTGTTCTCGACGCGCCCCTCGGAAGCCTTCCTGAAAGACTTCGACTGGCTGTACGGCTATCGCGCCAAAGGCTGAGGCTAAACCCCGGCCGCAGCCGCAAATCCAGCCTCAAGGTCCTTCTTGAGATCGGCAACGTCTTCAAGCCCGATTTGAAGGCGAATAACCGGACCTTCTGACGGGCCCTTTGCAATGGTCCTATCGACGAGCGACACCGATACGGCAAGCGATTCGTATCCGCCCCAGGAGTAACCGAGCCCAAAGAAGGTCAGCGCGTCGAGGAAGGCCGAGGCCACCTGCTTGTATTTGCCCTCCTGCGCCTTCAAGACGAAGGAAAACACACCGCTCGCGCCCTTGAAATCGCGCTTCCAGAGGTCATGCCCGGCAAAGCTGGGCAAGGCCGGATGCAGAACACGCACGACATCATCTCGGCCTTCCAGCCACCCCGCGATATCGAGCGCGCTCTTCTGATGATGCTCCAGCCTGATACCCATGGTGCGCATGCCACGCAGGATCTGATAGGCATCGTCAGAGGTGACGCAGATGCCGAGATTGGTATTGGCCTGATAGAGTGCCTTCCAGTGCTTTTCATTGGCCGAGACGAAGCCCATCAGCACATCCGAATGACCCGAAGGATATTTGGTAGCGGCGTGGATGGAGACATCGACGCCAAAATCCAGCGGCTTGAAATAAAGCGGCGTCGCCCAGGTATTGTCCATCGTCACGACGCAATCATGCCTGTGAGCGATGTCTGTGATCACCCGGACATCCTGAATCTCGAACGTGTTGGAGCCCGGCGCTTCCAGATGCACCAGCTTCGTATTCGGGCGGATCAGCGCCTCAATGCCTTCCCCGATCGCCGGATCGTAATATTCGATCTCCACCCCCAGTTTCTTCAGCATCGTGTTGCAGAAACGGCGGGTGGGGAAATAAACGGAATCAACGATCAAAGCATGATCGCCCGCACCGAGATAGGCGAGGAAAGGCACGGTGATCGCGGCAAGGCCCGAGGGCACGAGGATAGTTCCGAACGAACCCTCCAGCTCATTGACGAGACTGCAGAGCGCGTCCGTCGTCGGCGTGCCATGGGTGCCATAGGTATATTTCTGGTTCTCAGTCGAAAGCGTCTCTGCGTCCGGAAAAAGCACGGTCGAACCGCGCACGATGGGAGGATTGACGAAACCGAAACAGTCCGCGGGATCGTTGCCGCCATGGGTCAGGCGCGTATTTACACCTGCGGCGGAAAGCAGGTCATTTGTCTTGGTCATTTCAGATCAGCTTTCGAAGAATATTGACGCGTGCGACAATGCTGAGAGCCAGGGGCAAGGTCAAGCCCTGCAAAGAGCCGGAGGGCGGAGCAAATTGATCCATCATTTCACAGCATACAAAAAGTATACAAAATTCGTGCAAGTGCATTTTCTCGCAAAAATATGCTTATATTTTCACCCTTTGCACACTTCCCGACCAAAATCTGGAAAATTCCGTTTTATAGGCACAATTATTGTCTGCACGTCTTGACCCCGCTGCCAATTGCGATTGTGATAGAAAAAGCGGATCGAAAAGATCTTGCTGAAGGGGGAGCTGGGGTAAAACAAAAGATGCCGGTCCCCTTCCATCGACGATAACAAACAAAGGTTGGGAAAAATGAAAAAGGCAATTCTGTCAGCCGTGATCGGCGCAGCAGTTTTGGGAGGAGCCTCGGTCGCTTCGGCTGCGACGCTTCAGGACGTGAAGGGAAAAGGTTTCGTCACCTGCGGCGTCAGCGCTGGCATTCCGGGATTCTCCAATCCCGATGACAAGGGCGAATGGTCCGGCATCGACGTGGACTATTGCCGTGGTATTGCCACTGCGGTTTTCGGCGATCCTACGAAGGCCAAATTTGTCGCTCTTTCGAGCAAGGACCGCTTTCCCGCGCTCCAGTCCGGTGAAGTTGACGTTCTGACGCGTAACACCACCTGGACGATCAGCCGCGACACGTCGCTTGGCTTCAACTTCCGTACCGTCAACTATTATGACGGCCAGGGCTTCATCGCCAAGAAGAGCCTCAATGTGAAGTCCGCGCTTGAGCTTTCCGGCGCCGCTGTCTGCGTTCAGACCGGTACCACCACCGAGCTTAACCTCGCCGACTATTTCAAGACCAACAATCTGCAGTACAACCCCGTCGTTTTCGAAAAGGAATCCGACGCGACGTCTGCCTATGATTCCGGTCGTTGCGACGTCTACACCACCGACCAGTCCGGTCTTTACGCTATCCGTCTGAAGCTGAAGAACCCCGACGAAAACGTCGTTCTTCCGGAAGTCATCTCCAAGGAGCCGCTTGGGCCGGCCGTTCGCCAGGGTGATGACCAGTGGTTCGACATCGTCAGCTGGGTTCACTACGCCATGGTCAACGCCGAAGAGCTTGGCATTACCTCCAAGAACGTCGACGAGCAGAAGAACAGCGCCAATCCGGACGTGAAGCGCCTGCTCGGCACGGAAGAAGGCACCAAGATCGGTACCGATCTCGGCGTAACCAACGACTGGGCCTATAACATCATCAAGAAGGTCGGCAACTACGGCGAAGTCTTCGACCGTAACGTCGGCGCCGGCTCCCCGCTGAAGATCGAGCGTGGCCAGAACGCGCTGTGGACCAAGGGCGGCCTGCAATACGCACCGCCGGTCCGTTGATCCGCCTCATCATCGGCTAGATCACGACGGGAGGCTGGGCAACGCCCGGCCTCCATTTTAGAATTATATAAATAAGCTCGCAAAGAGCATATAAAAGGGAAAGGTGCCTATGGCAGGCAACGCGGTCAGTTCGCAACGATCGCGCGCGCAAAGCGCGTCGTCACTAATCTACGATCCACGTATTCGCGGCATTTTCTATCAGGTCCTGACAGTCGTCATCCTGGCCGCATTCGTCTGGATCATCGTGACGAATACGATCAACAATCTTCAACGGGCAAACATTTCATCCGGTTTCGGGTTCCTCAACGGACGCGCCGGTTTCGATATCGGCCAGTCGCTGATCGCTTATACCAGCGACGCGACCTATGGCCGGGCTTTGCTCGTTGGTATTCTCAACACGATCCAGGTTGCCTTTTTCGGCATCATCGCCGCCTCGATCATCGGTTTTATCGTCGGTATCGCGCGGTTGTCCAATAACTGGCTGATCTCGAAGCTCGCGCAGGCCTATGTGGAAATCTTCCGCAACATCCCGCCGCTGCTCGTCATCTTCTTCTGGTACAAGGGCGTCATCTCGGTTCTGCCGCAGGCTCGCGATTCGCTTGAGCTTCCGCTTGGAAGCTATCTTAACAATCGCGGCTTCTTCTTTCCGAAGCCCCTTTGGGGTGACGGCACCTGGCTCATCCCGGTGTCCTTCCTCGTCGCCATCGTTCTCAGCGTCTTCATTTACCGCTGGGCGAAGGCCAGACAGGAAAGAACCGGCCAGCAGTTCCGCACCGGCATCACCCTCACGCTCCTCCTCATCGGTTTGCCGCTCGCGACATTCCTGGCGCTCGGGGCACCGTTGACATTCGACTATCCGATCGCGGGGCGCTTCAACCTTTCGGGCGGCGCGGTCGTCGCACCTGAATTCATGTCGCTGTTTCTGGCCCTGTCCTTCTACACCGCCTCCTTCATCGCCGAAATCGTTCGCGGCGGCATCAAGGCGGTGGCGAAAGGCCAGACGGAGGCTGCAGATGCGCTTGGGCTTCGCTCCAGCACCACGACGCGCCTCATCATCGTGCCGCAGGCGATGCGCATCATCATCCCGCCGCTGACAAGCCAGTTTCTCAACCTGACGAAGAACTCGTCGCTTGCGGTCGCTGTCGGTTTCGCTGACATCGTCTCCGTCGGCGGCACGATCCTGAACCAGACGGGACAGGCAGTCGAAGTCGTTGCGATCTGGCTGGTCATCTATCTCTCGCTGTCCCTGCTCACGGCCGTGGTCATGAACTGGTTCAACGCGAAAATGGCTTTGGTGGAGAGATGACGATGACGATCAGCAACCACGCCTTCGTGCGGCAGACCATTGAAGAAGCCCGTCCTGCGCCATCAAGCGCGGTAGGGGTAACCCATTGGCTGCGCACCAAACTCTTCGCCACGCCCAAGGACACGGTTCTCACCCTCCTTGCCATCGCTCTGCTCGTCTATATCTTGCCGCCGATCATCGACTGGCTGTTTATCGACGCGGTGTGGACCGGCAGCGATCGTATCGCTTGCCTCACCGCTTCGCAGGGCGGTGCGCTGCCGGACGGCCAGTCCGGTGCGTGCTGGGCTTTCGTTTCGGCAAAGCTTGGACAGTTCGTCTTCGGCCGCTATCCGATCGACGAACGCTGGCGTCCTATCCTCGTGATGGTGACCTTCGCCATCCTGCTGATACCGATGCTCATTCCCAAGGCGCCGTTCAAAAAACTCAACGCCCTGGTGCTGTTCATCATCTTGCCCTTCATTGCGTTTTTCCTGCTCATCGGCGGCGTCTTTGGCCTGCCGAAGGTGGAAACGCAGCTCTGGGGCGGTCTGATGGTGACGCTGATCCTGTCTTTCTTCGGGATCACCGTCTCCCTGCCCTTCGGCATCCTTCTTGCGCTTGGCCGGCGGTCGAATCTGCCTGTGATCAAGATGCTCTGCGTGCTCTTCATCGAGATCATCAGAGGCATTCCGCTGATCACGGTGCTGTTCTTCGCCAGCATCATGCTGCCGCTGTTCCTGCCCGATGGCTGGACCTTCGACAAGTTCCTGCGCGCGCTTGTCGGCGTGTCGCTGTTCTCCTCCGCTTATATGGCGGAAGTGATCCGTGGCGGCCTGCAGGCCATTCCCAAGGGACAATATGAAGGTGCTGACTCGCTCGGCCTGAACTACTGGCAGAAGACGCGGCTGATCGTGCTGCCGCAGGCGCTGAAGCTCGTCATTCCGGGCATCGTCAACACCTTCATCGGGCTGTTCAAGGACACGTCGCTGGTTTCGATCATCGGCATGTTCGACCTGCTCGGCATTGTCACACTCAACCAAGCGGATGCGAACTGGGCCACGCCCGTCACGGCGATGACTGGCTATATCTTCGCAGGCTTCGTATTCTGGATATTCTGCTTCGGCATGTCGCGTTATTCGCTGTTCATGGAACGGCACCTCGACACCGGGCATAAAAGATAAGGGACGCTCAAAATGGCAGAAACCCAAGCAAAAAAACTGACCGTCTCGGCAACGGACGTGGCAATCGAACTCACCGGCATGAACAAGTGGTATGGTGATTTCCACGTGCTGCGCGACATAAACCTGAAGGTCATGAAGGGCGAGCGCATCGTCATCGCCGGCCCGTCGGGCTCGGGAAAATCGACCATGATCCGGTGCATCAACCGGCTGGAAGAACACCAGTCGGGCAGCATCGTCGTTGATGGTATCGAACTCACCAACGATCTGAAGAAGATCGATGAAGTTCGTCGCGAAGTTGGCATGGTGTTCCAGCACTTCAACCTCTTCCCGCATCTGACGATTCTCGAGAACTGCACGCTGGCGCCGATCTGGGTTCGCAAGATGCCCAAGAAGGAAGCCGAAGAAGTGGCGATGCACTATCTGAAGCGCGTCAAAATCCCCGAGCAGGCAAACAAGTACCCCGGCCAGCTTTCCGGCGGCCAGCAGCAGCGCGTGGCGATTGCCCGCTCGCTGTGCATGAAGCCGAAGATCATGCTGTTCGACGAGCCGACCTCGGCGCTCGACCCGGAAATGGTCAAGGAAGTGCTCGACACCATGGTCAGCCTCGCCGAAGACGGCATGACCATGCTGTGCGTGACCCACGAAATGGGCTTTGCCCGCCAGGTCGCAAACCGCGTCATCTTCATGGACCAGGGCCAGATCGTCGAACAGAATTCGCCCGCCGAATTCTTCGACAATCCGCAGCACGAGCGCACCCGGCTTTTCCTCAGCCAGATTTTGCACTGAGCCGCAGATCAATACGCATATCGAGCGGGGCCATTTCGGCCCCGTTTTCGTTTTTGGATACCCGCTGGAATCGCCAACTTCATGTACGAGCGCGCAGGTCCCGACTTTTTGATTCCATTGTTCGCGGGGCACAAAAAGCAAAAAACCGGGCGCCACATCACAGTTTAACCATTTGTTACGAAACAGGAATCCTTGTTTCTCAGGGTATCTGGCGGCCGATGTCATTTTTTTGTCAAATCATGCATTTTTCCGCTTGCAGACCTTCAGGAGCCTGACTATAAGGGCGCCACACCACAAGCGCACGCGCCCTTCGTCTATCGGTTAGGACGTCAGATTTTCATTCTGAAAAGAGGGGTTCGACTCCCCTAGGGCGTGCCACTTGCCTTCGTGTTTTTCCCTTTCAAAAATATAAAGCAGCTTCGCAAACCGCGAATTTGTCACGTGTGATCGATGCGTCGGAACCGATTGCCGGTCGGCACGTTAGAGTGCTGTCCCCCCGATGGAAGGCAAGCCGGATGAAGCGCCAGAGGGCAAATCGACCGGCTTGCCTTTCCCCTTACAGCCCAACAAAATCTCCATTCTCTCCAGCGGCCAGCGGCTGCCGGCTAAGGGTCGGAGAAGCCTGCCCCGGACCTTCCACGCGACATGGAGGCATTACCGGCGCACAGCGATAGCGGCGAAATTTCAAGGCCTTGGCCGGATCCAACGCAGTTTTCCACAGACCTTCGGGCTTCCGTAAAAAAACTCGTCGCGAAGCGAGAAAAATCAATTTTTCCGCTTGCGGAGCAACCGGAGCCTGACTATAAGGGCGCCACACCACAAGCGCACGCGCCCTTCGTCTATCGGTTAGGACGTCAGATTTTCATTCTGAAAAGAGGGGTTCGACTCCCCTAGGGCGTGCCACTTGCTTCTCTCTTAAAATCAGTAGTCTGCACGAAACTCTTCACGCATTGCGTAAAGACGCCCACATGCATGGCGCTTCCACGTGCAAGGCCTCGCTTCCATAAAATTGAAGATCGTTCGCGGGCCCCTCAGGGCGCGAAAGCCGCGTCCAGAACGCGCAGCTGCACGCGCCTCTGGCCCTGCCAGAGATCGGCGCCCACGGTGCCTGCGACGTGAATGTTCCTGCCACGCGCATTCAGCAGCATCTGCCCCAGAGGCGCTTCTGCAGCGCGAAACGCGATACCGTCCAGCCGCGATCCATCCATGGCTTCCAGCGTGATCTTGACGTGGGCTGTACCCACAAGCCGGACATCGCGCAGGCGATGCGCCGGCACGGCAAAGATCGGCTGCGAGTGGCCTGATCCGTACGGACCGGCCTGTTCCAGCTGGTCGACAAGCTGTAATGTCGCACCCGACGCGCCGATAGCGCCGTCGATCTTCAGCACGCTGCTTTCCACCAACTCATTCACGGTCTTTGCGGCCGCTTCCTCGAAGAAAGCCCTGAGCTTACCGAGATTGGCGCGCTCCACGGTCAGTCCGGCCGCCATGGCATGCCCGCCGCCCTTGACCAGCAAACCAGCCTCCACGGCGGCGCGCACCATGCGGCCCATATCGAAACCGTTGATCGAACGGCCGGAGCCGGTGCCCTTGCCGGAAGGATCAAAAGCAATGGCAAAAGCCGGGCGCCGAAAACGGTCTTTCAGGCGCGAGGCGAGCAGACCCACAATACCCGGATGCCAGTTTTCGCGCGCAGTGACGATGACGCCAGCACCGGAGCCGTCGCCATATTCGAACAGCGCCTCCGCCTCGGCCTCCGCCAACATGGCTGCTTCCATGGCCTGCCGCTCGCGGTTCAACTCATCCAGCCGCTCGGCAATCACCTCGGCCTGCGAGGAATCATCAATCGTCAACAGACGGCTGCCGAGCGCCGCATCGCCGATACGGCCGCCGGCATTAATGCGTGGTCCGATCAGGAAGCCGAAATGATAGGGCGTGACGGGTCCGCCCAAACCCGCCTTCTTGAACAGCGCAGCGAGACCGGCATTGTTCATGTGCCGCGCGGCAATCAACCCCTTCACCACATAGGCGCGGTTCAGCCCCTTCAGCGGCACCACGTCACAGACCGTCGCAAGCGCGACGATATCAAGCAACGACAGCAGATCAAGCGTGAAGGCCTGCCTGTTGCGCCTGTCCTTCAGCAGCCGCAACGTGGCGACCAGCACGAGGAAGACAACGCCCGCCGCACAGAGATGCCCCTGCCCCGAAAGATCGTCCTCTCGGTTGGGATTAACCAGCGCCACGGCCGGCGGCAGTTCCGTGCCGACCTGATGGTGATCGATCACCACCACATCCGTTCCTGCATCCCTGGCAGCCTTCAGCGATTCATGGCTGGTGGAACCGCAGTCAACCGTCACGATCAGCGTCGCGCCATTGGCGGCAAGTTGCTGCATCGCCGCCGGATTTGGCCCGTAGCCCTCGAAAATTCGGTCGGGAATATAGATCTCAGGCGTCAAACCGAAATGTGCAAGAAAGCGATACATCAAGGCGGACGAAGCAGCGCCGTCGACATCGTAATCCCCGAAGATCGCCACCTTCTCACCTATCTCGATGGCCCGCACCAGCCGCTCGGCGGCCTTTTCGCAATCGGTCAGCACATGCGGATCGGGCATCAGGGAACGAATGGTTGGATCGAGGAACGCCAAGGCGTCATCGACACCCACACCACGCCCGGCAAGAACACGTGCGATCAATTCGGGAATGGCGTGGATCTGGGACATGGCCAGAGCGCGGTTCTGCCCGGCCTGATCCAGCCGCGATACCCAGCGCTGTTCTGTCGCCGACCGCTCCACGCTTAAAAATGCGCGGGCCACCGTATCGGCCGGCTCCAACATTGCCATTCCGTCCATTCGTCCTGTTGTGCGCCTGATCGCGCTTTTAGAACGGGCTAAATGGCGATGGCGTGTTTTTCAAGCAAAAACGCGCATATGAAGATTCAGACCGAAAAAATCGAGAAAAACGGGCTGACGATCGAGACAGCACCAACAAGCAGCAGCAAAGAGAAGACGGCGAGCGAACACCAGTTGCGCTCATGCTCTCCCATATCGAATTCCATCGTGCGAATATTGTCATTCGCATTGTGAGGCCGCGCCCGGTGATGGGCGGCCACAGCGGCTGCGCGCTTATTGTCCTTGAACAGGATGATCGATGTCACGGCCACGCCTCCCTCGCTTGGTGAACAGACTTAACCATAGTGCCGAATCGCCTTGTTTTCCAGTATTTCCGACACCCTCCCCCGAATTTTATAGAAGGCGCGCGAAGGGCGCGATATGGCAGGCGCCCCAACGAAAAACCGCGCCTCCGGGTGGAAGCGCGGCTTGTCAATGTTATCGAAAAGCGAAGCGTCTCAGGTCCGCTCGATGCGGATAACCTGCGGCTCGCTCACGAGATATTTCTCGTTCTTGATCGCCTTCACCGCCTTGCGGATCGCATCTTCCATCGTCGCATGGGTAACGAGGATGATGGTCTGCGGCGCACCTTCCACATGCACGCGCTGGCGCTGCACGATGGATTCGAGCGAAATGTTGTTTTCGGCCATGCGGGTTGCGATGGAGGCAAACACGCCGGCCTGGTCTTTCACCGTCAGACGGATGAAATAACCGCCCTCATGGCTCTTCATCTTGGCGCGGCGGTACTCCGTCAAAGACTTCGCAGGACGGCCGAGTACGGGCACCTGCTGGGCGCCCGGACGGCTCTTGGCGATGTCGGCGATATCACCCAGCACGGCGGACGCCGTGGCGTTTCCGCCTGCACCCGGGCCAACCATCAGCAATTCACCGAGAATGTCGGATTCGATCGCCACCGCATTGGTCACGCCATCCACCTGGGCGATAACGGAATCGAGCGGTACCATGGTCGGATGTACGCGCTGCTCGATGCCGGATTCGGTCACCTGCGCCACGCCGAGAAGCTTGATGCGGTAACCGAGTTCGGCGGCCGCCTGAATGTCCTCGCTGGAGATATTGGTGATGCCTTCCAGATAGATATCGTCAGCCGAAATCTTGTTGCCAAAGGCAAGCGTCGTCAGAATGGCAAGCTTGTGGGCGGTGTCATTGCCCTCGATATCGAAAGCCGGATCGGCTTCGGCATAACCCAGCCGCTGCGCTTCTTTCAGGCACGCCTCAAAGGACAGCCCCTCCTTTTCCATCTTGGTCAGGATGTAGTTGCAGGTGCCGTTCATGATGCCGTAGATGCGCGACACATGGTTGCCGGTGAGAGACTCACGCAGCGCCTTGATGACGGGGATGCCACCGGCCACTGCCGCTTCGAAGTTCAGCAGCGCGCCCTTGTCTTCGGCCAGGGTCGCCAGTTCGACGCCGTGCTTGGCCAGCAGCGCCTTGTTCGCTGTCACCACATGGAGACCGCGTGCGAGCGCGGCCCGCACCGCATTTTCCGCCTGGCCGGAAGCACCGCCGACCAGTTCGACGAAAACGTCGATATCCGCTTCGCTCGCCATCTGCTCCGGCGTGTCGAACCAGGTAATACCCGCAAGATCAATGCCGCGATCGCGCGAACGATCGCGCGCGCTTACCGCAATAATCTCAATTGCGCGTCCGCAGGTAATCGCAAGTTCGTTGCTTCTCTGCTGGAGGATGCGCACGAGCGAAGCGCCGACAGTGCCGAGCCCCGCTATGCCGATTCTCAATGAATCTGCCATGGGTATGTTCCTGATTGCTGGTGATGGTGGCGGCCGAGGCCCGGCCGCCTTCGGTTGCCCTTATCTGTGGGCGTTCAGCGAAACGACATTGTGCATCGTTTCGTCTGCACTCGACAGGAAACGCTTCAGATTGCGCGCTGCCTGACGAATTCGATGCTCGTTTTCCACGAGCGCGAGGCGGACGTAGTCATCGCCCATCTCGCCAAAGCCGATGCCGGGAGCAACGGCGATATCGGCCTTCTCGACCAGAAGCTTGGAGAATTCCAGGCTGCCGAGATGGCGGAATTTTTCAGGGATCTTCGCCCACGCGAACATGGTCGCTGCCGGCGGTGGAACTTCGAAGCCCGCCTTGCCGAAGGTATCGACCATCACATCGCGGCGGCGGCGATAGACATTGCGCACTTCGGCGATATCGGAACCGTCACCATTCAACGCATGCGTCGCCGCAACCTGGATTGGTGTGAACGCGCCGTAATCGAGATAGGACTTCACGCGGGTCAGCGCCGCGATCAGCCGCTCGTTGCCGACGGCAAAGCCCATACGCCAGCCGGGCATGGAAAAAGTCTTCGACATGGAAGTGAACTCCACCGCAACGTCAATGGCGCCGGGAACCTCAAGAACCGAAGGCGGCGGATTGTTGTCGTCGAAGTAGATTTCCGAATAGGCAAGGTCAGAGAGCACGATAATCTCGTGCTTCTTCGCAAAAGCGATGACGTCCTTGTAGAAATCGAGCGAAGCGACATGCGCCGTCGGGTTCGACGGATAGTTGACGATCAGCGCCAGCGGCTTCGGAATGGAGTGGCGCACGGCGCGCTCCAGCGGACCGAAGAAGCTCTCATCCGGCTCGACATTCATCGAACGGATAACGCCGCCCGCCATCAGGAAGCCGAAGGCGTGGATCGGATAGGTCGGGTTCGGGCAGAGGATCACGTCACCCGGCGCGGTGATGGCCTGCGCCATATTGGCGAAGCCTTCCTTGGAGCCGAGGGTGGCGACGACCTGGGTATCGGGGTTGAGCTTCACGCCGAAACGGCGGGCATAATAGGCGGCTTGCGCGCGGCGAAGGCCGGGAATGCCTTTGGACGAGGAATAACGATGGGTGCGAGGGTCCTGAACGACCTCGCAAAGCTTGTCGACGATCGCCTTGGGGGTCGGAAGGTCCGGATTGCCCATGCCGAGGTCGATAATGTCGGCCCCACCCGCTCGCGCGCTCGCTTTCAAACGGTTGACCTGTTCGAAGACGTATTGCGGCAGACGCCGGACCTTGTGAAACTCTTCCATCACTTTCCTCATGGGAATGGACCGGTGCTGCCGGCCCATAACGAAGGTTCGTTTTTGTTGTTAAACGCCGCCGACACGAACCGACCCGGCAGGCGTTATTCATTGTAGCGCAAAGCACGGGAAAACCCACAAGGCTTTTCTCGGGCCAACGCCGCCTAGCGGTGATCCGCCCGTCGTTCCGGCACGGCCTCTTCAACCCCTCCGGCAAGGCGGATCGCGCACTATGATCAGGGAACTTGCATAACGCCAGATTCTGGGAAAATGCAAGGCAAGCCATGCTCAAGAACGGCCATTCCTGTCGTTCAGCCGCGCTCGCCCTTCACAATTGCCGCGCGGATGACCGAAAGCACGCGCTCCGGCTTGATATCCGTGCAGACGAGCTGGCTCGGATGCCCGTCCCAGTCGCCCGGCGGAAAGGCGCGTCCGTCAGGCTTCTGGATGGTCTGGCCATCGGCAAGACCGCCGCAGACGACACGCACCGGGCCGCTGCGGGTGGTAAACAGTTCCGGCGCGACGAGATAAACGCAGGCGCAGCTGTCATGCACCACCATGCCGTCACCGGTACGGGTCTTGTAGAAATCGATATAGAATTGCGACAGGTCCGAAAGCAGCTGCACCGGCTTGCCGCCCGCCTCTGCCATCTCAGCCATGAAGGCGCTCGTCATCACAGTTTTCGTCGTGACATCGAGATCGACGACAACGACGCGCCACGGCGCGGTGAAGACAAGATCGGCCGCTTCCGGATCGCCATGAATATTGGCCTCGGCCGCGGGCGATACATTGCCGTTGATGTCGAAGGCACCGCCCATGACGATGACTTCCTTCACCAGAGCGGCGAAGTCAGGTTCTTCGCGCAAAGCCAGCGCCAGATTGGTCATTCGGCCTACAGCGATCAACGTCACTTCGCCTGGATTGGCCTTGACCGTTTCGATGATGAAGCGATGCGCGGGCCGCGGGTCGAGCGGGAGGTCGATGGTGGCGGGGATATCGATGTCACCGAGGCCGTTTTCGCCATGGATGAAGGTCGGCCAATGGCCTTCCTTACGGGCAGGATCAAAGGTCACGCCCGCGCCTTTTGCGACCGGCGCGGTCATCTGCCATTCCCGCTTGAGGAAAAGCGCATTGCGGGTGGTGATGTCGATAGGCGCATTGCCAAAAACGGTGGTGACGCCGATCAGATCGATATCGGGGTGACGGTGAAGAAAAAGAAGCGCCATCGCATCATCCACACCGGGGTCCGTATCGAATATCACTTTATGCATAATGCCCTCATCCATCGGTATCAGGCGTCATCCGTCCTTCCGGCGACGCGCCACGGAAACATAGCGATAAGCGGCCGCACCGCAATCCCCTGCCCGTTGCCGGACGCAGAGAAAGAGATTGCGCCATGGCACTTTCGGTGAAAGAAGAAGCCCTCTCTTTCCGCCCGCCCGGACATATCAAGTGCAAGACATCGCCCTCAACGTTTTCATCGTCCTCTTCTGCGTCGCCATCTTTGCCGGCTTTATCGATTCCATCGCCGGCGGCGGTGGTCTCATCACCATTCCGGCGATGCTGATCATGGGCATTGCGCCGCTCGATACGCTTGGGACCAACAAGCTGCAATCGCAGTTCGGCTCGGCCTCCGCGACCATCGCTTATGCCCGGCGCGGCCATGTCAATCTGAGGGAACAATTGCCCATGGCCGTCATGGCCATGCTTGGCGGCGGGCTCGGAGCGGTCGCCGCCGGCTTCGTGCCTTCGAGCGTGCTGCGCACCATCATGCCGTTCCTGCTGATCGCGATTGCGCTCTATTTCGCCTTCAAGCCGCAGCTGAGCGATATCGACAGCCACCGCCGTATCACCCCCTTCGTGTTCGGCCTCACCATCGCGCCGCTGGTGGGCTTCTACGACGGCGTTTTCGGCCCCGGCGCGGGTTCCTTCTACATGCTCGCCTTCGTGGCGCTCGCCGGCTTCGGCATGCTGAAGGCGACCGCCCATACCAAGCTTCTAAACCTCGGCTCGAACTTCGGCGGTTTCGTTGTATTTGCTATAGGGGGTGCGGTTTTGTGGAAGCTCGGCCTCGCCATGGGCGTCGGCCAGTTCATCGGCGCACAGATCGGCTCCCGCTTCGCCATGAAAAACGGCGCGAAAATCATCCGCCCGCTGCTGGTGCTTTCCTGCCTGGCCATGGCGACGAAGCTTCTTATCGACGCTTCATCCGCGTGGTCCATCGCGACGATATGGGAAACGATATTCCCGAAATAAACGGGATTGCCGTCAAAGACGCGCGTATAACATCATGCCGTCGCGCGACGTCTGCGGTCCTCGATTTCGCGGATGACGACCATGGCGCCGACAAGCTTGTAGGCAGATGAATAACACGGCGACATTTCCAACGATTTCACGATCGTGCGGCCGTTCTGGTCTTCCGCGTAGGTATACTTCGACGTATCGCCCTTGAAACAATTATCCAGCTTGTCCCTGAGGTCGTTCTGGAAACGGTGAACGCCCACCAGTTCCGCAATATGGCAACCCACAAGCCCTTCCGGCGCATTGCGCTGAAATGCGTCGAGAGAATTGGCGAACGAAACGCGATAACCGGGTGTAACGATCACGACGGGATCGTCCAGATCGTTCAGCATGTCTTCATCGAGGATCAAGTGGCGATGATGCCACTCCAGCGTGTCCTCGTCCTCGTCACCAACGACTTTAGCCTTCGAAGGCATGCCGACGTAACGATCAACGAGTGTCCGCAGAAGCTCGGAGTTGCGCTGCACGCAGCCCAGATCCTCCGCCTCGTGGTTGAGGAGGTCGATGGCGAAACGGAACTGCTCGCGGATATCTTCGGAATTTTCTGTCTTGCGTCCGACAACCCGCTCGAGGAGCTGTTCCAGTTCACGCTCCAGCACGGCAATCTTGTCGGCTTCGTTTTTACCAACGGCAGATTGCAGTTCCGTATAGCGCAGCCAGAACAACTCAATCAAATCTTTCAACCCAAATCTCCCTGAACGGGCATAACCCGGTTCCCAATGCGAACGGATTAACCCTTTGCCCCCTGATTATAGCGTCTTTGCGCTTAAAAATGACGTAACGAAACGCAGGAACGCCACGGGGATTGTTGTCCAAAATACCACAACAGCAGCCAATTTTTCAATTTCGATAATCCATGAACGAAAAATGAGGTTCCGCTACCACGGAAAAATATTGAAACGCCTCACGCTCTGGCCGAATATCGTAAAAATTGTACAAGATCCGACCGCACGGCAATCACCTTAAATCTGGTGCTTCACGTCCCATCGGTCGTGATACCACAGCCATTGTCCGGGGTATTCGCGCACCCAGCTTTCCACCTTGTCGTTCAGCAGCTGTGCCGTCGCCTGAATGTCGACGTTGCCCTTTTCATCGCGCGGAATTTCAACCTTGGGCTCTATTTCCAGCCTGTAGCGATTGTCGGGAAGACGCACGCAACGGGCAGGATAGACATCGCAGTTGAACTGCCGCACCAGCTTGGCAAGCAAGGGATTGGTGCGCACTTCAAGGCCGAAGAACTTCGTCGTCAGGCCCTTGCCGAATTTCTGGTCGACGAGTACGCCGACACCACCGCCCTTTTCCAGCTGCCGCGCCAACGCGAAGGAGGAACCGGCATGCGAGGGCACGAGATTGCCCATGCGCTCCTTGCGGAAATTGAATACCTTGTCGGCCACGAAAGGATTGTTCGGCGGACGGAACAATACCGTCACATCCAGACCAAAAGCCGACCCGGCAACCGGCAAGAGCTCGAAATTGCCGCTATGGGCGGTGAAGACGATGAACGGTCGCGGGTTGTCGCGCAACTCGAGGAAGGTCGGAATGCCCTCGACCTCGATACGGCCCGGGTCATTTTTTTCCGGATCGAAATCGAACAGCCGGTCGAGAAACACATATTCCGCCGCGAGCCTGCCCATATTGGCCCAGCTGTCCATGGCGATTGCCAGCCGCTCCTCTTCGGATTTTTCCGGAAAGGCGCGGGCCAGATTGTAAAGCATCAGCTTGTGGCGGCCGGTTTTCGGCCCCACCCAGCGCGCCAGCCGGTCGGCGGCGCGAATGCCCGCATCGGCGGGAAAGAGCTTCAGCAGGTTGAGGAGACCAAAGGCGAGTGTCGCGATCAGCCACTGCCGGAAGTGGTCCAGTTTCAGGACAATCCGTGTCAGGAAAAGCTTCAAGATGCTCAGTCCATCCGCAGCACGATTTTGCCGAACACCTGGCGTGTCTCCATGCGCTCCAGCGCCCGGTCGATGTCGTCGAAGGTCACTTCGGTATCGATAACGGGATGAACGATGCCGCGCGCCATTTTCTGCATGGCGTTGGCCATGTTTTCCATGCGGCAACCAAAGGAGCCGAGCAGTTTCAGCTGCTGCTGGAACAGCATCATCAGATTGATTTCGGTGGAGACACCCGATGTGGAGCCGCAGGTGACAAGGCGGCCGCCGCGCTTCAGCGAGAACATCGAAGCGACAAAGGTGTCCTTGCCGACGTGCTCGAACACGACGTCGACACCCTTCTTTTTCGTCAGCTTGCGCACGACGCCTTCGAAACGGTCAGTGCGATAGTTGATGACATGATCGGCGCCGAGCGCCTTCGCCCGTTCGATCTTATCATCGGAACCGACTGTCGTGATGACGGTGCAGCCCATCTTCTTGGCAAGCTGGATCGCCGCCGTGCCGATGCCGGAACCGCCGGCATGGATGAGAATGGTTTCGCCAGGCTCAAGCTTGGCATTGTCGAACAGCATGTGCTCGACGGTACCGAACGTCACTGGTGCCAAGGCAGCGGCAACGGCGTCGATGCCATGCGGTGCCGGCACGAGCTGACGGGCGGGAATATTCATCTTTTCCTGCGCGAAACCATCAAGATGGAAACCGTGAACGCCCTGAACATGTTCGCACAGATTGTCACGGCCTTCGCGGCAGGGCTTGCAAAGCCCGCAGGTACGCGCACCATAGACCGAGACGAGCTGGCCCGGCAGCACGTTCGAAACGCCGGGACCAATGGCCTCGACAACGCCCGAGGCCTCGGCACCGATGGTGAGCGGCATCTTGCGTTTGGCAAAAGCCATGCCGCGCCAGCCCCACACGTCGATATGGTTGAGCGCCACGGCCTTGACGCGCAGCGTCACCTCGCCCGGGCCCGGAGCGTCCGGTTCGGGCAGGTCCACTTTTTCGAGCTTCCGGTCGTCGACGAGTTGAAGAGCGCGCATATATCAGTCCTTCGCCCGAAGGCGTTATCTAAAATCATTCCAGCAAAACTCTGTAACGGTTTTGCGGCTGGAATGCGAAATCAAAGAAACGGGCGCGTTTCCGCAAGTCATTCGGAAACGCCCCTGTTGTAACGAACCGGTTAAGCCGGTTCCCGCGTCATGACAAGGCTTGCATTCTGCCCGCCAAACCCGAAGGAGTTCGACAGAACCGCACCCACCTCAGCATCCCGCTTCACATTCGGCACCACGTCGAGCGTGATGGTCGGATCGGGATTGTTGTAGTTGATCGTCGGCGGCAGCGTGCCGGTCAGCATGGTCTGCAGAGAGAACACCGCTTCCACGGCACCTGCGGCGGTCAGCGTATGACCGATCATCGACTTGTTGGACGACAGCGGAATGTTCTTCAGGCCTTCGCCGAAGACGGCGAGCATGGAGCCATATTCCATCTTGTCGTTCTCAGGCGTCGAGGTGCCGTGGGCGTTGATATAACCGATATCGCTTTCGGCCACGCCCGCATCGGCCAGTGCCGCACGGATCGTCGCAATCGCCGGGCCGCCATCGGGCGAAGAGCGCGTACGGTGGAAACTGTCAGCCTTTTCCCCTGCACCCTTGATGATGCCCAGCACCTTGGCGCCGCGTGCAACGGCGGCTTCGAGCGATTCCAGCACCAGAGTTGCGGCACCTTCGGCGATCACGAAACCATCGCGATCCTTGCTGAACGGCTTGGAAGCCTTTTCCGGCGGGTCGTTCTGGGTCGAAAGCGCCGAGAGAAGCGAGAAGCGGATCAGCGCTTCGGCGCTCACGGAACCATCGGTCGCGACCGTCAAAGCCCGTTCGGTGCGGCCCTGACGGATGGCCTCGACGCCAAGCTGGATCGCGGTCGCTCCGGATGCACAGGCGGTCGACAGCGTGACCGGCAGGCCGCGCGTACCGAAACGATCGGAAAGGCGTTCGGAAATCGCACCGAAAAGTGCTGCCTCCTGGAATGCCGGATCGGGCCGCTGGCGGAAGGCCGTCAGAAAACGCTCATAGGCGTCACCCGGCTGGGAGGCCGGCGGAGACCTGTCGGCGAGTTCGAAACGGGCGCTCCATTCCGGCTCGATCGGCGGCGCTGCGAGAAATAGGGGACCGTCAAAGTCACCGGAGATGCCGGCCTCCGCCAGCGCTTCGATGGTGGTTTCGCGCGCGAAGGCATAGGAACGTTCGACGGAATTCGGAACCGGAATATCGATGAAATCCACCGTGCCGCTGATCCTGGTCGAAAGCCCTTCAGTCGGGAAACGGGTGATCTTGTGAATGCCGGATTTGCCTGACGTCAGCGCCGCCCAGTTGTCTTGAAGTCCCTGCCCAAGCGAGGTGATGATGCCCATGCCGGTAACAGCGACGATCGGGCGACCGAGATGATCCCTGAAGTTGGAAGCCATGGTCTTTTCTCCTCAAACGTCGCGGGACAGAACGGCGACACCTTCGCCGCGCACATGACCGACGGTGGTGACAACGGCCTCGGTAGCCGCCTCGCCCATTGGCTTTTCCGCAGCCGCGTCGAAGGTAGGAACCTTTGCGCCGCTTTCAAGCGTGAGCGCGGCCAGGGCCAGCCCGAGCGGAAACTGCGCTTCAAGTCCGTGGCCGGTGATACCGCCAAAACCGCGAATGGCAGCCTTTGGCAGCGCCTTTTCGAGAATATCCTTCTCGCGGGTCGTGACATCGTCATAACCGCTTGCACCGGAAAATACGACGGTCGTAGCGCTGTCCTTGGCCGGGGCCAGCAAACGCTCCATGCGCTTTTCCATCTTGCCGTCGTCGCGGCTGCCGCGGTCACCCTCGATGGCGTCGATGCGGGCATAGATACGCGCCCCACGTTCGCTGGCATGCTTGCGTGATTCCAGCACGAGGAAGGCGCCGAGCGAACCAGAAATCATGCCGCCGCCGTCCTGGTCGCCACGCGACCACAGCGGCTGCCAGCCACCCTGCGCGTGTGCGCCGATGGCTTCGAAAAGCAGGATCATGTCTGGACGCTCAGCGGAGAAGGCGCCGCCCACGAGGGCGTGGCTCGATTCGCCCGAACGAATACGATGAAAAGCGGTTTCGACGGCGGAAATGCCGGCCGCTTCCTCACCCATAAAGGTGCGGGAAGACCCGGTGACCTTGTGCACGATGGAGATATTGCCGGCCATCAGGTTGGAAAGCTGCGCGAGAAACAGCGTCGGGCGCAGTTCCGTCGTCAGCTTTTCGTTCAGCAGCTTTTCTCGGTCGTTGCGCTTCAAAGCCTCGTCAACGATCAGCGTATCGACATTGATGTCGCGCTCACCGCCGCCGGCGGCAACGATCATGTCCATGGTGGCGCAGGCTTCGGCATTTTCCTTCAAGCCGGCATCATCAAGTGCAAGACCGGCGGCAAAAACGCCGAGACGCTGCCAGTTTTCCATCTGGCGCTGGTCGCCGCGCTTGGCGATCTGGGCCGACCAGTCGATCTCCGGCATGGGATGGACTGGATAGGGCTTGAATTTTTCGGTCTCGACAATCGTCGCCGGCGCGGCGGCTCCAGAAAGAAGCGCCAGATGCGCCTGGCTGCCAACGCCGTGACAGGTCACGATGCCGACCCCTGTTATCACCACATCATTGTCAGATTTCATCGTCTGTCATCCTTTGCAGCCGGCCCCGCCGAAACGGTCACGGCTATCCACGGCGGTTGCGAACAACCACTTCATGCGTTGCGGAATAAAGCGCGCGATGCGGATTGGCAATGGTGAAGGCCCGATCCGCCGTCGCGAGCCCACGATTTTCGTGCTTCAAAACCGGGTCGAGGAAAAAACGCTCGTCTTTCAGACGGGCAAAAACGCTTATTTCTGCGCATCCGCGGCAATCGCCGCCATCAGGCCGACTTCCTCGGCCCGCTTCTTGACGATAGGCCCAAGCGGGATGTCGCTGAACGGCATGGTGCGCAACTTCAGCTGCGCGTCGCAGACCTTCTTGCCACCGCTGGTGATCTTCGCCTTGGTAACGGCAAAGCCCGAACCGTCATGTTCCAGCACGGCCTCGATGTCGAGAACAGCGCCGGGCTCCACGAAGGTGCGCATCTTGGCGCCATCGACCGACATCAGGAACGGCATGGACGCAAAATCGCTAAAGGCCAGAACCATCATGCCGGAGGCCTGCGCCATGGTCTCGATCAAGAGCACACCCGGAACCAGCGGCATGCCGGGAAAGTGGCCCTCAAAAACAGGGCTCTTGTCGGGAACGACGGACCGCGCCTTCAACGTGCGCGTCGCCATGTCCACGGCTTCGACCTTGTCGATCATCTGAAAATATTCAAGCAGCATCCGTCCGGCCCGTCTCTGGTCGGTTTAACCCGCCATGACGGCGGGCTTTAAAAAGAAATGCCCGCCTGAAGCGGGCATCTTCGTCTCAGCCCCTGGCTGCGCGCAATTCGTCGATCTTGGCACAGAGGTTCTTCAGCACGAAGTATTCTTCAGTGGAAACCTTGCCTTCGTTGACTTCCTGCGTCCACTGCTCAAGCGGGATCTTGATGCCGAATTCCTTGTCGATCGCGAAAACGATATCCAGAAAGTCGAGGCTGTCGATGCCCAGATCGTCGATCGTGTGGCTCTCCGGCGTAATGGTTTCGCGGTCGATTTCGCTGGTTTCGGCGATAATGTCGGCAACCTTGTCGAATGTAGCTGTCACGCCCATAATCCTTATTGTCGTTCGTATGAATTATTCTTTCTGACGCACCACATAGGCAAGTCGCACAAAAAAGCCAATGGTTTCGTGACGTAACTTTGAAATTTGCCCCAAAACTGTTGCCTAAACAGCAACCGAATGGCGACCACGCCCATTGCCGAGATAGGTATCGAAGATTGCCGCAATGTTACGTACAAACGGCTTTCCAGCCTCGGTTACGGCAAAAATATCGGCGTCCAGGCGCACAACGCCGTCCCTGTCACCTGCGGCAAACCGCTGCGCCTGATCCATGACGGAGTGGCTTACCTTGCCGAAACGGTGCTGCAATTCGGAAAGATCGATCGAAAAATCGCACATCAGTCTTTCGATGACATGCGAGCGCAGATGATCGTCCGGCGACAATTCAATCCCCTTGACGGCGGCAAGCCCGCCCTCACCTGCCATGCGCTGATATTCGCCCGTCGCCACCATGTTCTGCACATAGCCCTGCGGCAACCTGCCAATCGAGGATGCACCGAGCCCAATCAACGCGTCGGCGGTATCGGTCGTATAGCCCTGGAAATTCCGCCGCAAAGCGCCGGCTTCCGCCGCATGGCACAGGGTATCGGACGGCTTGGCGAAATGATCGAGGCCGATCTGCCTGTAACCGGCCCGCTGGAGCATGTCGCTCGCCAGGGTCATCTGGCGGTAGCGCTCGGCAATATCCGGCAGCGCCTGCTCGGGGATCATCGACTGATGTTTTTTCATCCACGGAACATGCGCATAACCGAAAAGCGCGATGCGATCAGGATCGAGCGACACAATCTGGTTGACCGTTTTTTCCAACGTCACGCAGGTCTGAAATGGCAACCCATAAAGAATGTCGCAATTGACCGAGTGAACGCCCCTCGCGCGCACCGCATCCACGACAGATTTCGTCTGTTCGAAAGACTGGATGCGGTTGATGGTTTTTTGCACTTTGTCATCGAAGTCCTGCACGCCGAGGCTTGCCCGCGACATGCCGATGGCCGCAAGCGCATCATAGCGGCTGTCGTCCAGATCATTGGGGTCCATCTCGACGCTGATTTCGGGTGCCAGCCCGAAGGTGAAATGACGCCGCAGACAGTCCATCAGGCTCACCATATCCTCCGGTTTCAGCATGGTGGGCGAACCGCCGCCGAAATGCACCGCACTCACGACAGCATCAGGCGAAACAAGCGCACCAACCGCAGCAATCTCCTGCTTAAGTGCCTCAAGATAAACGGCAATCGGCTCGTATTTCAGCGTGTGCTTGGTATGACAGGCGCAGAACCAGCACAGCCGGTCGCAATAGGGAATATGCAGGTAAAGCGAAAGGCGATTCCTGTGACCGAGTGCGCCGAGCCAGCCGCGATAGGTGCCATTATCGATTCCCTCGTGGAAGTGCGGCGCGGTCGGATAGCTCGTGTAACGCGGCACTGCACCCGAATATTTGTGAAGAAGTTCGGTATTCATCGCCCGATTTGCCTTTTATCAAGAAAATGTCGATTTCCTCTCTTTCAGTAACGGCTGCGACAGTTTGCAACTTTGACTTCAATCAAATTGCGCCATAAGTTCTTGCTAAAGTAGACGCGGGGGCGACGGCTACACGGCGCAAGCCTTCACAGAGACCGAAACTTATACCCACGGTCGTAATCGTCCTTTAAAAAGCCAGCATTGGAAAAGGCTTATGGACACGCTGCAGAAGACCATCCACAATTCGGAATATCCCGTTGTATGCCGCTCCTGCGAGGCGCGTCACGGCGGTCTTTGCAGCACGCTGACACCGCAGCAGCTCTGCGACCTCAACCGTCACTCCAGCCGTAAAAAACTGGAGGCAGGGAATGAGCTTCTCGGTCAGGGCGAACTCGTCACCTCCTACGGCAATATCCTCAACGGCGTGGTGAAGCTGTCGAAAATGATGTCGGATGGCCGCCAGCAGATCGTCGGTCTGCAATTCGCTCCCGATTTTCTCGGCCGCCCGTTCATGGCGGAAAGCAAGATGACCGCCGAAGCCGCAACCGATGTGGAGATTTGTCTCTTCCCGCGCCGCGTCGTAGACCGCATGGTCTCCGAAGTGCCTGACATGGAACGCAAGCTTCACAACCAGTCGCTAAAGGAACTGGACGAGGCGCGCGACTGGATGCTGACGCTGGGACGCAAATCGGCGCTCGAAAAAGTTGCAAGCTTTCTTTATATGATCGCCACCCATATCGATCCGGAAAAAGATGACAAATCGGCTTTCGACCTGCCGCTGTCACGCGCCGATATCGCCGATTTTCTTGGGCTCACCATCGAGACAGTTAGCCGGCAAATGACCAAGCTGCGCAAGGAAGGCATTATCCGCATCGAGAACAACCGCCACATTACCGTGCCTGATCTCGACACGCTGAGCGAAGCCGCCGGCAACGACTGACGAGATTACCCTATCACCGCCCCATAAGAGCGGGAGTGCCGAAATAGATATGTGGCGCCCGCGCCTGAGCGGGTGCGAGCGCAAAACCGGCAAGAACCAGCAAAGCGGCGATGCATTTCATGATATTTCACCCTGTGCCCCGCTTTTTTTAAGCGGCCTGTTTGTTATGCCCGCATCATAGCCGGCAAACCGCATCCATCCGCTTAACATCTTGGGTAAGCGGAAGGTTCAGAGGCAGGGTAAAGAAGGGGTTATGATGTCATGCCCGCATGACGCTACGCCCACAAATGCCACTGTTGCAGAACTCGGCGCCGCCGCGAGTTTCTTCTCCCCGCCGGGGAGAAGGTGGCCCGAAGGGTCGGATGAGGGGGGCACGTTGCAGGATTTCGGAGAGCTTGCCCCTCATCCCGCTGCCGCGGACTTCTCCCCGGCGGGGAGAAGAACAAGGGGCGTGAGCTCGCTCCATATCAAACCTTATATCGCGCAAAATGCGCGACATGATCTCACTGCGAAGCAGCAGGCGTCGCAACCGGTTTCTGGTTTTCGGCAAGCGCCCGCAATTCGGCAACCCGGCGATTATATTCCGCTTCGGAAATCTGGCCGTTTTTCCGGGCAGCGCCGAGACGCGAAAGGTTTGATTCCATGGTCGAAGCCTCATCCTCACCCATCTGGGTGCCAGCCGCCGTCAGCGGCTGCGAGAAGGTCGGATAGGTGCCGGTGTCGCGCTTCTGGCTCACCGCCGTGTCGCTGACCGGGCGCGGACCGACGATTTCGGTCGTCGGGCGGCGCATATGGGCGGGAGCGACGATCGGCTCCGGGGCCTTGCAGGCGGCAAGTGTCGTGGCGAGCATCACGCCGGAGAGCGAAAGCACAGCGATTCTTGCCGCATTTTCCGCATATGTTCCCCATGTGCCCATGTGCTTGCCCATCGTCATGTTCCGCCTGTAAGGATATCTGCCGATATCGAATTCGACTGCGGTTCGGCCCCTGGCGGCCTCCCCTTGCTGGTGGAACTTGTATTCGTTTTCATGCAGAATGTGCAAACACAAATTTGGTGGAGGATCGTGCATGGCAGGTGTTGACGGCGGGGCGGGGAAAAAGGGTCGCAAAACGCCCGGCTTCGACGCCAGTTCCGCCGAGGCTTACCTGATCCGCGATCCCGAAACATTCGCGATCAACATCGCCCGCGCGCTCGAGAATCTCGGCAAGGCCGCCTCCGAATGGCTGGCACCACGCGAGCGCGGTGAAATACCGCAGGCAAGCGCCGATCCGGTGACCGATCTCGTCAAGACGCTCTCCGATGTCGCCGAATACTGGATGGCCGAACCGAAGCGGTCTCTGGAAGCACAAACCCATCTGCTTTCGAGCTATTACGATCTGTGGTCAAAATCGGTGGCGCAATTTTCCGGTGAGGCCGATTCGTCCTCGGAGAGGCCGGCCGAAAGCGGTCCTGCACAGCGCAAAAGCAAACGTTTTGCCGATGCCGACTGGCAGGCCAATCCATTCTTCGATTTTCTGCTCAAAGCCTACCAGACGACAGTCGGTTTCGCCGACCGCATGGTGACGGAAGCCGATGGGCTGGATGAGCATACCCGCACCAAAGCGCTGTTTTACATGCGGCAGGTGACGGAGGCGCTTTCGCCGGCCAATTTCGTCTTCACCAACCCGCAGGTCTTCCGCGAGACGGTGGCCTCCAGCGGCGCCAATCTTGTCAAGGGCATGGCGCAGCTGGCCGAGGATGTGGCGGCTGGCAATGGCCATCTGAAACTGCGCCAGACCGATTACAGCAAATTCGTCATCGGCCAGAATATTGCCGTCACGCCTGGGAAGGTCGTGGCGAGAAGCCCGCTCTGCGAAATCATCCATTATGCGCCAACGACGGAAAAGGTCTTCAAACGGCCGCTGCTGATCGTGCCGCCCTGGATCAACAAATTCTATATTCTCGATCTCAATCCGCAAAAATCCTTCGTCGGCTGGTGCCTGGAACAGGGCCACAGCGTGTTCATGGTCTCCTGGATCAACCCGGATGCCCGTCTGGCAGAAAAGGGCTGGGACGATTACATCCGCGAGGGCATCGACTTTGCGCTTGATACCATCAAGGAACGGACCGGTGAGAAGGACATCAACGCCATCGGCTATTGCGTCGGCGGCACGCTTTTATCCTCGGCACTGGCGCTGCATGCGCAGGAAGGCAATGAGCGCATCCGCAGCGCCACGCTGCTGGCCGCCCAGACAGATTTCATCCACGCCGGCGACCTCAAGGTCTTCATCGATGAAGGCCAGCTGGCGGCTCTGGACAAGCACATGCAGGCGGTCGGTTATCTCGATGGCTCTATCATGGCGACCGTCTTCAACATGCTGCGCGCATCCGATCTCATCTGGCCCTACATGGTCGATAATTACCTGCGCGGCACCGAGCCCCTGCCCTTTGATCTGCTCTACTGGAATTCCGATTCGACCCGGGTGACAGCCGCCAGCCATTCGTTCTATCTGCGCAATTGTTATCTTGAGAACAATCTCGCTCGCGGGCTGCTGCGTGTTGGCGGCAAGCGCATCAATCTCGGCGACATCAAAATCCCCGTCTATGATCTCGCCACCCGTGACGACCATATCGCGCCGGCGAAATCGGTCTTTGCGGGGGCTTCGCTGTTCGGCGGGCCAGTGGAATTCGTGCTTGGCGCATCCGGCCACATTGCCGGCGTCGTCAATCCGCCGCAGCTTGAGAAATACCAATATTGGACGGGGCCGTCACCGTCAGGAGACTTCGATGCCTGGCAGACCGCCGCCACGCCCCACAAGGGTTCGTGGTGGGTGCACTGGCAGAACTGGATCGCGAGCCAGAACGCCGAAAAAGTGACGGCGCGTAAGCCGGAAGACGGCAAGCGCCCGGTGCTCGGCGATGCGCCGGGAACCTATGTCCTGTCCTGACCAACTCCTTCACCAAACATTTTTCAGGCCATATGCTCTTCACACCCCCGCTTACCCCCGCCACGCTCATCTCCCGCTACAAGCGCTTCCTCTTCGATGCCATTCTGGAAGACGGCACGGCGATCACCGGCTCCTGCCCCAATACCGGCTCGATGCGCGGGCTGACGACGCCGGGTTCCCGCATCTGGCTCTCGGAACATGACAGCCCGACCCGTAAATACCGGCACATGTTTGAAATGATCGAGGCCGATGGCACCATGGTCGGCATCAATACCGGCATGCCGAACCGGCTGGCAGAGGAAGCCATAATCAACGGCCGCATCCCGAAACTGGGCGGCTATTCGACGATCCGGCGCGAACAGAAATACGGCCGCAACTCCCGCATCGATTTCCTGCTTTCGGAACCCGGCAGGCCGGACGCCTATGTGGAAGTGAAGAACGTGCACTTCATGCGCGAGAAGGGTCTTGCCGAGTTTCCCGATACCGCCACCAAACGCGGCGCGAAACATCTGGAGGAATTGGGTGACGCGGCGGAAGCCGGTTACCGCTCCGTGATGCTCTATCTCATCCAGCGGGGCGATTGCGATCGGATGCGTATCTGTGATGATCTCGATCCGGTCTATGCACTGGCCTTTCAGCGGGCAATGGCGCGCGGCGTGGAGGCCTATGCGGTGAAATGCGCGGTCTCCCCGACACAAATTTCGGTCAGCGGAACGGTTAAGATGGACGAATGGCGTCCGGCTGTTTTATGAACAGGGACGTGAAGAGACAGAAAGCACTATGATGGTCACCTATATCGACGCAGCCTCCGCCCCCCTCAAGAATACGGGCGTCATCCGCCTTTATACGCCTGAGGATTTCGACGGCATGCGCAAGGCGTGTCAGCTGACAGCGCGTTGCCTCGATGAACTGGCGGCCATCGTCAAGCCGGGTGTGACGACCGACGCCATCGACCGCTTCGTCTTTGAATTCGGTGCCGACCACGGCGCGCTGCCGGCGACGCTGAATTACCGCGGTTATACCAAATCCGTCTGCACCTCGATCAACCATGTGGTCTGCCACGGTATTCCGGACGAAAAGCCGCTGCGCGACGGCGATATCGTCAATATCGACGTCACCTATGTGCTGGACGGTTGGCACGGCGATTCGAGCCGCATGTACCCGGTCGGCCAGATCAAGCGCGCGGCCGAACGTCTGATGGAAGTAACCTATGAATGCCTGATGCGCGGTATTGCGGCGGTGAAGCCCGGTGCGCGCACCGGAGCAATCGGCGCAGCGATCCAGGCCTATGCGGAAGCCGAGCGCTGCTCTGTCGTGCGTGATTTCTGTGGCCATGGCGTCGGACGCCTGTTCCACGATACGCCGAACATCCTGCATTACGGCCAGCCGAATGAAGGCCCGGAAATTCGCGAAGGCATGATTTTCACCATCGAGCCGATGATCAATCTCGGCAAGCCGCATGTGAAGGTGCTTTCCGATGGCTGGACCGCGGTGACGCGTGATCGTTCTCTCTCCGCACAATATGAACATGCCGTTGGCGTCACCGCCACCGGCTGCGAAATCTTCACGCTGTCACCGGGCGGCTTTGATCGCCCGGGCCTGCCGCCACTCGCATAAGGCCAGACCATCAATGGCAAAACGCCCCGCCCCGCCGTCCGCCGATCTTTCTACGACGTCAGGCTTTGAGGCAGGCGAAGGCGATCTGTTCGACGTGGCGGACGAGCGCGGCTTTTTCGCAGAACCGCGAAGCGCGCCGAAGAAGACCGAGCGCACCGCAACCGTTGCGGAACAGGAAACGGATGCCGCTCACTATCACGGTCACCGCGACCGGTTGCGGGCGCGCTACCGCGATGGCGGGGATGCCGCGCTGGCCGATTACGAATTGCTGGAGCTTCTGTTGTTCCGGCTGATCCCGCGGCGCGATACCAAACCCATCGCCAAAGCCCTCCTTGCCCGCTTCGGAACGCTTGGCGGGGTTCTCGGCGCCCCTGTGGCACTGCTGCAGGAGGTGAAAGGCGTTGGCGAGGCCGTCGCGCTGGACCTGAAGCTCGTCGCGTCCGTTTCCCAGCGTATGCTGAAAAGCGAAATCCGCAACAAGCAGGTTCTCGGCTCCTGGTCGTCGGTCATCGACTATTGCCATGCCGCCATGGCCCACGAGACGCGTGAACAGTTTCGCATTCTCTTCCTCGACAAGCGCAATGTCCTGATCGCCGATGAGGTACAGGGTCAGGGAACCGTGGATCATACCCCGGTCTACCCGCGCGAAATTGTCCGGCGCGCCCTTGAATTATCCTCTACGGCTTTGATTTTAATCCACAATCACCCAAGTGGAGACCCCACGCCTTCGCGGGCCGATATCGAGATGACCAAAACGATCATCGATACGGCAAAGCCGCTCGGCATTACCGTCCACGATCACATCATCATCGGCAAGGACGGCCACGCCAGCTTCAAAGGGCTTCGGCTTATTTGAAAATCAGCTGGTGGTGACGCGAATTTTTTAACGCGCCTGCAACCCATAAGGGCGGCATCAATAAAAAATTAACGCCTATAAATTAGCATTTCCGAAAATAATAAAACAAGGCGTCGAACCTTGATGCCTTGAGGAACGGGGGTGCTTTATGCGTAATGCAGTGCGTTTCCTTCGCGATCGGTCCGGCTCGAACGCTGTCGAGTTCGCCATTGTCGCGCCGATCTTCTTTCTCGTCCTTCTCACCATGATTGCCTACGGCATCTATCTGATGGCGGCCTATTCGGTGCAGCAGATTGCCGCCGACGCAGCGAGAACAGCCGTTGCCGGCCTCAACACCAACGAGCGCCAGCAGCTTGCCCGCGATTTCGTCACCAAAAGTGACCTCAGCTACGCCTTCATGGACAAGACGCGTTTCACCGTCAATGTCGCCACCGACCCCGCCAATGCCAACCAGTTCACGGTGAAGGTGGAATACGACGCCAGCAACCTGCCGATCTGGAGCCTCTACAGCTACACCATGCCCGAGCCGGTCATTCGGCGTTTTTCCACCATCCGGATCGGAGGAGCATGACATGCGGACCATTCCTTCCCTGCTTCCCCGCATCCTCAAGGATAAGACGGGCAACATCGCAATCTCTGCGGGCCTCACCGCACCGCTTTTCATCGGCATATTGGCGCTGGGCGTCGACTACGGTTACCTGACATTGCAGAAACGGCAATTGCAGCAGACCGCAGATCTCGCGGCCATCTCTGCGGCCGCCAATGCCACCGATGCCGAAAAGGCGGTCCAGCAATATTTCGCCCTCAATGGCATGGATCTCGGGGTGAAGACCGACAAGGGCCTGTTGACCGCCAAGGGGCTGGAACCCTTCGATCCCCAGAATGAATTCGCCAGCAGCAAGGGTTACGCCGAAATCATCAAGGGTCACTACGAGCCGGATGCGACCGTGCCGGTCGGCCAGCGTTTCGTTGATAACGCCCTGCCCACCAATGCGATAAAGGTGAACATCGTCGAGCAGGGGCAGATATTCTTCGCCTCCGCCTTCACCAAGCCGCCCAAGGTCTCGGCGGTCGGAACGGCGTCGTCCCAGAAGATCGCGGCATTTTCGGTCGGATCACGGCTTGCCAGTCTGGACGAGGGAATTCTCAACAGCCTGCTCGGCGGCCTGCTCGGCACGACCGTATCGCTGAAACTCATGGACTATCAGGCCCTTGTCGCCGCCGACGTCAATGCGCTCAAAATCGTCGATGCGCTTGCAGTCGATCTCAACCTCACCGCCGGCACCTACAAGGATGTTCTGCAGACGGAGATCAGCTACGGCAAATTTCTTGAGGTGTTGACGAAAACCACAGGCCTGCAGCCGGTGGTCGTCAACGTTTTGAACACGCTTCAAAAAACCGTCAACAAGAGCAACGTCAAGATCAAGCTTGAGGAAATCCTCAACCTCGGCCCCTTCTCCGACAAGCTGATCGGTACGGGTGAAAACCTCAAGGTGACAGCCGGCGTATTCGATCTCATCAATGCTGCGGCCGTTGCAGGTAATGGCGGCAACCAGCTAGGGCTCAATATCAACGCCAACCTTCTCGGTCTCGCCTCGGTCAAGGCAACGCTCGCCATCGGTGAACCGCCTGTCGAAACGCCGTCTCTCGCCGTTGGCAGCCCGGGCACTATCGTCCGCACCGCACAGACCCGGCTGGCGGTCAGCGTCGTGGTGGACGGGCTTCAGGCCATCGCCGGTCTGAAGGTCAATATTCCGCTCTATGTGGAAGTCGCCCATGCCGAAGCGCGGCTTGCCGATATCAGATGCACCGGCGGCGGACAGGGCACGGTGGATGTGGAAGTCGTTCCCGGCGTTGCGGAAATCGCGCTCGGCAATGTCGATACTTCGGCCTTTGCCAATTTCGGCAAGGACCCGCGTGTCACCAAGGCGGCGATCGTGGATTCGGCGCTGCTTGCCATCAATGGCAGCGCCCTCATCAACGCCACCAATATGACGAAGACCAAGCTGACCTTCACGCAGTCGGAGATCACACAGGCCAAGATCAAGAGCGTTTCGACCAAGGACACCGTTACCACTCTTGTCAGTTCGCTGCTGAAGAACCTCAATCTCGATATCCGGCTTCTCTTCATCAACCTTGATTTGGGTGGCCTCGCAGGCATCCAGACAGCGCTTGCCAATACCCTTGCGGCGGTCACGGCTCCCGTCGATCAGCTGCTCTACAACGTGCTCCTGGTTCTCGGCGTCAAGATCGGCGAAGCCGATGTGCGCGTCACGGATGTCCGCTGTCAGCAGCCCGCGCTGGTGCAATAATCAGCACCACGCACGAAAAAGCCGCCGGAAGGTCTCCCGGCGGCTTTTTTGCTTTATGCAGTCCGTTGCTTGAATCAGGCGTTGGCGATTGCCAGACGCTTCTCGTCACGACCGCTCTTCATGCGTTCGGACAGCAGGAACGCCAGTTCCAGCGCCTGATCGGCGTTGAGGCGCGGATCGCAATGGGTGTGGTAACGGTCGGACAGCGAATCCGCTGTCACGGCGCGCGCGCCACCCGTGCATTCCGTCACGTCCTTGCCGGTCATCTCGATGTGGATGCCGCCCGGATGCGTGCCTTCGGCGCGATGGATCTGGAAGAAGCTTTCGACTTCCGACAGAATGCGCTCGAACGGACGCGTCTTGTAGTGGTTGAGCGTGATCGTGTTGCCATGCATAGGATCACAGGACCAGACGACCTTGCGGCCTTCCTTCTCAACTGCACGAATGAGCTTCGGCAGGCTGTCTGCCACCTTGTCATGGCCGAAACGGCAGATCAGCGTCAGACGGCCGGCCTCGTTGGCCGGGTTCAGCGCATCGATTAGCCCAATCAGATTGTCGGGCGTCAGAGACGGGCCACACTTCAGGCCGATCGGGTTCTTGATGCCCCGGAAGTATTCCACATGCGCATGGTCGAGCTGGCGCGTACGGTCGCCGATCCACAGCATGTGTCCTGATGTCGCGTACCAGTCGCCGGATGTCGAATCGACGCGGGTCAGCGCCTCTTCGTAACCGAGCAGCAGCGCCTCATGGCTGGTGAAGAAATCGGTCTCGCGCAGGCTCGGATTGCTGTCCGCGCTGATGCCGATCGCCTTCATGAAGTCCATGGTTTCGGAAATGCGGTCAGCCAGCTTGCGGTAACGATCCGCCTGCGGGCTGTCCTTGATGAAGCCGAGCATCCACTGGTGAACGTTTTCCAGGTTGGCGTAACCACCCATGGCGAAAGCGCGCAGCAGGTTCAGCGTCGCTGCCGACTGGCGATAGGCGTCGAGCTGCCGCTCCGGGCTCGGAATGCGCGAGGCTTCATTGAATTCTATGCCGTTGATGATGTCACCGCGGTAGGACGGCAGCGTCACGCCATCCTGAACTTCCACGTTGGAAGAGCGCGGCTTGGCGAACTGGCCGGCAATGCGTCCCACCTTCACAACGGGCAGCTGCGCGCCATAGGTCAGCACCACGGCCATCTGCAGGAAGGCACGGAAGAAGTCGCGGATGTTGTCTGCACCATGCTCGAGGAAGCTTTCGGCGCAATCGCCGCCCTGCAGCAGGAAGGCGTTGCCTTCCGCCACATTGGCAAGCTGTTTCTTCAGGCGGCGGGCTTCACCGGCAAAAACCAGCGGCGGATAGGTCGCAAGCGTGGCTTCCGTAGCAGCAAGTGCTGCCGCATCAGGATATTCGGGAACCTGCTGGATCGGTTTCTGCCGCCAGCTGCCGGGGGTCCAATTCTGTGCCATGTTCTTACCCTTTTTTCGCCCGCGCACTTTTGCACGACCGCCTCGAAAAATTGAGCGGCTTATAGCTCCAAGCACAGGCTTTGCATAGCCGATGTCAGGGCTAACAGGCCCATTCCGCCCGTTTTGGGCGCTCAACACGAATAAAACTCAATTCAAACGATTTAAGAAACCCACCACCGCCCAAAAACCATCGATTTTCAGGCGGTGGCAGGCAAATGTCGTATTGCGTTTGCGATGGCGTTACACGCGCTCGCCATTCACCAAGCGGTAGCTCGGGGAATACATCGTCACCAGCTCCTCTGCCGCCGTCGGATGAACCGCCATGGTGCGGTCGAAGTCATCCTTGGTGCAACCGGCTTTCAACGTGATACCGAGAAGCTGTGCCATCTCGCCCGCCTCGTGGCCGAGAATATGGACGCCGACAACCTTGCGGTCGCCGGCATTGACGATCAGCTTCATGATCGTCTTCTCCTGACGGCCGGAAAGCGTCGCCTTCATCGGGCGGAACTGCGCGCGATAGACTTCCAGCTCCGAATATTTCTTGCCCGCTTCCTCTTCCGAAAGACCAACCGTGCCGATTTCCGGCTGCGAGAACACTGCCGTCGCGATCAGCTCGTGATCCGGCTTGGTGGGGTTGTTCTTGTATTCGGTCTCGATGAAGCACATGGCCTCGTGGATCGCCACCGGCGTCAGCTGTACCCGGTCGGTGACGTCGCCCAGCGCGAAGATGCTTGGCACGTTGGTCCGCGAATAATCGTCAACGATGATCGCGCCCCGGGAATCCACCTTCACACCGGCATTTTCCAGCCCCAGCCCCTTAGTATTGGGATCGCGGCCAAGCGCCAGCATCACCAGACCGACGTGCAGCGAGCTACCCTGCTTGGTGCGCGCCACGAAACCGCCAGCACCATCCTCGCTGACCTCCTCGATCACATCTTCGAGAATGATGCGGATGCCCTTTTCCTCCATCGCTTCATGCAGGCCCCTGCGCATGTCGTGATCGAAGCGCGACAGGATTTCCTTGCCGCGATAGATCAGCGTCGTTTCCACACCGAGCCCATGAAAGATATTGGCGAATTCCACGGCGATATAACCGCCGCCGGCAATCAGGATCGATTTCGGCAGTTCTTCCAGGTCGAAGGCCTCGTTGGAGGAGATCGTCAGTTCATGGCCGGGCAGCGCCTTGTGCTCATTCGGTGTGCCACCGACGGCAATGACAATACGCTCGGCCGTGAAGGTCTCGCCGGTCTTCGTAAGCTTAACGGTATGAGCATCGACCAGCTCGGCGTGGCTGTCGAAAATATCCGCCTTGGCGTTCTCCAGCCCCTTGCGGTAGAGCCCTTCGAGACGGGTGATTTCCTTGTCCTTCGCCGCGATCAGCTTCTTCCAGTCGAAACGGCGCTCGCCGACGCTCCAGCCGAAACCTTCGGCATCCTCGAAATGCTCGGGGAATTGCGAGGCATAAACGAACAGCTTCTTGGGCACGCAACCTCGAATGACGCAGGTGCCGCCATAACGGTATTCTTCAGCAATGCCCACGCGCTTGCCGAGCGAGGCCGCCACGCGGCCGCTGCGCACACCGCCGGAACCGCCACCGATGACGAAGAGATCGTAGTGATAAGCTGTCATAGTCAAAACCCCTGCTCAAAACCGCCATGACCTCGATATGGGCCAGCGGCCTGTCCACGCCACATATAGGTGCTGCGACGCACAAATGAAAAGCCCGGTCTTGCGGCCGGGCTTTGAATATTTCTGAACCTTTGAAGGTTGCCTTACGGCTTGGCTGCAGGCGCGCCACCGGTCGCGTTGTGGTCAGCCGGAAGCGGCTTCAGATCGGCGCCGGCTACCTTCTGGAGTTCCGTCATGCTGGCGGCGTTGAGATCGCGGTTGATGCCCGCAGCCCAGATGTCGGCAGCCTTCATCAGCTCGCGCGTGGCGATCGGGCCGTCCTTCAGGAGCTTCTTGCCAGCTTCGCTGCTGTAGAAGGTGGAAATGGCATTCAGCTCGTCAACGCTGAAGGCGCGTGCATAGGTGAGTGCCGCTTCGCGTTCCAGATCGGCACGGCGCGGTGCAAGCTCGAGCGCCTTGGCGTCAACCGTCGTGGTGATGGCGTCCTGAACGTTCGGCGAAGCCTGAATGAGTTCGCCCTTCAGACGCTCCGCCAGACCGGGCAGAATGTCGTCAAAACGGTCGGTGACGCCCAGAGAGGCGATCGCCTTGCGTGCGGCAGCAATATGCGCTTCGGAAATTTCCTGGGCGCGTGCGGCAGTACCGAACACGATGCCGGAAATGAGGATCGAAGCAGCGGCAGCTTTGCCGAGTCCCGCCAATTTGATCATGAAAATCTCGCTCCTGTTATACTGCCTGCATCACGCGGGCGCCTTCAGGACCCGCGATAATGGCAAGCGATGCCAAATTGATGAAAAGTCCGTGCTCGACAACACCGGGGATAGTGTTCAGCTCGCGTGCCAGTGCTTCTGCATCAGGAATACGGCCAAAAGATGCGTCGAGGATCAGGTGCCCGCCGTCCGTCATGAAGACGCCGTCGCCGGATGAACGCATTGTCAGTGTGCCCGAAAGACCCGATCGCGCCGCCAGCTTTTCGATGGCGATACGCGTCGCCACCTGGCCGAAGGGATTGATTTCGATGGGAAGCGGAAAGGCGCCCAACGTTTCGACGACCTTGCTCTGGTCCGCGATGACGATCATGCGACCGGATGCAGCCGCCACGATCTTTTCGCGCAGAAGCGCGCCACCGCCACCCTTGACGAGACGCAGCGCATGATCCACCTCGTCCGCACCGTCAATGGTGAGATCCAGTTCCGGCAATTCATCGAGGGATTTCAGCGGCACGCCAAGCTCGACGCACAGGCGCGCGGTGCGCTCGGACGTGGGCACGCCCTCGACCTTCAGGCCGGCAGCAACCTTCTCGGCCAGAAGACGGACGAATTCCTCGGCCGTCGAACCGGTACCGATACCCAGCCGCATACCGTCCTGCACATGGGACAATGCGGCCTCGGCGGCCTTGATCTTCATCTGGCGGGCATCCATGTGCCTGAAACTCCGGTAGCTTTGTTGTCGCCGTGCTGTTTACACGGGTCGAAAGCCAAACGAAAGCCTTTTTCAAGGCAACGAACAGAACGTTGTGATGCGGTTGCAAAGACAGGTGGCTTTGCCTAGGCTTGGCGCAAATGAAAGCATGAATACCTCAGAACCCGCATTCTCCAAGAGGCCGTTTCCGTGACATCCCGCCCGCTCTCCCCGCTCGCCATTTTTGATCTCGACGGTACGCTGGTCGACACCGCCGCCGACCTCGTCTCGAGCCTCAACCATACCATTGCCACAGCCGGGCTTGCGCCCGTCACCTATGACGACCTGACGCATCTCGTCGGCCAGGGCGCACGGGTCATGATCAAGCGGGCCTTTGCCCTTCGTGAAACAGAGCTGCCGGAGGCCGACGTCGATCCGCTCTACGAACGCTTCATCACGCACTATCGCGCTGAAATGCCCGGCAAAAGCCGCCCTTACCCCGGCATCATCAACACGCTGGATGCGCTTTCCAAAGCCGGCATCACGCTTGCCGTCTGCACCAACAAGACCGCAGTCCTCGCTGTACCGCTGCTCGAAAAACTCGGTCTGACCCACTATTTCGCCGCGATCACCTGCGGTGACACTTTCGAATTCCGCAAGCCGGATGCACGCCATATTCTCGGTACTATTGAAAAGGCCGGCGGCGATATCAGGCGCACGGTCATGGTCGGCGACAGCATCAACGACATCCTCGCCGCGAAAAACGCCAACGTGCCCTCCATCGGCGTCACCTTCGGTTACACCGACGTGCCGATGGCCGAGCTCGCGCCCGATGTCGTCATCGATGATTTCGACGCCCTGACACCTGATTTGTTCGCGAAGCTGATTGCCAGGGGCGCTGCGGCGGCTTGAGTGTCCTGACCTCTCTTCCGTCACGCGGTGCTCTAGAAATGCCGTTCAGTTTAAGTCTGTGCATGATAACGAAACTGAGGCAGAAGCGTGCGCACTTCGCTTCGCCGTCATCCTCGGGCTTGTCCCGAGGATCTAACCACCTCGACAAAATCAGAGCGTAGGCAGATCCTCGGGACAAGCCCGAGGACGACGGCAGGGTATTTGGCCCGGGCCGGACTAGGCTTCTTTGTGGTCCATGACATAAGCGCACTGCACCTGTGTCACGGAAAGACGAAGCTCGGCCCCCACCTCCAAACGAAAAAAGCGCCGTTTCCGGCGCTTTTTTCTCGGTGCGATCAATCAGATCGAAGCGGCTCTCGCCTTCGTCGTCACCGCAAAGGCCTTCTGCACGTAACTGTCGCGATCATAGACATCGTCGAAGAACTGCACCTTGCCGTCCTTGTCTGGCCACGCCGTGAAGTAGGAAACGTAAACAGGGATTTTCACCGGCACCTGCACGGCGCGGTTCTTGCCGGAAGCGATCTGCTCGTTGACCTTGTCGATGGTGGTGCCGAGAACGGCAGCCGCCATGCGGCGCGGCTCCACCAGACGGATACAGCCATGGCTCAGAGCCCGCATGTCGCGGTTGAAGAAGCTCTTTGCCGGCGTGTCATGCATGTAAATCGCATGCGCGTTCGGGAAGAGGATTTTCAGGTCGCCCAGCGCATTGTCGCTGCTCGGCGGCTGGCGCACGGAAACGGCATTGGTCGAGCCATACCAGTTGACGCTGGAGGACGAGACGGCACGGCCGTTCACCTGCACTTCGTAACCCAGCCGGTCGAGATAGGACGGGTCACGGCGCAGCTTCGGCAGCATCTCGTTGATGATGATCGACTGCGGCACGCCCCAATAGGGATTAAACTCGACGGTCTGAATCTCGTCTTGGAAGAAATAGGTCTGGTTGGCCTTGGAGCCGACCACGACCTTCATGCCGAACTGCTCGACGCCATCATTGTGATAATAAGCCATGAAGGCGGGCTGGTTGATGAAGACGTAACGCTGGCCGAGATCTGCCGGCAACCAGCGGATCTGCTCCATCGCCACCTGCACCTTGGCGATCTTGGTATCGTTGCTTTCGCCGACCATGGCGCGTACGGTCGCACGACCGATGACGCCGTCGGCCTTCAAGCCATTTTCGCTCTGGAACGCCTTCACGAGATCAACGAGATCAGGCGTATAATCCGGCGTCTGCTGGTAACCCGAAATGATCGCCGCATGTTCCGCCTTGAAAGCCGGCGACGCGCGATGTTCGATGGCTTTGACGACGCTGGCCATATCCGCGCTGCTGTTACCGGGCTTCAGCACCAGATCGGCAGGAACACGCACGACGTGGGCGGCATCGCCCTCGCCACGCAGGCGGGCAAGCTCTGCCTTCAGCGCCTGATACTCAGCGCTGGAAGGCTCGCGGCTGCGCAGATAAGCGGCCACATCGGGGCTCAGGCCAGCAAGCTTCAGCACAGGAGCGAGGTTCACCGTCTTGCGCTTGAAATCATGGTAACCGGAAAGCCGGTTTGGATCGACGCGGCCACGGGTCGTATCCTGCACGTAGGCGAGAATTTTTGCTGAAAGCGCCAGCTCGAACTGCATCTGCGCCCGCTGATAGGCATCGGAAACAGGCGCCGAGGCCGTCTCGACCGGCGTACCGTTCGATGTCGTGCCGGCAACATTGCTGCTGATACTGGCCGTCACGTCCTTTGCCGGTGCGGAAATGCTGTAATCGGCGGGATCGAGACCGCTATCGCCAACCGTCTCCAGGAAAGCGATGGCGGCGTTGGCACGCTCGGTCAGTTCGCCGCCGGATACCCACAACGTCTTGCCGCCAGCGCCATAGTAAGCTTCGAGTGCCTTGGCGATTTCAGGCGTGGCGCTGAACTTCAGATTGGCAAGGCCTTCGCCGAAATTCGCGGTATTTACCGCGCGGGCCGTATCCGCCTTGTAGTCATAATAGCGAGGGCCGGAAACGCGGGGCAAAGGCTCGGGATCGGAAGCATCAGCACTCTGACCAGCGCCTGATCTGGAGCCGGATGGCGACGTGACGATGCCGGCCGGTGGCAACTCGCCGCGATCACGCGCGATCTTGCCCGGTCCGCCGCGCAGAAGATCCATCAGCGTCACCGCGCCGGCGCTGCCGGGAAGAGCGGTGGAAAGGGAAAGACCGAGAGCCAGCATCAGTGCTGCCGATGATTTTCCAGATGTGACTTGCAATTTGATCCTCGTAGCACCCAGCACCACCGGGAAAACGGCGGGCATTAGTTTCATGCCTGTCTAGCCGATCAACGGCCTGTTGAAAAGAAAACGCCAAAAGCCCAAAATCGTGCCGAAATGAACTTCATGATACAGCCAAAGCCATAAAAACGTAATTTCCAGAATTGGTGAGAATGGTTAAATTTCTATTTATTTCATTTACTTTGCTTTGACCGCGCATCGCCGTCGGGCGAGGCACGGCACAGATTTTCGGGCATTTTCATGACGTAGTAAAAATGACACGCAAGCCCGTTTTTCGCCGTACCGCCGCGGGCACACGAAAATCACCGCAACCCAAGGGGAAATATCTTCCCGCACCGCATGACAGCGGCTTTCTTTGCTGCCGCGATGATTCTATATATCGGCCGCGCAAGGCGGGCGAAGGCGCCGTTTTGGCGGAGGAAAACAAGTAAAAAGGCAAGATTGATGACAGCCACACGGACGGAATCCGATACATTTGGCCCTATTGACGTTCAGGCCGATCGCTACTGGGGCGCGCAGGCGCAGCGCTCGCTCGGCAACTTCAAGATCGGCTGGGAAAAGCAGCCGGCATCGGTCGTTCGCGCGCTCGGCATCGTCAAGCAGGCCGCCGCCCGCGCCAATATGGCGCTTGCCGGCCTCGACCCGAAGATCGGTGAAGCCATCATCGCCGCCGCACAGGAAGTCATCGACGGCAAGCTGACCGAGCATTTCCCGCTCGTCGTCTGGCAGACCGGCTCCGGCACCCAGTCCAACATGAACGCCAATGAGGTGATTTCCAACCGCGCCATCGAAATGCTCGGCGGTGAGATGGGCAGCAAGAAGCCCGTTCATCCCAACGACCACGTCAATATGAGCCAGTCTTCGAACGATACCTATCCGACGGCGATGCACATCGCCTGCGTGGAAGAAATCGTTCACCACCTGCTGCCGGCCCTCAAGCACCTGCACAAGGCGCTGGAAGCCAAGGTCAAGCAGTTCGAAAAGATCATCAAGATCGGCCGCACCCACACGCAGGATGCGACGCCGCTAACGCTCGGCCAGGAATTCTCCGGTTACGCTGCGCAGGTCGCCTCCGCCATCGCCAATATCGAAACCACCCTGCCCGCGCTTTCCAAGCTCGCCCAGGGCGGCACGGCCGTCGGCACGGGCCTCAACGCCCCCATCGGCTTCGCCGAAAAGGTCGCCGAGGAAATCTCCAAGATCACCGGCCTGCCCTTCGTCACCGCGCCAAACAAGTTCGAAGCGCTCGCCTCGCATGATTCCATGGTCTTCTCCCATGGCGCGATCAATGCGGCAGCAGCGGCACTGTTCAAGATCGCCAACGACATCCGCTTCCTCGGTTCCGGCCCCCGCGCAGGTCTCGGTGAACTCTCGCTGCCGGAAAACGAGCCCGGCTCGTCGATCATGCCGGGTAAGGTGAACCCCACCCAGTCGGAAGCACTGACGCAGGTTTGCGCCCACATCTTCGGCAACAATGCAGCGCTCTCCTTTGCCGGTTCGCAGGGCCACTTCGAGCTCAACGTCTATAACCCGATGATGGCCTACAACTTCCTGCAGTCCGTCCAGCTTCTCGGCGACGCCGCCGTCTCCTTCACCGACAATTGCGTCGTGGGCATCGAGGCCCGCGAAGACAATATCAAGAAGGGCGTCGAAAACTCGCTGATGCTGGTGACGGCGCTGAACAGCAAGCTCGGCTACGACATCTGCGCCAAGATCGCCAAGACCGCCCACAAGAACGGCACGACGCTGCGCGAAGAAGCCGTTGGTGGCGGATACCTCACCAACGAGGAATTCGACCAGTATGTGCGCCCGGAGAACATGATCGGGCCGAAGTAAGCCGGTCGGGATTTGTCGCTGGATTTAGAACGGGCCTTCGGGCCCGTTTTTTGTGAGTGTCTACCGAGCCAGGATCGGATCGCCCGCAAGATTGACCAATTGGCTTTTTATATCGACCTCATACACTGCTGTTCGGGGAAAGACTGAACACGCAATGCGCGATTGAGGACCACATCATGATCTGCCGCCGCAGCCTGCTTTTTGCCGGCGGACTCCTCGCAACAGCGATGAAAGTCCCAAATCTGCTTGCTGAGGACGATCGGCCTCGCATTGCCCTTTGGCCCAACCGGCCTCCGGGCGGTGGCGGTCCGGATGGTCCCTCGGATATCAGCAACAAAGGCGCCGTCACCAACATCGCCATACCAAGCCTTGAGATATTTGCCCCGGAAAAGCCAAATGGGTCAGCGATGATCATCGCAGGAGGCGGTGGATATAAACGCATAGAGGAAGGCAAGGAATCCTATCCCGCCGCCCGCTGGCTCGCGGCCAGAGGCATTTATGCCTTCGTCCTCAACTACCGCCTGCCGATTGAAGGATGGGCCCTCGGACCCCTCGCACCGTTGCAGGATGTGCAGCGCGCGTTTCGTCTGGTGCGTGCACGCGCTTCAGACTGGCAGATTGATCCGCACAGGATCGGCGCGCTCGGCTTTTCAGCGGGTGGCCATCTGATGGGGCTTGCCGCCGCCCGCTCGGCATTTACGTCTTACGAACGTATCGACGACATTGACGGGCAATCAGCCCGCCCGGATATTGCAGCGCTGATCTACCCCGTTATCACGCTTGAAATTCCCTATGACGATACCTCGACCCGCAGATCGCTTGTCGGCAGACACCCGACAGAAAAGGCCATGCGCGAATGGTCGGTCGAAAGCCATGTGCGAAAGGATTGCCCGCCAATTTTTCTGACGCAGGCCGATGACGATCGAATTTCCAATCCAGCCAACAGCCGGCTCATGCGAGACGCCTGTGAAAAGGCTGGCGTAGACGTCGAATTTCATCCGATCGCATCCGGCGGCCACGGGTTCGGCATGGGCAAGCCCGGCAACCCTACGGTGGAATGGCCGAACTGGTACGAGGCGTGGCTCCAGAAGCATAATTTTCTGGGGTAAGGCGCGTAAGCGAGCCATCGCACCGTGCATCCTGAGACGCACGATCGCCCAAACAAAAAAGGGCCGCTTTCGCGACCCTCTTCGTAATCCTTCCAAACCGTCAAACCAGCCGGCTCTGCTCCACCGCCGCTTCAATGAAGCTTGCGAAAAGCGGATGCGGGTCGAGCGGGCGGCTCTTCAGTTCCGGGTGGTACTGAACACCGATGAACCACGGATGGTCAGGATATTCCACCGTTTCCGGCAGCACACCATCTGGAGACATGCCGGAGAAGACGAGGCCGCAATTTTCCAGCCGGTCCTTGTAGTCCACATTCACCTCGTAGCGGTGACGGTGGCGCTCGGAAATATCCGTGGAGCCGTAAATCTCGGCGATCTTGGTATCTTTCTTCAGCGCCGCCTTGTAGGCGCCGAGGCGCATCGTGCCGCCGAGATCGCCCTTGGAGGAGCGCTTCTCCAGCTCGTTGCCCTTCACCCATTCGGTCATCAGACCAACAACCGGCTCGGCAGTCGGGCCGAATTCGGTGGAGGATGCATTTTCGATGCCGGCAAGATGACGCGCCGCTTCCACGACCGCCATCTGCATGCCGAAGCAGATGCCGAAATAGGGCACGTTGCGCTCACGCGCGAACTGCGCCGCCATGATCTTGCCTTCAGAACCGCGCTCACCGAAACCGCCCGGAACCAGAATGCCGTTGACCTTTTCAAGGTATGGCGTCGGATCTTCCTTTTCGAAGACTTCCGACTCGATCCACTCCAGCTTGACCTTGACGCGGTTGGCAAAGCCGCCGTGATGCAGCGCCTCGATCAGCGACTTATACGCGTCCTTGAGGCCGGTATATTTGCCAACGATCGCAATCGTGACCTCGCCTTCCGGCGTGCGGATACGGTTGCAGACCTTTTCCCACTGTTCCAGACGCGGCTTGGGCGCTGGCTCGATGCCGAACGCGGCCAGCACTTCCGAATCGAGGCCTTCCTTGTGGTAGGCGATCGGAACGTCATAGATATTCGCCACATCCAGCGCCTGGATGACGGCGGAAGGACGCACGTTGCAGAACAGCGAAAGCTTGCGGCGTTCCGCTTCCGGAATTTCCCGGTCTGCGCGCACCAAGAGGATGTCGGGGTGAATACCGAGCGCCTGCAGTTCCTTCACGGAATGCTGGGTCGGCTTGGTCTTCAGCTCGCCTGCTGCCGGAATGTAGGGCATCAGCGTCAGGTGAAGATAGATCGCCGTGCCGCGCGGCAGATCGTTGCCGAGCTGACGGATCGCTTCCATGAACGGCATCGCCTCGATGTCACCCACCGTGCCGCCGATCTCGCAGATGACGAAGTCGTAATCGTCATTGCCTTCGATCACGAAATCCTTGATTTCGTTGGTGACATGCGGAATGACCTGAACCGTTGCGCCGAGATAGTCGCCGCGCCGTTCCTTGTCGATGATGTTCTTATAGATGCGACCGGTGGTGATGTTGTCGGTCTTGGTGGCCGAACGCCCGGTAAAGCGTTCATAGTGGCCAAGGTCGAGGTCCGTCTCGGCACCGTCGTCAGTCACGAACACTTCGCCGTGCTGTGTCGGGCTCATGGTGCCGGGATCAACGTTCAGATAGGGGTCGAGTTTGCGAAGCCGCACCCGATAACCACGGGATTGCAGCAAAGCTCCGAGTGCAGCAGCTGCGATGCCCTTACCGAGAGAGGAGACCACGCCGCCTGTGATGAATACATATCGCGCCATGGGATTCACCGGATACCTTTTTACCTCTGATTCCGCCAGCCCAAATTTCATGCTGTTACAAATTCGCTGTTGACGAATGTGTAATTCAACTGGCCGGAATACGAACAAAAGAAAACCGGCAGGCTTTTGGCCTGCCGGAGCGTTAAATCAAAACCGGGCTTATTGACCGGTCGGAACTGCGTTCGGATCGGCTGGCTGCGCCGGGGCCGGGGCGGCCGTGCCGGAAGCGGCCGGAGCCGGTGTGGTCTGTGCCGGTGCGTTCTGGGCCGGTGCAGCAGCACCGCTATTGGTCGGCACGCCATTTTCAGCCGGAGCCGGTGTTGCCGGTGCCGTCGTCGACGGACCGAGCGTATCGAGAATGCCGTTACCCTGTCCCTGAGTGGCCGGAATACGGTTCAGAATATCGGTCGGGCGCGATTCGTACCGGGTCATGAGACCAAGGCCGAGCGACGTCAGGAAGAACAGCGCGGCGAGGATGCCCGTGGTGCGGGTCAGCGCATTGGCCGTTCCGCGCGCGGACATGAAGCCCGAACCGCCGCCGATGCCGAGGCCGCCGCCTTCGGAACGCTGGATCAGGACCACGCCGACAAGCGCCAGCACGATCATGAGGTGAATAACAATCAAAACGGTCTGCATGACAATCCATTCCATGCCCCGCACGGAGCACCATAAAGAAGGTTTTGCGGCTCTTTACATGAGGCGAAGGCTTATTCCAAGCCCCTTTCCCGATACTCTTTCAGGAAAGCCTCATTCAGGCCGTCAGTCGCTCATATGCCGCATAGATGGACAGGAAGTCCGACGCTTTCAAGCTCGCGCCACCAATCAGCGCGCCATCCACGTTCTCCACGCCCATCAGCTCCAGCGCATTGGCGGGCTTTACCGAGCCGCCATAGAGAATGCGCATGGTCTTGCCGGCATCGCCGAAGCGCTTGACGAGCTCGTCCCGCATGAAGGCATGGGCCTCGCGCACATCTTCCGTGGTAGGGGTAAGACCGGTGCCGATCGCCCAGACCGGCTCATAAGCGATAACGGTGTTTTCCGCGGTCGCCTCATCCGGCAGGGAGCCGGCAAGCTGGCGCTTCAGGATATCGAGCGTCTGGCCCGCCTTGCGCTCATCCGCCGTTTCCCCAATGCAGACGATGGCAATGAGATCGGCCGCATGGGCGGCGGATGCCTTGGCGCGAACCAGATGGTCGGTCTCGGCATGGTCGGTGCGGCGCTCCGAATGGCCAACGATGACATGGGTGCCGAAGCAGTCGGCAATCATCTCGGCGGAAATATCGCCGGTATGCGCGCCGGAGGCATTCTGGTGGCAATCCTGCGCGCCGATCATCAGCGGGCTGTCATCGCACAGCGCCGTTGCCACGTAGAGCAAGGTCGAAGGCGGGCAGATCAGCGCATCCACCTTCTCGGACAGTGCGCCCTTGACGCCCTCTGCCATGGCCTTGATCTGATCGAGCGAGGCACGCGTGCCGTTCATCTTCCAGTTTCCGGCAACAAGCGGTCGAACATTCGGCGTCATGCGTATCCCATTCCCTTTGTCTAGGAGCGCCGCAAACGCGCCCCATCCCTCGGCCGCAGCCGGCCCTTGATCAAGACAGAAGCTCTGCCTGAATTTCCCGGATATTCCTTTAGCCGCAGCCGGCGGCAATTGGTACAAAAAAGCGGTCCAAGGGTTAAAACCAGCGGCAAATCTGGAAAATTTGTCGTGACCGGGCCCGGAATGCTCCCCTATCGGCTGAAAATCCAGTTCAAAACCACGCGCCAGTCGGTCATTCGCACCGGGGTGCCGTGACTGCCGGTCTCGTAACGCGTGAACCGCGCCGGCTCGCCAGCCTTCAACAACGTGCGGAAGATCGTCGCTTGGCTGTCGGCCGAATAAACCTTGTCGGCGCTGCCGTGGGTAAACCAGACCGGCTTCTTTGCCTTCGCGAAAGCGCTTTTCGGAAAGTCGGGATCGACAGCACCACCGAGGATCGCCATGCCCTTAAGGTTAGCGACCGCCGCCTTGTCACGGCTGATGCCATAGCAGATGAAACTGCCCATCGAGGCGCAAGTCAGAATGACGGGCTTTCCGCCCGATTTGTTGGCCGCATCGGCAATCAGTGCAGCTACATCGGCAACGCCGTTCTCATCGAAGGACCGAACGCTCGGCACGTAATAGGTGCCGCCATTGGCGACGGCCAGATTCTTCAGCCGGTTGAAATTACCGCCGAACGTATAATCGTTCATGCCAAGCCGCCGGTCACCGCCGCGCCCATGGATGAAGATGACGGTGAACGCCTGCCCGCTAGCCGGTCCGACGCGACCGACCTCAAGCGCCCTGCCCTCAACGGACATGGTTTCCAGCGCCTGCACCTTCTTCGGCGCCATATCCACATATTGCCGCTTCACCCGTCGCTCCGGCACCTCGTCGCGGCCGTTGATATCGCGCATCTCCTGATAGTCGATGACTTCGGATGCGCCGCTATCGCCCGTGGAAAGCACCGTCTGCGCGGAAAACAACTCGTCCTTGAAAGGCCGCAGCGGGCCCTCGGCGGCAGAGGCTGCGACGGGCATGGCCGCCACAGTCAGGCTAAAAAGAGTACAAAACGTGAAATGAGCTGTGGACATGCCTTGGCTAACCGTTCATTCGTGGCTGCGAGACTTGCCATCGCAAGGCCGGCAGCGCAATCCTCCTGTTGCGAAACCCTGACACAATTGTGGCATAGGATGCGCCGCGCTCGCCCAGACGAACCCGGTTCAATCGGACGGGAACCGCGTTTGGCGTTATGATTGACGCCGATGGCATAATGATTCGCATGGCGAAATTCTGACACACGCTTTTGAACTTTGGACATGATGGACGACAGCAACGATCTTTTCTCCGGTCTTCCGGCAGCACGAAACAGCGACACGGATACGAACGAGGACGCGGCGAAACCCGCGAAGGCCCCGGCGACCGCTGCCGCCAATGTGAATGTGCAGCCTAAACCGGCAGCCGTTGCCCCCGTCGCTTCGTCCGCTCCCCCCCCGCCCGTATCTCCCACCGGTGACGACTACGGCGCCTCATCGATCCGCGTACTCGAAGGCCTCGAGCCGGTGCGCATGCGCCCGGGCATGTATATTGGCGGCACGGACGAAAAGGCGCTGCATCATCTCTTTGCCGAAGTCATCGACAACTCCATGGACGAGGCCGTTGCCGGTCACGCCAATTTCATCGAGGTCCATCTCGATGCCGAAGGTTTCCTGACGGTAACGGATAACGGCCGTGGCATCCCGGTCGAGAACCACCCGCAGGTGCCAGGCAAGTCGACGCTTGAAGTCATCATGACCAAGCTGCATGCCGGCGGCAAATTCGACGGCAAGGCTTACGAGACCTCTGGCGGCCTGCACGGCGTCGGCGTTTCTGTGGTGAATGCGCTGTCCGACCTGCTGGAAGTCGAAGTCGCGCGGAACCGCAAGCTTTACCGCCAGCGCTTTTCGCGCGGCCTGCCGATCGGTCCGCTGGAAGAGCTGGGCGACGTGCATAACCGCCGCGGCACCCGTGTGCGTTTCCATCCCGATCCACAGATCTTCGGCGATCACGCGAAATTCGAGGCGGCCCGCATTTTCCGCATGGCTCGCTCCAAGGCTTACCTCTTCGGCGGCGTTGAAATCCGCTGGAGCTGCGATCCCGGTCTTGTGCCCGCCGGTGGCGAAATACCGGAAAAGGCCGTGTTCCATTTCCCCGGCGGCCTCAAGGATTACCTCGCCGCCACGCTCGGCAAGGAATTCACCGTCACCCGCGAGATTTTCTCCGGGCGAACCGAAAAGACCGGCGGCCACGGTGCGCTGGAATGGGCAGTCACCTGGTATGGGGGCGACACGCAGATCCATTCCTATTGCAACACCATCCCAACGCCTGAAGGTGGCACGCATGAAGCGGGCCTGCGCATCGCGCTCACCAAGGGCCTGAAAAACTATGCCGACCTGACGCAGAACAAGCGCGCCAAGGACATCACCACCGATGACGTGATGATTTCGGCTGCCGGCATGCTCTCCGTCTTCATCCGCGAGCCGGAATTCGTCGGCCAGACCAAGGACAAGCTCGCCACCGTCGAAGCCCAGCGCATCGTCGAAAACGCGCTGCGCGACCCATTCGACCATTACCTGACCGGCAATCCGGCCGAGGCGGCAAAGCTGCTCGACTGGGTCATCGAGCGCTCGGAAGAGCGCATGCGCCGCCGCAAGGAAAAGGAAGTCAACCGCAAGACCGCCGTGCGCAAGCTGCGCCTGCCCGGCAAGCTCGCGGATTGCTCCCAGAACACGGCCGAAGGTGCGGAACTCTTCATCGTCGAGGGTGACTCGGCTGGCGGCTCAGCCAAGCAGGCGCGCAACCGCGCCAATCAGGCCATTCTGCCGTTGCGCGGCAAAATCCTGAACGTCGGCAGCGCCAGCCGCGAAAAACTCTCCGCCAACCAGCAGATCGCCGATCTCATCCAGGCGCTCGGCTGCGGCACCCGCACCAAGTACCGCGAAGAAGATTTGCGCTATGAGCGCATCATCATCATGACCGATGCCGACGTCGACGGCGCCCACATCGCCTCGTTGCTCATCACCTTCTTCTATCAGGAAATGCCGGAACTCATTCGCGGTAATCACCTCTATCTGGCAGTGCCGCCACTCTACGTCATTCGCCAGGGCGCCAAGAGCGCCTATGCCCGCGACGACGCCCACCGCGCCGAGCTGATGGAAACCGTCTTCAAGGGCAAGAAGGTCGAAATTGGCCGCTTCAAAGGCCTTGGCGAAATGATGGCCCAGCAGCTGAAGGAAACCACCATGGATCCCGAAAAGCGCACCCTGCTGCGCGTCGAGATCGATGACGTGGATTTCGAAGGCACCCGCGAGGCGGTGGACAATCTGATGGGTACTAAGGCTGATGCCCGTTTCCGCTTCATTCAGGAACGGGCGGCCTTTGCGGATAATCTGGATATTTGATTATCCGGACCAACCCTTGAAAGGCAGCGCAGGGCGCTGCCTTTTGCGTTGATATGGAAGCAACATCTTGCGGGTAGTTCCCGGCACTACGCCGCGACATCTTCACGGACGCCCAGAACGCGGTCGATCAGGCCCCATTCCAAGGCTTGCTCCGCCGTCATGAAAAAATCCCGATCCATGGCCGCTTCGAATTTCTCGTAACTCTGTTTGCAATGTTCGGCGTAAAGCCGCGTCATGCGGTGCTTGGTCTGCTGCATCTCTTCGGCATGGATCAGCATGTCCGACGCCTGTCCCTGGAAACCGCCCAGCGGTTGATGAATATGGATGCTGGCATTGGGAAGTGCTGTGCGCTCGCCCGGTTCGCCCGCCATCAACAGAAACGATCCCATGGAACGTGCCGTGCCCATACAGAGTGTGTGAACCGGGGCGCGGATGTAATGCATGGTATCATACATCGCCAGACCGCTCGTGACGACGCCGCCCGGAGAATTGATATAAAGATGGATCGGTTTCTTCGGGTTTTCCGCTTCGAGAAAAAGCAATTGTGCGCAGACCAGCGCGGAAACCGCATCGTTAACCTCGCCGTTGAGGAAGATGATCCTTTCCCGCAGCAGGCGGGAATAGATGTCGAAAGACCTTTCTCCCCTTGATGATTGTTCGACGACCATAGGGACGAGTTGCATCACTTCGCGCATCGGCGAACTCCTGTCGTTAAAATGTTGAGGAACGTTACGCGTCAGGCGGCGAGCTTGATCGGCGAACCGTTGTGGTTTGCGGCGGCCTTCGTCACGCGGACGGTACGGACGGGCAGATCGTGAATGATGCTGAGGATGGTGCCGCCATCAGCATTCGCCGTGATCCTGACGGTAACCGTGCTTTCCAGAAATGGCGGATTATCCTCGCGCAACCGGTAGCGAAGCTCCTCGCCGGGCTTGATGTCGATCGCGTCAGGTTCAGCCAGAACCTTGTTCGGCAACCAGTGTTCGCGGAACGCCGGAATGCTGATGGCGCGCCACACTTTCTGCGGCGGCTCGTCCAGATCATATTCAAGCGCGATGCCGTTTTTAGGTGCTTCCGGTGTCTGCCTGTTCATTGGTCCATATCCTTCAACAGGAGTTTGAGAGCCTCAATGCGCTGTGGCCAATAGGCGCGATATTTCCCGAGCCAGGCCGCAATCCGCGTCAGCCCGTCCGGATCAACTTCGTAATTGACGAAACGGCCCTGCCGCTTCTCCACCACCAGCCCTGCCCCGCGCAGCACCGAAAGATGCTGCGACATGGCAGGCTGGCTGATCTCGATGCCTTGACGCAAGGCGGAAGCGTTCATCGCGCCGTCAGCCAGCTTTTCGAAAATGGCACGGCGCGTCGGATCGGCCAGCGCCCGGAAAATATCGTTCTCAGTCATGACAACACATAAGCACACACTTATCTGATTCACAAGCCCCTTCGGCACCTGGAAAACAGCGTATTCAATCCACAGAACCCTGTGCCGTGAACCCTTTCTCCCCTCGCGCGTTTGCGTTGTGCCTGATAATCTTCGGGCCGGGAGCGATCAAAACAAGTGACTGCATTTACGGTCTTCATCGTCATTCTTCTCGTGCTCATCGGGCCGAGCCTGTTCGTCGTCATCGGCAAACAGCGGGAAAAGGCCATTCCCAAACGCCCCTCCACGGCCCTCCCCGTTGCCGAAGACGAAACGGCGCTGGACCGTCACTGGCAATCGATCAGGAACGGCTGGAACGAGAAAAACGCACTTTGCCTGCTGCATTCCAACCTTGATGCCTTTGCCGTACGCGTGGCAGCGGCACGGGCGGCGGGGCGTAGTCTTGATCTCATGTATTACATGTGGAATGCCGACCTGACCGGGCGGCTGATGATGCGCGAGGTTATTGCCGCCGCGGACCGTGGCGTACGCGTGCGGCTGCTGCTCGATGATCTCGGCGTCTCCATGTCAGACCGCATCTTCCACGCCATCGACAGCCACCCCAACATCGAACTTCGCCTGTTCAATCCCACCCGAGCGCGGGAAAATATCCTGCATCGCAGTCTCGAACTGGTGCTGCGCTTCCGAAGCGTCAACCGGCGTATGCACAACAAGGCATGGATTGCCGATGGCCGCGCCGTGATCGTCGGTGGACGTAATATAGGCGACGCCTATTTCGATGCCGCCGAGCGGGCGAATTTCCACGATTTCGACATTCTCGGTTTCGGCAGGATCGTCGCCGACGCCACCGAAATCTTCGATGATTACTGGAACAGCGCCGTTTCCGTGCCGGTACGCTCGCTGCTGGCGCGCAGGCCAAATAAACTTGCCAAGTTGCGGCGCGAACTGGATGCGCTGCCCAAAAGCGAGGCGGCCAAACCCTATCTGGAGCGCGTCGAAAGCCAGTATGACCGCAACCATTTCCTGATGTCGGACCGCCTACACTGGGTCGAGGCGGCAGATGTTCTGGCCGATCCACCGGAAAAGGCGGCAGGCAAACGCCGCAAGGGTCACAACTTCCTGATGGAAAGCCTGCTGCCGTTGATGCAGGAGGCACGCGACAGCCTGCATATCACCTCCCCCTATTTCATTCCCGGCAAACAGGGATTGGGGATATTTTCACAACTTGCCGAAAGCGGCGTCTCCGTCGCTATCCTTACGAATTCGCTGGCCGCAACGGATGTGGCTGCCGTTCACGCCGGTTATGCCCGCTATCGAAAACCGCTTCTCGCCAGCGGCGTGCGGCTGCATGAGCTGCGCGCGCAGGCGGATCAGCCGAATTTCACCCTGCGCGGCTCGGGTCAGGCAAGTTTGCACACCAAGGCATTCACGCGAGATGGCAACAGGGGCTACATCGGCTCACTCAATTTTGATCCACGGTCCGCCTCGCTCAACACGGAAATGGGCGTGGTGTTTAGCTCTGCAGCACTAGTTGCATGTATGGACGAGATATTCGCCGACGAAATTCGCCGGACGATGAGTTTCGAGCTGGAAATCGACAAGGGCAAACACATCGTCTGGGTAACGGAGGAACAGGGGCAGTCAAGGATCTATCGTCGCGAGCCCGACGCCGCCATCAGCCGCCGGATCATTGCCGGCATCATGCGTTTCCTGCCGCTGGAATCCCAGCTATGACGAAAGGAGCCCCGCTCAGGCGGCCGGCCTTACTCCCGCCTTTGCCAGCTGAATCTGCACCAGTGTATCGAGGTTCTGGTTGACGCGGCAGTAAAATTCCTCGTCGATGAAAGGCCGCAGCATGAAATCATTGCCACCCGCCTTCAGGAAGCGCGCCGAAAGCAGCCGGTTGGTGGAGGACGATACGCCGATGATGCGTAGCTCATGCGAACCGCGCACGGTGCGGATGCGCCGCGTCAGTTCAAAACCGTCAATGTCAGGCATGTTGTAGTCGGTTACGACAAGACCGATATCGGGATTGGCTTTCAGGATTTCGAGCGCCTTCGCACCGCTGTCGGCAAGGCTGACGCGGAAATTATAGCGCTTGAGGCGGCTCGAAAGCAGCGCCCGCGCCGTCGGGCTGTCGTCGACGATCAGCACATGATGGCGGTGATTGGTGAGAAAGCGACAGACCGATTCCGTCAGCATGTCCACGGCGAAAATATTGTCCTTGAGGATGTAATCGACAACATCCTTGGCGATCAGCGTTTCGCGGGTCGCTTCATGAAAGGTACTGGTAAAAACGATGGTCGGGATCGAAAGATCGATCAGATATTCCAGCGCCTCGCCCTTTTCCGCCCCCGGCAGGTTGATGTTGGAAATGGCAAGTGTCACCGGCTCGGACGAATGTTCGTAACAGGCCTGCAACTCTTCAAATGAGCGGCAAACCTCCACGGAAACGCCCAGCATTTCATTAAGCCGCATGCTCACCATCTGCGTGAACACGTTGCTGTCTTCCGCCAGCAAAATCCGGCTATTGGTGAAAGGCACGCCCGAATATTGCATGCCCGTTATGCCCAGGAAATTCATTCTGTCCCGACCCCCATCGAATGTAAGCGGAAGATAACAGGCTCATTTTGCGGAATGATTAATAGCATTTTTCCTAAAGCATCAGTTGAGCACATGCTTACCTAAACGGAAATACGGCCCGCGAGGGGCCGTATTCCGACTTTGGGAGGGGATTTGGGTGTTATACGCGCAGAAGCGCGTTGTCGGTGTCGAAGGGGCTCTCTTCCACCACTTCGGCATCATAGGACGTGCCGAGAATGCGGATCTTGAGCTTGGTGCCGACTGCCGCGTATTCCGGCTTGAGCATGGCAAGCGCGATTGATTTGCCCATGCGCCAGCCGAAACCACCGCTAGTCGCACGACCGGCAAGCGCGCCGTTTTCATCGAAGATCGCTTCCGAACCGCGCGCATCAACATCCGTATTGCCCGACACAGTCAGCGTCGAGAAGACCGACTTCAGGCCCGCCTCCTTGTAGGCCACCAGTGCGTCGCGGCCGATGAAGTTCTTCTCAGGGCGCAGGAAGCGGTCGAGACCCGATTCATAGGCGTTGTATTCCACCGAAAGCTCGCGGCCCATATTGCGATAGGACTTTTCAAGCGACATGGACACCATGGCGCGGATACCGAAAGGCTTGATGCCAAATTCAGCGCCCGCTTCCATCAGCCGGTCGAAGATGTAGTTCTGCATCTCGATCGGGTGATGCAACTCCCAGCCAAGTTCACCCACGAAGTTGACGCGCAGCGCATGCGCCGTCGCAACGCCGACGGAAATCTGCTTGCCGGTGAGCCAGGGGAAGTCCTTGTTCTCAAGGCTGGTGCGGGTCAGCTTCTTAAGCAGATCACGCGATTTCGGACCGGCCAGAACCAGCACGCCATATTTCTGCGTGATCGGCTGCAGCACGACCGAGCCATCGGTCGGCGCCAGGCGGAACAGCACGTCATGGTCATGGGCTTCGAGACCACCGGCCGAAACCATGTAGAAGCGGCCCGGCGCCCATTCATAGACCGTGAATTCCGCCTTCACGCCGCCATTCGGCGTCAGGAGATGGGTGAGCGCAATACGGCCGCGCTTCTTCGGCACCGCATTGGCGAGAATGCTGTCGAGCCAAGCCCGTGCGCCCGGACCGGACACCTCCATCTTCGCGAAGGCTGACATATCGAGCACGCCGACATTCTGATGCACGTTCTTCACTTCGTTGCCGACATGCTCGAAGTAGTTCGAGCGGCGGAACGACCACTTCTCGACGATACGGCCGTCGTCCAGGGCTGGCGCATGGTTATGACTGGTGATGACATCGGCACCGACGCCAAGATCTTCCTCACGCAGCGCATAACCTTCCGGTGCGTACCAGTTGGCCCGCTCCCAGCCATAGACGGACCCGAACACGCCGCCGAGCTTCTTCAGACGGTCATAGACCGGCGTCGTCTTCAACGGACGGGCGGCAGAGCGCTCTTCATCCGGATAATGCATGGTGAAGACGTTGGCATAGGCTTCCTCGTTCTTGGCGATGAGGTAACCTTCCGTTGCGTAAGGGCCGAAGCGGCGCGGATCGACACCCATCAGGTCGAGCGTCGGCTCGCCATCGACGATCCATTCCGCCAGCTGCCAGCCGGCACCACCAGCGGCGGTGATACCGAAGGAATGGCCTTCGTTCAGCCAGAAGTTCTTCAGGCCCGGCGCGGGACCGACGATCGGATTGCCGTCAGGCGTATAGGCGATCGCGCCGTTATAAACCTTCTTGATGCCCACTTCGCCAAAGGCCGGAACGCGCACCATGGCGGTTTCGATATGCGGCATCAGGCGGTCGAGTTCTTCCTGGAACAGCTCATATTCGCTGTCATCGGAGGGACCGTCGACATAACAGACCGGCGCGCCGACTTCATAAGGACCGAGGATCAGGCCGCCCGCTTCTTCGCGCATGTACCAGGCCGAGTCGGATTCGCGCAGAACACCCATTTCCGGCAGGCCCTGACGGCGGCGTTCCTGAATGGCCGGGTGCGGCTCGGTGACGATGTACTGATGCTCGACCGGAATGACCGGAATGTTGATACCCACCATCTCGCCGGTCTTGCGCGCGAACGAACCCGTGCAGGAGATGATGTGTTCGGCGATGATCTCGCCCTTGTCCGTCGTCACCTTCCAGTGACCGTCTTCAAGCTGCTCGATGGCGGTGACTGTCGTGTTGCGATAGATGGTCGCCCCGCGGTCACGCGCGCCCTTGGCGAGCGCCTGCGTCAGATCGGCGGGCTGGATGTAACCATCGTCAGGATGCTGGATGGCGCCGAGCAGGCCGTCCGTTTCGCAGAGCGGCCAGATTTCCTTCACCTGCTCCGGCGTCAGCATGTTGACGCGCACGCCGATCGTTTCAGCAATGCCGGCATAATACATATATTCGTCCCAGCGATCCTTGGTGCGAGCGAGACGGATATTGGACACTTTGGAGAAACCGACATTCATGCCTGTCTCTTCCTGAAGCTCCTCATAGAACTTCACGGAATATTTGTGAATCTGGCCAACCGAGTAGCTCATGTTGAACAGCGGCAGAAGCCCGGCCGCGTGCCAGGTGGAACCGGAGGTCAGCTCCTTGCGCTCGATGAGCACGCTGTCGCTCCAGCCCTTCTTGGCAAGATGATATAGCGTCGAGACGCCGACAACGCCGCCACCGATCACCACCGCCCGTGCATGTGTCTTCATTTACAGAACCCCTGAAAAGTGCTGGCCTTGCCTTATTCCGCCAGCTTTGGATGGGAGGAATATGAAGCGCTTGCGGGTTGTTCAGCCGCCTGATTGCGACATGGCCATAGGGTGCTGCGACAGGGAAGAAATTGCTGTTGTGGGCGTGGGCTGTCGTATTGCCGCCGCCCAGCAGGACGACGAATAAGAGGATGTCGGGAAAATACCTGCCCATGGCAGCGTCGAGGATTTTCAAACCTCATGGCACCCAAAGACCAGCAGACGCCTATTTGGACCACCTGTTCTGAAGCTCCTTCTGCATATCAAGCATTTTAGGCTCATCCAGCTTGAAGTCCTTCAGCATATTATTGCCTGGGATAATGATCGTTTCCTTGAGCACGGGGGCACCCGGCAAGTTATGGATACCGCCGCCGCCCGGTGCCGGTGGTGGAATGGGAATAGGACTCCTGGGACCGGGCGGTGGTGGAGGCTCGCAAGGTGGAATCTCATATCGGCAGTCTATGGCAAATGGGAGGAAGACCCCATTGACGGGCTGTGCAAACACCTCTTGCGAATTCATCAAAAATGAAACGGCAAGTCCGAAAAAAATCGAAGCGCTTTTCATTTCCCTACCTCCGTTGAGGTCGCACATGCCAGCACGGTGCCTTTTACTTTTTTATCAGCGGAGGCTTTCGCCAGATCGTCCCTCCAAGCAGGCGTGCTGCCACGCATACCTAGTGAAACGGAATTGAACCCGATAACTAGTGGCCGCGCAAAACGACGATCAGAAAATAGGCCCGAACTATTCACGCTGCGGATGGCGTTTTCAGCCGCAAGCCTGTCCTTTATGGCGGCCTCTGCCGGAACGTCTTTGGGCGGTTCCGTGGACGATGACGTCACAACGTCCTGCAATTTCTCCATGTCGGGCCGACGGCTGGCCAGATTGGCTTCGATCAACCGACCACGCCCGTTGGTGACCTTCACGCCGCGAGTCAGAAATGCCTGCCGCACCACAAGCAGCCGGATGTCGTAGATGTAGCGCAGACCGCAATCTTTGGTTTCCGCACTCCTCAAAATGTCGCGGCCAAGAATATAGGAGAGCTTCTCGCGCAGATATTCATCGTTACAAAGGAGCTGCGTCTTCTCGCCGGCACAAAACTGAATCAATGCGTATTGAGCGTGAAAAGGATTGATGGCGTAGGTCTGGACGTTCTGCAGCTCGATTTCCTCGACATCAGCACGCGCGCCGCCGAAACCCATAGTGTTCCAGAGCCCAGCCATTCCTTCCCTTCGCTCGATCTTGATAACCGGGAAAAGCACATCCTTCACCTCAAGACCCGAGGTCGTGCCATTATTTTGGACTTCGCTGCGCGGCTGCGAAAGGGCAAGCTTTTCCTCACCCTGCTGCCAGCTATTGTCACCGAAATAAGGGGCTTCCGATTTCAGGGAAAGGTATTGTCGAAGATCCGGTATCTGCGTCACCTTGACGTAGCGGCCAATGAAGGATTCGCTCTGGAGATCGTCCGGTAGCGATTTAAACTTATGGCCTGAATCTACGACTTCGGCGATGATATCGCCGACGTAGATGTCCTCCTGGGGCGGATAGACCGGCGTTATGCCGAGCCGTCGGATGGATTCATTCCAGCGTTTGGGCAGGTAATCGTCGGTCACATCCGTCTCACCCATCAGGAAAAACAGACCCGCCGAGCCGGTAACGACCCCCGCCGTCAGAAGGGACAGCCGGGCGGCATGAGGCCGCATCCACGCCCAAACCCCTTTCAGCTTATCCCGAAAAGATGTTTTTGCAGGAACGGGGCCCGGAGGCTGGGCAGGCTGGGCAGGCTGGGCAGGCTGGGCAGGCTGGGCAGGCTGGGCATTCTCATCGACTGGATCCGGCATTTGAACCCCGACAGGAAAGAAATAAACTAAATAATAACCATAATATATCAACTTAAAGTTTACATATCAATACAGTCATTGCGGGTATTTCGATTATTTTTCATGACGGCGGCCGGGCATATCCGACCTCCATCAAAGTAAAAAGCTATCCCGGAAAGTATCCACCATCCACCGCAATGCAGCCGGGTGCGAGACATGGTCGCGCACCCACCGGAACCGATACCGGCGGCCAAATGATCGACATCGGCCGCAGTCGCTCAATTGTCCTTGCCGGCCACCTTCGCCGTCGTCGGCTGTTCCGCAACGGCCTTGTCGCCCGTCTTGTCACCTGCCTTGCCCGCATCCTTTTCCCCCACAGCGCCGGCAACGGGCGCAGCCGCCCCCGTATGGGCAACCACCGCCTTGTCGCCCTCTTCCGAAAGCAGTGCCGCCAGCATTTGCGGATTGGCGTCGCCTTCCACATGGATGTTGAGGTTGCGCTGCGGGAACGGGATGGCGATGCCCTCTTCGCGGAAGCGGTGGAGAATGGCGATGCGCAGCGCGTTTTTCACGGCAAGCCCGTTCGATAGATCCGCGAGGTGGAAACGCAGTTCGAAATCGAGCGAGAAATCGCCAAATCGCAGGAATTCCACATGCGGCTCGGGATTACGCAGCACCGGCGGCTGGGCCCGCACCAGTTCCAGCAGAATATCCATGACCCGCTGCGGATCGGAATCATACGCCACCGAAACCGGAATTTCCGCCCGCATGATGCGGTTGCGGTGTGTCCAGTTGCCGACGGAGGAATTGATGAACTCCGAATTCGGGACGATGATCGACTGGCCGCGGAACGTCTCGATCTCGGTCGCGCGCACGGAAAGCCGCTTGACCGTGCCTTCCGTCGTTCCCGTCACCACCCAGTCGCCCACCTTGAAGGGGCGCTCCACAAGAAGGATGAGGCCGGAAACGAAGTTGGAAACGATGTTCTGCAGGCCAAAACCGATACCGACCGAAAGGGCCGAAGCGACGAGCGCAAGACTTGAAAGATTGAGCCCGGCCGAGGAGACGCCGAAGATGGCGGCAACCGCGATGCCGAGATAACCGATACCTGTTTTCACTGAGTTGCGTACCCCGGCATCCACCTGGCCGCGCGCCATAACGTTATTGTCCAGCCACTTCTGGAACCAGCGGGTGATGATGTAACCGATGGCAAAGACGAGGACACCACCAAAGAGGCCGATCAGCGAAATGGAGGCATTGCCGACGGTGATGCCCGTCAGCAGGCGATAGGCCCAGCTTTCGATATCACCCGGCTGGAAGCCCCAGGAAAACAGGATGAGCGGCACGCCGAAAGCAAGTGCCACGGCATAGATGCCGAGCCCGGCGGCAAGACCGGCCTGATCGAGCGCAACCGGGCCGAGACCGAAACGTCGTCCGAGATAACGGCCGGCAAGAGATTCCGAAAAAGCTCCCTGCCGCGAAATCGCCTTGCCCGAGAGAATGCCGATATACATCGTCGCCAGCACCGCGCCGGTGGCGACGATCTGCGTGGCGAGAAAGCGCGCAAGACCGACATAACCGGTCAGGCATGCGCCGATGAGAACGAGACCGCCCACCCGCAGCAGAATGACCAGCCAACGCGGCAGGCGCTGATGGCCGGTATCAGAATCCTGCCCCTCACCGATCACCGGACGCAGGAACGAGACGGTAAGCAGGATGAGACCGATAATGATCGACGCGACAAAACTCTTGGCGACGGTGACAATCAGCGGCGAATAAAGCGTCTCGCTGATCGTGCCGAACAGGTAATCAAGACCGTTGACGAGCGCCATCAGGAGCACCGCTGAAGACAGCGTATGCGCGCCCTTGTTGGAGACTTTGAGCAGCCGCCACTCCGGTTGCGTCGGCGCAAAGATCGCATAGCTCAGCCGCGACACGAAATAAACAAAGCCCGTGACCGCCATGGCCCCGAACAGGATTGGAGCAATGTCGGACCGCAGCACGTTGAAATTATCGAGGAAGAAGGCCGAGGTGACGAGAAACAGGAACAGCGACAGCGATTGCACCATGGTCGACCAGAAGGCCACGGAAAGCCGCCGCAAATAGGAAGGCTCGCCCGTGAAAGCGCGCCGGTCCATGCGGCTGCCGAAAAAGCGGTAACCACCGACCAGAAACAGCAGCGCCGCCATGATCGACAGCATGACGGCGCCAAACATCGGCAACCGCTTGTAGTTCCAGACATAGGCCGCCCAGCTGCTGAAGGCGTTGTTGAGGTTGGTCAGTTCGGCCACAAAGGCGGAAGATGCGTCACCCAGGGTCTGGGCGGAAACTTCCGTGCGCTTGAACAGGGTGGCCGCAAAAAGCGCCCGGCGAACCGCGGTGATATTGTTGGAAATCTGCGCGGCATTGTTAGCGGTGGCTTCCACTTCGCTGGCCATGGCATTCACCTCGCCACGCTCCGCCGTCAGCCGATGTCGCTCCTCCGTCACCATGCTCGCTTCCGGGGGCTGGCCTTCGCCGGGTGCCGCACCCAGCGCGTCCAACCGGGTCTTGATCTGATCCAGACGCGCGCGAAGTTTGGCATTGGCGGCTGCGGCATCGGCAGCGATGCTGTCGGCCCGTCCCTTGAGGTCGACGAGCTGTGCATCATCGCGTCCGCCCGCCTCCACCTGCCCCGAGATGAATGCGATATCCGCCTTCCATTTTTCGAGGTCCGACCGCGTCTGCTCGACCATCGAGACCTGGATGGCGCCCGGCGTTGCCGGTGTCGTGGTTTCCTGCGCCAGCGCCGGCATTACCCAGAGACTGCTGAAGACAGCAAAAAGAACGGCAAAAATCGAAGCCATGCCGCCACCTCGCCGGCCGGCACCCGCCCGCACGCCGAACACCCGCCCGCCATTCATCCATCCGCCGAACATCAACCGCACATCCATGCCTTTCGTCTCTTCACGCCGCTTCAGGCTATTTAGCGCCTGCGGCGCGGAAAACCACCCGCATCAGGCGAGGTTTTCAGGAGTCTGCTTGCTTTTCACCACAGGAATCATCACCTTTGATAATGCAGCAACATGGGAGGAAATCATGGAATCTGCTGGCATTGGCTGGATCGCAGCTATCATCATCGGTGGTGTCGCCGGGTGGCTCGCCGAACAATTCATGAAAAGCAATATGGGTGTTTTCATGAACATCCTTCTTGGAATCGTCGGCGCAATCGTCGCCAACGCCATTCTTTCAGTATTCGGAATCGTTTTGACCGGCTGGCTCGGTTATCTCATCGCCGGCTTTGTTGGCGCCTGCATACTCATCGCCATTGGCAGAGCTTTCAGGCGCGGGTGAATAAAAGGAAAATCTGTAAAACCCCGGATTTCCAGGCTTTTCCAGCGCGACTGAAATTTTTTCGTCACAAAAATCGAAGAAATTTCATTTCCGCGCTGGACAACCCAAAACTTCCCCTTTATATGCCCCCTCACACCGCCACACGGTGCCGGTCGGGTGATTAGCTCAGTTGGTAGAGCAGCTGACTCTTAATCAGCGGGTCGTAGGTTCGAGCCCTACATCACCCACCAAATCTTCTTTAAATGACAAGACGTTGCGATGCTAACTTAAAGCATCGCATTGGCATGCCAGACGCAGCGACAGCCAGTCCCTCCCGAGTATGCAAAGCTACGGATAACGATCTGTAACGACGCCGTGGGACTCCACAGCTACGCTCGGCAAAATAGCCCCACGAGATATCTACAGCCCCGTTCCCGAGGACGGTTTTGCTCCCGTGAAGCGCGGCTCCAGCGGGCGACCGGCAATGCGGCTTCCGAACTCCTCCGTGAATGGTACGGGGGCCGCCTGCCTTACCGCATTGATGGCGGATTCGATAAAGGCCTGTCGTCTCGGGCTCTCTTCCTGCGGCCGCGCGGCAATGACGACCACCTTTCCCCTTATCTGCCCGTCCTTGTGCAAAATGAACCGCAGCGTCACCACCAACCCTTCCGTGTCCTCCGGCGGCACCCAGCAGGCATAGATCGCGTCGAACATTTCGTTGAGATTGCTGGCGGGTGTCGGATCCCCGCAGGTTCGCGACGGACCAGAAGCCTGCGTCATGTCGGCTGCGAGCAGAATGCCCGCAAGAACAGAACCAAATAGCTTGAAACGACGGCACAAAAATAGGAAGCAGATCATATAAATAACCAAATTATCAAATATAAATCCCTGAAATAAAGTATTTCATACAAAAATAGGATGACAAACCATAGATAAAAATTCTTCTATAAACAGAAATATGCAACGAAAAAGAAATAAATAAAATAACATAAATTGTATTATTTTACATCAATGCAGTAAATTAATTTACGAAAATACACTGACAAAGAGTGATCTAGAAACACGGCCTCGCCTCTTAACCAACCGTAAGAGTTTGTATTGCAAGCACCTGATTTCGCTGTATGGGTTACCTGCCAGAGCAAAAAGCAAGGGGGACATCATGACATCAAAATGGGTAATGGCGGCATTCTTCGGCGCAGCGGTGACGGTTGCGGGGACGGCACAGGCGGATGACCTGGTATTTACGCTGAAGAACGGCACTAATTCGGTTCTCAACGCCTTTTACACCTCACCGGTGGGCGTCAACAACTGGGAAGAAGACGTTTTCGGAAAGAACGCGCTTGGTCCGGGTGAGACGATGGAGATCACCATCGCCGACGGCCGCCGCGTCTGCAAATACGACATGCGCTTCGAGTTCCAGGGCGACGAGCTGGAGGATCTCGAGGATACGCAGAACCTGTGTGAACTCGGCGAATATACCATCACCGAATAGCAGACCGGCAAGAACGGCCCTGCCCGATCAAGGCGGGGCCTGAACCGGCGACCGGTCGGGCGTCTCCGCCACTGCGCAAACACCGATCTTTCGGAGAATTCCGGAAACGGTGAGATATCGGCGTGATAACCCTCTGCGTCTCCGCAAAGCTGTCTCAATCATCCCTATGATCGGGGCCATGAGATTGCTCATCAACATATCGCTTTTCATTCTCGGCGCTGTCGGGAGCGGAATATGCGCGTTCTTATTATCCGCAGCCCTCGCCGATTCGGGATTTCTCGGCTCCTGTTTTGAGGGAAATTGTGCCTATGCGGCGCTTTTCATGGTGCTGCCCGTGACATGGTTCGTGCTTTTTGCACTTTATGTCATGGCGCTCCTGATCTGGAGGCGAAAACCATTCCGGAACGGAAGGCTCTGAAAACGAGCATGATAGTCTCCTCGCTACCGAACGTTCGTTGACAGCGATCGAGACTTGCCGCTAACGTCCGCCTGCTGGGGGATTCGCTGCCAGTGATAAGCGCAGGCTCTCGAACCTGCGCGATATCACAGGCCTCTGAATGTGCATGTTCCGATTTGCGTTTTGCGTAGGATGGGCATGTCGGAAAACAGGGAGACCAAAGGATGCGGGCTGCAATCAATTCCCCATCGCTTTCGATCGACACCATGGACTATCAGGCCGAGTGCCAGTTCGCGCTTGAGCCTTCCATTCAAGGGCTAATCGAAAAAGCGGAACATGCCGGCTGGAACCGCCAGCAGGCCGCCCTTGCCATCGTCGCGCTTGCCAGCGAGCATCTCACCGATCTCCTCACCGCTGGCGGCATCCCCGCGCCGGACCAAAGACCCCTCTCCTGATCTCCTCCTGACGACTGGCGGGTCAGTGCCTCCCGCCATATCGGAACGTCATCGCAAAAAATCGATCCAGCAGACCGGAGTGTCGTGACCGACACTGCCGGAACGCTACGCCGCGTCGTGAAAGCCCCAACGTAGCCGGAGCCCCTCTCGCATGACATCGATGTGGCCTGCCGTGCTCAGGCCCAGCTTATCTTCAACCCCACATCGTTGCCCGCCCATGACCGTGCCATAGTGTTGACACAAGCCACCAATAATGAGAACATAAAGTGAACATTATGGAGGTCAGCGATGAACACATCAGACGCAGCCATAGAAAATGCTCTTTCCGTCGTCGCCCGCTCCCGCGATATGCGCGAGCGCGCGCTGGAACGGCGCCGCGAATTGCAGCGGCGAACGGAAGTCATCATCACCCGCCCGCTCTACGTTCTCAAGAAGAACGAAGGGCCAAAGCAGCTGTCGCTGAAACTCGATAGCTAGCGGCCGTGGAAACGCTGGCGAAGGCGCGCGAAGCAAGCCTTGAGCACGGGATATCGTCCCCTGCTGCTATCGTTTTCAAAAAAGCGAAATCCCGTGCGGATTACCTCACGCACGGGATTTTCTGAATAAAGAGTTTATTGTTCTTGTCTATTGCATGCGCTGCATTGCGGCTTCGGGCTCACCGGTCGTTGCAACTGCTGCAGGAAGTCTGTCGGTCTTTTTCAGGATGACGACGGGCTTCTCAACCGGGTCCGTCGGCGGAACGATGCTTGCAGTTTTGAATTCACGGTCTACGGCAGGAACGGAAGCGTTGATCTGTTGATGACCTGCGCATTCCGCAAGCGCTGCACTGGCGGAAAAACCAAAGACAGCGGCGATAATGAGAACTGATTTCATGTCATTCTCCCTTCGCTTTTGTGGCAATCTCCAGTCTAGGTGGAGACGAGCCTGATTGAAAATCACACTTTAGAGACATCTAAAGCTCATCATCATGTCGGCAGTCGTCGTTTTCGATGTACGAACAAAGCAAAAGGCAAATAGCCCTGCCCTTATTTCTTCCGCACATCCAGCGGATTTTGGCAAAGCGGTCTACGAAATATCATCGCCACATAACTTCCCTCAGGGAAATGAGGCTTGGCGTGTAAGTCGAAGCATTCGCCGTATTGGCGGCCTGGATCGTTCTTCCCTCAGAGGGTTTCTGCTGCATGGCGCGCCTCCTTCCATGAGCGATAACGAAAATACGCCGGTCTGGTTCCGATCACGGTTTCGTTGGCGCGCGAGAGAAACGGAACACTCCCAGCGCGGGAAAGCGCCACGCTTGAAAAATCCACCCAAAAGCTCTATATGACCGAGCGCGAGGACGACCTCGGCCATATCGGCGACAGCATGCGGGACGGCCCGGTCACATACCGGAGAATGAAATGCGCTCCCTGCAAGATCGTATTCGCCACGCACTCAGTTTTGAAATCATCGGCCTTCTGCTCATCATTCCCCTTGGCGCATTGCTCTTTGGCATGCCGATGGAAGATATCGGCGTTGTCGGCCTGGTCAGCGCCACGCTCGCCACGGTGTGGAACTATGTCTATAATCTCGGCTTCGACCATGCCATGCAGCGGCTGAAAGGCACGACGCTGAAGACGCCAGCCATTCGCGTAGCCCACGCGGTGCTGTTCGAACTCGGCCTGCTGATCGTGCTGATGCCCTTCATCGCCTGGTATCTGAATATCAGCCTCGTCCACGCGCTGGTGATGGATATTTCCTTTGCGCTGTTCTACGTGGTCTATGCTTTCGTCTTCAACTGGAGCTATGACCGGATTTTCCCACTGCCGGAATGGAAGTCGCAGCAGGACGCCGCCTGAGGGGCGGCCGTGGCGCACAGGGGAAGTGAACGAAACAACGTCTGAAGATCGCGACGAGGTCGGTGCTGAAGCCGCGATGAAATTCCGCCCGGTTGTACGCCGGGCGTATCGCCGTTTCGAGACACGGCGCTTCTCATCTCATTTATCAGAGACAGTCGGAACGCACTCTTTTTCCCCTCAATGAGACGACTGCAAGCTGCTTAAAGCGATTTCAACGTCCAGGCCACGATCTCGCGCGTAGCGGCAGCGAAGGCCTGATCCAGTGCCTTCACGAAGTTCGCATTGCCGGAACCGCTGACGCGGGCGCTGGCGCGGAACACTTCCTGCGCCTTCACCGTGCCGTTGCGGTCATTCAACAGCTTCACCGATATTTCGATATTGGCGAGGTTCTTCGCGGTATCGATCTCGAAGGCACGAATATCGCTCACGACCTGATAGTCGATGGCGAGACCCTGCCCCGGGCGGCCGACACCGCCGAGTTTGCCGGTATCCTCGAAGGCTTCCACGAGCTTGGATTGCACCATGCGCGGCAGGCGGTCGCTCCATTGCGAATTGCCGAGATATTGCACCTCGGAGCCAGATAGACGCACCACGATGTTCTCGCTATCGAGCGCCTTCAGCGCGGTCGGATCGGCAATCAGCAGCTGACGGCTTTTCAGCGACGGCCCCTGCGTCACCGCCGCCGAAGAGACGGAGAGATCGAACGTGTCGTTCTTTGGCGCACCCGCGCAGCCTGCCATCAAGGCGGCAAGCAGCGGCGCCAGAATGAGGGTGCGGCGTTGGCCGTTCATCGATAGTCTCATTGGCCCATACCCCTCTTAGCGCCTTGTTCTGCCGTCATATTGTTTCACGGTTTCGCCGCCGAAGATCAACCGCTGCGGATCGCGGTCGATATTGGTGATGGCGTTGTTGAGATTGTCGACCGTCTGTCGCGTGCTGCCGATCAGCGCCTGGAAATCTTTCAGGCCCGAGCTGGAGAAACGGGTCAGATTGTCGGCAATCGGCCCGATGCGGGCGTTGAGATTGTCGGCCACCGCCTTGAACGACGTAAGCGTCTCGCGCGCCTTGGCAAACAGCGAGTTGGCATCGTCGGTGCCGAGCATGCCGTCCACCTTGGCCAGAATGCCATCGACACGGCTGGAGGCGAGGTTCAGCTTGCGGCCCATTTCGGTGAAATCGGAAACCGCCTGGTCGATATCGGCGCGGCGAGCGCCGACATCATCGGCAATCCGCTTGAAGTTCGCCACCGCATCGCGCGCATCGGCGGTCGCAGCGGAAACATCGCCCACCGCGGTGCTGACCTTGGCGGGATCGACCGACGCCAGAAGCTCATCCGCGCGTTTGACGACCGTCTGCACTTCCGTGCTCGCCGCCTCGAAGTTTTTCGCTGTGCTCTGCACCGTTTCCATAATGCCCTGAATATCGCTGGAAGCGGACGCGACATCCTTCGTCACCTTGTCGACATTCGACAGGATGGAATCGATCTTCCCAGCATCCACCGCCTTCACCAGATCCTCGATGGCCGTCAGCGTGCCATCAAGACGCACCGAGACCGACTGTACGGTGGTGGAAAGCGAACTCAGGCTGGCGATGAAATTCTTGATACCATCGGAATTGGCTGCCAGCGCATCGGAGAACTTTTCGGCATTACGCACCGTCTGCGTCAGCGGGCCGCGCGCATCCTGCACGAAGCCCTGCAATTCGCCGATCGCACCGTCAGCGCGCTTCAGGATCTTGTCGGCGGTGGCAAGCAGGTTGGTGACGCTCGAAAGATCGGCGGTCAGTTCGGCGGGAACGCCGCTTTCGACGGATTTCTGCAGAATACGCTCGCCATCCTTGTTGCCGCCGGACAGCTCGATATAGGCGGCACCGGTCAGGCCCTGAATTTCAAGCACGGCGCGTGTCGACGGGAAAACCGGGGCATCGGCCTGCACTTCGGTAAAGGCGATGGAATAGGCCGGGTCGTCGCGGTCAATGGCAAGGCCGCGCACGGTGCCGACCGGAATGCCGTTGAACCGCACCGGCGAACCAACGGACAGGCCGTTGGCGGAGCCCGGAATACGCACGACAAGCTGCGCCGTCGGGCCGCCACGGCCGAATTCCGCCATCCAGTAAACGAAGCCGAATGCGGCGGCGATCACGATCAGCGTGAAAATTCCGACTATGGTGTAGTTCGCCTTGGTTTCCATGCTTCCCGTTACTCCACCGGATTTTCGTGTTTGCCGTCCGGAAGAACGACAGAGCGGGCCCGTTTGCCGCGGAAATAGGACTGCACCCACGGGTCGTCGCAGGCAAACATGTCCTGCAATGTCCCTTCCACCAGCACCTTCTTCTGTCCCAGCACCGCAATGCGGTCACAGACGGAGAACAGGCTGTCGAGGTCGTGCGTCACCATATAAACGGTCAGGCCGAGCGAATCGCGCAAGCGCGCAATCAGCATATCAAATTCCGCCGCGCCGATGGGATCGAGGCCGGATGTCGGCTCATCGAGGAAGACGAGGTCCGGATCGAGCGACAGCGCCCGGGCCAGGGCCGCACGCTTGATCATGCCGCCGGACAGTTCCGAAGGATACTTGTCGCCCGCATCGGCCTTCAGCCCCACCATCTCGATCTTCAGGTAGGCAAGCTCGTCCATCAGCTTCTTCGGCAGGTCGAGATATTCCCGCATCGGCAGCTGAATGTTTTCCTTCACCGTCAGGCCGGAAAACAATGCGCCTTGCTGGAACAGCACACCAAGGCGCTGATCGAGCATCATGCGGTCATCTTCGCTCGCCTTGTCATAATCGGTGCCGAGAATGCGGATGGCGCCCGCCTGCCGTGGCAACAGCCGCAAAATCGCGCGCATCAACACCGATTTGCCGGCGCCGGATGGGCCGATGAAGCCGAGGATTTCACCGCGATAAACGTCGAGGTCGAGATTTTCGAGCACGTTCCGCCCGTTGAAACCGACAGTCACGCCCTCGACAGAAAGTACCGCCTCACGGCCGTCCTTTGCGGTTTTTGTCTCTTGCGGTTTCTGGTCCAAAGTTTCCAACGCGCCCTCCTTAAAAATCGATGGCTGCGTAGAAGATGGCAAAGAGGCCATCCACCAGAATGACGACGAAGATGGACTTCACCACCGACGAGGTAACGTGCTTGCCGAGCGATTCCGCCGAACCACCCACCTTCATGCCCTCAACCGCCGCGACGATGCCGATGATCAGCGCCATGAACGGCGCCTTGATCATGCCCGCCGCAATGGTCGATTCTTCCACGGCCCCATGCAGGCGCGACAGAAACACTTCAAACGTGATGCCGGAATAAAGCAGCGTGACGATGGCTGCGCCAAAAAGCGCTGCGAAATTGGCGAGTATCGTCAATAGCGGCAGCGCAATCGTCAGCGCCACAAGCCGCGGGAAGACGAGCACGCCAACCGGATTAAGACCGATCACCTTCAGCGCGTCGATTTCCTCGCGCATTTTCATCGAGCCGATTTCCGCCGTGATGGCGCTGCCGGAGCGGCCTGCGATCATGATGGCGGTCAAGAGAACGCCGATTTCACGCAACTGCAGAATGCCGACGAGATCGACGACGAAGACTTCGGCACCGAAATACCGGAGCTGGAACGCACCCTGCTGGGCGATGATCGCGCCGATCAGGAACGACATCAGCATGATGATCGGCACGGCGCGCACGCCCATATGGTCGATCTGGTTGACGATCGCCGCCGGCGAAACGCCGCGCCCTCGTCCCAGCTTCATCTGCGCCCCGCGCACGGCCGAGCCGAGAATATACATGCCCGCCAGGAAATCCGCGCCGTTCTGGACGACAGCCTGGCCAATCGGTGCAAAGATGCGCTCGGCAAGCCCCACCTTCTTAGGCGCCTCGCCCTCCATCTCCACCTTTTCAGGCAATTGGGAAATGACCTCTTCAATCTGGTCATTGCCCGTCACGGTGACGGTGGCCCCCTTCGCCTCAAGATCCCGGCGCAGACGCTGGATGATCCAGGCGCCGGTGGTGTCGATCGCCTCGATGGACGAGAGATCGATTTCCGCAGCGCTGGAAGATGCGTCTTTCTCGATCTTGTCGAGAATGGGAAAAATGCCGGAGAGATTGCTGTTGCGCCAGGAACCACTCAGCACAAAACGCGACGCGCCGCCGGAGACGGTATCGTCTGCGGAAATTGCGGCCGGGTTCGCCTGTTGCCGTGTGTCCTGTTCTTGCATAATGCTCCGAGCGAGTGCAGCCGTCACGAGATTCTTAATGGTTTCATAACGGTTTGGCCTTCGGCAAGCCACAGTGACGGCCGACAATTCGCGATAAATTTGGCGTCATGTGTCTTTTGACGCCTATTAGGAAGTGAAAAAACATGCCCCGTTACCTTCAAGCCACAACTGAACGTTTCCCCGTTGCCGGCAGCTTCACCATTTCACGCGGCACCCGCACGCATGCGGATGTCGTAACGTGCATCATCCGCGATGGTTCCTTTACCGGCAAAGGCGAATGTGTGCCCTATCCGCGTTATGGCGAAAGCATTGAGGGCGTCATCGCCGATATAAAGGCGGTTGCCGAGCAGGTCGCCGGCCGCCTGACACGGCAGGAATTGCAGCAGGCGATGAAACCCGGCGCTGCCCGCAATGCGGTCGATTGCGCGCTGTGGGACCTCGAAGCAAAAATGAGCGGCAAGAGCGCCGCCGAGCAGGTTCTGGGACAGGCCGCAAAGCCACTCGTCACCGCCTATACGATCTCGCTTGCCGATCCAGAAACCATGGCCGCAAAGACGGCTGAAAATGCCGGACGGCCGCTTCTCAAGATCAAGACCGGCACCGCCGATGATGAAGCCCGCCTTCGCGCCGTTCGTGCCGCCGCGCCCGAGGCACGCATCATCATCGATGCCAACGAAGGCTGGAATGACGACAATATCGAATATTATATGAGGCTTGCAGCAGAACTGAAGATATCGCTGATCGAACAGCCGCTTCCCGCCGGCAAGGATGCGATTCTCGCCCGCATCGACCATCCGGTGCTGATCTGTGCCGACGAAAGCGTGCATTCCACCAAGGACCTCGCCGCCCTGCGCGATCGTTACGATGCCATCAACATCAAGCTCGACAAGACCGGCGGCCTGACGGAAGCGCTTGTCATGAAGGCGGAAGCCGAAAGGCTCGGCTTCACCATCATGGTCGGCTGCATGCTCGGCACCTCTCTCGGCATGGCCCCCGCCGTGCTCGTCGCGCAGGGCACGGCCTTTGCCGATCTCGACGGGCCGTTGCTTTTGGCTGAGGACCGGGAGCCTGGGCTGGTTTATGAGGGTTCGCTGGTTTATCCGGCACGGCCGGAGTTGTGGGGATAAGAGCCGTCGTTCGGGTTTCGTGTGAAAGCACTACGCCGAACATCGCAATAATCTTTGCAATATCACGTAAACTGTATGACCAACCTTGCCTCACACTCGACGTCATCCTCGGGCTTGTCCCACTGCTGTCCGGTTTAAATTTGGTGGACATGGCGCACGGTGTTGATTCTACCCGTATTCGAGCGTTTGGCGACGATCTCGGACACGAAAGAGGAGCAACACCGTGCGGCACAAGAATAGCGTCTTTCATGATCTTTTGAAGCGTATTCCCTGGGCGGCGTTTGAGCGGCTTGTGGATGAACACGGGGCTGACAAGCATGTCCGCCGGCTGTCGACCAAAAGCCAGTTCATCGCCCTCCTGTATGGGCAGTTGGCGGGTTCGGTGAGCCTGCGCGAGATCGTCTTTGGCCTTGAGAGCCACTCTGCACGGCTCTATCATGTCGGCGCAAAGCCGGTGTCGCGCTCGACGCTTGCCGATGCCAATCGTCTGCGTCCGAGCCCTGTCTTTGCCGGGCTGTTTGCGCAGATGGTGGCGATGGCGGGACGCGGCCTGCGCCGGGCGGTGGGCGAGGCAACCTACCTCATCGATGCGACAGGGGTTCGCCTCTCCGGTGCCGGATCGCAGTGGGCGCGGTTTTCCCATCAAGCCTGCGGCGTCAAGGTCCACATCGTCTACGATGCGGATGCCGAACAACCGATCTATGCGGCGGTCACGCCGGCCAATATCAACGACATCACGGCTGCCAAGGCCATGCCGATCGCATCAGGCGCAACCTATGTCTTTGATCTTGGCTATTATGATTTCGGCTGGTGGGCCAAGCTGGACAAAGCCGGATGCCGGATCGTCACCCGGTTCAAGTCGCACACGCCGCTGACGGTCACCCATGAGCAGGCGGTGGACGGCGACGGTGTCATCCTGTCCGACCGCATCGGCCTGTTGCCGGCCCGCCAGGCCAAAAGCCGCAAAAATCCGTTCAGCGATCCGGTCCGCGAGATCACCATCAGGACCGAGACGGGAAAGGTGTTGCGCATATTCTCCAGTGATCTCGATGCACCGGCTCACGAGATCGCCGATCTCTACAAGCGCCGTTGGGCGATCGAACTGTTCTTCCGCTGGGTCAAGCAGACGCTGAAGATCGGCCATTTCCTCGGCACGTCAGAAAATGCCGTGCGCATCCAGATCGCTGTCGCTCTGATCGCTTACCTGCTGCTGCGATTGGCGCAGGCTGACCAGAAGACCGTGCCAAGCCCACTCGCCTTCGCCAGGCTGGTACGCGCAAACCTCATGCACCGACGACGCACCGATCGGCTTCTCAACCCGCCACCAGACAAACCCACAAACCAAAACCAGATAGCCTTCCAATGGCCGCAAATTTAAACCGGACAGCAGTGGGCTTGTCCCGAGAATCTATCCACGTCGCGCGAAATCAATTGGTTGCAGATCCTTGGGACAAGCCCAAGGATGACGACAGAGAGCTGAACCATCCCGCCCTTAGGGATCGCCCTGCCTGTTGAACCGACCCCAATCAGGCCGCGTGCTTGCCAATCAGCCCCGGAATATTTACCGGCTCCATCTCGTCCGATGTCTGCTCGGCAACCACTTCGCTCGTCTGCATCCAGGTGATCAACTCGAAGCTGCCATCGGCGTTCTCGGCAATCGCCGTGCAGCTTTCCACCCAGTCGCCGGTGTTGATGTAACGGATGCCGTCCATGTCTTCCATCACGGCGTGGTGAATGTGACCACAGATCACCCCATCCACATTGTTGCGCCGGGCTTCATCCGCCACCACGCGCTGGAACTCGCCGATGAAGTTGACAGCGTGTTTGACCTGCAGCTTGGCCCAGGCCGAAAACGACCAGTAAGGCAGACCGATGCGGCGGCGCACGGCGGCAAGGGCGATGTTGATGGCGATCGCCGCATCATAGGCCCAGTCGCCCAGATAGGCGAGCAGGCGGGCATTGCGCACAACCACATCGAACTCGTCGCCATGGATGACCAGATATTTCTTGCCGTCGGCTGCCTCGTGGATCATCCGCTCGGCTACTTCGATGCCGCCAAAATGCATGCCGGGAAATTCCCGCAGGAATTCGTCGTGGTTTCCGGGAATATAGACGATGCGCGTTCCCTTGCGGGCCTTGCGCAGCAGCTTCTGCACCACGTCGTTGCAGCCCTGCGGCCAGTACCAGCTGCGGCGCAGCCGCCAGCCGTCGACGATGTCGCCGACCATGATGATCGTTTCGGCTTCGTGATGTCTGAGGAAGTCGAGCAGATAATCCGTCTTGGCCGCCTTGGAGCCGAGATGAACATCCGAAATGAAAAGCGTTCTGAACTGTCTGGTTTCGATTTGACCGGCCACGGATTTCATCCCCCTGTTCGGTTGCGTCCCTGCGGCTTTCTTACCTCTCAGAACCAGACTCGTGTTTCAGCAACATGACAGACGCCGGTTTTTATAGGGAATATGACGAAAGCTTTCACGAAAACGCGAATAAGCCATGGCCGCATTTGCATAAGGTGCGGTCAAATAACGGCTGTACCACGGGTAAGTTTGTTGTATTCAGGGGTCCGAAATAAAACCAGATACGACGGTGGAAGACATGACCTCTCACGATAAGAACAACACGCCCGCCAACACGGCAAAGGCCGACATCGAGGAACAGGCGCTCTTTTTCCACCGCTACCCACGCCCCGGCAAGCTGGAAATCCAGGCCACCAAGCCGCTCGGCAACCAGCGCGATCTGGCGCTCGCCTATTCGCCGGGTGTGGCCGCCCCCTGCCTCGCCATCCATGAAAATCCGGAAATGGCGGCAGATTACACCGCCCGCGCCAATCTCGTCGCCGTCATCTCCAACGGCACGGCCGTTCTCGGCCTCGGCAATATCGGCCCGCTCGCTTCCAAGCCCGTGATGGAAGGCAAGGCCGTCCTCTTCAAGAAATTCGCCGGCATCGACGTTTTCGACATCGAGATCGACGCGCCCGGCATCAATGACATGGTTTCCACCATCGCAGCGCTGGAACCCACCTTCGGCGGCATCAACCTTGAGGACATCAAGGCGCCGGAATGTTTCGAGGTGGAGCGTCAGCTGCGTGAGAAGATGAATATTCCCGTCTTCCACGACGACCAGCACGGCACCGCGATCATCGTCGCCGCCGCAGTCACCAACGCGCTGGAACTAGCTGGCAAGTCGCTGTCGAGCGTCAAGATCGTTGCGTCAGGCGCCGGTGCGGCAGCCCTTGCCTGCCTCAATCTGCTTGTCGCCATGGGCGCGAAGAAAGAAAATATCTGGGTCCACGACATTGAAGGCCTCGTTTATGACGGCCGTAATTCGCTGATGGACGAGTGGAAGGAAGTCTACGCCCAGAAGACCGACAAGCGCGTTCTGGCCGAATCGATCGACGGCGCGGATGTCTTCCTCGGCCTTTCCGCAGCCGGTGTGCTGAAGCCGGAACTGCTGGAGCGCATGGCGGAAAACCCGCTGATCCTGGCGCTTGCCAACCCCAATCCGGAAATCATGCCGGAGGCGGCCCGTGCGGCCCGCCCGGATGCGATGATCTGCACCGGCCGCTCGGACTTCCCGAACCAGGTCAACAACGTGCTGTGCTTCCCCTATATCTTCCGCGGGGCGCTGGATTGCGGCGCGACGACGATCAACGAGGAAATGAAGATGGCCGCCGTGCAGGCCATCGCGGAATTGGCGCGTGAGGAAGTTTCCGAAGTGGCCGCCAAGGCCTATACCGGCGAAACGCCGGTCTTCGGCCCGAACTACCTCATTCCTTCGCCGTTCGATCCGCGCCTTATCCTGCGGATTGCGCCGGCCGTTGCCCGTGCCGCCGCCGCAAGCGGTGTCGCCGCCCGGCCGATCACCGACTTCGAAGCCTATCTCGACCAGCTGAACCGCTTTGTCTGGCGCTCGGGCTTCATCATGAAGCCTGTCTTCAACGCCGCGAAGGCCGCCGAAAAGAAGCGCATCATCTTTGCCGAAGGCGAAGACGAACGCGTGCTGCGCGCCGCCCAGGTGCTTCTGGAAGAAGGCACCGGCATCCCGATCCTCATCGGCCGCCCGCAGATCATCGAAACGCGCCTGAAGCGCTTCGGCCTGCGCATCCGCCCGCATGCAGATTTCGCCGTGGTCAACCCCGAAGACGATCCGCGCTACCGTGAATATGTGGATGATTATTTCGCCCTCGTTGGCCGCGCCGGCATCAATCCGGAAGCCGCCCGCACCATCGTGCGCACCAACTCCACCGTCATCGGTGCGCTGTCGGTGAAGCGTGGCGAAGCGGATGCGCTGATCTGCGGTCTGGAAGGCCGCTACGACCGCCATCTGCGCGACGTGAACCAGATCATCGGCAAGCAGGAAAGTGTGCGCTCCTTTGCGGGCCTCAGCCTTCTCATTACCCAGCAGGGCGCGCTGTTCCTGACCGATACCTTCGTCAACAACGACCCGACGTCAGAAGAAGTGGCGGAAATGGCCATTCTCGCGGCCCGGGAAATCCGCCGCTTCGGCATCACGCCGAAGATCGCGCTCGCCAGCCACTCCAACTTCGGCTCGCGTGACTCGGAAAGCGCCCGCAAGATGCGCCGCGCACTGAAGATCATCCAGCAGGCCGCACCCGAACTGGAAGTGGACGGCGAAATGCAGGGCGGCTCGGCCCTGTCGGAAACGCTGCGCAAGCGCGCGATGCCGAACAGCGTGCTGACCGGCGAGGCGAACCTTTTGGTCTTCCCGAACCTCGACGCCGCCAACATCACGCTCGGTGTCACCCGCACGCTGACGGAAGGCCTGCATGTTGGCCCCATCCTGCTCGGCACGGCCCTGCCCGCCCACATCCTGTCGCCCAGCGTCACCTCGCGCGGCGTCGTCAACATGGCGGCCTTTGCCGTGGTGCAGGCCTCGCACCCTTCGGTGTGATGAAGGCGCATTAACGCAGTTTTGAACATGCTGTTGCCGCATTGCGGCAACAGCCTATGTTATCTTCCTGAAACACGGATTTCCCGAAGCATAACACCCCTGCCACAGGCCGGGGACATCAAACGGATCGCACAATTGACCCGGCGCAGCCGCATCATCGGCCTCCTGCTTCCCCTTGTTCTCATCGCTCCTGCCGCCGCTTTTGCGGACCAGGTCTGCGATACGCTTTATCAACAGCTGCGCGAGCCGCCGCGCGTCATCGGCAATACGGCCGAGGTGCGTCGTTACGCCAATGCGCTTGCCCGCCAGAACATCGTCATCCGCAAGATCAGGAACGACATGCGCAGCTATGGCTGCTCATCAGGCAGCGTCATCGTTTATGGCAATCCCAATGCCGGGCTCTGCGCCGAGATCGGCGATGCGCTGGTGGATGCCGAGGCCGAACGTGACGCGATCATCCGCGACCGCGACGATGCCATGGCGGCGGCGAGGAACGACGACAGTGACGTCAGGCGCGAGCGCATTCTCGCCGCCCTCGATGCCAATGGCTGCACGACGATGCCGGAAACGGCCACGCGACCGCCCCAGGCTCCCAACGTAACCCGTTATCCCGATGCCTTCAGGCAGGGTGGCGTTGAGCCGGGACAGACAGGACTTTCGCCCTACCCCAATGCCTCCGCCGAGGGCGGGCTTCGCACACTCTGCGTGCGCACCTGCGACGGCTCTTTCTTCCCGATCGCCTCCAACGCCTCGCCGCTCGATTTCCGCGCCCAGGCCGAACAGTGCCAGAAAATGTGCCCGGGAACCGAAACGGAACTCTATTTCCACTCCATGACGGATCAGGAAACAGCAGACATGGTGTCCGCTGAGACCGGCAAACCCTACAAGGACCTGCCCACCGCCTTCGCCTATCGCAATGCCTCAACGAAAGCGCCCGGCTGCGCCTGCAACATGGCAGCCTATCACGAGGAGATGCAAAAGCAGGAACAGGCGTCCCGGCCGGAAGCCGAAAAGCCCTATTCCAGCATCACCACCATTCCATCACCCCAAGGTGACAAGGCCCCAAAGCCCGCCGAGCAGCAGGCCGCAAAGCCGCCGGAGCAACCCGTTCCCGAGCGCGACTATGACCCGAACGATGCGAAAGTGCGTGTCATCGGACCCAAATTCCTGCCGGACCAGACCGGCAAGATCGACCTGAAAAACCCGGCGCTGAAAGGTATACAGCCGCAGCAGTGACTACGTCGTCAGCGAGCGCGCGAGGCGTATTTCTTCTCCCCGCCTTGGAGAAGTCCGCGGCAGCGGGATGAGGGGGCAAGGGTGGTGAGGTACGGCAATGTTGCCCCCTGATCCGACCCTTCGGGCCACCTTCTCCCGGGCGGGGAGAAGAAATGCACGCCAATGTCCCGCCCTATTCGCAGGCCTCCGTGTTTACACCCCACCCCAGCGGTTACGAAACACAAGCTCTTCCAGCGGCACGCGCTGCCGCCAGCCCTTCACCGCCAGTTCCGGTTCGGTATAAAGCGTATCGACGCGACCGAGGCACAGCCAGGCGACGATCTCGATATGATCGGGAATATCCAGAATGGCCCTGATATCGCTGTCATGGAAAATGCTGACCCAGCCAACGCCGACGCCTTCGGCGCGGGCCGCGAGCCAGAGGTTCTGGATGGCGCAGACGGTGGAATAGACATCCGTGCGCGGATTATGGGTGCGGCCCAGCACCACCTTGCCACCCCGTGTCGGATCGCAGGTGACGCAGATGCTGAGCGGCGCCTTGCGGATTCCTTCGAGCTTAAGGCTGCGATAAAGCGCCTGCTGCTCGCCCGCAAACATCGCCGCCGCCTCTTCATTGGCGCGGCTGAAGGCTTCCCATGCAGCCCCACGCACGGCGCTATCGGTAACGAGAGTGAAATTCCACGGCTGCATGAAACCGACAGAGGGAGCGGCATGCGCCGCTCTCAGGAGGCGCTCGACGAGATCATCCGGCAGCGGCTCTGGCAGGAACTGGTCGCGCACATCACGCCGCGTCTCGATGGCGCGGTAGATCGCCTCGCGCTCGTCCCCGGAAAACGGGCGAGCGGGTGAAAGCGCGTGATCGAAGGGGTTGGTGTCGTGTGGCGTGGTGACGGGCGGTTCGGTCGGCATCGTTTATCCCTAACAATGCGGGCGGGCCGGTGCCGAAACCATGGGAGGTTTGCAGCGACGACGCGCTTTCCAGCAACCTGCCGCCGTCCGCGCGGTTCGGTCCATCCTGCCAGGCCGGTCTTCTGACTAAGCTTCATCCGCCCCGTTTCGCCTTCCCGAATTGCTTCAGTGGCATGAGAAACAGAGCATCCGCCTCACAGCGTTGGGCACGTTCCGGTTTTTCACCGGATTCCCGATTCTCCCGCCGGAGGGCGGGCACCTGACGGGTGAAGCTATGGGCAAAAAAGCTTGCGAACACAAGTGTCGTGCAGGTGGTGCGGCAATGTGGCCTGCCGCAGCTTGCCTTCATCATTCCACCGGGAAATATCTGACATAAGCGAACTCGTCGCCATCAGGTGACCAGTTGGGAGAGTTCATCGTGCCCTGCCCGCCAAACAGCTCGAAAAGCGTTTCGACATTGCCGCCATCCATATCCATCAGCCGCACCCGCACGTCGAGATCGCGCGGATGATCGAAGACGTCGGCGTCATAAGAAACGAATACCACCTTATCACCGGTCGGAGACGGGTGTGGAAACCAGTCGCCATAGGGGCTGTCGGTTATACGCTCGACGGCGGAACCATCCACCCGCACCCGCCAGATCTGCATCAACCCGGTACGGCTGGAATTGAAATAGATCCACGCACCGTCAGGCGAATAATCCGGCCCGTCATTGCGGCCTTCACCATGGGTAAGGCGTGTCTCAACGCCGCTGTCTATGTCCATGGAGTAAATATCGAAAACCTGATCACGAATGCCGCAATAGGCAAAGCTCTTCCCATCCGGCGACCAGCCGTGCCAGTAGGAAGGAAGGTTCTTCGTCATCAGCTGCGGCACGCCGCCTGCCGAGGACAGGAGATAGATGGCGCTCTTGCCGAATTCCACCTTGTCGGAAATGGCATAAAGCGAACCATCAGGCGAAATGCCGTGGTCATTGTTGCAGAGCGTGGCAAAGCCGGTATCGACCTTCTCCGGCGACGCATCACCGGTAAGAGACAGGCGATAAATCAGCCCTTCGCTGTTCAACAGCAGATATTTGCCATCCGGCGACCAGTTCGGCGCCTCGAACAGGTCAGGCGTCTGCCACACAATCCGCATCTGTCGGGTGCGGATGTTGAAGATTTCGATGGAACTGCGCATTCTGCCTCCCGGGCTTTAAAAGTCTGGCTCGGACCGTTGGCACGCGCGCACATTCCGTTTGCTTTAACCACCGCCGTGATTATGATCCTATGGCCGCAGGCACCGTCCTGCAAATTCAAATCGGAAAAAACGCCAGCGTTCCGGCACCGCCCGTGACCCTCCCCGTTTCTCCCAGATCCGAGGTTCCGCGATGAATACCATCGCCGATCACGGCATCCGGTTCGGCCGGATCGCCGCAATGCTTCCTGTCAGAAGTATCGAAAAGGCCCATGATTTTTATGTCGGCGTACTCGGTTTCGAAAAGACCTTCGAAAACGGCAATCCCGTCGGCTTCATGATCCTGAAACAGGGCAATGCCGAGCTGCATCTGACATTGCAGCCGGCCCACAGGGCAGCTCCTTTCAACGTGGCGCATATGATGGTGAGCGATGTCGATGCGCTGCACGCGATTTGCAAAAGCCATGGGCTGCGCATCATCAAGGGGCTGCAGGACAAGGATTATGGTCTGAGGGCCTTTGTCTTTGAAGACCCTGATGGCAATCGCATCGATGTGGGGCAGGTTATTTGAGGTGAGTGAAGAGTGGCGCGGGGTTTTCTCCGCGCCATTCATGAACCCCCATCGTGGACCGAGCGCATGCCGCATGTTTCTTCTCCCCGAGGGGGAGAAGGTCGCGGCAGCGGGATGAGGGGGCAAGGGTAGTGAGATACGGCAATCGTGCCCCCTCATCCGACCCTTCGGGCCACCTTCTCCCCGGCGGGGAGAAGAAATATGCCGCACCGTCTCACAGGCAATCAACCTCGATGACGCAGGACCGGCCTTAAACGCGCCTTCCGGAAACCGCCTTAGTCACCGATCCCTGAACCGGTTGGTGATCGGATAACGCCGGTCACGCCCAAAATTCTTCTTGGTGATCTTAACACCCGGCGCCGATTGCCGGCGCTTGTATTCGGCGAGGTAGAGCAGATGCTCCACCCGATGCACGGTCGCCAAATCATGGCCGCGCGCCAGAATTTCCTCGACCGACATTTCCTTCTCGACAAGGCATTCGAGAATATCGTCCAGCACCGGATAGGGCGGCAGCGAATCCTGGTCGGTCTGGTTGGGGCGCAATTCGGCCGATGGCGCCTTGGCGATGATGTTGGCGGGGATCACCTCGCCGGAAGGGCCCAGCGCACCCGGCGGCACATGGGCGTTGCGCCAGGCGGAAATGGCATAGACCTGCATCTTGTAGAGGTCCTTGATGGGGTTGAAACCGCCATTCATATCGCCATAAAGCGTGGCGTAGCCCACAGACATTTCCGACTTGTTACCCGTCGTCACCACCATTGAGCCGAACTTGTTCGAAACGGCCATCAAAATGGTGCCGCGCGTGCGGCTCTGCAGGTTTTCCTCGGTGATGCCCTCTTCGGTGCCCTCGAAAAGTTCTGACAGCGCCGAGAGAAAGCCTTCCACCGGCTCGACGATCGGCACGATATCGTAACGGCAACCGAGCGCCCGGGCGCAATCGGCGGCATCCTTCAACGATTCTTCCGAGGTATAGCGGTAAGGCAGCATGATGCAGCGCACCCGCTCCTCACCAAGCGCATCGACGGCAAGGGCAGCGCAGATCGCCGAATCGATACCGCCGGAAAGGCCAAGAACCACGCTCTTGAAACCGTTCTTGTTAACATAGTCGCGAAAGCCCAGCATGCAGGCGCGGTAATCCGCCTCCTCGCCCTCGGGAATCTTCGAGAATGGCCCGCTCTCGCAGCGCCAGCCGTCCGCGGTACGTTTCCAGTCGGTGACGGCAAGCGTGGCCTCGAACTGGCTCATCTGGAAGGCGAGCGTCTTGTCTGCATTAAAGGCGAAGCTCGCACCGTCGAATACCAGCTCGTCCTGCCCGCCCAGCTGATTGGCGAAAACGAGCGGAAGCCCGCTCTCGATCACCTGCCGGAGCGCCACCTGATGGCGCACATCCAGCTTGCCACGATAATAGGGCGACCCATTCGGCACCAGCAGGATTTCCGCCCCACTTTCGGCCAGCGTCTCGCACACGCCCATGTCGTTCCAGATTTCCTCGCAGATCGGAATGCCGATCCGCACACCACGGAAATTATAGGGACCGGAAATCGACCCTTCGGAGAAAACGCGTTTTTCGTCGAACTCGCCGTAATTTGGCAGGTCGATCTTGTCGCGCAGCGCAATGATCTTGCCGCCATCCAGCAGCGCCACCGAATTGTGCCGGCCCGTCTCGCCTTGGCGCGGAAAGCCAATGACGACACCCGGCCCACCATCGGCCGTTTCTGCCGCCAGTTCTTCCACCGCTTTCAGGCATGCTTTCAGAAAAGCCGGCTTCAGCACCAGATCCTCAGGCGGATAGCCTGAAATGAACAGCTCGGTCAGAAGCAGCAGGTCGGCGCCCTGCGTCGCCGCATCGGCCCGCGCCTCACGCGCCCTGGCGAGGTTGCCCGCCACGTCGCCAACAGTCGGATTGAACTGCCCAACGGCAATCCGGAGATGGTTCTTGATATCGTGTCTGTCGCTCATGCCCATTCAATACCGCGCCCGTGGCCGCTCCGCAACGCGGCAATTGCATACCGCAGCGGCTCAAGGACCGGTATCCCCGTTCACACGAAGGTTATCACCACGCCCGCCAGAGTCAGCAAAGTTCATGTCGCATTCATCGCGCTTATGTGACAGTTACATGACACTTTTGCAACGCCCGATTCACCTCCCCGGATCGGCGCTGCCGCCTGAAATACCGGAGTATGGGTTTGAAACATTCGGCGCCAAAAACAACGGCTTCCGAAAAGGCTGGTTTTGTCTTTTCGCCTGCGGCAAAAAGGGGCCTTTCGAAGCTTTCGGGCACTGCCTATACGCTTGCCAATCTCACGCTCGCATCCATCGTACTCGTCGTTTCGCTGGAATGGATCGCCCGTGGTTCGCTCCATGACGTTGGCGCCTTCCTCACCTCCCCCGCCCGCCCGGGCGTGACCACCATCGCCGCCATGCTCGCCCTTCTCGTGGCGCTGGATGCCATGCTTGGCCGACGTTACCTGTCGCTGATTGCAATTGCGCCGCTCTGCGCGCTGACGGGGCTTATTTCTGCGCAAAAACAGACCTATCTCTCCGATCCGCTTTACCCTTCCGACCTGCTGTTCGGCCGCCAGATTCTTGAGCTTCTGCCCACCATGCTGAAGGCGCAACCATTGACGGCTGCGCTTGTGGGTCTCGGCCTCTGCGCCGCCATCGCCGCGCTTGTGGCGCTCTGGCTGCTGGCGCGCCGCCATTCGCCGGGCTTAAGCTGGCGCGAGCGCGCCGCGGGTCTCATGCTCACGCTGCCGCTTCTTGCCGGTCTCGCCTCGCTGATGGACTATTCGCATTATTCCTGGGTGCGTGATCGCCTCAACATCATTCCCATGATGTGGGACCAGCAGGAAAATTACCGCCATAACGGTTTCCTGATGGCCTTCGCCTTCAACATTCCCATGGCCAATGTCTCGGCGCCCGAGGGTTACGGCGATAGCAGCATCGCCGATCTCACCTCGAAACCCGCCTCCTTTGCTGCCAATAAGGGCGATTACCCCGATATCATCATGCTGATGAGCGAATCGCTGTGGGATCCGACCCGGCTTGAAAACGTCGAGCTGTCGGCCGACCCCATGCCGACGATCCGCGCCAAACAGTCCGGCAATGTGTTTTCCCCCGAGTTCGGCGGCATGACGGCCAATGTGGAATTTGAGGCGCTGACCGGTTTTTCCAACGCCTTCCTGCCCTATGGCAGCATTCCCTACCAGCAATATATCCGCCGTCCGGTGCCTTCACTTGCCAGCTTCTTCCGTGGCGAAGGTTATTCCGCCATTGCCATGCATCCGTTCCAGGAATGGTTCTGGAACCGCAAGCAGGTCTATAAAAATTTCGGTTTTGAGGAATTCCGCTCCGAAGAGACGCTGCCGGCCATGGAAAAACGCGGCAACTTCGCCTCCGACGACGCGCTGATGGACGAAATCATGGCGACCACGGATACGGCAAAGAACCCTCTCTTCCTTTTTGCCGTCACCCTGCAGGGACATGGCCCTTACGAAACGAACCGTTATGCTGAAAACACCATCGGTGTAACGGGCGGTCTTTCCACCTCGGCTTCCGAGGCGCTCGCCACCTATTCGCAGGGTGTCGTGAAAGCAGACGAAGCGCTGCTGAAGCTGATGCGCTGGGCAAAAAAACGCGATCGCGAAACCATCATCGTCCTTTTCGGTGATCACCTGCCGCCGCTCGGCCAGGCCTTTGTGGAAAGCGGTTACATGCCGGGCATGGTCGCCAGCCGCCGCGCGCCGCTGGAAGTGATGAAGAAGGAACATGAGACGCCGCTCGTCGTCTGGTCGTCGAAGAAGGGCGTGCGCAAGAATATCGGCACCATCAGCCCGGCGCTTCTGCCCTATCACGTGCTGAAGACCGCAGGTTTCTCCGATCCCTTCTACACCGGCACGCTGGGTGAGGTTCAGCAGGCCTTCTCCGTCATCGACCGGCATATGCTGGTGGCAACCGATGGCAAGGCCCTGCCCGACTGGTCGATCGCACCGAACGCCGTTCCAGACGTGGTGCGAGATTACCGCCTGCTGCAATTCGACATGATGTTCGGCCAGCAATATGGCCGCGAGCGTTTCTTCCCCGGCTTCAACTGGCTGCATGAGGGCACGCCGGCCGTGTGACGGCCTGATGGAAACGCCCGAACCGAATTGTGACGGAAAATGTTTGAATTCCGCCGCCATGCGGGGTTATCTCGGGAAACGCACAGGCACCCCATCAGAACCGGAGACACACCGTGTCAGATATCTCCGACTACATCACGTCGCATTTCAAACGCTCCTCCCGCGAAATCGGCGAGGTGGAGCGGCGTATCCTGGAACTGTCGCACCAGAAAAAGCTGGTTTCGAGCGACATCAACGCGGAATTTTCCGCCGGCGCCAGTGTCGGTGACAGGCTGGCGGATAATATCGCCAAGATCGGCGGTTCCTGGGGGTTCATCCTCAGCTTCTGCTTTTTCCTGATCTTCTGGGCCATCATCAACACCATCGTGCTGACCACCCGCGCCTTCGACCCCTATCCCTTCATCTTCCTCAACCTGCTGCTCTCCATGCTGGCCGCCATCCAGGCGCCGATCATCATGATGTCGCAGAACCGCCAGGCGGCCCGCGACCGTTTCGAGGCCACCAAGGATTATGAGGTGAACCTGAAGGCCGAGCTCGAGGTTCTTTCGCTGCATGAAAAGATCGATGTCAAAGTGCTCGCCGAACTGGCGGCACTGCGGCAGGATATCGCCGCAATCCACCGCCACGTCACCCGGAAAGACGACTGACGCCAAAAATTGTCTTCCCCGCTTTTCCCCGGGGTCACGGGCGTTGTTATCCTTTCACCAGTCCTGCCGGGTGGAAGCCAGACGTGGCGGAAACCGAAGGACGGTCCTGGTGGTGGAACGCTGGCAACGTTCGTGGAAGGGACCATTTCGCAACGCGCCGTGCACGGCCCTTGCGAGATACGGCATGGTGAAAGACCCGGCTGCGCAACGCATCCGACCCACACCAAACCCAACCGAGGCGCAGCCGGGCAATCGCCCGATGTACTCTGACCATCCCCCGTTCGGCAGTGCCGGGCGGGATGAAGCTGTTGGGGTTTTGGAGCATAATAGACAGAAGCGCGAGGGGCTTTACCCACCTCTGCCCTGCCGGGCATCTCCCCCACAAGGAGGGAGATCGGCAAGAAGCGCTATCGTCACTTCATTCTCAAGCTTGAGCTGGGCGAGACCTTGCTGCATATCGATCTCCCCACCTGTGGGGGAGATGCCCGGCAGGGCAGAGGGGGGTAAAGCCCCGCGCTCCTAGCCAAGTCGAAATTCACCCTAGTTACGAATCCGTCAGATTCTTACGCTACAGATTGACGCAGGCGTTTGTTGCATTGCACTCTAGCGGGCAAGGCAAACGGGGGAATCACTCCCCATCGTCAAAATGGCATCACGACCATTTCGTGACGACGCCATGCCGGATGCGACATCCGGTATCCAAATGCATTCTGTTCCGGGGTTTTTCATGCACCAGTTCGATCTGATTGTTGTCGGCAGCGGTCCGGCGGGTAGACGAGCCGCCATTCAGGCCGCCAAGCTCGAAAAGAGGGTTCTGGTCATCGAGAAAGGCAGCCGCGTCGGCGGCGTTTCGGTGCACACCGGCACCATTCCATCCAAGACCCTGCGCGAAACCGCGCTTAACCTCACCGGCTGGCGCGAGCGCGGTTTTTACGGCCGCTCCTACCGCGTCAAGCAGGAGATCGACGCCGAAGACCTGCGCCGCCGCCTTCTCATCACGCTGGATCACGAAGTGGAAGTGCTGGAACATCAGTTCGCCCGCAACCGCGTACAGCACATTCGCGGCACGGCAAGCTTCATTGACGCCAACACCATGAAGGTGGTGAAGAACGACGGTGAGGTCATGAATGTCACCGGCACCTCCATTTTGCTCACCATCGGCACCCGCCCCTACCGGCCCCCGCATATTCCCTTCGATGGCGAAGCGGTGCTCGATTCGGACGAGATTCTCGAAATCAAGGAACTGCCGCGCTCCATGATCGTCGTTGGCGCCGGCGTCATCGGCATCGAATATGCCACCATTTTCAGCGCGCTCGACACGCAGGTGACGGTGGTGGAGCCGCGCGAAACCATGCTCGAATTCATCGACAAGGAAATCGTCGAGGATTTCGCCTATCAGCTGCGCGACCGCAACATGAAGCTGATCTTCGGCCAGAAGGCGGAGAAGGTGGAACGCGACGAGAGCGGCAAGTGCCTCGTCTCGCTCGGCAATGGCCGCGTCCTGAAGGCCGAGACCGTTCTCTTCGCCGCCGGCCGTGTCGGCGCCACCGATACGCTCAACCTTTCGGCCTGCGGGCTGGAAGCCGACAGTCGCGGCCGTCTGAAAGTCGATCCTGAAACCTTCCAGACGTCCGTGCCGAACATCTATGCCGCCGGCGATATCATCGGTTTCCCGAGCCTCGCCTCCACGTCCATGGAACAGGGCCGCATCGCCGCCCGCCATGCCGTCGGCGCACCGGCCGGCGAACCGCCGCAATTCTTCCCTTACGGCATCTATGCCGTGCCGGAGATCTCCACCTGCGGCCTGACGGAAGAAGAAGTGATCGAACGCAACATTCCCTACGAATGCGGCATCGCCCATTTCCGCGAAACCTCCCGTGGTCACATCATGGGTCTCGACAGCGGCCTCCTGAAGATGATCTTCTCGCTGAAAACCCGCCGCCTGCTCGGCGTCCACATCGTCGGCGAAGGTGCGACCGAGCTGGTGCATATCGGCCAAGCGGTGCTGAACCTCAAGGGCACGGTGGAATATTTCGTGGAGAATACGTTCAACTATCCGACGCTGGCGGAGGCCTACAAGATTGCCGGGCTTGATGCATGGAACCGCATGGGTGAGATGAAGAAGGATTGAGGCTTTGTCGCGGGTGAGACGATCACCTGCAATGTGCGCCCCCCTCCTGCCGTCATGCTCGGGCCTGTCCCGAGCATCTGCAACGTCTCGATTTATGAGACGTGATTAGATCCTTGGGACAAGCCCAAGGATGACGCCGCGTATCGAGCGAGAATGCCGGTCGCACGCAATGCTTGGACGACCGGTCACGCCTATCCTCACCACCGGATACTGTACCGCGCGCTTACCCCCGGCCGGAAATGATCCGCATAACCCTGATCGAGCGTGCCGCGAACCGTCAGGTGATCGCCAAGCTTTTGCTCGACCGCTACGCCGCTGCTGAACTCGTTGAAACTGTTGCGGCTCGCCCCCGTCAACACGAAGGCCGTGCCGGTTTCCGAGCGCGACAGGCGCAGCGACTGCGACACATCAAGCCCGTTCCACTGTTGCGCCGTGCCATCATACCGCACGGTGAAATTGCGGTTTGCCTCGATGTCCAGCTCCGGCGTGACGATACGCTTCTGCTGCGAGGTCATGGAAACGCTGCTCGAACCCGTCAGCGCGTTGAACATGACGCCGACATCCCGCGCCAGCGAAACACCGGGCAGCTGTTCGGCCAATAGCGTGACATTGCCCCACAGCCGCACCGGCGTATCCATCACCTGCCCCGTCTTCGAGGCATTCATGCCCATTTCCAGCCCGGCCCGGATCGGGGTATCGACCGGCAGTTTCGCGCCGATGCGGGCCGTATAAGACCGATCGGAATTCTTAATCGGCTTCCAGATCAGCCCGGCCTCATCAGCATGGGCGGCCGTGGCTGCGGTGAAGAACAATAATAAAAGGGCAGAACCCGTTCGGAGCGACATACTTGTCCCCTGGCAAATTAAGGGCGCGCCGGGAGAACCCGGCAAGCACGGTAAAAGCTAAGGCCAATGGTTTGGCTGCGATGAGGCCACTTTCAGGCGGCACAATGCCCGAACGGCCGCTTGATACGACCGGGCAAATCATGCTCCGCAGGGTGCCAGATGAACGGGAGATGAACAAGAGCATATGCAGCAAAAAATCATGCTGCACTGCATTGTGATCAGAACAAGGATGCGAGACGCCCGGTCGCTACTCTTTTTCAATCGGTGACGCGCAACGCGCGAGGATATCATCCACGACAGCATTCGAGAGGGGGATGAATCGATGACTGTGGCATGAACGGGAATGTCTTCTTTCGTCGCATGAAGCTGCAGGACAAATTCCCGCTCCTCCGGCTTTCCGCCAAACTCGTCCCGGGGCCTCTCAATCAATCGTCTTTGCAGGGTCTCGCTATCGAGATCGAGAACGAAGACCGCATCGAACACATCGATAAAACGCTGAAAATTTCTTGAGCCACCGCAGAAGAATGTGAGCGGGTGGCCGTGATCGGCGGCAATCTGCCGAACCTTTTCGATATCCCATATATGATGCCTGTGACGGAAACGCATATCCGCCGCATCGCGCTCCAGAGCTGGATCAAGGGCCGCGCCCGTTTCAGGGTCGCCCCTATATGCAAGTTCCCGATCGCCATGGATCACATGATGGCCGCGTCGCTGAAGTTCTGTTGCAACCGACGTCTTGCCGACACCGGAGACACCCTCAATCAGGTAGTTTCTGACACCCATAGCGCTTCCATCTGGCTCTCCCTCGCTTTGGCCGGTGACACATGGCGGCCATTGATTTGAAACATAACAATCAGGAATGACATAACCATGTCGGAAGAATGGGAATCGGGTGACTGTCACACCCCAACAAGAAAGACGGCCAAACAAAAAGGCCGCAGCTTTCGCCACGGCCTTTCCATTCAATCAGCTTGCACTGAAGAAGATTATTCGGCGTCGCCTTCAGCGGCCTTCTTCTTGGCCGGAGCCTTCTTCTTCGGAGCGGCTTCTTCGCCTTCAGCGGCGTCGTCAGCCTTGGCGGCGGCCTTTTTCTTGGCAGGCGCCTTCTTCTTGGTTTCCGTGGCTTCTTCGCCGTCGTCAGCCAGCAGCTCTTCCTTGGAAACGGTCTTGTCCGTTACCGAGATTTCGGTGAGCAGCTTGTCGATGACCTTTTCTTCGAAGATCGGTGCGCGCAGCGAAGCGGAAGCGCCGGGGGTGTTGCGGAAGAAATCGAGGATTTCCTTCTGCTGGCCCGGGAACTGCTGAAGCTGCTGGAACAGCGCGCGCTGCATTTCTTCTTCGGTCACTTCAACGCCGGCCTTTTCGCCGATTTCGGAGAGAACGAGGCCGAGACGGACGCGGCGTTCAGCCAGCTTGCGATATTCTTCGCGGGCTTCTTCTTCAGTCGTGTCTTCGTCAGCGAAGCTCTTGCCGGACTGGGCAAGATCGGTGTTGATCTGGCGCCAGATGTTGTCGAACTCGGCATCAACCAGACCAGCCGGCGTGTCGAACTTGTACATCTCGTCCAGCTGGTCGAGGATCTGACGCTTTACCTTCTGGCGGGTGACGTTGCCATACTGGCTTTCGATCTGACCCTTAACGATTTCCTTCAGCTTTTCAGCCGATTCGAGGCCGAGCTTGGTGGCCAATTCGTCGTTGATTTCAACGGCGGCAGCGGCGGCAACTTCCTTGACGGTGATATCGAAGTTGGCTTCCTTGCCGGCAAGGTTCGCAGCCGGGTAGTCAGCCGGGAACGTCACGGTGATGGTCTTTTCGTCGCCAGCCTTGACGCCGACCAGCTGGTCTTCGAAGCCGGGGATGAAACGGCCCGAACCGAGAACCAGTTCGGCATCTTCCGCAGCGCCGCCGTCGAAGGCAACGCCGTCAACCTTGCCAAGATAGTTCATGGTGACGCGGTCGCCTTCAGCGGCCTTGCCCTTCTTGGTCTCGTAAGTGCGGGCGCTTTCAGCGATCTTGAGGATCTGCTCGTTGATTTCGTCTTCGGTCACTTCCACGACTTCGCGGGTAACCTTGATACCGTCATTGGCCTTCAGTTCGATGGCCGGAATGATTTCATAGGCAACGGTGAATTCGAAATCGGATTCAGCCGACAGAATCTTTTCAGCTTCCTGCTCGTCTTCGGTCATGGAGATTGCAGGCTGCGTTGCAGACTTCTCGCCACGGCTGGAGAGGATTTCGGTCGGCTTTTCACGAACCAGCTCGTTGACGAGGTCGGCCATGATGGACTTGCCGTACATCTTCTTCAGGTGGCCAACCGGCACCTTGCCGGGACGGAAACCGTTGATGCGAACCTTGTCCTTGGCGTCGACGAGGCGCTCGTCCAGACGGGCCTTCATGTCGGCAGCCGGAATAACGACCTTGAGTTCGCGCTTCAGCCCTTCAGCGAGCGTTTCGATAACCTGCATTTTCTCAAACCTTCACATCATGGCGGCGGTGCTCAGACAGCCGTTGGTTTACTTTCGAGCACTGCGCCGGAAACATCGTTCCCCGGCCGTGGCTTCTGTTATTTCGTTACACAAGCGCTAGCCGGACACCGTTGCGCCTGCGCCGGAGAGAAGACCAAAGGGGAATAATAAACCCCGAAGCTCCCCGCATCCTATAAGGATGCACTCTGGCGCAAGCGTGGCGCAGCCATGCTTTGCTTGTGGTGCGGGTAGAGAGACTCGAACTCCCACGCCGAAGCGTTGGTACCTAAAACCAATGCGTCTACCAATTCCGCCATACCCGCACGTTGGGCGGCGGTATGTCACAATGTTCTGAAAGGGTCAAGCACGCCGTTCCCCTGCCTTTCGTTTCATCCGGACTTTTCTTGCCGCCCGCGACGGTGGGAGGCGGCAGTCACCCTCTCCGGTCATTTGCCGCGAGCACTACGCAACAGCGTCCAACCGCTGAACAGGAGCTGTTCCGGGCCGGAAACGGAAATCGCGTAATCGCCCTCCTCACCTTGCCGCCCCGCCCCAGCCGATACTTCTGCATGGAAGCCGGCGTGGAAATCAGTCGATCTTTATGCGGCTAGAGTGACATTATATATAGCACCTCCCGCAACCGACATTGGCGAATAGCCCTTCCCCATCCGAATCTGCGGTTCAAGATGTCTGCGCACTGGCACCGTATCCGGCCATCCCCCGCGGATTCGCAACGCCGACACGCATTCGACCACCAAAAGCACAAAAATTGGTCACAAATTGTGCATGAATCGCCGCAATCGAGGTGATTTTCCGGTTCTCCATGCATCCAACGCATAGGTGGCATCTTGCTTTGTCTGTTTTTGTTTCGCTTAAACCGATTATATTAGTGGTCATACAGAGATCAGTTCAGCCCCGGACCAAAGCCTCCCAAGACTGGCCGCAGAGACTGAACAGCACGAAGAGGAAGATGAAAATGAACATTGCACGCTCGCTGACCAACTGGCGCAAGTATCGTCAGACCGTAACCGAACTCGGCCGCATGAGCGACCGCGAACTGAATGACCTCGGCATTGGCCGTCAGGACATCCGCCGCGTCGCCAAGACCGCCGTCGGCTTCTAATTAGACGCCCCGCCGCTCTGCGGCGGAAGCGGGACGACCTACCCAAAAAGGCCTGAGGCTTCCGCCTCTGGCCTTTTTTCGTTTTGGGTGGGCTCTCCACGCCGAGGCGGTCCTGCCGGAGCGCCCGCGGGAGCCGGCGGATGAAAAATGCATCACTGGCCGAGCATTAACGCCGCACCCGGATAGTGCCTGAGGCCCTTTCAACGCCCTTTTCACACCGCAAATCGCCCTTGAGCGCCACCGAAGGCTGCCAAATGCGCGAAGGCCGCATGAAACGCAGGCATTTCCGCTCATATTTTGCTCAGATGATACTCAAAGCCGCAAATTTAGCCGACATAGTGCACAAATGCATGGCAGTCGCTTAAATTCTGCACTGCACAACATGGCTTAATGTCTATATATAAACCTCAACAGCCGAGAGCACAGAGAAACCGCTGAGCCGGCCGACGAAATCAACAGAGATAGATTGAGGAAACGACCATGAACCCCATCCGCATCGCAAAGAACTGGATCTCCTACCGCCGCACGATCAACGAACTTGGCAGCCTGTCCAACCAGGCCCTGAGCGACATCGGCCTGACACGTTACGACATCCGTAACGTTGCTTCCCGTTCGTTCCGCTAAGGCGTAAACGATCGTCCCGCTGCCCGACCTCCAGGGCGCGACGATTGAGCGACAGGTAAAAGAAAGCGGCGCCTCTGGCGCCGTTTTTGATTCTGGTAGTCGGCTGCAAGCAGCTTTTTTCGAAGATGAACTCCTGTCATCCGCTACCATTCGGTTTTACAGAGCGGGTCAGCATTTCGGATACGGGCGCCACGCCAAATACATTGGGTTCGAGATCGCCGCTCGTTTCTTCTTCCCGCCGGGAAGAAGGTGGCCCGAAGGGTCGGATGAAGGGCTAGCTCCCCGAATATCGCCACCCTTGCCCCCTCATCCCGTTGCCGCGACCTTCTCCCCGGCGGGGAGAAGAAGCAGGCAGCATCCGCTCGCTTCAAAATGCGCGCCGGTTCCTCGATCCCGCCCGGAGCTTGGCAGCCCCTTGCCTCCATCCCAAAACCATTTGGCTGCCCCGGCCATGCATGCTAGTGCATCCGTAAACAATGCCGCGTCCTTTTAGGACCCGCGCTTAACAATCACTCGAAACTCAGCGCCGGACGGGAGCCTTTGCCCCGAGGCCGCCCATGGACACCAGCATGCAAGACAAGACCATTTCTCCCATTCACGTCGTGGGCGGCGGACTGGCCGGCTCGGAAGCAGCATGGCAAATTGCGCAGAGCGGCGTTCCCGTCATCCTGCACGAAATGCGTGGCGTGCGCGGCACGGATGCGCATAAGGGCGACTCACTGGCGGAACTGGTCTGTTCCAACTCCTTCCGCTCCGACGATGCGACCGCAAATGCCGTTGGCGTCATCCATGCCGAAATGCGGCTTGCCGGATCGCTGATCATGGCCTGCGCCGACAGGCACCAGGTGCCGGCCGGCGGCGCGCTCGCCGTTGATCGCGACGGGTTTTCCGACGCCGTGACGAAAGAGCTTGAAAATCACCCACTGGTGACAATCGTCCGCGAAGAGGTTTCGGGCTTGCCGCCTAAGGAATGGGGCAGCACTATCATCGCCACCGGCCCGCTCACCTCACCGGATCTGGCGGCGGCGGTGCAGGCGCAGACGGGTGAGGATGCGCTCGCCTTTTTCGACGCCATCGCCCCGATCGTCCACCGCGACAGCATCAATATGGATATCTGCTGGTACCAGTCGCGTTACGACAAGGTCGGCCCTGGCGGCACGGGCAAGGATTACATCAACTGCCCGATGGACGAAGAGCAATATAACGCCTTCATAGACGCGCTGATCGCCGGCGACACGGTCGGTTTCAAGGAATGGGAAGGCACGCCCTATTTCGACGGTTGCCTGCCAATCGAGATCATGGCCGAACGTGGCCGCCAGACCCTGCGCCACGGCCCGATGAAGCCAATGGGCCTGACCAACGCCCACAACCCCACCGTCAAGGCCTATGCTGTCGTCCAGCTGCGGCAGGACAATGCGCTCGGCACGCTCTATAATATGGTCGGTTTCCAGACGAAGCTGAAATATGGCGTGCAGGCGGATGTGTTCCGCATGATTCCGGGCTTGGAAAATGCGGAATTCGCAAGGCTCGGCGGCCTGCACCGCAACACCTATATCGATTCCCCTGTTCTGCTCGACCGCTCGCTGAGGCTGAAATCCCGGCCGGACCTGCGTTTCGCCGGGCAGATCACCGGCTGCGAAGGTTATGTCGAAAGCGCCTCCGTCGGCCTTCTCGCCGGACGCTTCGCCGCCGCCGAGCAAAAGGGCGATACCCCGAGCCTGCCGCCGGCCACCACGGCGCTCGGCTCGCTGCTTAACCACATCACCGGCGGCCACCTCTCCTCCGCTGATGAGCCGGGCAAACGCTCCTTCCAGCCGATGAACATCAATTTCGGCCTGTTCCCGGAACTGGAGCCGGGCTCGATCGTCAAACCTGATGGCGTGAAGCGTTTTCGCGGCAAGGACAAGACGATCATGAAGCGCCAGCTGGTTGCAGCAAGGGCGTTGAAGGATTGTGCGGCGTGGCTCGGCGAAGGCCAGACAGCGACAGAAGCGCAATGAGGCTGCTTAGTCTGGTTTGGGTATGGTTTTGGGTTTCGGCGTGCGCGTGAGGTTCCATTTTGCGAAATCCGATTTGCCGCTCTGGTATGGATATCGTTGAGAAAAGAACGGGTTGACCGCTGCGACATACTCGAATTTGAGCGTGATATCGGTGAGGACCGAGATCAGCGGCTTATAGCTGTACCGCCCGGAGACGACGATGATAGCTTCCTGGGCAACGAAACCGTTGGCAATCACGGTTTTCTCCCATGGCACATCTTCGGCAGAGCCCATAAAATTGTGGGCGGGAAATTGCAGCCGGGCGACCTTATCCACCAGTTTGACGCTTCTCAGCGTCAGGTCAAGTTTGCCCGTCTGGAGAATGCCGCTGCCGGAAAGGACGACGAAACTCGGCACGCCCGTGCGCACCCGTTCCTCGAATTCAGGAAATCTCGCCGCCCAGCGCGCAGAATTGTCGACGACCGCCATGAACCGGTCATAGCTCAACCAGCCGCGCCCTACCTCAATGACCACGGCAAGCATAAGGACGAGCAGCGGTGCCAGAAGCCCCATTTCCACCGCCGCAGCGCCAGAACGGCAACGGCCGAAACTGCCAAGACGAAAAAACCATCTCGTCTTTTTCATTCGGTCACCCGTACGGCAGTGATGGCCAGGGAAATGTTGCGCAACTGATGAATGCCACCCGTGTCCGGCACGAGGAGCCGCGTCGTCGGCATCAAAAAATTCCACTTGTAACCGATTGCCAGAATGTACTGACCGGCGGTATCGAAGGGCGGGCGAAAATCGTTCACGATCGGTATGGGCACTTTGGCTTCGGCAATATCGTCGTCGGGGATCGGCAAGAGAGCGATCTTGAGGTTGGTTTCGTCCGTCCCGCCAATGAAATGAGAGGCAATTGCCTTGCGCAACGCAATCTCGGTCGCCGGCCGACCATCCGCCGCCGCCTTGCGGAGATACTCGATGCCCGCATTCGACGCAAAAGAGAGATAGAGGTAATAGAGCATCAGCAGGCCGATTTCGAGCGCCCCGAAAATCAGCGCAAAAAACAGCGGCAACAGCAGCGCCGTCTCCACCGCCGTTGCCGCCTTTCGGTCGCCAAACAACCGGTAACATGCCGCAAGCGTGAACCGGCATCCGCGCGGGCCGCCGCAGCTTTTATCCTGACGCAGGGAAAGAAAAGACTTCATCTCAGTCTTCTTCCACTCGATCCACATAGATGAGCTGGAAGCCCGTGATGATGCCGCCGAAACTGTCGCTCAGTCCGGTAGCCTCGATAGTCACCCGATAGATGGAGTAGGCTTTGACCCTGAAACTGTAGTCCCTCGGTGTCCAGGCAATGCTGTTTTTATCCTGAGTCAACTCCCACACCTTCTGCTGAGGTCTGAGCGTGGGGAGCCGCTGCTGTAGCGAAATCTTGATGCCGTTGGTTTTTTCCACGTCCTCGACGGCCCGGCGCCCATTATACCAAACCATGATCTTATATATTCCGGGGTGAAGCTCGACATCCTTGTAAATCGAGCTATTGGCTTCGTTATTTTTTTTCTTGCCGGGCGCGGGCGGCCCCCAGTCGCTGTCGAGTTCCATGACATAACGCGTTGGCAATGAGAGCTCGGCGCCTACCTTTTTCTCGATTTCGATCTTGTCGGCGGTCTTTGCCTTATCGACTTCCTTCAGAGTGCAGGCTTTGTCGTTGGCGGTAGGGGCGTCGTTGAGTTTCTTGCTCTGCATTCCGGCCGGATAACCCTGCCAATTGTGGTTACGGCGGCAGCAGGGGCTGCTCCAGTCCTGCAACTCGACACCGGGCCCGGTGCCGCCATCCCATCCAATTTCAGAATAGGGATAGACACCCCAGCATCCGCCGGGTGTTTCCTTGGTGACGCCGTTTTTCAAAATCCGCTCGACGCCGAGAGCGTTGCTCTCGAACATGTTGTCTATAATGACCGCGTCGTCCTCAGGGTAAGGCGGGATGCCTTCGCACGACTCCTTGAGGCGATATTTCAGCTCATCGAGATTGAACATCTCCGAGAAGATCAGACGGTAGCTGAACTCGGCTTTGATGTCCGTCTCGGTCCAGTCCACGTTCACCTCGCGCGAGAGGACCTTCTGCTTGGTGGATTGAATCATGGCATCGAAGGCCGCGGCCACATTGTCGCGCCTGACGCTGTCAAGCAACGTGTAGGTGCGCGTCGGCTTTGTGGCTCTTTCGCACGCCATCGCCATGACCCGCTTTGACTGGTTGTAATAAGCGAGCGCTCGACCACCCTCAAAAAGCAGCCCCAACAAAATGATGAACATCGGCAGCAAGAGCGCGGTCATGATGGCGAAGGCGCCCGCGCGATCTTTGAGGAGCGACGAAAACGGCCCGCTTTTCCATGCTGCTTTTTTTACCCACCTGCTCGTCATCAAAACACCGTCTCATGTCGCTCATCGCCATGGGAAAGGCGCGCTATGAAAAGCGGCAGGCCTGGCTTTCTGCGACGTTTAAAAATACCCGGCCCGCACCGGTCGCTTGAAAATTGCTCGTCGGTCACCGGCCGGGATGCTTTTCGAGCAACCTCGCCTGACCACTGAAAATACAGGGGTCAATTAACACGCAAACCGTAAATCAAAACTCAACCGGAACTCAAAAATATGAAGCAAATTCATATGCTTAATTTATTTATTAATAAATTAGCGAGTATCTGTAAAAGCACATGACCGCTTGAAGGCAGCGCGGGGTTTGAATTCACGGCCACCTGCGAAAACACAAACTTGGGCTCGCCTCTTGTCCCCCTCGACAAGCTCGGGCACAACAGCCCCATCCGATCACAAGACAATGCCAGGAGATAAGATATGGACGTTCGCGCCGCAGTTGCCATTCAGGCCGGAAAACCGCTTGAGGTCATGACCGTTCAACTCGAAGGCCCGCGCGCCAGCGAAGTGCTGGTCGAGGTCAAGGCGACGGGCATTTGCCACACGGATGATTTCACGCTTTCCGGTGCCGATCCGGAAGGCCTGTTTCCGGCCATTCTCGGCCATGAAGGTGCGGGCGTCGTGGTGGATGTCGGCCCCGGCGTCACCTCGGTCAAGAAAGGCGATCACGTCATTCCCCTCTACACGCCGGAATGCCGCGAGTGTTATTCCTGCACCTCGCGCAAGACCAATCTGTGCACCTCCATCCGCGCCACCCAGGGCCAGGGCGTGATGCCTGACGGCACCAGCCGATTCTCGATCGGAAAGGACAAGATCCACCACTACATGGGCTGCTCGACCTTCTCGAACTATACGGTTCTGCCGGAAATCGCGCTTGCCAAGATCAACCCCGACGCGCCGTTCGACAAGGTCTGCTATATTGGCTGCGGCGTGACGACAGGCATCGGCGCCGTCATCAACACTGCGAAAGTCGAGATCGGCTCCACCGCCATCGTCTTCGGCCTCGGCGGCATCGGCCTCAACGTGCTGCAGGGCCTGCGCCTTGCCGGCGCGGACATGATCATCGGCGTCGATATCAATCCGGACCGCAAGGCCTGGGGCGAAAAATTCGGCATGACCCACTTCGTCAACCCGAAGGAAGTCGGCGAGGATATCGTTCCCTATCTTGTCAACATGACCAAGCGCAATGGCGACCTGATCGGCGGCGCGGACTATACCTTCGACTGCACCGGCAATACCAAGGTCATGCGCCAGGCGCTGGAAGCCTCGCATCGCGGCTGGGGCAAGTCGGTCATCATCGGCGTTGCGGGTGCGGGCCAGGAAATCTCCACCCGTCCGTTCCAGCTGGTCACGGGCCGCAACTGGATGGGCACCGCCTTTGGCGGCGCGCGCGGCCGCACGGATGTGCCGAAGATCGTCGACTGGTACATGGAAGGCAAGATCCAGATCGACCCGATGATCACCCACACCATGCCGCTTGAAGACATCAACAAGGGCTTCGACCTGATGCACAAGGGCGAAAGCATTCGCGGCGTCGTTGTGTATTGATTGATCGAGACAAAGGCGGGCGCGCCTGACCGCGCGCCCGCCCTTCATGCAAATGTGATCGCCGCCAGCCTGCTGCAGCCATTGCGATTAACGGGACGGTAAATTTATCGTCGTAAGCCGATACTGCGCGGCGGAGTTGAAAACCTCTCCCCGGCCAGAGCAAGGCCAGACAGCGGAGAGCGACCCCTGAAAATCGTACCGATCGACAACGGAAACCGCGCCGCCGCCGTTGGCATTCTGGCGAAGGGTTTTCCGGAAAAAAGCGAGGCCTTCTGGGCACGCGGCCTGTCGCTTATCGGGGAACATCACGAGCGGCGTCATCTCGGCCCCATCGGCCAGTTGCTGATGAAGGGCGACGATGCCGCAGGCGTCCTGCTGACGATCAGAAGCCGATTGGCCGAAACAGGCCGCGTTACCGTCAATCTTTCAAGCTGGTATGTCGAGCCGTCCTTTCGCTGGTTTGCGCCGCGCATGCTGCAGATGGCGTCATCTGACGAAAACGAAATCTTCACCGATCTCACCCCCTCGCCCGAAACGAACAAGCTCAACGAGCGGCTGGGGTTTCACACGGTGACGGATTGCACGCTGTTTTATCCCCTGCCGTTGGCGGCGTTACGTCCGGCACGCGCGCGGCTTTATCCGCTGACGGAGACAACGGCGGAAACCCTGTCTTCCGAAACACGCGAGATGCTGGAAGACCACGCCCGCCTTGGCTGCATCGTGGCCATCCTGGAGGCGGAAGGCCAACGCCATCCGCTGGTATTTTTAAAAACCGCGACAAAACGACTACCTTCCGCCCGTCTGATCTATTGCGAGGACCGGCAGATTGCGCAAAGGCACCTGCCCGCCATTGCCCGCCATCTGCTCACTAAAGGCCGGCTCGCCCTGACCATGTCGGCTTGCGAAAAAGACCGGCACGCCGGTGGCTTTGCCGCACATAAATTCGCGCCTATACAAGTAAAAGGCGCATGGGACCCACATATTGTTAACGAAACATACTCAGAGTTGGTGTTATTGCCACCATAGGTATTCTAGTGAATCCTGCGTGACCTGATGGAATCCTTGGCCGTCACAGGCAAGACGTCATTCCGGGGCGGGTCCATGGGGATCAAACGGGGAAATTGGAGAACAAGCATGCTCGTAGCGAAAGAAAATGAAATCGACGTTGCCGACACCATTTACTCCTACCTTGCTGACCGTTTTCCCGCCTACGCACCCTTCTCTGCCGATACTGAGCTTCTCGAAAGCGGCGCGATCGATTCGCTCGGCTTTCTGGAGCTGATGGTCTTTATCGGCGAAGGTTTCGGCATCATTCTGAATGACGAGCATTTCACCCCCGAAAATCTCGGCACGCCGGCCGATCTCATCGCTTTTGTTCGCCGGGAACGGAGGCGATGACACCACATTTCCTGCTGCACCACCTTCTCGCCACCCGCGCGGCAAGCGAGGATCAGGCGCTTGTTCACAAGGAACAATCGCTGAATTATCGCGAATTCGCGGCGGCAGCGACACGTTGCGCGGCGGCATTGCAGGAAACAGGCGCCGGGCGCGGCGATCGCATCGTCATCTACCTGCCGCGCGGCCTTGAGGAATGCTGGTCGATCTTCGGTGTCAGCATGGCCGGCGGCGTTTTCGTGCCGGTCAATGCCTTGCTGAAAGCACAGCAGATTCGCCATATCGTCAGCGATTGCGGCGCAAAGATCGTCATCAGCAGCGCGGCGATGATGGATGAGCTGAAGGCGGCTCTGGTTGACCTTCCCGATGTCACGATCCTGCTGGCGGAAGAGATTGCGGCACGTAAAAGCTCTTCCGCACGCCCTTCGGCGGCGATCGGCGAAGACCTTGCGGCCATTCTTTATACATCCGGCTCCACCGGCTCGCCCAAGGGCGTGATGCTATCGCACCGCAATCTTCTGGCCGGCGCGCGTATCGTGCGTACCTATCTGGAAATTACGGCCAATGACCGCATTCTCTCCCTCCTGCCTTTCAGCTTCGATTATGGCCTCAACCAGCTGCTGACGGCGGTGGAACAGGGCGCGGCCACTGTCATCTCCACCTTCCGACTGGGCGACGAGATTGTCCGTGATCTTCGCGACCATGCCATCACCGGTCTCGCCGGCGTGCCGACGATCTGGGCGATCCTGACACGGGCAGCCCCTTTGCTCGCAAAAACACCCTTGCCGCATCTGCGCTACATCACCAATTCCGGCGGGCGTGTGCCGCAGGAAACCGTAAAAGCACTGCGCGACAAGCTGCCGGATACTAAAATCTACCTGATGTACGGCCTGACGGAGGCCTTCCGCTCGACCTTCCTGCCGCCGGACGAAATCGATCGCCGCCCGACGTCCATCGGCAAGGCCATTCCCGAATGTGAAATCTTCCTCGTCACCGACAAGGGACAGAGGGCGAAACGGGGTGAACCCGGCATTCTCGTCCATCGCGGCCCAACGGTCTCTCTCGGTTACTGGAACCGCCCGGAAGACACGGCAAAAGTGCTGCGCCCGCACCCCTTCATGCCCGCCGAGCGTGGCGGCGAGACCGTGTGTTATTCCGGCGATCTGGCGGTGGAGGACGAAGACGGTTTCTTCAGCTTCGTTGCCCGCAACGATGCAATGATCAAATCCTCTGGCTACCGCATCAGCCCGACCGAGGTGGAAGAAAGCCTGATGTCGACGGGGCTTTTCCAGCAGGTTGCCGTCATCGGCCTGCCGGACCCCTTTGCGGGTGAAAAGGTGCATGCCGTGGCAACCGCGGCCCATGAAACTATCGATGTTTCGGCAGCGCTGAAGAAGGCTACCGAAATGCTCGCCCCCTTCATGATCCCGCGCGCCATCGAACTGGTCGATCGGCTGCCGATCACCGCCAATGGCAAGGTGGATTACCGCGCGCTGGTGCGCGAACGGACGGACAATGGCGCCCACGGATAAATCCCAGAACCACGGCCCGGCCCTTGCGGCTGCGCAATTTGCGGTCACGGACAACGATCTGGTGATCGGCGGACTTACGGTGCGCGATATCGTCACCGAAACCGGCACGCCATGTTTCCTTTATGACGCCAGCGCCATGCGCCGCGCCTATCGCGATCTCAAAACAGCGCTCGAGGGCTTCGCCGATATCTATTACTCGGTAAAGGCCAATCCCCTGCCCGCCATCATATCGCTGTTCCGGCAGGAAGGTGCCGGCGCGGAAATCGCCTCGGTTGGTGAATATCGCGCTGCCATCAAGGCCGGTGTCGCGCCTGAGAACATCATCTTCGCCGGCCCCGGCAAGCGCATGGCCGAATTGCGTGAGGTGATAGAGGGCGGTATCGGCGAAATCCACATCGAAAGCGCCGAGGAAATTGCCCGCATCGCGGCGATCGGCAAGCCGGTCAAGGCCTCGATCCGCATCAATCCGGTGCCGGATGCCCAGGCGGGAGCCATGCGCATGGGTGGCAAGGCCACCGCCTTCGGTTTCGATGAGGAAGAACTAGAGAACGTCCTGTCGCTATTCAACGACCTCAGCCATATCGATCTCATCGGTGTGCACATCTACGGCGGCACGCAAATTCTCGACGCCGACATGCTTGTCTCCCAATGGAGACATGCGATTTCCCTCGCCGCGCGCATGGCGGAAATGCTCGGCAAGCCGCTCGAAACCATCGATCTCGGCGGCGGCCTCGGCATCCCCTATTTCGCAGGCGAAACGGCGCTTGATCTTGAAAAAGTCAGCGCTGCCATTCCCGATCTCAAGGCGCTTCTGAAAGCACATCCGCTGATCGCCGATGCCCATGTCATCGTCGAACCTGGCCGCTTACTCGCTGGCCCCGGCGGCCTCTATGTGGCGGAAGTCAATTCGGTAAAGGCATCACGCGGCACCACTTTCGTGGTGATGGATGGCGGCATGCACCATCATCTTGCCGCCTCGGGCAATCTCGGCCAGATCGTCAAACGCAACTACCCCGTCGTCGCACCGGCCATGATGCAGGCGGAGCATGAGGAAACCGCCACCATCGTCGGCCCACTCTGCACGCCACTCGATACATTGGCCCGCAATGCGGCCCTGCCGAAACTCAAGGCCGGTGATCTCGTCGCATTCCTGCAGTCCGGCGCCTATGGCGCAAGCGCCAGCCCTTCGGGTTTTCTAAGCCATCCGGCGGCAAAGGAAGTGCTGGTGGAGAATGGGGTGTTTGAGGTGATCGGGCGCTGACGACGTTTGGTAGCGAAAACCGTAGCCGGTTTTCCTAAGGGCACACATTTGGTTGCCTACCTCGGAGCTTCCTCCAACCTCCCTCATTCCTGTGCTTGTCACAGGAATCCAGTCGACGCACGTCCGTGCGGCTGGAGGAGTCTTTTCAGCCCAAGGACTTGGGCTGGCTGGATTCCTGTGACAAGCACAGGAATGAGGGAGGCGACTAACTCCGAAGCAACCTGTCCCCCACCGCGAATTTCGATTTCAGCAGGCATTCATCATACTCGGCCTCGCCCACGGAATCGAAAACGATACCACCGCCGACATTGAAGACGGCGCGGCCGTCATCGAACAGGCTGAGCGTGCGGATCGCCACTGAGAACCGCATCTCACCGTTAGGAGACATGAAGCCTATCGCGCCGCAATAGGCGTCTCGCGACTTCTCTTCCAGCTCCCGCAGGATTTTCATCGCCCACATTTTTGGCGCGCCCGTCACCGAACCGCAGGGAAACAGCGCCGAAAAAATATCCTCCACGGTCACGTCAGGCAGAAGCTTCGCCCTGACATGGCTGACCATCTGGTGCACCGTGGGATAAGTCTCGATATCGAACAGGCGCGGCACATGCAGGCTGCCAACCTCGGTAATGCGGGAAATGTCGTTGCGCAGCAGATCGACGATCATGCGGTTTTCGGCAAGCGTCTTTTCATCCGCGAGCATCGCCGCGATGATTGCCCGATCCTCTTCCGCATTCGCCCCGCGTGGCGTCGTTCCCTTCATGGGATGGGTTTCGATGAACCCTTGCCCGTCAACCGAGAAAAAGAGTTCCGGTGAGCGTGACAGGATGACCGGGCCGCCAAGATCGACCAGCGCGCCGTATTTCACCGGCTGCCGTTCGATCAGCGACCAGAAGGCGGTCAGCGGATCTCCATGCCAGCGGGCATGAACGGGCATGGTGAGATTGCCCTGATAACAGTCGCCGCGGCGCAGATGGTCGTGTAACCGCTCGAAACGTTTCTGATATTCGGGAAGCGTCCATGCCGGTACCGGATCGGTCAGAAACGCGTCCGCGTCCGGAACCTCGTCAGGCCGCGCAAAGCGGCCTTCATGCGGCTGCGGGCCGGAGAAGACGCCGAAATTCAGGAACGGCACATTGCGGGGCTCGGCCGCAAAGGGTGCAAGCTTCGGCTCGAACAGGAAACCGGCCTCGTAGGACATGTAGCCGGCAAGGTATTTCCCGGCGCGGCGCAGATGCTCCATGCGTTTCAGCGCCGCGAAAAACGCCTCTGGCTCATCCGCAACGATGATTTCCTCGGGCTCGGCGAAGGCTGTCACCGTGCCGGTCGTGTCATCCCGGAAAAGAACGTAAGGCGCATGTGCCAAGGCAAAATCCGTCGAAGGTGAATCTGGGGACTTTAGGGCGTCGGAAAGAAACCTCTCCATCGTCATCCTCGGTCCCCGGATCAAGTCCGAGGATGTCCCGAGGATCTACCGCCCGTTCACTTTAGCCACCTCGGCAGATCCTCGGCACAAGGCCGAGGATGACGTCGAGTGTGGAGACACGTCACGAGGCGTTAAACCGGGTCTATATCGCCCCGCGCCCACATCTCGATGGTTTCCGCGTAGAAATCGGCGAAACGGCCTTCCTCGATAGACTTGCGGATACCCTGCATCAGCTCCTGATAATAGGCAAGATTGTGCCAGGAGAGCAGCATGCCGCCCAACGCTTCGTTGGAGCGGGTGAGATGGTGGAGATAGGCGCGGGAATAATCGCGCGAGGCCGGGCAATTGGACTGCTCGTCCAGCGGGCGCATATCTTCCGCATGGCGGGCATTGCGAATATTGACGCGGCCACGACGGGTAAAGGCCAGCCCGTGACGGCCGGAGCGGGTGGGCATCACGCAATCGAACATGTCGATGCCGCGCGCCACCGATTTCAGAATATCGTCAGGCGTGCCGACGCCCATCAGGTAACGCGGCTTTTCGGTGGGCAGCACCGGGAGCGTAATATCGAGCATGCCCAGCATCACATCCTGCGGCTCGCCGACGGCAAGGCCACCAACGGCGTAGCCCTTGAGATCGAGCTGCTTCAGCCCTTCGGCCGAGCGGATACGCAAGTCCGGCTGATCACCGCCCTGTACGATACCGAACATGGCCTTGCCGGGCTGTTCGCCAAAGGCGACGCGGCAGCGTTCGGCCCAGCGCAGCGACATTTCCATGGCGCGCTCGATTTCCTTGCGCTCAGCCGGCAGCGCGATGCATTCGTCGAGCTGCATCTGGATGTCCGAATCGAGCATGCCCTGAATTTCGATGGAGCGTTCCGGCGACATGTGATGCAGCGAACCGTCCACATGGCTTTTGAAGGTCACACCCTTCTCATCCAGCTTGCGCAGACCCGACAGCGACATGACCTGAAAACCTCCGCTGTCGGTGAGGATCGGATGCGGCCAGCGGATCAGCTCATGCAGACCGCCGAGGCGCGCCACGCGCTCTGGACCGGGCCGCAGCATCAGGTGGTAGGTATTGCCGAGAATGATATCGGCCCCCAGCTCGCGCACCTGATCGAGATACATGGCCTTGACGGTGCCGACAGTGCCGACGGGCATGAAGGCGGGCGTGCGGATGACGCCGCGCGGCATGGCGACTTCGCCGAGGCGCGCGCCGCCGCTCGTGGCTTTCAGGGTGAAGGTGAATTTGTCGTGCATCAGTTTTTCCGGAACAACAGGCTGGAATCGCCATAGGAATAGAAGCGGTATCCGGTTTCGATAGCGTGCTTATAAGCGTCACGCATCGTTTCGAGACCGCAGAAAGCCGAAACGAGCATGAACAGCGTCGATTTCGGCAGGTGGAAATTGGTCATCAGTATGTCGACAGCCCGGAAACGATACCCGGGCGTGATGAAGATGCCGGTTGCGTCGGACCACGGCTGGATGGTGCCATCCTCGGCAGCAGCACTTTCGATCAGGCGCAGCGACGTCGTACCCACACAGACAATGCGCCCGCCCCGCGCCTTCACCGCATTCAGCTGGTCAGCGGTTTCCTGTGAGACGTGCCCGATCTCGAAATGCATCTTGTGGTCGTCGGTATCATCAGCCTTGACCGGCAGGAAGGTGCCTGCCCCGACGTGCAGCGTCACGAAATGCCGCTCGATACCAGCCTTGTCGAGCGCCGCAAACAGGTCGGGCGTGAAATGCAGGCCGGCGGTCGGTGCAGCAACGGCGCCCTTCTCGCGGGCGTAAATGGTCTGGTAGTCGGTCTGGTCCTGCTGGTCCTCGGGCCGCTTGGCAGCAATGTAAGGCGGCAAAGGAATATGGCCGACGGAGGCAATCGCCTCGTCCAGCACGGGGCCGGACACATCGAACAGCAGCGTGATCTCGCCGTCCTCGCCCTTTTCCTCGACGGTGGCTTCGAGATGGGCAAGGCCGCACGCCCCGCTGGAGGAATTAACAACGTCGCGCCCGTAACCGAACCGGATGCGGTCGCCCTGCTTGATGCGCTTGCCGGGACGGGCGAAAGCCTTCCAGCGGGATTGGTCGGCGCGCATGTGCAGCGTGGCGGAAACGACCGTCTCCGGCGCGCCCTCGCGCAACCTGACACCTTCAAGCTGGGCGGGGATAACGCGAGTGTCGTTGAAGACAAGCGCATCGCCGGGCCGCAGGAAGGACGGCAGGTCGAAGACGCGATGGTCCTCCATGCGGCCTTGATTCGGATCGACCACCAGCAGGCGCGCGCTATCACGCGGGTTTGCCGGGCGAAGGGCGATATTTTCCTCGGGCAGGTCGAAATCGAACAGGTCTACGCGCATTGCAAGGGGCTCTCGAAAATATCAAAACCCGCCCTCAATGGGGCGGGTGGTGGGTAGTGACAAGGCTTCGTCTAACGCGACGTCATCCTCGGGCTTGTCCCGAGGATCTAACCACGTTGCCGTCGGGGATCGTTAGATCCTCGGGACAAGCCCGAGGATGACGGCTGAGAGGTTGGCACCCTTATCATCAATGTGAAACGCCCCGCAGTTTCCTGCGGAGCGGGTAAAGACTTTATAGGCTATCCTCAAGCCGCCGAAGCAAGCTTCATCGAAACGATCGAATCGGGATCCTTCACCGGCTCGCCGCGCTTGACCTTGTCGATGGCTTCCATGCCTTCGATGACCTGGCCCCAAACGGTGTACTGCTTGTTGAGCCACGGAGAATCCGTGAAGCAGATGAAGAACTGCGAGTTGGCGGAGTTCGGGTTCTGCGAACGGGCCATGGAGCAGGTGCCGCGCACATGCGGAATGGCGGAAAATTCAGCCTTCAGGTCTTCTTTTTCAGAACCGCCCATGCCGGCGCGAGCCGGGTTGAAGCTTTCCGAACCCTTCTTGCCGAACTTCACGTCGCCGGTCTGGGCCATGAAGTCTTCGATGACGCGGTGGAAAACCACGCCGTCATAAGCGCCTTCCGAGACGAGTTCCTTGATGCGGGCAACGTGGCCAGGCGCAACTTCCGGAAGCAGCTGGATCACGACCTTGCCGGTCGTCGTTTCCATGATGATGGTGTTCTCCGGATCCTTGATCTCGGCCATGGTTATTCTCCTCTGTTCGGGCTCTATTGCCCTACCTTACTTCTTGCCGACGGTGACCTTGATCATCCGGTCGGGGTTGGAAACTTCGCCGTTGCCGCCGGCGCCGCGCTTGATCTTGTCCACAGCTTCCATGCCGGACACGACCTTGCCGACCACGGTGTACTGGCCGTTCAGGAACGGACCGTCGGCAAACATGATGAAGAACTGCGAATTGGCGGAATTCGGATCGCTGGAACGGGCCATGCCGACAGTTCCGCGATTGAAGGGCTTCTTGGAGAATTCGGCCGGAATATCCGGCATGTCGGAACCGCCGGTTCCGGCGCGCTGGGCGTTAAAACCCTTCTCCATGTTGCCAAACTGAACGTCGCCGGTCTGTGCCATGAAACCGTCGATGACGCGATGGAAAGCCACGTTGTCATAAGCGCCCTTCTTGGCCAACGCCTCGATCTGGGCCACGTGCTTGGGCGCAACATCAGGCGCAAGCTCGATGACGACGGGGCCGTCCTTCAGCTGGATGGTCAGAAGTTCGGCGGCCGAAGCGATGGTGCTGGCGGCAAGCGCACCGGCAAACAAGGCGCCGGCAAAGGCAAATCGAACGAGTTTCATCGGATTGGCTCCAGAATGTAGGGCTGAAGTCAGCGCTTCAGCTTGACGTTAAGGGCTTCAAGCACGGCTTTCGGCACGAAGGCTTCGACATTGCCGCCCATGGCGGCGATCTGCCGGACCAATGTGGCTGTAATGGGTCGCGACGAGGTGCCGGCGGGCAGGAACACGGTCTGAATATCGGGCGCCATCTGGCGGTTCATGCCGGCCATCTGCATTTCATAATCGAGATCAGTGCCATCGCGCAGACCGCGCAGCAGGAGATGTGCGCCGTGCTGGCGTGCAGCGTCCACGACCAGATTATCGAAGGAAACAACTTCCATGCGCGCCGCCTGCGTCGGCAGCTGTTCGGCAAGCGCCTGCTTTATCAGCGCAGCCCGTTCTTCGAAGCTGAACATCGGCGCCTTGCCCGGATGAATGCCGACAGCAACGATGACTTTCGACGCCACGTTCAGCGCCTGGATAAGCACATCCAGATGTCCGTTGGTCATCGGATCGAAGGATCCTGGATAAAAGGCAATCGTCATATCGCTCTCAGATGGTGGGCGCGCTTCGATGCTGGGTATCATGTGCCCGCCTTTTGTCATGGAGAGCCACGCGGCGCAAGACTTTATAACCACCTCCCACAGGCCCGGCTGCCGCGTGAACCCGGGATGAATGGGCCATTCAGTGCGGTTTCAGGGCTATTTTGATTAAATGCACAGCATCGGGAAACCGAAACGCCCCTCACTCGTTAAGCATCCGGAGAATTGAAAATGCTGGCCTTCATGATCGTCCTTTCGATCATCGCATCATTCGCTGCCGAGTATCTTTTTCTCGAATGACGGCCTCAGCCAGTTTCCTGAACGCCAGATGAACGAGCCATTCAAGGAAGTTTCACCGGGGCGATGCTAATCGATTTTTACGATTGACGCGGAACATGATCAGACGTGGCGCGTTAACAAGAAACCAAAGGAACAGACAGATGTTTGTAAGAGAAAAACAGTCTACTTCGGCGAAAATCAGCGTCATCAGCACCGCCTGGACAGTACTGGTTATCGCAATGGTAGCAACAACGTTTAGTCTTTATGAGCAGAAGCCTGAAACCCAGGGCCCCGACTACCCGCAGCTGACAGCCCGTTACCAGTACATGAACTATTACTGATAGCGGGGAGAACTTCTCAAACTCTCGGAGACAACATCATGTTCACATTTCTGACGATGCTTCTTGCCCTCATCAGCGTAATGTTCGTGACATCGATGATCTCCGTCATCGCCGAGATGCGGCGCGAGGATGAGGAATTCAAGGCAGCGATCCGGCGCGACCGCGCTTTTTGAGCGCAGCAGGCCGGGTTAAACGCCGCTGCAAAAACGATTCTTCGCAACCGCCTGGGCCTCCGGGCGGTTTTGTTTTGCCAACGTGCCTGTAAATACCCAAACTAATTTCTTTGCCTGTCATCGGAATGAGGGCATAAACGCCGCCGATATCCATCCATTGCCTCCATTTCGACGCCTCCAATCACATAACCGTTTTCAAAACCCCGTTTTTCCAAGGGAAATTCCCTTCAATTTCCGTTTGGATTGATTTAAGGAACGCCGATACGTTGCGGGCCGGACAGCCGGCGACCGCAATGACGTTCCTGTGAGGTTTGCATAACGATGCTCGATTCCCTGAGAAATGCTTCTCGAACCATGGCAGCCAAGCTGCTGCTTCTCCTGCTTGTTGTTTCGTTCGGCGTCTGGGGCGTCTCCGCATCGCTTGTCACCGCCAATTCCCACGCCGTCATGACGGTGGGCGACCAGACGGTCAGCCCGCAGGAATTCCGCCTCGCCTATCAGCGCCAGATTTCCGATCTCAGCCGCCAGTTCGGCACGAGGCTGACGACCGAACAGGCCAAGGCCTTCGGCATCGACCGCCAGGTGTTCAGCCAGCTTGCGGCGGGTGCAGCGCTTGATGAGCTGGCCTCGAAGATGAATCTCGGCCTTTCGGAAAACCGCCTCGCCAACCTCATCGCAGAAGACCCGGCCTTCAAGTCGGTCAATGGCCAGTTCGACCGTAATCTCTTCAGCGAGCGCCTGCGCAATTCCGGTTTCCGAGAAGACGACTACATCAAGGAACGCAGCAAGGTTGCCGTCCGCAGTCAGATCGTCGAGGCCGTCTCGGATGGTTTTGCAGCGCCGCAGGTTCTGGTGGATGCGCTGAAGCAGTATCGCAACGAACAGCGCGCCGTCGATTACGTCATTCTTTCGAACGCCGTCATCCCGCCCGTCAAGGCGCCGGGCGACGACGTGCTCACGCCCTGGTTCGAAACCAACAAGTCGAAGTACCGCGCGCCGGAGTTCCGCAAGTTCACCTATGTGAAGCTGGAACCCGCCGACATCGCCGAACCGGCCTCGGTAACCGACGCGCAGATCGCCGATTATTATAACAGCCACAAGGACAGCTTCCGCACCGCCGGCCGCCGCACCGTGGAACAGCTGACCTTCCCGGACAAGGAAATGGCCGCCGCTGCCGCCGAACAGATCAGGCTCGGCAACACCACCTACGACCAGGTGGTGAAGGATCAGGGCAAGAGCGCTTCCGACGTCACCCTCGGCGAATTCACCAAGGATACCATGCCCGACCAGTCGATTGCCGATGCAGCCTTCGCCATCCAGAAGGATGGCGGCGTGTCGCCGGTGGTCGAAGGTTCCTTTGGCCCTGTCCTTCTGCGCGTGACTGGCATCAAGCCGGAAACCACTCGCACGCTGGATGAAGCCAAGGACGATATCCGCAAGGATCTCGCCACCGCCGCCGCGGCTGAGGAAGTCACGAACGTACACGATCGTTACGAAGACCTGCGCGCCGGCGGCTCCTCGCTTTCCGATGCTGCAAAGCAGCTCAATCTGAAGCCAGTCACCATCGATGCCATCGATGCCGCCGGCCTCAATGAAAAGGGCGATGCCGTCGAGGGCCTGCCCTCGCCGCAGCTGGCGCAGGAAGTCTTCAAGACCGAACCCGGCACGGAAGCCCTGCCGATCAATCTCGGCCGTGAAGGATACATCTGGTTCGACGTCGAGCAGATCATCCCTGCCCGCGACCGCACGCTTGCCGAAGTTCGCGACGATGTCGTGGCCGACTGGACGGCAGAGCAGCAGCGCACCGCGCTTGCCGCCAAGGCTGACGAGCTGAAGGCCCGCGTTGAAAAGGGCGAAACGCTGGAAGCCGTCGCTGGTGAGCTGAGCCTCGCTGTCGAGCACAAATCCGGCCTGCGCCGCACGAGCGAGGACGCGATTTTCGGCCGCCAGACCATCGCCGCCGTCTTCTCGGGCGCCGATGGCGTGGTCGGCACTGCGGCCGACGCCGATGGTTCCAGCCGTATCCTCTTCAAGGTTACCTCGGTCGACACCAACGCTGCGCCGGACGCGCTCGCCAATGACGACCAGCAGTTCGCCGCCATCGCCCGCGCGGCCGGCGACGACATGCTGGACCAGATGGTCAACCGCCTGCAGAATGATTATGGTGTGACGATCAACCAGGCCCTCGCCGATCAGGCGATGGTCGGTTTCTAACCGGGGGCGAAAAATGGCCGAACTAAAGCCGCTGATCGCCAAGGTCGCGAACGGAGAAAGCCTGAACCGTGAGGATGCGCGCACGGCTTTCGACATTCTGATGTCGGGCGAAGCCACCCCGTCGCAGATCGGCGGTTTCCTGATGGCGCTGCGGGTGCGTGGCGAAACGGTCGACGAAATCGTCGGCGCCGTCTCTTCCATGCGCGCCCGCATGCTGCCGGTTTCGGCCCCCGCCAACGCCATCGATATCGTCGGAACCGGCGGTGACGGCATCGGCACCTACAACATTTCCACGCTGGCCTCGATCATCGTTGCCGGCACCGGCCTGCCGGTCGCCAAGCACGGCAACCGGGCGCTGAGCTCCAAGTCCGGCACGGCGGATGCGCTCTCAGCGCTCGGCGTGAAGCTCGATATCGGCCCCGATCTTATCGCTCGCTGCATTGCGGAGGCTGGCCTCGGCTTCATGTTCGCGCAGATGCATCATTCGGCCATGCGCCATGTCGCACCGAGCCGCGTCGAACTCGGCACACGCACCATTTTCAATCTGCTTGGCCCGCTCTCCAACCCGGCTGGTGCAAAGCGCCAATTGCTCGGCGTCTTTTCGCCACGCTGGCTGGTGCCGCTTGCCGAAGTGCTGCGCGATCTGGGTTCGGAAAGCATCTGGGTCGTCCATGGCGACGGCATGGATGAAGTCACCACCACGGGTGTGACCCATGTGGCGGCGCTCGAAGACGGCAAAATCCGCACCTTCGAGCTGACCCCGCAAGATTTTGGCGTCGAGCCAGCGCGGATGGACGACCTGAAGGGTGGCGATGGCATTGCCAATGCGGCGGCGCTGCGGGAGGTTCTGTCCGGCAAGCGCAACGCCTATCGCGACGTCTCGCTGTGCAACGCAGCCGCAGCGCTTGTCATTGCCGGCAAGGCAGAGACACTGAGCCAGGCCATGACGATTGCCAGCGACGCGCTCGACAGCGGCAAGGCTGCTGCCGCACTGGAGCGTCTGGTTGCCGTATCCAACGATGCCAATTCAGCGCAGGAATGAGAGCGAGACCATGAGCGACATTCTGAAAAAGATCGAGGCTTACAAGCTCGAGGAAATCGCCGCCGCCAAGGCAAAAGTTTCGCTGGCCGACCTGAAGGCCATGGCCGCAGACCAGAGTGCGCCGCGTGGTTTCTATAAGGCGCTGAAGGCAAAACAGGCCGAAGGCAAGTTCGGACTGATCGCCGAGATCAAGAAAGCCAGCCCCTCGAAAGGCCTCATCCGTCCGGATTTCGATCCTCCGGCGCTGGCCGCCGCCTATGAAGCCGGTGGCGCTGCCTGTCTCTCGGTTCTGACGGATAAGCCAAGCTTTCAGGGCGCGCCGGAATTCCTGACTGCCGCCCGCAATGCCTGCGCCCTGCCCGCGCTGCGCAAGGATTTCATGTTCGACACCTATCAGGTGCATGAAGCCCGCGCCTGGGGCGCGGACTGCATTCTCCTCATCATGGCCTCGCTGTCCGATGACGAGGCAAAACGCCTTGAGGACGAAGCCTTCGCGCTCGGCATGGATGTGCTGATCGAGGTGCACGATGAGGAAGAAACGGAACGGGCGCTGAAGCTCGACTCGCCGCTTTTCGGCATCAACAACCGTAATCTTCGTACCTTCGAAGTCGGCCTTGAAACCAGCGAAAGACTGGCGGGTCTGGTGCCTGCAGACAGGCTGCTGGTTGGCGAAAGCGGCATCTTCACCTTCGAGGATTGCCAGCGCCTGAAAAAGAGCGGCATCAGCACCTTCCTCGTTGGCGAAAGCCTGATGCGCAAGGACGATGTGACGGCGGCAACCAAGGCGCTGCTGACCGGCGAATCCGGCATTCTGGCGGCGGAATAACGCCCGATGAGTGAGGCAACCAGGCTCACCCATATCGATGCGAGCGGCGAGGCGCATATGGTCGATGTCGGCGACAAGGCCGAGACCGTCCGTATCGCCGTGGCCGAAGGATTCGTGAAGATGAAGCCAGAGACGCTGGCACTCATCCGTGACGGCAATGCCAAGAAGGGCGATGTCATCGGCACCGCCCGGCTGGCTGGCATCATGGCTGCCAAGCAGACGGCAAACCTCATCCCGCTCTGCCATCCGCTGATGCTGACTAAGGTTGCCGTGGACATTACCGAGGACACCACCCTGCCCGGCCTCCGCGTCGAGGCCATGGTGAAACTGTCTGGCAAGACCGGCGTGGAGATGGAAGCGCTGACCGCCGTTTCCATCGCCTGCCTGACGGTCTACGACATGGCGAAAGCCGCCGACAAAGGCATGGAAATCGTCAATATCCGCCTTCTCGAAAAGAGCGGCGGCAAATCCGGTGATTTCCGCCGCCAGGAGAGCTGAATGAACCCGTTGCTGCCCGTGGACGAGGCCATTAAACGCCTTCTGGAAGCTGCAGTTCCGGTCACGGACAGCGAGACCCTGCCGCTTGCCGAATGCGATGGCCGCGTTCTCGCGACCGATCTGGCGGCCCGCCTTACCCAGCCTCCCTTCGATGCCTCGGCCATGGATGGTTATGCGCTGCGCAGCGCGGACGCAGCGGAGATCGGTTCGATCCTCACCGTCATCGGCCAGGCGGCTGCCGGCCATGCTTTCGCTGGCAGGGTGGGCAGAGGCGAAGCCGTGCGCATCTTCACCGGCGCACCCGTGCCTGAGGGAGCCGATACGATCCTCATTCAGGAAGACGCGGAAGCGCTGGAAGACGGCAAAATCCGCACCACCTTCGCTGTCACCGCCGGGCGACATATCCGTCCGCGCGGGCAGGATTTCGCCGAGGGCGAAACGGCTCTGGAGGCCGGCCGCGAACTTGGCTTCACCGACCTGACGCTGGCAGCAGCGATGAACCACGCGGCACTTTCCGTCTATCGCAGGCCCCGCATCGCCATTCTCGCCACCGGTGACGAATTGCTGCCGCCGGGGAGTGCGCCGCAACCCGCCCAGATCATCGCCTCCAACACCTTCGGCGTTGCGGCACTGGCCCGGCAGGCCGGAGCAGAAGTTATCGATCTCGGCATCATCGCCGATGATGACAGCCTCATCCGCGCGGCCATCGGCAAGGCCGTTGCAGCCGGAGTGGATGTGCTGGTGACGCTCGGTGGCGCCTCGGTCGGCGACCATGATCTGGTGCAGGCGGCCCTGAAAGCGGAAGGCATGCAGCTCGATTTCTGGCGTATCGCCATGCGTCCGGGAAAACCGCTGATGGTCGGCGCCATCGGCGGCACGCAGGTTCTCGGCCTACCCGGAAACCCGGTTGCAAGCCTCGTTTGCAGCCTGCTCTTCCTGGAACCGCTGATCCGCAGGATCGCCCGCCGTGCGCCCCTGCAACGCATGGCGACGGCCCGCACTGCCACGCCGCTGAAAGCCAATGATCACCGGCAGGACTATCTGCGCGCCCGTTTCAGCACCGACGAAAACGGCCTGCTGATGGCGGAAGCCCATGCGAAGCAGGATTCATCCATGATGAAGATATTGGCCCATTCCGATGGCCTAATCGTGCGCCCGCCGCATGCGCCGGAGGCAGCGCCGGGGACGACGTGCCCGATCATAAGGCTGAAGCCCTGACAGGCCGCGAACAGGATTTCGACCCGCAATCAACAGGCCCTTTCCAAATCCTGCCCAATGATGACCCGTGCTCCACAGAACGGCACCGTCACGTTCCGCACGGTCTCGAAACCGCGGATAAAACTGTAACATTCCTGTATCTCGACACGAATGATAAAAAGAATCACCTGGCGGCGGAGACTCGCCAACGTCATTCCCTTTCGCCAGCGGGAAACCTCTCCCCCTTGTTGTGCCAAAATAAATCAGATGAATCCCGTTATTGGGATTGACAGAATAAATGCGATACTGTCACCAAGACAAACAGTAGAGGCGAAAATTATGGAAATCGTCAAAAATGAAAAATACTTATGATTATCAATTAAATAAGATAAAAATCGATAAAAAAGAAGTTTCAGCGAACAAAAATTAGTTTTCCATAAATTAAGCTTTCCAAAACAGCTCGCATAATAATAATCATAGTCAATAAGCAGACTCACTGGAGTTTCTTGATGAACACGGCATCCACGCCCAAAACCACGGGGCCCGACATTGCCGGGCAGATTGCCTATGCCATGCGAACCATGGGTGTTTCGCCGATCCCACGCAACTATAGTCTGTTCTACGAAGCCTACATCGGCTCAAACCCGGCGCTGACAAAAGACCTGGCGGCACTTGGAAACAAGGCAACACAGGAGGATCTCGATGACCTGTCGTCGCGATACGGCGAAGGCAATCCCAACCGCTCCATCGACGATGCGCAGGAAAAACTGCGGCGCGAACTGGAGGCGCTGCTCGGCACCTTGAAGCGCGAACAATCCTCCATCGAGAATTACAACCGCATTCTCGGCGAAACACGCCAGCGCATCGATGACAAGAACGCTGCCAGCAGCAATATTCTGCGAAATGCGATCTCGCTGCTGGCCGAGGCTACCGGCTCGAAAATCATCGACGGTGAAAAGACGTTCAACGACGTCAACCGCCATGCCGAGGAAATGCATCAGGTGCGCCTTGAGCTCGATGAGTACAAGCGCATCGCCAATACGGATTCGCTGACGCGCCTCTCCAACCGGCGTGCTTTCGACGACCGCCTCGCCTCGGTTTATGACAGCTCCATCGGCCTGCAATATACCACGCTCGTGCTGCTGGATATCGATCACTTCAAGCGCATCAACGACACGTTCGGCCATCCGGTCGGCGACAAGATTCTCGCTACCGTCGCTTCCGTCATCCGCGCCAATGTACGCAAGGACGGTTTCGTCGCCCGAAGCGGCGGCGAGGAATTCGCCATCATTCTGGATGGCAACACACCGGAAGAGGTGATGGTGATGTGCGAACGCATCCGCCTGTCGCTGGAAAGTACGCCCTTCCGCAATTCCAGATCAGGCGCGGATTACGGCACGGTCACCATCTCGATCGGCTTTGCCTCTGCCGCAAGGGCCACCAATCCCAGCGAACTTTACGGCCATGCCGATATGGCACTCTACCACGCCAAGGAAACCGGCCGGAACCGTTCCGTCTTTTACGAGGACGGAATGCAGAACAATTATACCGGCAAAAACTGGCTGATTTATCGGACATGAGACGGATGGGGCAAGGGAGCATCAAATGCAGTGCTCCCAGGTCTTCTTCCTGTGTTTTCCACAGGCATTGGGGGCGGTTAAGCGCACGCCCTCTTAAGCGCGCAACCTATTACCGCGGCAAATGACGCCTCACCACATGGTCTTCGCCGCCCGCGCTGCCCATTCCCGGTCATAGGTTTCCTGGTCGAACTCCGCCTTTGCGGCCTTGAGCAGAAGACCGGGTGTCGGAAGCGACGCCGGGTCGACGAAATTATCGGGGTTCCACAGTTCCGAGCGCATCAACGCCCGGGCGCACTGGAAATAGACTTCGTCAATCGTCACCACGATAACGGTGCGCGGATGTTTGCCGTCCATCTCGAAGCTTTGCAGCAGATCAGGATCGACGGAAACCACCGCACGGCCATTGATGCGCATGGTCGTATTCGAACCGGGGATCAGGAACATCAGCGCCACGCGCGGATCGCGCACGATGTTCAGAAGCGAATCTACCCGGTTGTTGCCGCGCCAATCCGGCAGAAGCACCGTCCTGTCATCGGCCACCCGCACCACGCCGCCCTTGTCGCCGCGCGGAGAACAGTCCATGCCTTCCGGCCCGACCGTCGCAAGCGCGAGGAACGGCGAAGTCTCTATCATCAACCTGTATTCGGCCGTTAGCGTGGCTGTTACCTTGGCGATCGATGCTTCGCTTGTGCCGTCATAGATGGCCTTTAATTCCTCAACCGTGCGAATGATCGTCATGTCAGTTCCTATCCCTCGAAATCACCCTGCGACACCGCCGGGCGCAATCCCTTACTCTTCCGCCGCTTCCGCCTTTTCCCGCTCCGCCCGCTCGCGCGCCGTGCGCGCGGCGACGAGATCGGCCGGCTGGGCGTTGCCACGGATCAGCGAACGGCCGGCATAAATGCCGCCGACGACCTCCATCGCGAAACGCTCTTCGTCGCGGTCGCGGAATTCCTCCACCAGACGGGCAGCGTCTTCACGCTCTTCACCCATGGCGCCGAGAACTTCCTCGCTGAAATTCAGCGCCGATTCCAGCGTCTCACGAATCTGGTAATCCACGCCGGCCTTCAGAAGATCGATCGCGTGGCCGCGGTCATAGGCGCGGGCGAGAACCGGAACCAAGGGAAATTCGTGCTTGACGATCTCCGCGATCCTGACCGCTGCCTCCTTGTCGTCGACGCAGATGAGAACAGCGCGCGCCGTGCTGGCACCGGCGGCATGCAGGATCTCCGCCCGCGAGCCATCGCCATAATAGACCTTGAAGCCGAATTCCGCCGCATCGCGCACGAAGTCGGCGTCCTTGTCGATCAGCGACAATGTGTATCCGCGCGCCAGAAGCGGCTGGCTGACGATCTGGCCGAAACGCCCGAAACCGATCAGGAGAATGCTGCCCTCGACATTTTCAGGCATGTCGAGATCGTCAGTATTGGGAACAGCCGCCGGCACCAGCCGGTCATGCAGGATGACCATCAGCGGCGTCAGCACCATGGAAATGATGATGGTCGCCGTCAGGATGGCGTTGGCCTCGCGGTCGAGAATACCGGCGCTGACGGCGGCGGAATAGAGCACGAAAGCGAATTCGCCGCCCTGCGCCATCAGCACTGCCCGTTCCAGGCTTTCACGCCTGGTGGTGCCGAGCGCACGCGCCACACCATAGATCAGGAAGGCCTTGAGCAGCATGTAACCGGCGACGCTAACCACGACGAGCTGCCAGTTGGAGGCGATGACGGCAAGGTCGATCGCCATGCCGACGCCGAGGAAGAACAGACCGAGCAGAATGCCGCGGAACGGCTCGATATCCGCCTCCAGTTGATGGCGGAAGGAGGATTCCGACAGCAGCACGCCGGCCAGAAACGCGCCCATGGCCATGGAAAGACCGCTGACCTGCATCAGAAGCGCGGATCCCAGCACCACCAGCAGCGCCGCAGCCGTCATCACTTCGCGCGCACCGGAGGCCGCCAGCAGGCGGAAGAAAGGGTTGAGTAGATAACGCCCGGCGAGGATGAGCGCACCGACGGCGGCAAGCGCGATGCCGATCGAAAGCCAGCGCTCCGAGGCCGTCACATGTTCCCCGCCCGAACCGAGAAAGGCGACAAGCGCCAGCAGCGGCACGATGGCGAGGTCTTCGAACAGCAGGATCGCGATGATGCGCTGCCCTTTCAGGCTCGACATGCTGTTACGCTCCTGCAGCATCTGCATGACGATCGCCGTCGAGGTCAGCACGAAGCCGGTGCCGGCAACGAAGGACATGATGACAGGGAAGCCGAGACTGACACCCACGAGCGTCAGACCACCCATGCAGACTAGCACCTGCAATGCGCCGAGCCCGAAAATATCCTGCCGCATGGACCACAGCCGTGACGGCTGCATTTCAAGGCCGATGATGAACAGAAACATCACCACGCCCAGTTCCGCAATGTGCAGGATGGCCTGCGAATCGGAAAAGAAACCGAGACCGTAAGGCCCGATCACAAGGCCGGCGGCGAGATAACCCAGCACCGAGCCGAGGCCAATGCGCTTGAAGATCGGCGCGGCCACAACGCCCGCCGCCAAAAGCACGACCACCTGGGCCAGATCATTTCCGTTCGCTTCTACAGCCACACGCCACCCCGCTGAAAACCAATAAGACGAGGGTGTTCCCTCCCTCACTTCCTAGCGCATCGGCGTGAAAAGCGAAAACGATTTTCGTCGGGGACAGAGCGAGGATTCAACGGGTTATTTGCTGCCGGAACACGGTGTTTCAGATGCCGCCGTCCTCCTCCCCTTGTTTTTGTGCTTGTCATAGGAGTGAGGGAGGTCAGCGCCTAGCGGAATCGCGGTTCCCTGCTCAAGCCCTTTTCGGTAAGCTCCCGCAGATAATCCGCAAACAGCGCATCCCCGGTCTCACCCAGTTCCTTTAGATATTTCCAGGTGTAGATGCCGCTGTCATGGCCATCGTCAAAAACGATGCGCACCGCGTAATTGCCGGTCGCGACCATGGAGCGGATGGCGACATCGCGTTTCCCGGGCACGGTCACCTTTTGGCCCGGCCCGTGACCCTGCACTTCCGCCGATGGCGAAAGCACGCGCAACATCTCGGCCGCCAGCCGGTAAACGCTTCCGTCGTCGAAGGAAACCGTCAATTCGCGCCGATCCTTCGACACAAGCAACTCGGTCGGCCAGGCATCACTCATATTTCACTTCCGCAAGTTCACCACATACGCCAGAATTACGGACTTGCCTCACGATAGGCAAGTCACTACATCATGGGAAAGGCGCAACGGCGCGGTAAGGATGGAGACGTGAACAGTTTCCCCGGTTCGCTTGGAAAAGCGGAAACACTGACTGACAACAGTACACCGATGGTGGACCCGTTCGGCCGCGCCATCACCTATCTGCGCGTATCCGTCACCGATCGCTGTGATTTCCGCTGCACCTACTGCATGTCCGAGCACATGACCTTCCTGCCGAAGAAGGATCTCCTGACGCTCGAAGAACTCGACCGTCTCTGTTCCGTCTTCATAACGCGCGGCGTGCGCAAGCTGCGTCTCACCGGTGGCGAGCCGCTGGTGCGCAAGAACATCATGTCGCTAGTGAGGAACCTTGGCCGCCATGTGCAAAGCGGGACGCTCGACGAACTGACGCTGACAACCAATGGCTCGCAGCTTGCGAAATTCGCAGCCGAACTTGCCGATTGCGGCGTGCGCCGCATCAACGTGTCGCTCGATACGCTCGACCGCGATAAATTCCGCCAGATCACCCGCTGGGGCGATATCGACCGGGTCATGGAAGGGCTCGATGCCGCGCAGGCGGTAGGCATCAAGGTCAAGCTCAACGCCGTGGCGCTGAAGGATTTCAATGACGCCGAAATGCCCGAGCTGATGCGCTTCGCCCATGGCCGCGGCATGGACCTGACGGTCATCGAGACCATGCCGATGGGCGAGATCGAGGAAGACCGCACAGACCGCTATCTGCCGCTCTCAAAGCTGCGCGCCGATCTCGAACGGCGCTTCACGCTTGTCGACAGCGACTACCAGACCGGCGGACCTGCCCGGTACGTCACGGTGAAGGAAACCGGTGGCAGGCTCGGCTTCATCACGCCAATGACCCATAATTTCTGCGAAAGCTGCAACCGCGTCCGCCTCACCTGCACCGGCACGCTTTATATGTGTCTGGGCCAGGATGATGCCGCCGATCTGCGCACGGCGCTGCGCGCCTCCGACAGCGACGCCTATCTTTCCAGTGCCATCGATGAAGCCCTCCTGCGCAAGCCGAAAGGACACGATTTCATCATCGACCGGACCCACAAGCGCCCCGCCGTCGCGCGCCATATGAGCGTGACCGGCGGCTGAGGCCGGCTGAACGTCTTTCTCGCGCACCCACCGATATAAACGGTTGAATTGCCGGCCCTACCGTGCCACGTCTCTATCTATGGAGGAATGCGTGGTGATGCCTGGGAGGCTGCCCACCTCGCCCGGCAAGGGCGGCGGGATACCGCGCATGGTCTGGGATATTTGGGAATGGCATTGACGGACAATACGCGCGGCGCACTTTTCATGGCGCTCGCAATGGCAAGCTTCACGGCCAACGATGCGCTGACGAAGTCCGTCACCCCCTATATCAACACCGGCCAGATCATGTTCGTGCGCGGTATCATGACCGTGGTGCTGATTTATATCGCCGCCCGGCATTTCGGGGCGCTGCGGCCGCTGAGGACGCTGCTGCGGCCCATCATCATCCTGCGCTGTCTCTGCGAGGTGACAGCTGCCGTTCTTTATCTGACGGCGCTTGGCCTGATCGAATTCTCCAATGCCTCGGCCATCTTGCAATCCCTGCCGCTGGTGGTGACGCTGGGTGCCGCACTTTTCCTGCGCGAGCCGGTGGGCTGGCGGCGTTGGCTGGCCATCATCGTTGGTTTCATCGGCGTGCTCATCATCATCAGGCCCGGCCCGGAAGGTTTCACCCCAGGCGCGCTGCTCGTCGTCGCATCGCTCGCGGTTACTGCCGCGCGTGATCTGCTGACGCGGAAAATGTATGCCGATGTGCCTTCGCTCGCCATCACCGTCATTACCGCCTTCGTCAACATGGCGGTGGGCGGGCTTCTGATCATGCCCTTCGGCGGCTGGCAGCCGATGAATTTCACAATCGTGTCGCATCTGGCCGGTTCGGCCGTTCTGGTACTGGTCGGTTACCAGGCCATCATCCTGTCGATGCGTACTGGCGAAATCTCCTTCGTCGCACCGTTCCGTTACACCGGCCTGCTCTGGGGCTTCATGATCGGTGTGTTTTTCTTCAACGAAAAGATCGACAGCTACACCATCATCGGCGCCATGATCGTCATCGGTTCGGGCCTTTATACATTCTATCGCGAAAGCCTGCGCAAACGCTCGCAGATGGCCAAGCGCGCGGCCGCGACACCAACCGCCGCAACAACGGTAAGACCGGTTTCCGTAACGAAAGCTACAGTTCCGGAAGAGGCCGGAGAATGACATGAAAAACAGCCGTTTCCTCGACCGGACCACCCCGCCCCATATCATCACGCTGGTCGTCATCGCCGGCGTCGCGGCGCTGTGCATGAACCTGTTCCTGCCGTCGCTTTCAGCCATGGCGCTCTATTTCGAGATCGATTACGCCGTGATGCAGTTCGCCGTATCGGGTTATCTCGCCGCCACCGCCCTGCTGCAACTCGTCATCGGCCCGCTTTCCGATCTCTTCGGCCGCCGCCCCGTCATGCTGGCGAGCATTGCCATCATGATCGCCGCCACGCTGGTCTGCATGCTGGCGTCCGACATTACCGTCTTTATGATCGGGCGCGTGGCCCAGGCGGCCGTGGTTTCCGGTTTCGTGCTCGCCCGCGCGATCGTGCGCGACATGGTGCCCATGGAACAGGCGGCCTCGATGATCGGCTATGTGACCATGGGCATGTCCGTGGTGCCGATGGTCGGCCCGACGGTTGGCGGCCTGTTGAATGACTTTTCCGGCTGGCAATCCAGCTTTGCACTGCTCGCGCTTCTCGGTGCCGGTATTCTGGTGCTCGCCTGGTTCGATCTAGGCGAAACCAACCACAATAAGTCAGCGAGTTTTTCACAGCAATTCCACGCCTGGCCGGAGCTTCTGCGCTCGCCGCTATTCTGGGGTTATGCGCTGACCTCGACCTTCTCGTCAGGCATGTTCTTTTCCTTCCTGGGCGGCGCGCCCTTCGTCGGCAGCGTGCTTTACGGGCTGACCCCCGCCATGCTGGGCCTGCAATTTTTCTTCATGGCCAGCGGCTACATGCTCGGCAACTTCGTCTCCGGTCGTTATGCCAGCCAGATCGGCATCAACAGAATGATGCTCTCGGGCAATGTGATCGGAATTGCCGGCATCGTGGCCGCCATCCTGCTGATAACCGGCGGGGCGGAAAGCGCCTATGCGTTTTTCGTGCCGCTTGCCCTGATCGGCGTCGGCAACGGCGTAACGCTTCCAAGCGCCAATGCCGGCATGGTCAGCGTCCAGCCGCATCTGGCAGGCTCCGCCTCCGGTCTCGGCGGCGCCATGACCATCGGCGGCGGCGCGGCTCTTTCCGTGCTCGCCTCCTCGGTCCTGTCCAGGGAGGACGGAACTTGGCCGCTCCTCCTGGTGATGCTGGCGACCGGCCTTGTCGCCCTCCTCACCACCTATGTCGTAAGGCTGCAGGAAAAGCGGCAATGAGCGCGCCATCCCGAACGATACCCGGTCTCGTGCTTGCCGGCGGGCTCTCGCGGCGCATGGGCAGCAACAAGGCGATGGTAACGCTGGGCGATGCGCCGTTGCTTTCCCATGTCATCCGCCGCATCACGCCGCAGGTCTGTGATGTCACCATCAATGCCGCCACGACCGACAAGGGCAGTTGGGCAGAGGGTTTCGGCCTGCCGCTTCTGCCCGATACGCTGAACGGCCATGCCGGGCCGCTCGCGGGCGTTCTCGCCGGTATGCGGCACTACCGCAATCGCGACACCACCGGCAGCCATTTCCTGACGGCGCCCGCCGACAGCCCGTTTTTCCCCGACGATCTGGTGGCGCGGCTTTGCGAGCACCTGTCGACAGATACGATCGTCATCGCCGCCTCCAGCGGCCAGCTTCACCCCGTCTTCGCGCTATGGCCGGTGGCGCTCGCCGACGACCTCGAGGACTGGCTGAAGAATGATGCGAACCGCCGCATCCGCGCCTTCCTCGCCCGCCACGTCACCATCGGCGTGGCATTCCCACCGCTGGAAACGGCCAAGGGAAGCCTTGATCCGTTCTTCAACATCAATACGCCGGATGAACTGGCTCTGGCGCGCAGCCATCTGGAGAGTATGGAAACATGAGCGAACAGAAGGTCTTCGGCATTGCTGGCTGGAAAAATTCGGGCAAGACCGGCCTTGCGGTGCGCATCGTCACCGAACTGACGGCACGCGGTTACCGCGTCTCCACCATCAAGCACGCCCATCATGATTTCGATATCGACAAGGTCGGCGCCGATAGCTGGCGTCACAGACAGGCGGGCGCGCACGAGGTCACCATCGTCTCCGGCACCCGTTTCGCCATCATGCACGAGTTGCGCGGCGAACCCGAGCCCTCCTTCGAGGACATCCTCTCCCGCCTCGCGCCATGCGATCTCGTGCTGATCGAGGGTTATAAATACGAACCCGTGCCGAAGATCGAGGCGCGCCGGCTGGAAGCGGCCAAGACTGAACCGCTCGCGCCGCTCGATCCGCACATCATCGCAATTGCCGCCGATCATGCGGTGACGGACACGGCCCTTCCCGTCTTCGATCTGGACGATACGGCAGCGATTGCTGATTTCATTGAGGCGACGGTGGGTTTGGTGAAGCGGTAAACAGGCGTCAGAACGGAACAGCGTCGGCGCCCAGGCCGCCTCCCCACTTCCGTCATACCGGCCCTGAGCCGGTATCCAGCCAGCCCAAGTCCTTGGGCTGAAAGGACCCTCTCGCCGCGCCGACGCGCGTCGGCTGGATGCCGGATCAGGTCCGGCATGACGGAGGAGATGTGTCATGCAGCAAAAACGCAATGCATTCCACACCCCCACCCCAAAAATGAAAAAGCCGGGCTCATCACCCGGCTTCATCATTCCTTGAGACGCAATACCTATTCAAGGAAAGTGGATGGGTTCACCGGTGTCGCATCCTTGCGAACTTCGAAGTGAACCTGTGGACGCTTGGCGCTGCCGGTCATGCCTGAGGTGGCGATGGTCTGGCCGCGCTGAACCTTCTGGCCGCGCTGAACGTCGAGATTGGCGGCGTTGCCGTAAACCGTGACCTTGCCGTCGTCATGACGGACGAGAACCGTGTTGCCGAGCTGCTTCAGGCCGTTGCCGGCATAGATGACCACGCCGTTTTCGGCGGCCTTGATCGGCGTACCCTCGGGAACCGAGATGTTGATACCGTCATTGCGGCTGCCTTCGACATTGTCACCGAAATTATTGATGACAGCGCCGCGAACCGGCCAGCGATATTTGCCGATGCCGGTAGATTCCGGCGCGACGGAGGCCATGTCAGCCTTCTTCTCGATATCGCTGACACTTGCGGTCGCCGGTGTGGCGGGCGCAGAGGCAGCGGGAGCCGCAGCCGGGGCCTTATAGGGCTCTGGCTTCACCGATGCGGTTTCGACAGCCTTGACTGCCGCCGCTTCCTTGGCCGGAACGGAGGCCGTCTTGATTGCATCCGTGCCCGCACCCGGCATGTTGAGTGTCTGACCGACGCGGATGCTCTCGTTGGAGATGCCATTGGCGGCCTTGAGCGCTGCAACCGACACGCCGTTTGCCCGGGCGATCTTCGCCAGGCTGTCGCCCGGCTGAACCTTGTAACCACCGGTCGGCGGCAGGGGCTTGCCGCCCGGAGGCGTCAGCTTGTTGGCTTCCCCGGAAACCTTGTCACGGGCGGCGGCCTGCGACGGCAGCACGGCCACGTTTCCATCAGGGGCACGCAGCGGTGTCGGCTGGTCGCCATTGCGGTTGAGAGCGATATTGCCTGCGGCATCCTTGGCGGCGTTACGGACCTGGCCGAATTTTGGAATGAGGATCGACTGGCCAGCCTGCGCCGAAGACGCGGTTTTCAGGCCATTGACCCGCAGCAGTTCCTTTTCCGGAACGCCGTAACGGTTGGAGAGCGTTGCAATGCTTTCGCCGGGGCGTAGCGTGACCGAAGACGCACCGTCCGTGTGCCAGCCGTTCTTGTCAGTGCGAACCGTTGCGGTGGTCAGGTTATCCGCAGCGGGAGCAGCGGCCTGCTGGGCAGGTGCGGCAAGAGACGGCGCGGCCTGCCGCTGGGCAGATGGGAAAGGCTGGGCCATGGCTTCGTTGCGGGTCGACGGATCACGGCTTGCCACCGCCGTCGGGGCCGACAGTTCGGAGCGCTGCACCGGCGAAGCCGAAGCACGGGCCGTGGAAGGCTGAACGCCGCCATAACCACCCGATTGCTGCGGATAGGAATTGCCCGCCATGTTCTGGTTGGCGTATCCGCCCTGCGGTGCGGCAGAGGCGTAACCGCCATTCATGTCGCCCTGCGGAACCGGGGCCTGCGCATAAGCACCGCCGCCCTGACGGGCTGGAATTGACGCCGTTGTCATCCGATCCGGTCCACTGGAAAAGAGGCCGCTGAACCGCGTTGCATCCGAGCTACAGCCCGTTGCGACGCTTGCCAGCAATGCCGCTGCGAACATTTTTGCGACTGATTTTCCGATTTTAGACGAATGTCTCATACGCATGACTCGATCTACACTGACGCCAACCCACCGCATCGAGACCGATCCGGCACAAATTTCATTTCTTGCAAGGCCCATTTCCCGAGGTGGGGAAAACCATGCGTCGATGTTTATGATTAAAGCGCGTTAGTGTTACCACGCCGTTAAAACGTTAAGCCGTTTGGCGCTTTTTTGACACTTCGATAACCATGACGAAAACAGGATGCGTCATGTTGGGACAATAATGATATTGAAAATCAAATAGTTGCGACAATTCAGAACATTAGAAGACAAAAATTAATTGCCTTCAAAATTTTCATGTCGTCACAAATGCCGGGCAATGTGGGTGCTGAGGGGCAGGTAAGGGGCCTCGAACAGCTCTTCCTTCTCGAAGCGGCTGCCGGTCTTGGAGAAGCGCGTCATCACGCAGCGATCATCCTCGACGATAATAGGCGCGATCATCATGCCGCCGGAAACGATCTGCTCGGCAAAGAAGCGGGGCATGGTGGTGAAGGCAGCGGTTGAAACAATCCGGTCGAAGGTGCCCTCACCCACCAGACCGTTGCTGCCATCCGCCTGGCGAATGACGACATTGCGGATGGAGAGATCATCAAGACAGTTCTGCGCCTGCTGCACCAGCGTCTTGTAACGCTCCAGCGAAAAGACCCGCTCCACCCGGCGCGCGATGATCGCCGTCATGAAACCGCTGCCCGTACCGATCTCAAGCACGCGCTGGCCGGGTTTCAGCTGCAGACGGGCAAGTATCCTCACAGCCATGTCAGCGCCTTCCATGAAGGCGCCGCAGTCGATCGGGATCGTACGGCTGGAATAGGCATCGGCCGCAAATTGCGGCGGCACGAATTTGGAACGCGGCGTCTGCTCAACCGCCGTCAGAAGGTCAAGATCGGAAATCCCCTCGCCCCGCAGGCGGAGAACCAGAGCGGCAAAACCTTCCTTTTCGACCATGGCAGATTTCAATCGGCTACTCCGAATCCAAGTGCTTGCGCAACCCGATCCTTGACCGTGTAGTCCGTCAGGTCAAGCTTAAGCGGCGTAACCGAAATCTTGCCATGCTTTATGGCGTGGATATCCGTGCCCTCGCGGAAGGTGCCGAGACGCTCGCCGAAGCGCAGCCAATAGTAAGGAAGACCGCGACCATCCTGCCGCTCTTCCACCGTCAGGCCGAAATCGAGCTTGCCCTGCCCGGTGACAGACACGCCCTGCACATCCTTGGGCGCACAATTGGGGAAATTGAGATTGAGGAACGTGCCGTCGGGCAGATCGACATTTATCAGCTTGCGAATAAGATCGGGCGCATAGGTCTCCGCCACTTCCCACGGCACAATGCGCCCGTCAGCATGGCTGAAGGCCTGGCTCAGCGCGAAAGACCGTACGCCCTGCAACGTGCCTTCAATAGCGCCGGCAATCGTGCCGGAATAGGTCACATCATCGGCCATATTCGCGCCGGCATTGACGCCCGACAGCACGAGATCGGGTTTTTCGGGCAGAACCTCGCGAATGCCCATGATGACGCAATCGGTCGGAGTGCCGCGCAGCGCGAAATGCTTGTCGGAAACCTTGCGCAGCCGCAGCGGCTCGGACAGTGTGAGGGAGTGAGCGAGACCGCTCTGGTCCGTCTCCGGCGCAACGATCCAGACGTCGTCTGACAATGTGCGGGCGATACGTTCAAGCACCGCCAGCCCTTCGGCGTGGATACCGTCGTCGTTTGTCAGCAAAATCCGCATGTTTCTCTCTCCGCTTCTCATGTCTTCAGGGACGGAGCATCCTCTCCTCCGGCGGTGAAGTGTGCAGTTCCCTCAACGTCATACTCGGGCCCGTCCCGAGGATCTAATCACGTCCACATAAATCGATAGGTTGCAGATCCTCGGGACAGGCCCGAGGATGACGGTCGGAGCAATTGGCAAACTCTGTTTCCAATAGCACGATGCCGCGCTTTCTTAAGCCGCCTTCTCGATTCGCGTCAGTCCGCCCATATAGGGCAGCAGCACCTCTGGAATTGTGACGGAACCGTCGTCGTTCAGGTAATTTTCAAGAACGGCGATCAGGCAGCGGCCGACAGCCGTGCCGGAACCGTTCAGCGTGTGCACGAACTTCGTCGACTTGTCGTCCTTGCCGCGATAACGCGCGTTCATGCGACGGCCCTGGAAATCGCCGCAGACCGAGCAGGACGAAATTTCGCGATAGGTATTTTGACCGGGCAGCCACACTTCCAGGTCGTAGGTCTTGCGCGCGCCAAAGCCCATATCGCCGGTGCAGAGCGTCATGGTGCGGAAATGCAGGCCAAGACGTTTCAGAACTTCCTCGGCGCAGGCCGTCATGCGCTCATGCTCGGCAACCGCACTTTCCGCATCCGTGATCGAAACAAGCTCGCACTTCCAGAACTGGTGCTGGCGCAGCATGCCGCGCGTATCGCGACCGGCTGAGCCCGCCTCCGAACGGAAGGACGGGGTCAGCGCGGTGAAACGCAGCGGCAGTTTTTCCTGTTCGAGAATTTCACCTGACACGAGGTTGGTCAGCGTCACCTCGGCCGTCGGGATCAGCCAGCGGCCATCCGTGGTTTTGAACAGGTCTTCGGCAAATTTCGGCAATTGCCCGGTACCGAACATCGCCTCGTCGCGCACCATCAGCGGCGAGGAGACCTCCGTGTATCCGTGCTCGCTGGTGTGCAGATCGATCATGAACTGACCAAGCGCCCGCTCCAGCCGGGCAATCTGGCTGGTCAGCACGGTAAAGCGCGAACCCGAAAGCTTGGCTGCGCGCTCGAAATCCATGTAGCCGAGCGCTTCACCGATCTCGAAATGCTCCTTGGCCTCATGGTTCCAGCCAGGCTTCTGGCCGACGACGCGGGTCACCACATTGTCGTGCTCGTCCTTGCCGTCGGGCACGTCGTCGAAGGGAATATTGGGCAGACGCGACAGGGCGTCGTTCAGCTCGGCGGTGACCTGGCGGTCCTCCTCCTCGGCGCGCGGCATGTTTTCCTTGATGTCGGCGACTTCTGCTTTGAGTCTTTCCGCCAGCTCCATGTTCTTCTGCGCCATGGCGGCGCCGATTTCCTTGGAGGCGGCATTGCGGCGAGACTGCATGTCCTGCAGGGACTGGATGACGGAACGGCGCTTTTCATCAAGCGCGATCAGGCCGCTGGCAGCAGGCTCCGCGCCGCGGCGTGCAAGCGCCGCATCGAAGGCTTCGGGGTTTTCACGTATCCATTTAATGTCGTGCATCGTCGTTCCAGACCGTTGTTGCATTGCCCTCAGCAAAACGCCGGGCAAAGGCCCGGCGTGAGGAGATTTTATGAGCGGGTAGACCTTCGCAAATCGTCAGGTCTCTTCCAGCTCCGTGCTTTTGGATTCCGCCGCACGTTTCCTCTCCACGAGTCGAGCCATGTAGATGGAAATCTCGTAGAGAATGATCGCAGGCAGCGCAAGACCGATCTGGGACATGGGGTCCGGCGGCGTCAGCACGGCGGCAACCACAAAGGCCATGACGATAGCGAATTTGCGCTTTTCCCTGAGCCAGTCGCTGGTCAACAACCCGACGCGCGCCAGAAGCGTGGTGACGACGGGCAGCTGGAACACCAGGCCGAAGGACAGGACCAGCGTCATGATGAGGCTGAGATATTCCGACACCTTCGGCATCAGCGAAATCGCCACTTCACCGTCGACAGGCAATTGCTGCATGGCGAGGAAGAACCACATGACCATGGGCGTGAAGAAGAAATAGACGAGTGCGGCACCGATGAGGAACAGGATCGGCGATGCGACGAGGAACGGCAGGAAGGCGGCCCGTTCGTTCTTGTAGAGACCCGGCGCCACGAATTTATAGAGCTGCGAGGCGATCACCGGAAAGGAGATCACCATCGCGCCAAACATCGCGACCTTGATCTGCGTGAAGAAAAATTCCTGCGGCGCGGTATAGATCAGCGACGACTTCGCCACGTCGAGACCGGCCCAGATCACCGCCCATTTATAGGGAATGACGAGCAGGTTGAAGAGATGCTTGGCAACGGCGAAACAGGCGATGAAGGCGACAAAAAATGCACCGAGCGACCAGATCAGCCGCGTGCGCAGTTCCATCAGATGTTCGATAAGCGGCTGCGGCTTGTCCTCGATATCCCCGCTCATGCTTCATCCTTTTTGGGCTTTGCAGCCTTTGTTCTTGTCGCTTTGGCCGGCTTGGCCTCAGCCACCACGACAGGCTTTTCAGCCGCGACCTTCTTGACGGTCGCCTTTTTGACGACTGCCTTTACGGTCGGCTTTACAGCAGCGGTCTCGGTGGAATCCACAGCAACGGCTTCTGGCGCCACAGCAGCTTTGGTGCGGCTGGCACGTTTAGGCTTGGCGGCAACCGTTTCTGCCTCGACAGTGGCGATCGATTTCGCCCGGGTGCGCTTCGGCTTTTCCGCCGTTACGGCAGGTGCCGCGACAGGGGTGGTGGCTGTGACAGGCGGCGTATCCGGGAGCTTCATCTCAGGCTCGGGAACGCTGACCAGCGGCGCAACAGGCTCGCTGGTCGCCGGCGCCGGGGTGGACGACAGGGCATCCGGTGCAGCCGTCGCCTTCTGGAGATCTGATTTGATTTCGTTCCCCAGCTGGCGAAGCGGGTTCATCGCGTCGCGCAGCGAGTTTGTCGGGTTGAGATTGCGGACATCGGAGATGGTCTGGCGCACATCGTCCATGTCGGCCTCTTTCAGGGCCTCATCGAACTGGGTGCGGAAATCCCCCGCCATCTTGCGAAGGCCAGCCATGGTCTTGCCAAAGGCCCGGATCATGGGCGGCAAGTCTTTCGGCCCGACAACCACGATCAATACGACCGCAATCACCAGCAGCTCGCTCCAGCCGATATCAAACATCAATATGCTCCCGAGACCCTAACGCGCGTCAGTCTCACACCAAACGGCAGGGCCGCTTACTTGATCTCGTCAGCCTTGTGGTCGACGGTCTTCGTGTTGGCATCGGCCGGCGGCGGCGTCTGATCTTCGTCAGCCATGCCCTTCTTGAAGCTCTTGATGCCCTTGGCGACATCGCCCATCAGTTCCGGGATCTTGCCGCGTCCAAAGAGAACGAGAACGATCACCAGCACGATCAGCCAATGCCACACACTAAAAGAACCCATAATTCAAAACTCCTGAATTTCGCTTTCAGACGATGTAAGACGTTTGAAAGGCTTTTTCAAACAACAAATTGCCGCTTCAACAGGGTGTGAGCATAAAGTTTTTGCGTGCTGTCGCCGACGCGACGACTATCTCAATCGTCGCCGTCGCCACCACCAGGCGCAAGCAGGCCCAGCTCTTCCAGATCAAGCTGCGTAATCGGGTCTTCGTCCTCACGCAATTCGTCACTCATCATCGGCAAGGGCACGCCGAAATTGGAGGGTATGCGGCCAGAAAGCAGCCCTGCGCCCTTCAGCTCCTCAAGGCCCGGCAGATCCCGCAACTCCTCAAGGCCGAAATGGTCGAGAAACTCCACCGTCGTGCCGATCGTCACCGGCCTGCCGGGCGTGCGCCTGCGGCCCCGGAACCGGACCCAGCCCGCCTCCATCAGCACATCCAGCGTGCCGCGCGAGGTCTGGACACCACGAATTTCTTCGATCTCGGCGCGTGTCACCGGTTGATGATATGCGATAATCGCCAGAACTTCCAGCGCCGCGCGCGAGAGCTTTTTCGGTTCCTTTTCCTCGGCACGGATGACGAAGGAAAGATCGCCAGCCGTGCGGAAGGCCCATTGCCCGCCCACCTGCACGAAGTTCACGCCCCGGCCCGCATAGGCAGCTTTCAGGCGCTGCAGAACGGCGTCGACATCCATGCCACGCGGCAGGCGCTCCGCGATGAAACCCGGGGAAACCGGCTCGGCCGAGGCGAAGACCAAAGCCTCGGCGATCCGCTCGGCCTCTTTCAACTGGCGTTCGGAAAATACCGTGGGGTCTGATCCCACCCCTTCCGTCACGATCGTCGCCTCGGCTGTCTCATCATTATCAGTCATTGTCAGTCCTCTCGGCAACCGCCGCACGATCATCCCTCGTACCACGGCGCATATAGATGGGCTGGAAAGCCCCATCCTGCCGGATTTGCAGCGATCCCTCGCGCACCAGCTCCAGCGAAGCAGCAAAGGCGCTGGCGATCGCCGTCACCCGCATCGCGGGATCGGGCACATATTGCAGCAGATACTGATCGAGCACGGTCCATTCCCCGACATCGCCAAGGAGGTTGGTCAGCAGCTCGCGCGCTTCGACAAGGGACCAGACCTGCCGCTTTTCAATCGTGACCTGGGTGATGGCCTGCCGCTGCCGCAGATTGGCATAGGCGCTCAGGAGATCATAAAGATTGGCCTCGTAGGCCGAGCGGTTGATATGCGGAATATGCTCCGGCGCACCACGGGCAAAAACATCGCGGCCAAGCTGGGCGCGATTGATGAGCCGTTCCGCCGCCTCGCGCATCGCTTCCAGGCGTTTGAGCCGAAAGGCCAGCGTCGCAGCCATTTCCTCACCCGAGGGGCCGTCATCCTTGGATTGCTGCGGAATGAGGAGCTTGGACTTGAGGAAGGCGAGCCACGCGGCCATGACCAGATAATCGGCCGCCAACTCGATACGCACGCGCCGCGCGCTTTCCACGAATTGCAGATATTGCTCGGCAAGCGCCAGCACCGAAATGCGCGACAGATCGACCTTCTGCGTGCGGGCAAGATGCAGGAGAAGATCGAGCGGGCCTTCGAAACCCGCGACATCGATGACCAGCCCGGCCTCACCCGTCAGCCGCTCCGGCGTCACATCCTGCCAGAGCTTGTCCATCGGCGTTGAATTGCGAGACTTGTCTGCGGCCATTGTTCCATCCGCCGGGCGTCCGGCCTTGATCCCGAGTGAGCGGCCGCCCCCGCGATCGTCAGGAAACGGCCCACATGGCGTTGAATTCGGCTCTCAGTTCCGCTTCGTCGGATGGGTCCGCAGTCGGGAAACCCGCTTCAACTGCCCGCACCCGCTCCAGCGAGCGGCCGGAAAGAACGGGAACCTCTTTCACGACCTCAAGCATTTCACCCATCACGCCGTTGCAATGCAAGACTATATCGCAGCCACCAGCAACAATATTCGCAGCTCTTTCACCCAGCGTACCCTTCAACGCGTTCATTGAACTGTCGTCGGACATCAGCAGGCCGTCAAATCCGATCCGCCCGCGAATAATCTCCTCGATCACCTTCCGTGAAGTCGTCGCCGGCCGTTCGCGGTCGACGGCATTGAATACCAGATGCGCGCTCATGGCCATCAATTCGTGGTTCAGCGCCCGGAAGGGCACGAAATCATGCGCATCCAGCTCATCGAGCGGTACGTCGACCACAGGCAGTTCATGATGCGAATCCACCATGCCGCGGCCATGACCCGGCATATGTTTCATGACAGGCAGCATGCCGCCCGCCTTCAGCCCGTCGGCCGCCGCCTGCCCCATCTCGGCCACCATGGTCGGCGTGTAACCGTAAGCACGGTTGCCGATGACATTGCTCGCACCTTCCACCGGCACGTCGAGCACCGGCAGGCAATCGACATTAATGCCGAATTTCATCAGGTCAAACGCGTGCAGTCGCGACATCAGCCAGGCTGCACGCAGACCGGCACCCCTGTCACGCTCGTAGATTTCCCCGAGAATGCGGGCATTCGGATAGGCCTGCAGGATCGGTGGCTTGATACGCTGGACCCGTCCGCCCTCCTGATCGATCAGCACCGGCGCATCTGGCCGCCCGACGGCATCGCGCATGGCGGCGACGAGATCGGTGATCTGCTGCGGCTCGCCGATATTGCGACCGAACAGGATGAAACCCCAGGGCCGTTCGTCGCGGTAAAGAGCGATTTCGTCGGCAGTCAGCGAAAGCCCGCTGCATCCGAGGATCATAGCTTTGCAATCGGTCATGGTGTGACGCTTTCAGGAAATGGAATGGGAAATGGCATTGTATCGAAAGATGTGGGGAGGAGTGTCAAACTCTCCGCCGTCATGCTCGGGCCTGTCCCGAGCATCTGCAACCGACCGGTTGGCGAAACGTTGGCAGATCCTCGGCACAAAGCCGAGGATGACGTCGCGTGTGGGGAAAACCCTTCCCACCCAAAAGAAGGGTTGCCTTAGACGGCAACCCCAAGCTTTCGAGCCGTAATGGCCGCTATCAGCGTGCCACCAGGCAGCTGCCACCGGCCGAGCGGAACTTTTCGCACAGCGCCACGGCTTCGTTCTTGTCACCCGCCGGGATGCGGACGCGGTAGAACGTACCCTTGCCGGCGATTTCGGCGGCCTTGATGTCGACGCCGCGTCCACCGATGACAGAGCCGAACTTGGCCGACATGTTCTGGTAGGACTTCTGGGCTTCGGCCTGGCTCGGCAGCGAGGCGATCTGGATATAGTAACCACCGGCAGACGGCGTGCTGGTCGCAGCCGGAGTCGCGGCTGCCGTCTGCTGCTGGGCAGGAGCGGTTGCCGCCGGGCGGACATTGCCCTGATTGGTAACCGTTGCCACCACATTGGCGGGCTGCGAGGACGGACGCGCCGCAGGAAGCGGTGCTGCAGACTGCGCTGCCGGCTTGGCAGCGGCGGCAGGCGTATTGGCCTGAGGCTGAGCCTGCTCCGGCGCCACCGGAACCCGCGAAGCGGCGATGACGGCGGGAGCGCCCTCACCCGGCTTGGCGGTCTGTGGTGCCGCAAGCTCGGCCACCTTGTCGGCCTTTGGCGGCTGGGCAGCCGGAGCGTCGACTTCCTGCGCCACTAGCGTACCGTCAGGCTTGACGATCATGGTGCGGACCTTGCGCGGCGAAACGCCCGTTGCGCCAGCACCTTCGTGCTGGGCGGCCTTTTCTTCCGGCGAGAGCAGGCGTGGATCCTCGGTCTCGCCAACCGGCGTGCCGGCGGATTCCATATCCGCGTCGTTTTCACCTTCCAGCGGCAATTGTTCGGGGATCAGCGTGCGCTGAACCACATCAACCGGCTGCTCGTTGCTGGAAATCAGCGCCGGCTGCTTCGGATCGGCAGCACTGCCGCCAGCCACGCGATCATAGACCGCCTTGTCCTGATTTGGAACGACGCGACCGCCCGGATTTTCCGGTACAACCTTCATCGGATCGTTATCGGCGGAAATGATAACCGGCGCACCATTCGAGCCGGTGCTAGACGAGCCGCCGGACACCAGCGCGTAAACGCCGCCGCCGATCAGCACCAGACCGATTGCTGCGGCGACCGGCATGATCCACCGGCGACCGCCGCGTTCATCCTCGTCGCGATAGGCGGCCTGATGATCGACATAGGTATTTTCGGCATCGCGGGACGCATTGCCACGGGAAGCGGCAGCTTCCTGCATGGAGCGGCGGAAATCCTCTTCCAGCGCCCGCTCGAACTCATCGGCTTCTTCCGGAGCCGGCGCAGGGCGCGCCTGGGCAGCACCGCGGTTTTCCGCATGTTTGTGACGGTCGAGACCACCAGCGACAGCAGGTGCAAACAGCGTCGCAAGCTCGGTATCGATATCGAGATCTTCCTCGTGACGGCGCGCGGCGGGCTTGGGCTCGAAAACCCCGACCGGCAGTTCCGGCACATCCATCTCGACGATAGTTTCCGGATGTTCTTCCGTTTCGCCGATCTGCGAAGGATCGAAAGGCAGGCTTTCCAGTGTTTGCGGCACAGCCGGCTGCACGGCAGCGGGACGCGGCTGAACCGGAGCGGCAGCTGCGGCGACTGGCGCCGCGGCAACAACGGGCGCGGGGCGTGTCTGCGGCGCAGGCTGTTCCCTCACCGGCTGCGGCGCAACAGCAGCAACCGGCGCGGCGGGCTGCGGACGCACGGGCTGCGGTGCAGGTGTCGGCGCAACCTCCGCTTCAGCGATTTCGGACAGATCCAGATCAAGGTCGAGATCATCGAGCGCAAGCTCGAAATCATCATCATTGAAGCCGGCGAAATCCGTGAAATCCGGCTCGTCGACGGGTAATGCGGGCGCTGCGGCAACGACCGGCGCTGCCTTCGCGGGTGCTGATGCGACAACCACGGGCGGCTCGACTTTCGCGACCTGCGGAGTTGGCTCGGCCTTTACCATCGGCGGCTCGCCGCGCTCGGGAATGGAATATTGCGCAACGCCGTAAATCAGCTCGTCCATCGGCGAGAGGTTTTTCGCCGCCGGCTTCTCGGCAATTGCCGCCGACAGCGGTTCTGCGGCAGGCGTGAAGACCTCGGCGACCGGATGCGCAACTGATGGCGCGGTATCTTCGGCCTGAACAACGACGGGAGCGGGCTCGACTTGCGGCTCGATCCGGGCCGCAGCGGGCTGCTGTTCGGATCGCGGCTCCACCCGCCGCGGATCGACGGCCGAAACATCACGACGTGCACCGAAATTGGCGAGCGGCAGCCTCAGGCTGGAAAATTCCAGCGACGAACGGCCGGCATGCGAAGGAGGACGGACCGAAACCGGCGCGGGCGCTTCTTCGGCAACGGCAATCTCCACCTCATCGGCGAGATCGAAAGCCTGAGGCTCCGACGCATGGGCGTGAGCGCCGGAAGAAATATTGCTGGAAACATCGGCCGGGAGTTCCGGCATGGCATGCCACTCAGGCTGCGACGGCTCGACGACCTGCGGCTCTTCCCACGCGTGCTGGGGCGCGGCCTGCTGGTAAACAACCGGCTCGGCAGCGCGCGGCTGGCGCGAATGCACATCGAAAACCTCCGCCACCGCACCGGCGTCATCACGGAAATCGGCGCGAATATCCTGCTGCCCGGATGTTTCGACGTAATTATGGATATAGGCCTGATCGACCTCGGCAAGCGGCTCCTGCCTCACCTGCGGCTGCGGCGCGGGTTCATCCATCGGCGCAAGCTCGGGCTCGCGGCGGGCGAAAACCTGCTCGACGCGCTGCATGAAATAATTGGGATGGATGCCGGCACGAACATCGTTCGCCGGGTCAAGAACGACCGGATCGGCGTGCGGCGCATCGTAAACCTCGAACTCACGAAGCAACTCGTCTTCGAGATTGAATTCGGGTTCGCGGCGGACGACCGGCGATGCAGCGCGTGGCTGGACCTCGGAACCCGCATGCGAAGGACGATCTTCAAAGCCGACGATACGCGCCAGTTCTGCCAGAGGATCGTTGTCAGCGAACCCTTCGGACCGGGCGTCCCGGTTATACGCGACATTTTTTTCGACCATTACGTGTTCCACCATCTACGCATTGCAGCTCTTGCCAGCGTATTGTGAGCAAATAATGGTGAGATGTTATCGCATTTCGTCAGGTGCGTCCGCTCCTAAAAGCGTAAGGCCAGACTTCAAAACATTCGCGACAGCATTCACCAGCCCAAGTCTGGCAATGCTCAATTCTCGGTTTTTATCGTTAATAAAACGTAATTCCTGATGGTCTTTACCCTTGTTCCAGTGTCCATGGAAGGAACTGGCGAGATCATAGAGGTAAAAAGCAAGCCTGTGCGGCTCATGCGACAGGGCCGCGGATTCGATCAGGCGCGGATATTCCGCAAGCTTTGCAACCAGCTGCAACTCGTTGATATCGCTAATCAAAGCAACAGACGCCGCCATGTCTTCGGCAGAGGGCGCAAGACCCGGAAACGCCTCCTGAGCCTGGCGGAAGATCGACTTGCAGCGGGCATGCGCATATTGCACGTAAAAGACCGGATTATCCTTCGATTGTTCGGTCACTTTCGCGAAATCGAAGTCCAGCGGCTCGGAATTCTTCCGATAAAGCATCATGAATCGCACCGGATCGCGACCGACTTCGTCGACAACATCGCGCAGCGTGACGAAATCGCCGGAGCGTTTCGACATCTTCACTGGCTCACCGTCACGGAACAGCTTGACGAGCTGGCACAGAAGAACCGTCAGCTTTGACTTGCCCTCGGAGACGGCGCGCGCGACGGCTTCCAGACGCTTGACGTAACCGCCATGGTCGGCACCGAGCACATAGATCATCTCGGCGAAACCACGGTCGAACTTGTTCTTGAAATAGGCGACGTCGGCGGCGAAATAGGTGTAGGAACCGTCCGACTTCATCAGCGCGCGGTCCATATCGTCGCCCACTTCAGTGGAGCGGAACAGCGTCTGTTCGCGATCTTCCCAGTCATCAGGCAATTCGCCCTTCGGCGGCGGCAGCGTGCCCTTGTAGACATGGCCCTTAAAGGTCAGATCGTTGATGGCCGAGAGGATCGGGCCACCATTGCCCTCATGCAGCGTGCGCTCCGAAAAGAACACGTCGTGCCGGACGTTGAGAAGCGCCAGATCCTCGCGGATCATGGCCATCATCGCATCGATGGCCTTGTCCTTGACGATAGGCATCCACTTCTCTTCAGGCATGGCGCGCAGCTTGATGCCATATTCATCCGCCAGCGCCTGGCCGACAGGAACGAGGTAGTCACCCGGATAGAGACCGGACGGAATGGTGCCGATATCTTCGCCCAGCGCCTCGCGGTAACGCAGGAACACGGAGCGGGCCAGCACATCGATCTGCGAGCCGGCATCGTTGATGTAATATTCCTTGGTGACGCCATAACCCGCAAAGGCGAGCAGGTTCGCCAGCGTGTCCCCCACAACCGCGCCACGGCAATGGCCGACATGCATCGGGCCGGTCGGGTTGGCCGAGACATATTCGACGTTGATCTTCTGGCCCGCACCGATCGTCGAGCGACCGAAATCGATGCCCTGCCCGATCATATCGGCAAGCAGACGCTGCCAGTAACCGACCGACACCTTGAGATTGATAAAGCCGGGACCCGCGACATTGACGCTATCGACATCGCTATCCGCCTGAAGAGCCGGAACAATGAGTTCCGCAAGGGCGCGTGGGTTGGTGCCGAGCGGCTTGGCCAGCACCATGGCGGCATTGGTGGCAACGTCGCCGTGGCTGAGATCGCGCGGGGATTCGACGGTAATTCGACTGAAATCGACCTTTTCGCGGTTCTCTTTCACGAGGTCGAGGGTCTCGAGCGCGTTTTTGATCCTGGTATCGAAATCAGCAAAAATGTTCATCGTTCCAACCTGCGCGAAGGGCTTCTGTTCATGTCCGGTATGTTAGCCGGTCGGGCTTCGCGATCGCCCGCTGCCCTATCTCAAATCGGGGGTGCGGTCAAACAGCCGCTGGTGGGCGCGCAGTGCATAACTGTCGGTCATGCCGGCCAGATAGTCGCCCACATGCCGGGCTTTTGCGGCCACGCTCATGCCGGAAATGCTGTCTACCCAGTAGTGGCTCTGCATCTCCGCCGGAGTTTCCATATATCGGTGGAAAAGATCGGTGACGATCTGCGTTGCGCCGGCGCGGATGCGCATGATTTCCGGATGCCGGTAAATATGGGCAAACAGCAGCTTCTTGATCTGCCTGTCGGTTTCGGCCATCTCGGGCGAGAAGGTCGCGACGGTAAAATCGGCGGCGCGGATATCAGCAGCCCGCTGCGGTTTCAGGCGGGCAAGATTCTGCTGCGCCACGCCGATCACGTCCTCAACCATGTGGGTAATCTGCCGGCGCATGATCTCGTTTGCAAAACGCTCCTTGTCGAGCACCGGATATTTCGCCCGCACCTGCGCCATCAAGCCGCTAAGGAATGGCACCTCCTCCAGCATCTCGAAGGTGAGATAACCGGCCCGCAACCCGTCATCGATGTCATGGGTGTTGTAGGCGATGTCATCGGCGATCGCCGCCACCTGCGCCTCAAGGCTGGCATAGCTGCCGATCTCCAGATCCTGTAGCTCACAATATTCGAGGATGGGCAGCGGGACCGGCCCCTTGATCCCCTCGCCCTTCGCATTGACCAGCGGGCCATTGTGCTTGACGAGGCCTTCGAGCGTCTCCCAGGTCAGGTTGATGCCGTCATATTCGGCATAACGACGCTCCAGCTTGGTGACGATGCGCAGCGACTGGGCATTGTGGTCAAAGCCGCCATAGGGCAACAGCACCGCATCCAGCGCGTCTTCGCCGGTATGGCCAAAGGGCGTGTGGCCGAAATCATGCACCAGGGCCACGCCTTCGGCCAGATCTTCGTCCAGCTTCAGCGCGCGGGCGAGCGCTCGGGCGATCTGCGCCACCTCGATGGTATGGGTAAGTCGCGTGCGGTAGTGATCGCCGTCAGGGCTGATGAAGACCTGCGTCTTATGCTTCAGGCGGCGAAACGCGGTCGTATGCACGATGCGGTCCCGGTCACGCTGGAATTCGGAACGCGTCAGGCTTCCCTCTTCGGGAAAAAGACGTCCGCGCGTCGTCCATGGATCCGAGGCGAAAAGCGCCCTCTCGCCACTTCCGAAACCCAATGCGCGCTGGTCTATGATCATGCATCCACCTGTTGACTTCTTAAGGCCGCGACTTCCTTTTGGTCTCGGCCATTGACCTTTTCATTCACCCTTCATACCTATCGCAGAGGTCAGCGCAAAGCATCATCGCCGCGCAGACGCCCTCACACAGGCTATAGACCGTTAATTTGACCGGTTTATAATAGTGACAACGAGATTATTGCTCTCCGGATCTTGACCCCGGCAGGAGAAACGACATGGAAAACAGCGACATTACCCTTTCGGAAGCAGCGGCAAAGCGAATCGCCCAGATCGTTGCAGCAGATGCCGGCAAACAGGCGCTTCGCGTCTCCGTCGAAGGCGGCGGCTGCTCGGGCTTCTCCTACAAGTTCGATCTGGCCGAAGACCCCGCCGATGACGACATCGTGATCGCCCGCGGCGACGCCAAGGTGCTGATCGACAGCCTGTCAGTTGTCTATATGGCGGGCTCCGAGATCGACTTCGTCGATAATCTTCTCGGACAGTCCTTCCAGATCAAGAACCCCAATGCCGTGGCAAGCTGCGGCTGTGGCACCAGCTTCTCGATCTGACGATTCTATCCACCACATCCTCGCCACCACCCTCCAAAAACGGTGGCAATCGCTTTTGCATCGGGTAAAAGTACCCCCACAAAAGGGAAACTCCGATGAAGATTGCCACCTGGAACATCAATGGCGTCAAGGCGCGTATCGAAAACCTCTGCCAGTGGCTGAAGGATTCATCGCCTGACATCGTCTGCCTTCAGGAAATCAAGTCCGTCGACGAGGGTTTTCCCCGGCTGGAGATTGAGGCGCTCGGTTATCACGTCGAGACCCACGGCCAGAAAGGCTTCAACGGCGTCGCCCTGCTCTCCAAGGTGAAGCCAGATGAGGTCAATCGTGGCCTGCCGGGCGATGATGCCGATGAGCAGGCCCGTTTCATCGAAGGCGTGTTTTCCGTGGATGGCGGCGCCATCCGCGTCTGCTCGCTTTACCTGCCGAACGGCAATCCGCCGGACGATCCGGTCAAATATCCCTACAAGCTTGCGTGGATGGAACGGCTGCGGCATTTTGCCGAAGATCGCCTCGCGCTGGAAGAGCCACTCATCCTGGCGGGTGACTACAACGTCATTCCCGAACCCTTCGATTGTCACGACCCACGCGTGTGGGAAGGCGACGCATTGTTTCTCCCGAAGACCCGGGCGGCCTTCCGCAAGCTGGAGAATCTCGGCTTCACCGATGCAGCACGCGCGACGACCGACGCGTCAGGACTTTATTCCTTCTGGGATTATCAGGCCGGCGCATGGCCGAAAAACAACGGCATCCGCATCGATCATCTGATGCTGTCAGCGGAAGCGGCCGACAGGCTGCAATCGGTCGAGATCGAAAAACATGTGCGGGCCTGGGAAAAACCGTCCGACCATGTGCCGGTCTGCGGTTATTTCGATTTCAGCCCGGTTGGCTGAGCCACTCCTGTCAGGCGGATAAAACCGGCCCCGATCAGCACCCTCAATCCGGATCGTTGAACTGCATGTTCTGCGCCATGGCGATGGCAGCACGGCGATCATTTTCCCCGGCCAGCGAAAAGGCCTGCTCCTGCAGGTTCTGGATCCAGGTACAGTCCGCCGCCGTGCATTTGTCGAGCGCCGCCGTCATGAAGGCGAGCCCCTGCGTCGTCTGGCCCTCCTGGAAGATCAGATTGCCGAAGATCGACATGGCGCCGGCATGGCCATGCTTTCGGGCCTGGTTGAGCCATTTCTTGGCCTGCTGCACATCGGCGCGGCCACCCTCGCCCGCGAGGATCATCTCCGCCAGCCGGAACTGCGCTTCAGCCACACCAAAGGTGGAAGCCACCTGGAAATAAAGCTGGCGGGCCTGCGAAAGGTCCATTTTCACGGGGCTGCCGGGAATGCCGTGGCGGTAATAGTCGGCCAGCGAGAGAAGGGCGTTGACGAAGAATCCGGTGTCTTCGGAGCCCGGCTCTACACCCTGGCTGGCGATTTCACTGTAGATCTTGAAAGCTTCCAGATCGTTCTTGGCGACGCCATCGCCATAGGCATACATATTGGCAAGTGCCCAGCGCGAGCCGGTATGGCCTTTTTCCGCCGCGTAACGATAGGCCTCGACGGCTTCGTCCTTGTTACCGTTCTTGTAGGCTTTGAAGCCGAACTTGAACAGGTCGAAGGGGCCGGATTCCTTGGTCACGCCCGCATTGATGTCAAAAGCCAGCACCGGCATTGCGAGCGACGCAAGCAACATGCCCATGAGGAGCGGCTTTAAAACGTTGGCTTCACATTTCAGCATTTAGGCGAACTTCTCTCACTGTTCCCGGCATATAGCCAATACTTGCGGAATACTGCAAAGCCGAACCCCGCCGGGTCGCGATTTTTCGAACACACTGCGTCTTTCCGGCAGCACTTTCCAGCGCACCACCGGTGGTTTCATGCGGCAATTGCCCTAATTTTCCAGTGAGACAGATATAGGCATAATTTCCGGCAACATAACGGCATTCCGTCATCCACCGGTCAGCGCCAGACAAGAAAGCCGGGCGAAATTCCCGTATTACTTGCTTAAACGCTGAATCCAAACCCGTTTTCACTTTCTGCAACTCCGCAGGCCCACATCAAACGCCTGCATGTTCTTTCATTCCCGCGCCTTTAAACATAAGCCAAGCACCCTGTTTGTGGCGGGAAATGGACAGATATGCTCACATTCCAACGCGCTCACACGCTTGCAGAAAAGTGTTGCCAAATCGTCACAAAACTTTTGGGCCGGGAAATTTTATCGAGCAGAAATCATAGTGGCGCATGAAAAAAGGCCCGGTTGGTAAACCGGACCTTTATTTTAGCATCCGCGAAAGGATGGGATCAGAACTTGACCTTCACGCCGGTGGAAATCGCCGCCACGAGATCGTTGCCGAAGTCGTAGCCTGCCTCGTTCCCGCAGGTGAAGCCCGCGCCGCAGGGGCCACCGTTGATCGAAGACTTACCCGATGTCAGCAGGCCAAGCGCACCCGCAATCTTGAACTCGATGTTCTTGTTGGGCGAATAGACGACCTGTGTGCCGAGGGTCCAGGTATCGGTCTGCGTACCGATAACCGTGGACGTTCCACGATCCCAGGTCAGGCTGACCGCGCCACTCCACTGTTCGTTGAACTTGTGACCAACGCCGCCGGAGATCGTCCAGCCGTCGCGATAGAACAGGTCAAGCGTGTTCAGCGTGTCTGCGCCACTTGGAACGCAGGGAGATGTGCCGACCGCGCAGAAAGGAATGACCTGAATCTGGCTCCAGTCCGTCCACTTCACGGAACCGAAAGCAAGCCAGTCTGGCGCTATGCCGGATTGAACTTTTAGTTCGATGCTGTCTGGCATGGAAACCGAGCCATAGATCGGCACGAGCTTGCCGCCGTATTTTGCAAGCGTCGGAGATATGGACGGCGGAGTCTGTGGGATCCCTCTCACATCGGCGAAGCCGGTCAAATCGTGATCGACAGCGCTGTTATAAACAAGGCTGGCACGGAACGCGATCTCGGGAATCTCATAGGCCATGCCGGCGCGCCAGCCCCAGCCGTCACCTTCCATTTCAAGTTTGCCGACGCCGCTAAAGCTGGACCAGGCTGGATTGAGGCCCAGAACGGCCGGCCCGAGAACCTGGCGATATTTATAGCCGCTCAATTCCTGATAGAAGCCGCCGCCGATGATCGAGAAGTCACCCTTGCCAAGATCGAACTTCACCCGGCAGGTGGTGGCGTAATTGTGCGACTTGACCTTGGTTTCGATATTGTAGCTCGATCCCTGCCAGATACCCGGATTGAGATGCGCGCCCCATGGCTGCGAATAGTCGAACATGCAGTCGCCAAAATCGCCGATCGCCGCCTTGGCACCGATACGGGTCGACCAGAAATTCTCGGAATCATCCGCACTCGTTGACCAGGACGCTGGCAAAGGACCGCTCTTAAGCGGATTGTCCCGTGCATTCTCCACCTTGCGCTGCGGTGCGACGAAGGTCGCGGAACTGTCGAGAACGTAATCGGACGGATCGAACAGCAGATCGATATTGTAACCGCCGCGCTCAAGACCGCCGGCCAGTGAAGGCGTTACCGCCGCGATGCTGACTGCGAAACATACTGCGCCGCGAAAAATTGCAGTTTTTGCCATCTCTCTCCCCAATCAAGGCAATGTGATCGTCAAAAGAGTGAAGGGCTTCGTGGCAAATGACAATCTGCCGCACAGTGGCACAGTTCTGCGACACCTCCTCATTTTTTACGTAAGAATTTTATGTATGCGCCCTAAATTAGTCATTTTAGGTTATTTTTCTAATTCATACGGGCGACTCCGTCATAAAATGAAACAAACGCCTACGGCCAACCAGAATTGTCGCCAAATAACCACAGTTGAAAGTTTCCGGGAAAACCATGCTTATCAGGCCGTTTTTATTGGTTTTTTTCGGTCTTTGGATGCGATTTCCGCTGTTTCACCCGGGAAATAGTAGTCCTGCAGGACGACTGCGATTCGACGCTGCAACGCAGCATCCAACAACTGACAAAACACAAAAGCGCCCCGTTGGTACGGAGCGCTTTTGCTTACATAAGGCTGGTGTAGCGATGCGGGTTACCCCGCTTCGCTTACCCGCGTGAGAGCCGTTCTGAGACTTGAAAGCTGCACCTCCAGCTCTGCCTTGCGCTCGCGCTCGGCAGCCACGACCTCAGGGTCGGCATTGGCGACGAACTTCTCGTTCGACAGCTTCTTGTCGATGCGTTCCATTTCCGCATCCACCTTGCCGATCGCCTTTTCGAGCCGGGCCTGTTCAGCCGCGAGATCAACGAGGTTGCCGAGCGGCAGGCAGACGGTAGCCTCACCGACGATGATCTGTGCGGAACCCTTCGGTGCGACGTCAGCGGCGCGGATTTCATCCGCCCGCGCCAGCCGCATAATAGCGGCGGCGTGGCGGTCAAGCCGCGCCTCGGTTGAGGTGTTGGCACCAACGACGACCAGCGAAGCGGTGGCGCCCGGCGGCACGTTCATCTCGGCACGCGCGGAGCGAATGCCTGAGACGAGGTCGATCAGCCAGTTGATTTCGGCCGCTGCCGCATCATCACGGAATTCCGGCTCCGGCCAGTCCGTCAGGCAGAGCAGATCGTCCCGCTCCTCGCCCTCGCCCGCCGTGTGCGCCCACAGCTCTTCGGTCATGAAGGGCATGAAGGGATGCAGGAGCTTGTAGATTTCCTCAAGAACATAGGCCGCGCAGGCCTGCGATTCCGTCTTCGCCTTTTCGTCCTCACCGCCAAAGACAGGCTTCAGCAGTTCCAGATACCAGTCGCAGAACTGGTTCCAGACGAAACGATAAAGGATACCTGACGCATCGTTGAAGCGGAAATTCTCGAGCGCCGCCGTCACATCGCGTGCCGTATTGGCAAGCTCGGTCAGGATCCAGCGGTTGATCGTCAGCGACGCGGTCTCCGCCAGGAAATGCGGATCGCGCTTGACGCCGTTCATTTCGGCAAAGCGCGTGGCATTCCACAGCTTGGTGCCGAAGTTGCGATAACCGGCAATACGCGCGGGATCGAGCTTCACGTCGCGGCCCTGCGCCGCCATGATAGCGAGCGTGAAACGCAACGCATCCGCGCCGTATTCGTCAATCAGTTCCAGCGGATCGATGACGTTGCCCTTGGACTTCGACATCTTCTGGCCGTTCTTGTCACGAACCAGCGCATGGATATAGACCGTGCTGAAGGGCTCGACCGGATTGCCGGCATCGTCCTTCATGAAATGCAGGCCCATCTGCATCATACGCACCACCCAGAACGGGATGATATCAAAGCCGGTGACCAGCACGTTGGTCGGGTAATAACGCGCCAGTTCCGGTGTCTGTTCGGGCCAGCCGAGCGTCGAGAACGGCCAGAGCGCCGACGAGAACCAAGTATCGAGCACGTCTTCGTCGCGCGTCAGGATTTCACCCGGAGCGAAGTTCTCAAGCTTCTCTTCCACCCAGGCCTTCCACGGGCCTTCATGGGCGATATAGTGCTGGATGGCCGCCTGAAGCGCCTCTTCTTCGGTCTTTTCGACAAAGACCTGCCCGTCGGGGCCATACCATGCCGGAATCTGGTGTCCCCACCACAATTGCCGCGAGATGCACCAGGGCTGGATGTTCTCCATCCACTGGAAGTAGGTGTTTTCCCAGTTCTTCGGCACGAAATTGGTGCGGCCTTCACGAACGGAGGCAATCGCCGGCTGGGCCAGCGTCTTGTTGTCTACCCACCATTGGTCCGTCAGGCGCGGCTCGATCGGCACACCGCCACGGTCGCCATGCGGTACGACGTGTTTGTGCGGCTCGATCTTGTCGAGCAGCCCGGCTTCCTCGAAGATTTCAACGATGATCTTGCGGGCGGTAAAGCGGTCCTGCCCTTCCAGACGATCCCACGCGCCGTGCAGCGCTGCGGGATGGCTGAGACCTTCCAGGAAATCCTCATTGTCCTTGATGGAGATGGTGCCATCGATATTCATGACGTTGATGGCGCGCAGGCCGCAGCGTCTGCCGACTTCGAAATCGTTGAAGTCATGCGCCGGCGTGATCTTCACGGCACCTGTGCCCGCCGTCGGATCGGCATAATCATCGGCAACGATCGGGATCTTGCGGCCGACGATCGGCAGGATGACATGCTTGCCGACGATGCCCTTGTAGCGGTCATCCTTCGGGTTCACCGCAACGCCGGTATCGCCGAGCATGGTTTCCGGACGCGTCGTGGCAACGACGATGTAATCACGCGTTTCGAACTCGGTGGGCTTGCCCTCTTCGTCGAATGCGATCGGATACTGATAGGTAACGCCCTTTTCCAGCGGATAGCGGAAGTGCCAGAGGTTACCCTTCATCTCGATCTGCTCGACTTCCATGTCGGAAATCGCGGTCTGCAGCTTGGGGTCCCAGTTGACGAGGCGCTTGTCCTTGTAGATCAGGCCCTGCTTGTAGAGCGTGACGAAAACTTCGAGAACCGCCTGCGACAGCCCCTCATCCATGGTGAAGCGCTCACGCGACCAGTCACAGGAGGCGCCAAGGCGTTTCAGCTGGTTGAAAATGAGACCGCCGGATTCGGCCTTCCATTCCCAGACTTTCTCCACGAAAGCCTCACGTCCCATATCGCGGCGGCCCGGAAGCTGCTGTTCCATCAGCTTGCGCTCGACCACCATCTGCGTGGCGATGCCAGCATGGTCCATGCCCGGCTGCCACAGCACGTCCTTGCCGCGCATACGCTCGAAGCGGACCAGAATATCCTGCAGCGTGTTGTTAAGCGCGTGGCCCATATGCAGCGAGCCGGTCACATTCGGCGGCGGGATGACGATGGTGAAGGTTTCCGCGCCCGGCTTGGCGTTAGCGCCGGCACGAAAAGCGTTAGCCTCGTCCCAGGCCTTGGCGATCTTCGGTTCGACGGATGCGGAATCGTAGGTCTTTTCGAGCATTTCCTGACCTGAATTTTAGAGTTCTTGTGTGGATTTTTTAAATAAGGATGGATGGTCGAGAGTCAACAGAAACCGACCCGCTAAGCCGCCAATTGAGCGGCTCCGCACATGACTATGCCCCGATAACACCTTCATCTTCAATAAAAAAGCCGCTCCCATGCCGGAGCGGCTCCTGTTTCGTCGCATTGGCAGCGATTGCAGCCTGCGAACGGGCCGGCCTTAGCGGCGCGTGCCGCGCGCGACGCGCTCGATTTCCTCACGCACAAGCCGCTCCACCAGTGTCGGCAGATTGTCTTCCAGCCAGTCCTGCAGCATGGGACGCAACATATCGGCGGCCATATCTTCGATGGAACGCCGTTCGACGCCGTCGAAAACCTCCGCCAACTCGCTGAAGGATCGGGCAATCTGCGCACCGGCGGCGGCAGAAAGGAGATTGAGCGACAGGCCGCTGGCAATCTCCACCGGTTCTTTCGCTTCCTGCTCACCGAGATCGAAGATCGATTTCTCAACGACAGGTTCGAGCGCAATGTCGAAACGCTCCGCCGTTACCGGCGTATCGATGGCGCCCCGCAGCGAAAGCTGCTCGAAACGGCTCTCGGCCGAAGGCGCATTTTCGATGGCGGCGGCAGCCGCACGATCCTCGGCGGCGAAGGATACCGGCTGCTCAACGGCGCCTGTGGCGGCCACGGCGGCCATCAGCGGACGAACATCCGTCGGGCGCTGCGGCGCGGCGCGTTCGGGCGTCGGCACGGCTGACGGCTGCGAAACATTCAAGGCGGCGACAGCCGGTGCTGCGGTCTCGGCCGCGCGCTGTTGCGCCTGCGCGGCAAAAGCCTGCGGCCCCATGGCGGCGTTGCGGTCTGCGGCGGCGCGCACACGGGCGGCGACATCGGCAAGCGACATGGTCTTTTCAACCTGGCTTTCCTGCCGTTCAACCACCGGCGCTTCAAAAGCCGGTGAAAAATCCTGCGCCGGTCGCGCAGCATAAGCCTGGTTTGCGGCGGGGGGAACGCGCGCCGGCGGGCTCACGGGCTCCGCTACGAAGGCCGCTTCGCCGGAAGCCTCGTCCTCATCGTCATAGACCGGCGGCAACTGTCCGGAAAACGCACCCGCAGGTCCGGTCTCATTGCTTTCGATGATCCGGCGGATAGACGCCAGAATCTCTTCCATGGACGGTTCACGCGCGACACTTGGCTGAGCCATATCAATCCCCGGTTTCCACTCTTGAGCGCTCAGACCGTATCCTTCGGGATACCGGACATGGCGCTTCGCACCTGTTCAATTCTTACATCGCGCCCATGACAATCAAAGCCGATTGCCGTGCCGATGCTCTGAAACAGTTCAGTCAAAACCGCCGGGCGTTTTTGCCGTCCCTGTTGCAGGGTCATGCGGGGCAGAAATACGCACACCCCGAATCACCCTTAGTCTAGGGCAGCATAGTCAGGAACTAAATCACTGATTCGACAAGTTTCGCGGTGATGCACAGCTTTGTGAAACCGTCCGGGACGACGCAGTTGCCGATACGTCGGCCACAAAAAAGCCGGGGTGAAAAATCCACCCCGGCCCTGGAAAGAAAACGATCGCCTATCGATCAGAAAACGAACTCGGCCGCCTTGGCAAAACCCGGCACCGGCTTGACCGACGCATTGAAGGAGCTCGCAGCCGAGGTGCTGTTGCCATCACGGCGATAGACATTGGCCTTGGCGGCATTGCCATATCCGACGACGACGACAAGACGTCCGCCATCACGCAACTGGTCGGTCAGCGCGGCAGGCACTTCCTCGACCGAACCGTTGATGAAAATCAGGTCATAAGGCGCTTCGCCCGCATAACCCTTTTCGAGATCGCCGGTCACCACGGCGACGTTGTCATATCCAAGCGACGCGAGGGTCTCGGTTGCCTGTGCGGCCAGCGCTTCGTCGCTTTCGAGCGAAACCACCGAACCGGCAAGCTGGGACAGGATGGCAGCTGCATAACCGGAGCCACCACCAACTTCCAGCACCACATCTTCTTTGGAGACCGCGGCAAGCTGCAGCAGCTTCGCGAGCGGCGAGGCCTTCATGACATAGCGGGCCGGGCGACCGTCGACCGCCGGACAGATTTGCAGATCCTCATCCGCATAGGCAATCTGCCGCACACCCGCTGGCACGAATGCCTCGCGCGGCACGCTCAAAAACGCCTTCAGCACGGAATGCGACGTCACGTCGGTCGTGCGCAACTGGCTGTCGACCATATTGGCGCGTGCGGTTTCGAAATCCATCATGTCCTTATCGCCTCAATTTCAAGGATAGGGGCTGAAAACCAGCCCGAAGTCGGAAGATGCAGCCGACCGTTAAAACAATCTCATAATTGCCAGAAGCTGCGCTTTCAAGCGCGCTCATTGACTGCGATCCCAAAAAGCACAGGCGGGTGATGCAAATTTCTCGCGACAGGCATGAAATACCTCGTCAGGAGGCGGGAACATCCGGCATGATCCACCAGAAAAGCTGAACGAGATCACTCCAAAGCTGCGTCAGGTCCTCGATCATCTGGACCGTCGTCGTATAGGCATAGATTGCCAAGACAGTAACGACACCCAAAAGCAGCCATGGCCAGAGCCTTCGCTTCCGGTCGTTGCCCGCACTTTCCCGCTGATCCTGATCCACGCTCTCCTCCTGCATCCCGGCCAAAACGGCGCGCATCCGCATTATCTACGGATCGCAGATCGAATGTAATGCCGATGGTGAGAGAATTTTGGAGGCCTCGCCCGGAATTGAACCGGGGTACAAGGATTTGCAGGCTTTCACCCGCTCTTGATTTACCATCGTAATCTCCCTGCTTGTCGCAACCATGTTGCAGTCAATCGAGCAAAATGTTCGCGGCTTGTGCTAGTTCTGTCCCATCATCCAGCCGCGGGAACAGGTGTCCGTAGGTGTCCATCGTCATCACGACAGAGGAATGCCCCATGCGCTCCTGCACCATTTTGACCGGCAGACCTAAGCCCCCGTCTTCCTTTCGGTTGATAAGCCAGGAGGCATAGAAGTGGCGCAGCGCGTGAAGGCCGGTGTATTTCGCCCCGATGTCATCCGCCTCGCCTACGGTCACGCCAGCTCGAATCATCGCCGGCTTCAGGCCCTTGTTGACGATGTTCGCGTGTGACCGCGGTTCTCCGTCTGGATTGGCAAAGACGAGATCGAAACCAGGCGGCTGCCGAAGCTTGTGTTCTTTCAGCGCTGCGATGACGACAGGAGGAACCGGGATCGTTCTGACGCCGGCCTCTGACTTCGTCGGGCCTATTTCCTTGAACTGGTCGGCGCGCTGATTGACGTGGATCTCGGCCTTCTTGAAATTCACGTCACGCCAGCGAAGGCCCCGAATTTCCGACGACCGCATGCCGGTGAAGATGGCCGTGACAAGCAATGGCCTCCAGTTGCCATCCAGCGCAGCCACCAGCGCCTTGATCTCGTTTCTGCTGGGTATATCCACCCCAATAACGAGTTTACCCTTCTGGCGCTTCTCCTGGCGCCGATCGCGACCCTTGCGGCTGGACCGGATGTCACGCACTGGATTGCGCGTTGCCAGCCCACGCTCGTTTGCATCAGACAGGATCGAGCCGAGCGAGGTCAGAACTTTTTTGACCATCGCCGGCGATCGGCCGTTCTGTCTCATCGTATCTTCAAAGTCCCTCACGGCCGGCACAGTAAGCCGCGATAGCAGTGTCTGGCCGATCAAAGGATTGATGTGGTGCTTCAGGTGGCTTTTGCGCTGATCCATGGATGAGCGCTCAAGCCCGGCGCTTTCGCCCGAGGCGATCCACAGAGAGCCGGCCTTCTCGACGGTCACACTAGCGCTGTCGGCTACGTGAACTCCCTCCCTGACCTCTACGGAAGCCGTAGCGGCGAACTTGTCGGCCTCCTTCTTGAGCTTGAAAGTCTTTAGTCGGCGCCTACCGGCAGTGTCGAAATAGTCGACTACCCAGGCGCTTTTTGCTTCACCCCTAGGGGTTGTCCATTCTCGTTTGCGAACTGACATTACTTTTCCGCATCTGGTTTCGTGAGAAGGTCGTCTGCTTTCTGGATGTGTTTATCAAGACGTTCTAGTTCCTGCCTGGCAGCCCCAAGTTTGAGGCGCTCAAGCTTTGCGGCGATCTCATCGATCTCATCCATAAAGCTTAATTCCGCAGAGAAATCGTAAGGCTCTGACGGAAACGCCTCTTCAAGAACAGCTACGATCTCCGCGTTCATGCTTCGATTATTTTTCTCGGCAGAGTCACGAATTCGATCCCTCATCCCGTCGGGCAGCCTGATCATAACCTGTTCCGAACCACGTCCCGCTTTCGCCATTTCACTTCATTCCAGTTAATTTCATATAGCACTGTGCTAAATCGACTGTTGCGTCAATATTACCACGGTGCTAGATATAAGTACGTTTAGCACGGTGCTAATACGAGTAGTTGACGGGATTTACAAATGGAGAAATTGAAGCCTGACGCTCTGGACCTGATTTGGGGCGCTGAGGAGATTGCAAAAGTCATCGGTCGGTCCACTCGCGCCACGTTTGATATGCTCGACAAAGGCCAGCTTCCCGCTAAGAAAGTTCATGGTCGATGGGTCATCGCCCGCCAGAAGCTAATAGACTTCTTCATGGAGGCGGCATGACAGGCGCCGATCACCAGCACAGCGAAACAGTTATCCAGGCAGCGCAATGGCTGGCCGAACAAAACCCGGCCCCTACGCCTATCGTTCCTAATCTGCGCGAGCGCTTTGGCCTCTCGGCACTGGAAGCATGTGAGGCGGCCGCCCTGTCGAACAAATACAAGGTTTGGCGGAGGGCGCACGGTTGACGGTTCATGCCCAACACCTAATCGAGCAAGACGAGGCGAAGAGCAAATTCCTCTTCACCAAAACCGCGCGAAAATTTCCTATCGTTGACGCGCGGCCTCTCCGCTGGCCGAACAGCCCTAAGGCCGCTGATGAGCTTGTAGAGTACTGGCGCGATCGTGCTGGTCTGGCTCTCGGTGCTCTGAAGCTTTCGAAAAGGGCAATGATGATGATTGCTTCTCACACATCGAGAAGAGATGGCCGGTGCTCTCTGTCGGATGCATCTTTATCCAGCAGAACAGGACGGTCTATTCCATCCATCAAACGCGACGTCTGCAGGCTAAAGAAGATGGGTTTTCTCATAGCCGAGACGACCTCCGATGTTGCCTATCGGAAGCGTCGGCGGGTTCTCTATCTGTCGATCCCCGACGTGCTGGATAAGGATCAACGTATACCCCGAAATGACGATCAACGTATCGCTATAGAACCTGGGCATTATTCAGGATCAACGCATACCCCATACGTTGATCCTTCTGATAAAGGAGAACGCCGAGATGTGTGAGCAACTATCTCTCCTCGACTGGTATCCGCCTGCAGAGGTATTGCCGTTTCCTTTTCATCGCTCTCACGGTGCCACGATCGCTGTCGCAAGATCGATCGTCAACATTGAAACCGCAAAGCGATCCGGCAAGCTCAACAGCATTCGTTCGCAAACACGCAAGAGGCTGGAGCCATTTATTGGTGTCGATCGGGCTGACAAGGCCGCAGACGATCTCATACGCGCAATCAAGGTCGGTTTTGCTTATTGTGAGAAGCCCACCTTTCATAAGCAAAAAAGCCATTCTGAAACGGTGATTTCTTTCGCGACGAAGCAGCAACTTAAAGCGCCTCCGCATGGTGACGGCGCTGGCGAAGCCAGTGCTTTGGGTCAAGGGACGAAGTTCCTTGCGGGTTTGGGCGGAGCCCATGAAAGACCTGAGTACGACGCTGCGCGCGCGCGTGAAGGCGGCGCAGCATGACAGCCGAACCAGTCACGATAAACGGCATTCCCGATATCAATCCTGAGGAAGGATATCGGCTCCCTGTGAACGCTGAGGCGCTCCTATGGGCCATCTATGACCGACCGACGCGCGAAGCCTATCGTAAGTGCACCGGTGAAGATGCAGGCCCCTTCCTCGATCGATATGTGGCGTGGGCTCAAGAGAACATCATCGGGGATGCGTTTTGAGCGGCGAGCTTTTCACCCATACGGATCTCGACCGATGCGAGGGCTTGGGCCTTCCGCCCATCTTGATGCGAAAGGACGAGATCATCAACTTAAAGACTGCCGTTCATATTACCGGCCGCAGTGAGAAAACTATCCGAGCCTGGTGCAAAGAGTTTGCGATAGGGGTACAGCCGTGTCCGGGGGCTCCCCTCGATATATCCGCTCCAGCGCTAGAAATGGTAAGACACGGCGACTTCATCGCGCTGGAGAGGTTCAGGGATGGCCAGAGAGACCACCCCCGCGTTAGGCGGATATTTGATCACCTTGGGCTTAACAACACTTAGGGCATGTCAACGGCTTCGACGGTAAGCAGGGCCTCCGCCCGAGGGTCCATATACGCTGAGTGGCTTCTCCAGACGCGCCAACGACCCACCGGGGCCGTGTCTTCTTGATCTGGCATGGCTGTCATCTGATTGGAAGACAAATTATAGTATACTTCGGTGTGTTCGTGATCATCTGGGCCTGGATGGATCGCTAGAATCCATTCTCCACCCTCCAGTCGTAGCGCGCCTGACGCCCATCTGAAAGCGGAGGAACCAACCGCGAATTCCGGTCCCGGTAAAATTTCGGCAAACCAATCAGAGCCGTAGGAGATCACCCGCCTCTCGCTGGCTGGTGTAAAATGGAATGGATGAATTGTGCGTTCCGGAAGCGCTTCGAGCGAAGCAAGAATGGTGCGTCTTCCCTCTTGTCCAAGCACGATCGCGTAAAGCAATTTTTCACGAATAGATATGCGTACAAGCTCTCCAGGTTGCGTTTCCGACAGCCTGACGATTTTCTCTCCTGATGTAATCATACAAACCCCCTAAGTTGAATTTACCGGCACACACTACCGTACGTTTCCAGTCTGCATAGCCCCCAGGATATGTTTTTATGCTTCCTGAAGTCGAGATCAGGAGGTTACGGTTATGTCCATCGTCACCAAACAGCGAAAGCAGAAAGACCCGATCGTCAACGTTATGTTGAACGGCGGCCGGGTCACTTCGGGCTTCAGAACAGCCCTGTTCGCCGCTGCCAGCCGCGCGGGCGTCTCCGTCAATGAATTCGTGCTGACTGCTGCTGCTGAAAAGCTCTGTGCCTCTGGTAGCCGGTTCTCTGGTGTCTTCGAGCCGGGTGATATCCCGCATAACGTCCAGAGCGCCGCATGAGCAAAAAGAGCCGCGCCATCCGCAAAGATATCAGGGCCTTGGAGTACCAGGTCAAGCAATTGTTCGATCTGGTCGGCCGGCTGACTGAAAACCAGCAGAAACTCATGAGCCACACCAAAACCATACCGGAAACTGTGGGCTCTGCGGTCGGCGGCGCGGTGGCCGGAATTCTCGCAATCACAGAACGAAACCAGGCGGCGCAGGATCATGTGCGCGTCGATCACTAGAAGGAACTGCAGCAATGGCGAAATCCGAAATTAGCGAGCCCGTTCTCAACCAACTGACGGATGTCATCGCTGACATCGTATCCAAGGCGGTCGATGAAGCGATCGACAAACGGCTGAACGCGAACGGCACCCTGACCAATACCCGTAAACCTGGCACTGGCTTTAAGCTGCCGTCGGCCGCCGGCTACAAAGCCCCGGAAGGTGATTGATATGACGGCGCCGGTGAAGCACCTCAGCGTAGCTGATATTGAGGCACGAATTGTCGAGATCAGCGCGAAGCAGGAAGAGCATTCCCGTCGTGATCTCGACGCCGAGCTGCGTGACGTAATGCGTAGCGGTGGTGACATCGATGCTCTGGAAAATGCTCATCTCGATGCGGAGCGACAGTCCCGCCGCCTACGCGTCGAACGGCAAGCCCTTGAGGCTGACTTACCCCTCGCGAAAAAGCGGGAGGGCGAAACTCTCACCCGTGACAAGGTGGACCAGCACCGAAAACTCGCCGCAGACGCAGCAAAGGCAGTGGATCGCGTCGTGTCGGCCTGGGAGGCCTTCGTTTCAGCGCTCGACGCTTGGGACGAGCTCAGACGTCGATCAGCCACTCTGACAGATGAGGCTTGGTCGATTTCTCAGTCGAACGGAGTTGAAATGCCAACCATGGGCAAGTTCACCAGCGAGCGCATCAAGGCGCTGGCCCCTCAGACACACCACGACATTGTCGATCGTCTCGCCGCGGCTGAAGGCCAGCATCAGGTCGGCTTTGGAGTTCAAGGCTATCGGGTCGATAGCTGAGAATGATGGCGCCGGAGGAGTTTTCGTCTTTCGCCTCCGGCGCCATCGCTAACGATAACCGTCTTTCCCGGGAGAGAATTCAATGACTAAATCAGCCCTTGGCATCGATCCCGCGGAATACGGCGTTTCCGATCCACAGCATGCATGGCGCATCAGAAAGGCGCAGCGGGAGGCGGAGCGGCGCGAACTCGTAATGCTTCGTAAAGAGCCGGATCGCCGCTTCTTCCTGCGCCAGCCCATTCCTTTCGAGGGTGATGGTTGGGTGGCCGATGAGCATAAGCAATATTCGCTCGTACTCGTTCGGGTGTTGGCTGAAACAAATCAACTGCACCGGATGATGATCAAGGCTGATCCCGCGACTGTCCTCGATACAGAGGATTTCTGCAGGGCTTTGTATTTCCAGGCGTGCCCCGCCACAGATACCGGTCGCGGCAGCACCGTCGTATCGGTCGAGCAGCACGCCAAGCTCATCGAAGCAGCCGGCATTCAAGTGACCCGTAGCGAGGAGGAGCAAGCCCATGACTGACATTGCAGCGCTTGGGATTTCGGTTGACACCAGGGACCTCAAATCAGCGAAGAACGAATTCGTGCAGTTCTCGAACGCTGCCAAGGTTGCGGAGCGGGCAGCGTCTGGCCTGTCTAATACCTCGAACAAATTTTCCTCGGCTGAGATCAAAGCGATGGCAGCGGCAATGGGAGGAGTGGAGCGCGCCTCTACCGCTGCTGGGAAGGCTCTCGCAGCAGCCTCTCTCGCTGCGCAGCGTGCCGGCTCTGTTGGTGCATCTGGTGTGAAGGCGCTGGGTCAAGCATCCGGTGCGGCGCGCGCGCAGGTGCAGAACCTGTCGTACCAGATGCAGGACATCATCACGATGCTCATCTCTGGACAGGCTCCTTTCATGCTGCTTGCTCAGCAGTTGCCGCAGGTCACCCAGAACGGTGGGCAATTGAATGGCGTTTTCGCAGCAATGAAGCAGACGATCAGCGGTCTTATAAGCCCTCTCGGCCTGGCAACGACCGCCTTTGTCCTCATTGGCAGCGCGGCTGTTTCTTACTTTAGCGAGTGGATGAGCAGCGGGGTCGAGACTGATAAGACATTGAAAGACCATGCCGATATGATCGAGCGAGTGGCTGAAGAATGGGGTAAAGCCGTTCCAGCTCTTCAGTCTTATGTCGCAGCACTCAAGGCTTCCAAAAGTAATGAGGAGCTTTTGACATCCACTCGATCCGTGGCCGACAAACAATGGGAGTTGGCCCGCCAACAGGTTGCCAATCTCAATGTGGAACTGAGCAACACTATCAGCCTCATGAACCAGGCTGGTACCGAAAGCACGACTGTTCAAGCTTTCCACGCCGCGTGGGAGGACGTCTCCGTTTCTGTGTCGAAAGGCGAACAGAACCTGAGCGCCGTAAAGCAGGTTCAAGACGCGCTCGCATCAGCGATATCGCAAACCGGTGTGCCGGCGCTGGTTTCATTCCAGGCCGCGTTTGCGGACCTCACACAGACCATGGCCGGCGCAACCAGACAGGCGGAAACCTACACGCAAGCCGCTCTTCAAGCGCTGTTGGTGGGAAAGAACGGTCCACAGCTTGGCAGCCTATCGCCGCTCTTCTCGGAGAACGGTAAATTCTATTCTGGCGAGGACTTCACCCCTCGTGATGCGCCAACGCCTTCCAGTCGGCCACTGATCGAGCTTGAAGGTCTCCCCGGCGCCAGCAAGACGAGCAGCGCATCCAAGCAGAAGGCTTACGAATCTGCCACGCTGTCGGTCAAGGAACAGACACGGGCCTTGCAGGCTCAGACCCAAGCACAGGCGGCATTGAACCCACTTGTCGAAGATTTTGGCTACTCGCAGGCGAGAGTGAAGGTGGCAACTGATCTGCTCTTGGCAGCCGAGCGGGACAAGCGCGCAATCACCCCTCAACTCATTGCCGACATCAACAGCATAGCCGATGCTTACGCAAATCAGGTCGTGGAACAGAACAAAGTCAGTGAGGCGACGAAGCGCGCGCAAGAAGCGGTGGCCTTCGCAAAGCAAACGACGGCCGGTTTTCTGAACGAGCTTCGAAATGGTCTGCGCAACGGTGAGACATTCTGGGAGTCCTTCGGGAATGCCGCGCTGTCTGTCCTTGACCGGATTACCGACAAGTTGCTGAACGATGTTCTCGATGCTCTGTTCAAGGTCGGTGGCGCAGGATCTGGCGGCGGTGGCGGCGGCTTCCTGTCGAGCCTGTTCAGTGGCCTGTTTGGCGGCGGCAAGAGCTTCTTCCCGACTATGCCAGGCGCGGGCTTGTTCGAAAGCGGCGGATACACCGGCGATGGTGCAGCTTCCAAGGCTGCCGGTATCGTTCACGCTGGCGAATACGTTTTTAGCGCAGCAGCAACAAAGCGTCTCGGTGTCGGCAATCTCGACCGCATGCACAAAGGAGCCAAGAAGGGCTACCAGTCCGGCGGCTACGTGACACCATTCTCGGGCAGCACCGCGCAGGGAACCGGGCAAGCTGGAACCCAGAACGTCCATGTCACGGTCGGCGTCTCTGTCGACCAGAATGGCAACCTTGAGGCTTACGTCAAAGACGTGGCCAGAGGCGAGGCAGTGCAAGTGTCGACAGCCGTCGTGAAGCAGAACAACAAGAACCAGCAGAACCTCTATCAAAACGGCGAGCGACAAGCCGCCTAAAGGAGAAAGACATGGCTATTTTCAGTCTTATAGGTCTGGCCGGAGCCGCACTGTTTGGTGGCACGGCATGCAAGCCAGTCGAGAAGAAGGGCAGCAAACGTTGAGCGCGCTGAACTGCTTAATCACGGATAGCGCCGGCTACCTCTACACGGACGGTGCGACCTATGACGAAAGCACTGGCGGCCATGTGATGGGCGTCGGCAGCAAGGTGTTCACCCTACCTCAGTACAACGCGGTGGTGGGCTTCGTCGGTGTGGGCTGGTCCAACGTCATGCTGTATGTGCACCTCGGAGAAAAGCGCTTCTCAGGCTTTGACGACCTGAGAGAAGCGTTCGCAGGCCAGGTGCGAGAAACTGTCATTCGCAGCGCTGAGCAACCTCAGATGCGCGATTGGGGCGCTACCAGTATGATTCTCATGGGCTGGTCGGAAACGTCCAATCGGCCCGTTGCGACCATCGTTGACGTGTACGACAGCGAACACGGGAAAGCTTTCATCCCGAGAGACGTCAAGGATTTTCGGCACCCTGTCGCTGACGGGTTTCCTTTCGATCCACAGCATGCTGAACGCGACGGCCTGGCATTGATGCAAGGGCAGAGGCGCATGCAGGTGCAGGCGGTCCTCAATCCAGCGTGGATAGGTCACTACGTCGGAGGCTTTTGCCAGCAAACAGTGGTGACAGCAGGTGGCATCCACATTCGGAACCTCAAGACATGGCCGGATCGCATCGGCAGGGTCATCAACCCCAAGCGTGACGACGACGGCATGATGATCGCTGGCCCTGATCTGCGGAGAAGACTGAAGGAGAACCGGTCGGATGACTAACGATAACGGGAATTCTCAAGAGCAACTGAAGCGCGAGAGGCAGGAGAAGATCGACCGGATTATTCGCCTGTCGGCCGGTGAGACAATGGAGCAGATCGAGGCCAATCCCAAACCGGAGCACGAGATTACTCCTCGCGAGCAGGCGGCTGTTGACGCACTCCTGTCCTCTCCCGACGAACTGCCAAAGTACACTGACGGCGGCGCGTTAAAAATCATCTGCTTCGACCATCCATCGCAGGAGGTGGCCGGCGCGGTAGTGATGCAGGCTTTCGGTGTCACCGATCAGCGAATGTTCAATGGCCTCATTCGGCAACTGGTGAACGCAGTTTCGAAAGGCGACAGGATCGATGCTGATCAGCTGAACGCCGCTGTTGCAATGGTAGCGGGCATTGCGCCGCGCGATCCCTTGGAAGCGATGCTGGCTGTCCAGATGGTTACTGTTCATTTCACCAGCATGAGGCATACGAGGTCTATGCTGACATGTGACACGATCGACCAACTCGACATTCAGGAGCGTGTCGTCAACAAGCTCATGCGAACCTTCACGACCCAGATGGAAGCCCTTCGCAAGCATCGCAATGGCGGTAATCAGAAGGTGGTTGTCGAGCACGTTCACGTTCACAGCGGAGGCCAGGCCATCGTAGGCAATGTCACCCACGGGGGGCGGGGCAGAAATCAAAAGGGGGTACAATCCCATGAACAGCAAGATTTATCCTTACCAACTCGCGCCGCGGTGCTCGGCTATGTCGAAGCGGACCAAGTGCAGATGCCAGGCGCCGGCGGAACGCGGGAAGATAGTTTGCCGGTTTCACGGCGCGCGGGCCGGGGCGCCAAAAGGTAGCAAGAACGGTGCGTTCAAGCATGGTCGTTTCACCTGCGAAATGACCGCGGTCCGCAAGGAGATTGCCGAGATCGGGCGCCAGCATCGCGACATGATGGCGCTTCTTTCCGGTGGCGGCCGATAAAGCATATGTAAAGCAATTCAAAACAAAATCTGATGATATTGCCTCGACCCATCAACACCTGTTATACATCAGCCAGCGACCACGGATGAACTGGCGCAAAGGATTGGCCGGCCTCCCGAGGTGACGGCCTTTCTTTTTGCCTGGAGTTTCCCATGATTACTGAGATCGAAGTCGAAGGCATCGGCACCATGCGGCACATGAACGCTTTCCAGATGCGGAGAGCATTGCGCATTGCCGACAGGAAGAACCGAGCCATCGCATTGGCAGCATTTGGCATCGGATTGACAGTTCAGGATTTCAAGAAACTCAGTGCTGATCAGCAGCGCCTAATCTGGGATGCTCACAATCGCCTCACAGCGCCCGGTGCTTGTGCGCCCAGCAGGCCGACGACTGAACCTGCGGCAAAGCCCCCACGCGCATGGGAGAGGCTGTCAGAGGCCGAGAAGGCAGCCTATGGGCGGCAGCTGCTCCACGTCAAAGCTTCCTTGCCTCATGGACACTTCCGGCGATGGGTGGAAGACAAGAGCGGGATTACCTACAGCCAGGCGCAGCGATATATGAGCGCCGCAAAAGCTCAGGTGGCAGCCTAAAAGACGATGCGTCCTTTAGCGATAGTTGACACACAATCCACGACCGGCTCATCTACGCGCATACGTTGGGGGCTTTCATGAAAACACTCGTTCAAACTGTCTTAGCTGGGTTTCTCAGTGTCGCGCCTGCCATGGCCGCTGATAACTCATGCGGTGAAAAGTATTGGCAAGGAACCGGACCAGAGCACACCATTGACCAGATACCGGTATCCGGCTTGCAGAGGTTTCTCGACACGTCGCCGGCTATCGACGGAATCAAGTTCCACGTCTCGATGAAAGGAAAGGAAGTCTGGCTTGATATAGTCCAGTACCCTCCCGAGGTTTCGGTGATCGCCTCATTGCGCTCGCTGCTGGTGATCGGACGCGTTGTGCAGCCAGGGTATGACAAGCTGGTACTTGCTGACGGTGACAAGGGTCTGTTCCAAGTCAGCTATCAGGATATCCATGCAATTGGCTGCCAGTTCGTCTGGGGTGCGGAGGGAGGACAAAACCCGATCCATCTATTGCGCGAGCTTGCCGACAGTCTGACGTATTACGCTGATGGGTCTAGAGTGGCGCCGCCCTTCACAGGATCTTTGATGGGTGACACGAGCGCCATGCTCGGTACTATGAACAAGATCGTCTATCCCGAATGGCTACTGAAGACGGTTACAATCCAGTAGCGATAATGACCCTTATCGCTGCCAATCGGGGAAGAAAATGAAGTTTACAGCATCAGATATCGCCGCATTTTACGCGGCGATCGTAGCAACGGGAGCTCTTTTCCTTGAGGTCCGACGCTGGTTCGAAAGCGGAGTAAAAATTAAGGTCACTTCGAACCATCAATATTCCGCGCCTGACTTCAAACAACACGTCATAACGGCCACAGCGACCAGTATAGGTGACGCTCCAACGACGATTACAGGGCTGGAGGTTTGGGTCTATCCAACATTGATCCACTCATTGCTTCGAGTAGGACTCACCCGAATGGCAGTTTTAGACACCACGACATTTGCCACCCCTGAAAGCTCTGTTCCGAGCAAGATTTCTCCCGGAGACACTTGGGCCGGCGGTATAAACGAACACGTTGAAGCGCAGATCCGTCAAGGTTTGCGGGTGTCTTACTTCGCTGTCAGAACCACTCGCTACAAGCGCCCGTTCTTCGCGCGCATTCGGTGGTGACATATGTCCGAAAATGTAATCGGCAGTTACCATAGGCCGAAAAGAATAATCCAATCATTCGCTTATTGTGAAAGCGGGAAATTCCCGTTCATAGTCGATCTCTCAGCCACGTAGCCGAACACATCGATAAGGAACGCGGGCCTTGGCGCGGTCGTGTCTGGTGGCACGATGTACCGGAGAGGGAATCCGCTCTTGCTGCTGTGCAAGTGAGCAAGCTTTTCCAGAGCCGCTACCAGCTCATCAGGTGGTGACTTCTCAAAATCATCATTCCCCCATTTTCCCGACGCCCGAGCCTCCTCCCATTCTATCGAGGCCTGAACACACAGAAGGTTTCGCATAGGTTCGTTCTCATCTCGGCCCCATAGCTTCATGAGGTCGTGGTTAAACTCTCTGCGAACATCGTCGGCTGACATGCCACCAGCCAGCAACGGGTATTTCAGCAATAGCTCGATGCCATGGGCCAGCATGTTGAGGGTCGGCGTTTGAAGCAGTGTCGGGCGCTCCTCCCATGTCTTGCTGTACCTGAGTTCTCGCGCTGCGCTGATGTACCGATGAGCGCCTGAAATAATCTGCCCTGCATCAGTCTGCAGGAAGTCCTCACCAAAGATCATAGGAAACCGTCCCCTGCATGATCCTTGAACCGATCAGCACGGCGCACATAGGTTTCAACGGTGCGTGGATCGCGGTGCCGGGTCACTTCCATGATGCGGGATATGCTCGCCCGGTTCTCTGCCGCCGACGTGACGAAGCCAGCACGCAGCGAGTGGCCGGATAGGCTCGCCACATCAAGGCCGGCGGCGTCGGCATACTTCTTCACGATCAGCGCCACGGCTTGATCCGTCAGCGTCTCGGTCGTCAGGCGGTCACCACGATTGAAGCGGCGAAAGATCGGGCCCGAGGTTATCCCGGCTGCCTGAAGCCACTCCTTGAGCCTGTCAGCGGGTTTCAGTGCCTTGCCGTTCAGGATGGCAACAGATTGGCCTTTCGCCTCCTGGTCGGTCTTGGACTTCGGCAGGAACACGTCCACGCCTTCCTCGCTGAAGGTCAAATCCTCGACGGTGATCGCCACAAGCTCCGATCGACGGAAGGCGCCAGCGAAACCGAGCAAAAGCAATGACCTGTCACGCTTGCCCTGGAGGCTGTCAGCGTTGATCCTCGCCATCATGGCATGAATGACATCAACCGTTGCTGGAGCCTTCTGGCGGGCTGCTGTGCCCACTGTACGGCGTATGCCCTTCAGGATGGCCGCCACGCCTGCATTGTCGGTCGGATTGTCCAGACCAGCGCCGCGGTGAAAGAAGCGAATGGCGGCCAGCTTGCGGGCGATTGTCGGCACCTTCTTGCCAGCGTCGGCCAGAAATGAGGCATAGTTGGCCACTGTCGCAGCGTTCGCCGGCAGATGCGATCTGCCTCGCTCAGCGCACCAGCCCTGAAAATCTTGCCAATCGCTCTTGTAGGCTCGCATGGTGTTGCTGGACAGCGCAGCGCGGCCATAGTCGAGCGCAGCGTCAGAGAGATCGGAGACAGCCTCTATTCCCGGCTGTGAGGAGATCAACGTCAATGCGGACATTCAAAGCTCTCCTATCGAAAGGTGTTGCCATGGTGGCAATCCCTTGGGTGCCTGTATGATGCAGGTGCCTTGGTATGTGTGTCATGCACATGCAAGGCGTCTAACCAAAATTGGATGCACCCTGAGGGGATGGTCATGATGGCCATCCCTTTTGGTAGCGATAATCGGGTTTCCCGTTAGTCGCCTTGGACTTCAGGATCGAGCCGAACGCCAGCGCCTCCGGTCTTCATCTCGTCAGCCGCGATGAATATCACGCCCCCCTTTTCCAGAGCCTCCTGAATATCATCAAGGGTCCGTTCATACGGCGAGCGCTTGCCAGCTTCAAAGTTGGCGATGGTAGCTTTTGCGACTTTGGACTCCTCGGAAAGCTTGTCTTGCGACCAACCGATAAGGGAGCGTGCGGCACGGCACTGAGCGGGAGATATCGACAATTTTATATAACCTTACATTAAAAGTGTTGACTTTGGTTTGATGTAGCCTTATACCAATAATGCAACATGATAACAAGGGAAATCAAACAATGACACGCAACACAGTTAACGTCCGCCTCTCCAGCCTCTTCACCAACCCGGCTTTGAAAGCAGCCTTCGAACGTGCAGAGCGCGACAATGGCGCGGCTCTGGTTGTCCCGGCTCCTCGTGATCCGCAGCTGACCGGCGGCGCCGCTCTCGAACTCGCATAAAGGCCGCCTCCCTTTTTAGGGAGTGACAAAACCCTCTCGACAATTTGGAGAATGACAATGCCGAACAGCACCGTTCCGGCCACCGCCGAAGGCATGCCCAAATTCGACCGCGCCGCCATCATGGCCGATGCATGGGAGCGTTACCGTTACATCCGTCGCCAGTACGGCAAATGGCAGATTGAGCGTGGCATTGTTGATGCCTCGTTCTCGGCATGCCTCAAGACCGCATGGCGCGTTGCCAAGCAGCGCCGCGAGGAAGCCCGTCAGTCTGTGAAGGTGGCCAAGGTGATGAAAACCCCTGCCGGTGACCGTCTCCGCGCTCTCCAGTCGGCTCTGGCCGATACCAATTACCTGTCGCTCCGATACAGCGCCGCTGCTCGCCGCGCTGTCATCAAATTCGAGATAGCCGCCCTCACGGCGCACTGACCGCACCAACCCGAAAATCTGGAGACACCATCATGCCGAATACGATTCCGGCCGCTGGCGAAGCTATGCCGAAAACCACCAGACGTGCATTTCTTGCTGGCGTGGCTGCCATTTCAGTCCCTGCCGCTGCATCCGCTTGCGAGGTTGCCATGCCCTCTCAGGAAGTCCTAGCAACGGGTATGTCAGCGTTGATCGCAAAACATAAGGCTGCTCTCGATCTTGATAAGGCGGCATGGGAAGGCGTTTCTGATCTGGATGACATCCTGCCCGAACGGCCCACTGCAAAGGTTCAAACTGCGCGCACCTATCAGGGCCGAAACAACAACGGCGTTGAGGTTTTCTCTCCCAGTTTTTCCTGGACTGAGGAAGACATCCGCAGGGTTTATGAGCGGCACGACAACTGGGCGCCGGGTCGGATGTTTCACGGCCCACAGAAGTGGGTAGCCGAGAAACGGGCTCAGCACTACCAGCAGATGGAAGAGAAGATCCGCGAACTTCAAGCCATAAAAGACGAACGTCAGCGGATTGAGGATGAGTGGGGTTACACAGCCGCGTTGACAGAAGCCCGCCGCCTTTCTGATATCGTGAAGGGCATTGAGGCTGAAATCATCGCCTATGTGCCGACGACCTTCCAAGAGGCGATCGACAAAGCCAACTGGTGCGTCTGGGCGGCGGTCGATGACTATTGCTACCTGTACGATGGAGAAAATCTATCTGGTGTCCTTGCTGACGCTTTGGCGGCGATCGGGAGGGCTGCATTATGACGAGCCCTTCAAAAGCCCATCTCCAACTGCTCGATATCGTGAACATGATCGACATGGTCAAAAACATGAACATGGCGCTGCACATGGCCACTGCCGATATCGGGAACATGGAGAAAACCAACGCGCTGCAGTCGGTGACCGATGAGATCGAGAACCGCATCTGCATCATTCTCGATCATATCGAAGACTTGCGGGGGATACTCCCATGATTGCCGCCACCGAAAGCCTTCAAGCCCGACGAGCCGCGCTAGAAGCCAAAATCGAGGAACTTATAGCGCTTCTCGATCTTCTCGACGGTGACGAGAACTTAGAGCCCTATCTGGCAGACAGCGACCCTGAGGACGCCGACAGAGAGGAAGACGACGACCCGGAGCCAGAAGAAACCGACCAGAACGGCGACGAGCAAGATTGCTGCCACTCTGAGGACGAGTGGCGACCGTTCAGCGGTGAGTTGCAATTCGATGGATCAGGAACCAGCATTGCTCGCCGCATGGTATGCGAGCAGCGGAGGAGGCAAGCATGAATTCTGCTGGTTCCCCCATAGTCAACGAGGCTGAGATAGGAACTGCACTCGCGACTATAAGCGAATATCTTTCCAGTGTCAGAGAGTACGTGGGTACATTTTCCATTGCCCGTTAACCAATTCGACGTGGACGGGAATTCTAACCCCTGTTGGTCCGTCAAGAGTTACCGCGCTGTCTGTAATCGCAGCCGTAAGAGCTTCTGGATCGCCTAAGAGCACGCCTTCCTTCATCTCTTTCCCATTGCCAACCTTGTAGGTGATTTGCATTTCGACGTCGTGCTGAGATCCGTCGTCTAGCGTAATCTTCCAGTTCATAAGAATCCCCATTTAAATCTGATTGCCGCGATGGAAGCTTGTCTTACGCGGGTGGATCAACGCTTCTTTTTAATAGGACTCGTGCAGCCCAGAGCAGACATCATATTGTTCAGCTCGTCTGTTAAAGTGATGTAATCCAAAGTACGTGTTGTCTCAATGTAGCGAGAAACCAGAGCGGTACAGGATGCGGAGGCCCATGCACCAGTAGGGATTGTGCCTCGTTCTGCCCATTCTTTGAGTTCTTCTACGGGTATTTCAACACCGGAGTATTTTTCCAGAGTGCGCAAAGCAAAACGCCTCCCCGGCACAGATGTGTCTTTTGCCTCTCCAGAAAGTATGTTCAGAGAAACTCTTACCATTTCTATGTCGAGCTCACGGTCCTTATTAAAGTAACCGAATGAGGCGGCGCCCACTACACCTATCGCGGTGAAAATCGCGGTTACAAGTGCGGTAATAATCTCTTTCGCAGTCATCTCGTAATTTCTGTCATTCGTTAAAGGGATTCGCTGTGAGGACCGCGAACCAGTATCTTGCCATTTTGCATGATCCCCGCCAACGCTCCTGCAGCACAGAAGTCATTGCCAGGTTTCCCCGTGCGGGCACAGAACGCTTGCGGGCTATAGATGAGGTTGAGGTTCGAGGCGTTGGCGACAATGAGCGCGGCCGGCGCAAGCTGCGCGGAATAGTTCGGTGCCGTGACGACAATCCGAACGCCGCCGACGACGAACAAGCCGCCGATCAACACAACGGCTAAAGCGGCCGGTAGCCAAATTGATTTCACGGAATGCCCCCACACCTTGTAGACGCAAACTGCCAGAATACACGTTAGAGTCAATCAGAGAGCGAAATCGTCGGGAAGTTTTTTGTGCGAGTTTCGCTTCTTCCACCCCTCGTAGGAATTGATATCAGCATATTCATATTCTTCACGCGCTGGCTTAAGGGCTGTGTGTGGCGACACGGAAAACTTTCGCCCATCCATTTCGACGGATACGGTCACTCCCTCCGACTTCGCGATCGCCGCCATCCGCTTCAATTCGGCCTGCGTAATGGGTGTTCTCTTTGTCATAGGCTTGCCCGCCATTCGTCGTCATCATCCTGTCCCACCTCATCCGTGGGCCACTCAAAGAGCGCAGCCTCAATCTCGGAGATTAGCCACACCTTGCGTGTATGCCACTTCCGCGGTTTTGGAAGGCAACCCTCTCTCACCATTGCATCAACTGTGTTTGGGCTCACCCCAATTGATATCGCGACCTCTGCCCTATTCAGGCAAAGGCGCGGAACAGATCGAACCTTTGAGGCCGTCATTCACCAAGCCTCAGGCAATGCTTGCGATGCAATAAAATTGCGCATTTCTTCCACAGCGTCGTCTTGTACTGGGGCGACATGGATTGATCCGTCGCGATTCAGTTTGACGATGACACCCTTCTCTTTCGCTATGTCCGCGGCCAGACGGATCGCTGCCTTGTTCCAATGAAATATTTCGCTCTTGTCTCTCATAGGCCGCTTCTCCATGTCGCAACTCATGTCGCATGGATTCGCGGTGACTAGAAGGAATCATCCGAAATTAAAGGGAAGCAGGTCGCAACAAGTCGCAACACGAAATTCCACAAACCAATTGAGGTTTCGACTGCAAGCAATTGATTTCATAGGTGAAATTTTTGGAGGCCTCGCCCGGAATTGAACCGGGGTACAAGGATTTGCAGTCCTCTGCGTCACCACTCCGCCACGAGGCCTCACACGCTCTTTAATTCAAGCGATGGCGGGCATTTAGAACGAATCCATTTTGGGCGCAAGAGGGTTCGTTCTGAATGTGATGTTTTTTCGAACCCTCTTGCCGAAACGGATGAGGAAAACTCTAAGCGCTTAAGATTGCGTGGTTTTTTGTATCTTCCTCATATTTCAGAAGAAACAATGCCCCCATCGCGCGTTTGCGGCGATGCGGGCATAAGGTTTTGCCGTGGGTAATCGGTTATATCCGCCCGAGCAGGACCAGGATCAGCACGATGACCAGAACCAGCCCTAGGCCGCCCGACGGGCCATAGCCGTAATTATGGTATCCCCAGCTCGGCAGCGCGCCGATCAGGAACAGGATGAGCAGGATGACGAGGATGGTGCCGAGCATGTGTAACCCTCCACTCTTGGCATGTGTTTGAGGGCTTCAATGATGCGGCGTGAAAAAAGTTCCCTTGCACTTCTCTCCCCGCAGCACGTTCAGAGGAACCCACCCCAGCGGTGTCAAAGGGTTAAGCGATCATCGGAGACGGAGTGGCAGATCGTGCCGTTGCCGCCTGCCGTATAAGGTAATTTGCCGGATAAAAAGCGTCGGCGTTAGACGGCGCAGTCCTTCGGTTTTGGATGCATGCCCGCGGGCTCCTGGACAGCCGGACAGTGGCAGCGATTTATTCGAGGTAATTTCTCGGCCTATGTCGATTGGCTGTTGTCCGTCATAGTGGAAAAACTCCCCCGTCCCCTGAAACTGGCGGGAGACGGAGAGATCTGGCACCACTGGCAGTGCGCCAGATCTCTCCCGCCCCTCCCCAAGTCTTGCAGACAGTCACACGGATATTTTACCGGCGATGATATGCGCTCCCCTTGCCTTGCCGGTTTCACTCCGGCTAGACCCCGGACAGGGAGGGAGAAACGAGAATCATATGTCCGGTTTTGCGAACCTCATCCCGCTTTTCATCTTCGCCTTCCTCGTCTACGTTTTCTTCCGCTGGGTCGCGCGCGACATTCAGAATCCGAAAGGCAAATAGCCGGGACGAATTCTTCCCTATTTTCTTGCCCGTGAGGAACCGCTGCGCCTCCATTTCGTTTTTAAAGACGCACTTCGGAGGACAGGATGAAAACGCTCCTATCATCGGCCGCTATTATGCTTTCACTGGCACTTTCAGGATGCACGACCGCCGGACCGGGTTCCTATGCCGGCCCTGCGCCCTATGTGGAGCCCATCCCCGGCAGCATCATCTATAGGGGCCAGCCGCGTACCAAGCTGACGAAATCGCCGATCGGCAGCACCTTCACCCATGACTTCCGCATCGATGGCAGCACAAGGGCGGTAGAGACCTATCGCATCGCGCCGGATCGTTCCCTCGAACTCATCGACCGCCGCATCATTCGCGAATGGCTGTTCGGCCGCGACGACTGACCGCACCTTGGCGGCAAGAAACCGGCCCGGAACGGGATTGCGCATCCTGGCCCGTTCGTTTAGAGCCGGTCGCAACAACCACGATGGATAGGCGATGAACACGCGCTGGCAAAAACCCGTCCTGATCGCGTTTGAAACGCCGGGCGACTATACGAGCATCGAGACCACACAGGCGGCATCCTGGGCCTTGATCGAGGATTGGCCGATAGAAGACGGCGATGCTCTGGACAAGGCGTTGCTGGTCTGCGCCGCGGTCGACGCGGGTAAGAAAAAGCCGGAAGATGCGCGCAAGGCCTTCATCGCCGCCGCAATCGAGGCCGGCCTAGACATCAAGGCCTGATGATATCGCCCCGCTTGGCCGAAATATGCGCCCTGTAGCGCAAAAACTTCAAGACCCACGGGTTCGAAGGGAAAAACAGATGGAAGCTTCCGTAAACATGAAAAAAGCCCTGTTCATTTTCCTCCTCTCCTGCCTCGCCATCGGTCTTGTTGGCCACCTCGTGGTGGCCTTCGTCGTCACGGGCTAAGCCGCCCCGCGCCGCAAGCCGACCGCGCCTTAAAAAATCCTAAATTTCATTTTGCTGTTATGGAACTAGGGGAAGCTCTGTCCGTTCTCTTTTCGCCACTCACAAGGAGGATTGAAATGCGTGATGGATTGAACGGTTTTCTCGAAATTTCGATGCTCGGCTTCGTGATCGCAAGCTGCTTTTTTTTGGTCAATCCGCCGATTTGACCAACTTACAAATTCCTAGTCCAGCGGTCCGGTCTCTCTGATATCCGGCGCAAAGAAAATGCGGCCTTTTGGGCCGCATTTCTTTTTCAATCAGCCAGGTCTCAAGCGGAAAGCTTGGCCGCCAGCTTGGCGACGTGCGCGCCCTGATAACGCGCGGCTTCCAGCTCAATTGCGGAAGGCTGACGCGAGCCGTCGCCATCGGTGATGGTAGACGCGCCATAGGGCGAACCACCCTTGATTTCGTCTACACCCATCTGGCCCTGGAAGGCATAGGGCAGACCAACAACGGCCATGCCGTGATGCAGGAAGGTGGGAATGAAACCGAGAATGGTCGATTCCTGGCCGCCGTGCTGCGTGGCGGATGAGGTAAAGGCCGAGCCAACCTTACCCACCAGCTTGCCGTTGAACCACAGACCGCCGGTCTGGTCCCAGAAATTGCGCATCTGCGAGGCAACCGTACCGAAGCGCGTGCCGGCGCCGACGATGATGGCGTCGTATTCGGCCAGTTCATCCACCGTTGCCACCGGAGCCTGCTGATCCAGCTTGAAGTGCGAGGCCTTGGCGACCTCTTCCGGAACCAGTTCAGGAACGCGCTTGACCACGGCTTCCGCGCCGGTGGACTTGACACCTTCTGCGACGGCATAGGCCATTGTCTCGATATGACCGTAAGAGGAGTAATAAAGTACCAGAACCTTTGTCATTCTCTTCGTTTCCTTTGCTGGAACTGTTTCCGGCGTACCGGCCAGAAGCTTCTTCAAAAACTCGATGATCATCGGCGTTGACCCGTGAAATGTATATGACAAAAAGGTAGCTGACGGACCCTTATCCCGCCAGCCGGGGATTGGCATACGCACTGTTCACGATAAGTGAACGGAAAGTCGGAACGTCAACCGTTTGCTGAAGTACATTTTTTCAAAACCGCTTTGCATTCATCGGGCGCGGGGCTAACGTCTGATAAAACAGTTGACGAGTGCACCCATGTCCAATCCCTCCTCCACCTCCTCCGTTGTCACCGCTGCCATGCTTGCTATCGGCGACGAGCTGCTGTCGGGCCGCACCAAGGATAAGAATATCGGGCATCTTGCGGATGTGCTCACCATGTCTGGGATCGACCTCAAGGAAGTGCGCATCGTCGCCGACGAGGAAGAGCAGATCGTCGAGGCGCTGAACGCGCTGCGCAGCCGTTATGATTATGTCTTCACCTCGGGCGGCATCGGTCCGACCCATGACGACATCACGGCAGATGCGGTATCAGTGGCATTCGGCCTGCCCTGCGAACATGATGCCGAGGCGCTGCGCCTGCTGGGCGACATGTACCGCGTCCGCGAGATGGAATTCACCGAGGCGCGCAAGCGCATGGCGCGCATGCCGAGAGGTGCCGCCCACATCGCCAATCCGGTTTCAGTCGCCCCCGGCTTCGTCATCGGCAATGTTTATGTCATGGCAGGCGTGCCGCAGGTGTTCCAGGCCATGCTCGATAATGTCATGCCCACCTTGCGCACCGGCGCGAAGGTCATGTCGCAGGCGGTGCGCTCCCCCTATGGCGAGGGTGATATCGGTACGCCGCTGACGGCCATCCAGAAGGCCCATCCAGAAACCAGCATCGGCTCCTATCCGAAATATGACGGGCAGCGTTTTTCGACGGAGATCGTCGTGCGCGCCCGCGACGCCGGCGTGCTGAAGGCGGCCGCGGATGCCGTGGCGGCCATGATTGAGGCGATCGGCCAGGAAAAGCAGCTGGCCGCCAGCAAGGGCGACGCAACCGCCTGAAACAGAAGTTTCAAAGGCGGTACGGGAGTTGACCAAAATCAAGGTGGCCATCGGCAAAGATGGCCATTCTCCCCACAGAAACCAGATGTCACCGAGGAGATAAAAATGGGTTACAAAACGATACTGGCCGTGGTCGATAATGCTTCGAACACGCAGAAGCTCGGCGAATTCGTGGTGAGCCTTGCCGATCAGTTTTCCTCGCATGTGATCGGCCTGCACATGGAAACGCTGGCCGCGGTTCCGCTCGTCGCACCGATGGAAATTCCCGACCCCGCCACCGTGCAGGCGCTGCAGGATGTGGCGCACAAGGAAACCACCGAAGTCGGGACCATTTTTGAAAGGACGCTCTCCGCAAACGGCATCTCGCATGAATGGCGCAGCTTCGTGACCTCGGTCGGTTACGCTTCCGCATCCGCAATAGACAGCGCCCGCTGTGCCGATCTCGTCGTTGCCCGCCAGAGCAACTCGTCGGCACTGTCAGACAGCCGCTCTGATATTGACGGTTTCCTTTATGAAAGCGGCCGCCCCGTTCTCCTCGTGCCGCATGTGCTGACCGTCGCCAAACCGATCAAGCGCGTCCTGATTGCCTGGAACGGTTCTCGCGAAGCAACGCGCGCCACTTTTGACGCCCTGCCCTTCCTGAAAGCCGCCGACAGCGTCGAGATTTTCTCCGTCGATCAGGCCGAAAGCGAAACACAATCATCAGGTCTCGCCGGCACCGAACTCGCTGCCACGCTTGCGCGCCACGGCGTCAACGTCACGGTCACCTCGCAGGAAAAGATCGCCGGAATTTCGGCGCAGGCCGCCATCGAAAACCGCCTGTCGGATCACAGCATCGACCTTCTGGTCATGGGCGCCTATGGCCATTCCCGCTGGTGGGAACTGCTGTTCGGCGGCGTCACCCGCACGCTGCTCGATTCCATGACCGCGATGACGCTGCTGTCGCGTTGATATGGATGCGGCACAAATGGCGCCGTCGGCCCCCCGCCATCTCGCTTTAAACGAGCGTCCGCCGCTTGTTTCTTCTCCCCGCCGGGGAGAAGTCCGCGGCAGCGGGATGAGGGGGCAAGCTCTCCGAAATCCGGCAACGTTGCCCCCTCATCCGACCCGTCGGGCCACCGTCTCCCCCGAGGGGAGAAGAAACAAGCGGCATTTTCCTAGCCAAAATCACGGCTGATAAGCGCAAAGCTTGCCTTTTTGCCGGTCTTGCGGCTATTAGCCAAAGCCATCGACAATTTTGACCAGATGGTAGACGACATGTCCCTTCCCGATAAAGCCTTTCCCGTTTCCTGGGACCAGTTTCACCGCGACGCCCGTGCGCTTGCCTGGCGTCTTGCCGGTCTCGACAAAGAGTTCCGGGCGATCGTCTGCATCACCCGCGGCGGCCTCGTTCCGGCGGCGATCATTTCCCGCGAACTGAACATCCGCATGATCGACACAGTCTGCATCGCCACGCGCCATGATTACGTCAACCAGGGTGATACGGTCCTCTTGAAAGGCGTGGCCCCCGAGTTGACGAGCGACGCCGGCGAAGGCGTACTTGTCGTCGACGATCTGACCGATACCGGCAAGACCGCACTGGAAGTGCGCGAGATGCTGCCGAAGGCGCATTTTGCCTGCGTTTACGCCAAGCCGAAGGGCGTGCCGACCATCGACACTTTCGTCACCGAAGTGAGCCAGGACACCTGGATCTATTTCCCCTGGGACATGGGTTTCACCTATCAGGAGCCGATTGCCAAGGGATCGCGCGGCTAAGTGCTGCCTTCACGCAAAATCCGACAGGAAAAGCCGCCCCACCGAGGGCGGTTTTTTGTGGAGAAACGTCTTTTCTGACAGGTGCGGAAAACACGGAAAAACCGCAGTGTCGCCATTATGCCTCACCCCGGAAATGCGGGGTTTTGCCTTTCCGTTGCGGAAACCAGCCTCGCGCAAGCTTCAAATTTTCTCGCCAAGTCACTGATTTTTCTGAGAGCTTTTCCTATCCCCGTTTTCCACAGGCACTCCACACAATATCTTGTGGTTAAAAATGGGTTTCAATCTATGGCTTGACGAATCTGTGCCGCGAGAGGAAAGTGACACTTATGTTGCGGCGGCAACGGACCGGAAAGTAACGAGGCCGGTTCTTCTCCATCTTCAGCGCGCATGTCCAAACGGCGTCCCGGCCATGAGGGGGCGGTTCGCCGATGGCTTTTCTGCGCCTTCGGAAACCGCCAAAAACATCACGCGGGGACTGGCAGCAAGAATGTGTTAATACTATATATAGTAGGCTTGCAGCCATCTTAAACACGAGATACAGGGGTGACATCCAAGGATGAACATCCCTACCAGATCGGCAACAACCGGCTGCGCGAAGGCATCGCACGGCTGGAACGAATTTTTGCGCCCTTTACCGGGCGCCCAATGGACGAGGACAGAAACCATGCGCATTGAACGCCGCTTCACGAAGCCCGGCCAATCGCCTTATGCGGAAATCGACTTCCGTAAGGCCGTCAGTGAAATCAAGAACCCGGATGGATCCATCGTGTTCCGTCTGGCTGACATCGACGTTCCCGCGCAGTTCAGCCAGGTTGCGACCGACGTTCTGGCGCAGAAATATTTCCGCAAGGCCGGCGTGCCGAAGTTCCTGAAGAAGGTCGAAGAGAACGACGTTCCCTCCTTCCTCTGGCGCTCCGTTGCCGATGAGAAGGCGCTAAAAGACGTTCCGGAAGCCGAGCGCTACGGTTCCGAAACAGATGCACGCCAGGTTTTCGATCGTCTGGCCGGCACCTGGGCCTATTGGGGCTGGAAGGGCAAATATTTCTCGTCCGAAGAAGATGCCCTCGCCTTCCGCGACGAGCTTGCCTATATGCTCGCCACCCAGCGTGTTGCCCCCAACTCCCCGCAATGGTTCAACACCGGCCTGCACTGGGCCTATGGCATTGATGGTCCCGGCCAGGGCCACTTCTATGTCGACCCCTTCACCGGCAAGCTGACCAAGTCCAAGTCGGCTTACGAACATCCGCAGCCGCATGCCTGCTTCATCCAGTCCGTTGAGGACGACCTTGTTAATGAAGGCGGCATCATGGACCTGTGGGTGCGCGAAGCGCGCCTGTTCAAATACGGCTCCGGCACCGGCTCCAACTTCTCCTATCTGCGCGGCGAAGGCGAAAAGCTGTCCGGCGGCGGCAAATCGTCCGGCCTGATGAGCTTCCTCAAGATCGGTGACCGCGCAGCCGGCGCCATCAAGTCCGGCGGCACCACCCGTCGTGCAGCGAAGATGGTCGTCGTTGATGCCGATCACCCGGATATCGAAGCTTATATCGACTGGAAGGTGAACGAGGAGCAGAAGGTTGCCGCTCTCGTCACCGGTTCCAAGATCGTCGCCAAGCACCTGAAGGCGATCATGAAGGCCTGCGTCAACTGCGAGGCTGACAATGGTGATTGCTTCGACCCGGCCAAGAACCCTGCCCTGAAGCGCGAAATCCGCGCTGCCAAGAAGGACATGGTGCCGGAAAACTACGTCAAGCGCGTCATTCAGTTCGCCGAGCAGGGTTACAAGGACATCCAGTTCAAGACCTATGACACGGATTGGGATTCGGAAGCCTACCTCACGGTGTCAGGCCAGAACTCCAACAACTCCGTCTCGCTGAAGGACGACTTCCTGCGCGCCGTCGAGAACGATGGCGACTGGAACCTCACCGCCCGTAAGGACGGCAAGGTCATGAAGACGCTGAAGGCCCGCGACCTCTGGGAAAAGATTTCCCACGCCGCCTGGGCGTCTGCCGATCCGGGTCTGCACTTCAACACGACGATGAACGACTGGCACACCTCGCCGGCGGCCGGCCCGATCCGCGCTTCCAACCCGTGCTCGGAATACATGTTCCTCGACGACACGGCCTGCAACCTCGCCTCGCTGAACCTTCTGCAGTTCAAGGATCAGGCGACGAAGCGCATCGATATCGCCGATTACGAACACGCCGTTCGCCTCTGGACCGTCGTGCTCGAAGTCTCCGTCATGATGGCGCAGTTCCCCTCGCGCCAGATCGCCGAGCTCTCCTATGAGTACCGCACGCTCGGCCTCGGTTACGCCAATATCGGCGGCCTCCTGATGTCCTCGGGCATTCCCTATGACAGCGCCGAAGGCCGCGCTATTGCAGGTAGCCTCACCGCCATCATGACCGGCGTGTCCTATGCCACCTCGGCCGAAATGGCCGGCGAGCTTGGCCCCTTCCCAGGCTTTGCGCCGAACCGCGACAACATGCTGCGTGTCATCCGCAACCACCGCCGCGCCGCCCTTGGCCAGTCGGAAGGTTATGAGGGCCTGTCTGTCAACCCGGTCGCACTCATCCATGGCGACTGCCCGGATCAGGACCTGATCGCCCACGCAACCGCCGCCTGGGACAAGGCGCTGGAACTTGGCGAAAAGCACGGCTACCGCAACGCCCAGACCACCGTTATCGCGCCGACAGGCACGATCGGCCTCGTGATGGATTGCGACACGACCGGCATTGAGCCTGACTTTGCACTGGTAAAGTTCAAGAAGCTCGCCGGTGGCGGTTACTTCAAGATCATCAACCGCGCGGTTCCCGATGCCCTGCGGTCGCTCGGTTATTCCGAAAGCCAGATCGCCGAGATCGAGGCCTATGCCGTCGGCCATGGCAATCTCAACCAGGCTCCCGGCATCAACCCCTCGACGCTGAAGGCCAAGGGCTTCACCGATGAGAAGATCGAGGCCGTCAACGGCGCGCTGAAGAGCGCCTTCGACATCAAGTTCGTCTTCAACCAGTGGACGCTCGGCGCCGACTTCCTCAAGGAAACGCTGAAGGTCTCCGGCGAGCAGCTCTCCGACATGAGCTTCAACCTGCTCGAGCACCTCGGCTTTGCCAAAAAGGATATTGAAGCAGCAAACGTGCACGTCTGCGGCGCGATGACGCTGGAAGGCGCACCGTTCCTGAAGAATGAGCACCTGCCCGTCTTCGATTGCGCCAACCCCTGCGGCAAGATCGGAAAGCGTTACCTCTCGGTCGAATCGCATATCCGCATGATGGCGGCGGCACAGCCCTTCATCTCGGGCGCGATCTCCAAGACGATCAACATGCCGAACGATGCGACGGTGGAAGATTGCGGCGCGGCCTACATGCTGTCCTGGAAGCTGGCGCTGAAGGCCAACGCCCTTTACCGCGATGGTTCCAAGCTTTCCCAGCCGCTCAACGCCTCGCTGGTGGAAGATGACGACGAAGACGATTTCGTCGAAGAACTGGTCCAGCAGCCGCTTGCCCAGCAGGCTGTGACGATCACCGAAAAGATCGTTGAACGCGTCATCGAGCGTGTCTCGCGTGAGCGTGAAAAGCTGCCGAACCGCCGTCAGGGTTACACCCAGAAGGCAACTGTCGGCGGTCACAAGGTCTATCTGCGCACCGGTGAATTCGGTGACGGCCGCATCGGCGAAATCTTCATCGACATGCACAAGGAAGGCGCTGCCTTCCGCGCGATGATGAACAACTTCGCCATCGCCATTTCGCTCGGCCTGCAATATGGCGTGCCGCTGGAAGAATATGTGGAGGCCTTCACCTTCACCAAGTTCGAACCGGCCGGCATGGTGCAGGGCAACGACGCGATCAAGAACGCCACGTCGATCCTCGACTACGTGTTCCGCGAACTCGCCGTCTCCTATCTCGGCCGCCATGATCTCGCCCATGTCGATACGTCCGACTTCTCCAACACGGCGCTCGGCAAGGGTATCCAGGAAGGCAAGACCAACCTCGTTTCCACCGGCTGGACCCGCGGTTACAAGCCGACCATCGTGTCCCGCAATGACGGCGAACGCACCGCTTCCGAGCCCAAGGGTTCTGCAACGGCAGCCCCTGCCCGCGCTTCCGCCAACGTAACGGCTTTCGCCGGCTCCGCCGCCCGGAAGCTGGAACCGACAGTCGCCATCGCAACCTCGGAAATCGTCTCCTTCAAGCGGGACTATGAAGAGCGCGCCAAGGAACTGGCCGAAGAAATCGCCGAAGAAGTAATCGACGAGGTCGTCCAGGAAGCCCAGCAGACGGCAACCGCCCTCTTCTCCGACAAGGCCGCCGCAGACGCCGCTTCGGCCAAGACGGAAGCCAAGAAGGTCGAAAACGAACGCCGCATGCGCTCGATTGCTCAAGGGTACACCGGCAACATGTGCTCGGAATGCCAGAACTTCACGATGGTGCGGAACGGCACTTGCGAGAAGTGCGATACTTGTGGTGCGACGAGCGGTTGCAGCTGAGAATTAGCTTAGACACCACCAAAAAATGACTAGTTTTGAGGGCTCTTTCAGATCTGAAAGAGCCCTTGTTGTTTTAATATTTTATCCATTCCACTACTGGAAACCCGTAGTCCACAATGTTATATTTCGAGTGGGATTACCGAAAGGCTTTAACCAATCTCGCCAAACATGGCGTCAGCTTCGAAACCGCCCGCAAGGTTTTTGACGATCCATTTGCCGTGGATATCGAGGATCGTTCAGCAAATTACGGTGAAGTCCGACGACGTATAGTCGGTTTGGGCAACGGATTGGTTTTGACCGTGATCTATACCGAACGCAGCGAAGTAATCCGCATCATCTCGGCACGAAAGGCGACACGCGCGGAGCGCAAGGAATACGACGACAATGACTGGTAAAATCGATCAAACAGACTGGGCTCGCCTTCACGCCATGACCGACGAAGAGGCGGAGGCCAATGCGCTGGCCGACCCTGATAATATTCCGCTTTCCGCCGAACAACTTGCCTCGGCTCCCAGAATGCCGCGCATCAAGATCATTCGCCGGGCTCTGAAGCTGACGCAGGAAGAGTTTTCCGCGCTCTATCATATTCCGCTTGGCACCCTGCGTGACTGGGAACAGGGCCGTAGCGAGCCGGACCAGCCGGCCCGCGCTTATCTTAAGGTCATCGCCGTCGACCCGGAGGGCACGGCCGCCGCGCTCCGTAAAGGCGCGGCCTGACCCGCCTCACCCGATAAAATCCATCAGCAACTTCACATTCAACGCCGCAATCACCACCGCAATCAGCCACGCAAAAGCCGAGAGCCAGAGCGGCGAGCGCAGTTCGCCCATCTTGCCCTTGTCGGCAGTGAACATGACAAGCGGGAAGACGGCGAAGGAGAGTTGCAGGCTTAAGACCACCTGCGTCAGGATCAGCAGTTCGCCCGTACCGCTGTCGCCATAAAGAATAGTCACGCCGGCGGCGGGGATGATGGCGATGGCGCGGGTGATGAGGCGGCGCAGCCAGGGCGCGAGCCGCATCTTGAGGAAACCCTCCATCACGATCTGGCCGGCAAGCGTTGCCGTAACGGTCGAATTGATGCCGCAGCACAAAAGCGCCACGCCGAACAGCGTCGGAGCAATGGCAAGGCCAAGCAGAGGCGCCAGCAGATTATGCGCCTCGCCGAGTTCGGCGACATTGGTCTGTCCCGCCTTGTTGAAGGTCGCCGCCGCCAGAATGAGGATCGAGGCGTTGATGAGAAGCGCGAACATCAGCGCAATGGTGGAATCGAGGGTCGCGAATTTCAGCGCCTCGCGTTTTTCGGCAATCGTCTCGCCGATTTCGCGGGTCTGCACGATGCCAGAATGCAGATAGAGATTATGCGGCATGACGGTCGCGCCGAGAATGCCGAGCGCCAGATAGAGCATGTCAGGATTGGTGACGATCTCGGTCGTCGGCGCAAAACCAAGGATCACCTGCCCCCAGTCAGGGTCGGCGAGCGCCACCTGAATGGCGAAACACACAGCGATAACGCCAAGCAACGTGATGACCAGCGCCTCCACCCAGCGGAAACCGAGCCTCTGCAGATAAAGGATCAGGAAAACATCGAGTGCGGTGATGAGAACGCCGAGTTCGAGCGGTATGCCGAAGATGAGGTTAAGGCCGATGGCCGTGCCGATCACCTCAGCGATATCGGTAGCGATGATCGCGATCTCGGCGAGCAGCCAAAGCAGCATGGCCACCGGTTTCGGATAGGCATCACGGCAGGCCTGGGCGAGATCGCGGCCGGAGGCAATCGCAAGACGGGCGCAGAGCGATTGCAGCACGATCGCCATGATGTTGGAGACCAGCGCGACCGTCAGCAGCGTATAGCCGAACTTTGAGCCGCCAGCGAGCGACGTCGCCCAGTTTCCGGGATCCATATACCCGACCGCAACGAGATAGCCGGGGCCGAAAAAAGCCATGGCCCGGCGAAACGTGCCGGCATTCGGCTTGATCCGGATCGAGGAGTGAACATCGGACAACGACAGATCGTCGCCATTTCGTCGCCATCCAAAGACTGGCTTGTCCATATTATGCGCTTTCTGAACCGAAATCTGTTTAGTGCAATTGCAAATCATTCGCATAAAGAGACGCAGGACGCAAGCTGACTTTTGACGCCGCATGTCCTGCTTAGCGCCCTCTACCGGCACTGCGACCGGTCACGCGCGTGCTGGACGATTGACAATGTGGTTACTCGACACCGCGCGCCATTGCCTCTCCATGTCAGCCGTCGCTAGAAAGATCGGTGCCATCAGAAATTGGAAAGTGCGTCAGTCTGGCTGAGGAGAAGCGCGTGAATATTGTCGCCCATGTCGAAATCCCCGTGACCGATCTTGATCGGGCGATCCGCTTCTACCGCGCGGTTTTCGATGTGCCTTTTGCCGAAATCGTCGCGATCCACGATAGCAGAATGGCCTATTTCCCTTTTGACGAAAACAGCAATGGCGCCAGTGCCGCGCTTGCCGAAGGCCCGGCCTATGTGCCGACGCGAGATGGAGCGATCGTCTATTTCAGTGTCGCTGATGTGGACGATGTTATTGCCAAAGCTCTTGCCATTGGAAGCGAGCTACTATTTCCCAAAACGGCAGTGAATGACGCGCTCTTCGTCGCGGAGATTTCCGATAGCGAGGGAAACCGGATCGCCATTCAATCCGCCTGATCGCGCTTCCCGAGACGAAATGACCGGACTCACGTCCTTGTCATCACCTGTTCGCCACCCACACGGAACGGTCGCGGTAGCGCTGGCGTTGATCTTTCACCAAAACGCTTAAATCTGGGGAAGTTCATGCGACAGCACCGGAATAACGACGTGGTGAACCATCCAAGCCGGTGGCCGAACTATATCATGGGGCACAGAAAGCCACGCGAATGGCTGATGACGATCAGCGGCGTCCTGCTGCTCTTCGTCGTCGCGGCCGCGGTCGCCATGGGATATCTCGTCAGCAGCCATCCCGGCAAGCCGGAGCCAAATCCCGGCATCGTCGAAGAACAGGCAGTAAAAGGCTAAGAGACGTGCGGGTCGGTTAGCTGAGGCCCGCGAGATGACCGCTGAATTGCGCCTCGTGCAGGCGGCTATAATGGCCCTTCGCGGCCAGCAGCTCGGCATGCGCACCTGTCTCGGCAATGCCCGTCTGGTCCACCACCACAATGCGTGATGCATCGCGGATCGTCGCCAGCCGGTGCGCGATCACAAGCGTCGTGCGTCCCCTGGCAAGCTCCGTCAGCGATTGCTGGATAGCCCGTTCGGTTTCGGTGTCGAGCGCCGAGGTGGCCTCGTCCAGAATGAGAATCGGCGGATTTTTCAGGAACATGCGCGCAATGGCGAGGCGCTGCTTCTGTCCGCCGGACAGCTTTACGCCGCGTTCGCCAATGACGGTGTCGAGCCCGAGCGGCATGGCCTCAATGACGCCGTCCAGCCGCGCGCGCCTGGCGGCATCCATAATCTCTGCGTCTGAGGCGCCCAGCCGTCCATATTCGATATTCTCGCGAATAGTGCCACCGAACAGGAAGACATCCTGCTGCACGATGCCGATCTGGTTGCGCAGCGAGGCGAGCTTCATCTTGCGGATATCCACGCCGTCAATGGTGATCGCACCGCTGGTCACATCATAAAAGCGCGGCAGCAGCGAGCACAGCGTCGTCTTGCCCGCACCGGACGGGCCAACGAAAGCCACGGTCTCGCCGGCGCTGATCTTCAGGTCGATATTGGTGAGAATCTGCTTGCCTTCGGCATAACCAAAGCCGACATGACGATATTCGATATCACCGCGTAGAAGCGGCGCCTCCACCGCATCGGGCGCATCAACGATATCGGGCGCTGTGTCGAGAAGCTCGGTAAACCGGCGGAAACCGGCAATGCCCTTGGGATAGGTCTCGATGACCGAATTGATCTTTTCCACCGGGCGAAAAAACACGCCGACCAGCAACAAGAAGCCGACGAAGCCACCTTCTGTCAGGTCGCCATTCAGCACGAACCATGCACCGCAGATCATCACGATCATCTGCGTCAGGCGCATGCTCATATAGCTGAGCGAGGTGCTGGCGGCCATGATCTTGTAGGCGTCAAGCTTTGTGCGGCGGTATTTCAGATTGTCTTTCTCAAAAAGCGCCCGCTCGTGGTCTTCATTGGCGAAAGCCTGCACCACCCGCATGCCGCCGACATTTTCTTCGATGCGGGCGTTGAAATCACCAACCCGGCCATAGAGCGCCCGGAAATTCTGCGTCATGCGGCCGCCGTAACGGCTGGTCACCCAGGCGGTAACGGGCACGACGGCGGCGGTGATGAGCGCCAGCTGCACATTGACCGACATCATCAGCAGGAACGCGCCGATAAAGGTCATGATGGCGATGAACAGGTCTTCGGGCCCATGGTGGGCCACCTCACCGATCTCTTCCAGATCCTTGGTCAGCCGCCCGACCAGATGGCCGGTCTTCTGGTTATCGAAATAACGGAAGGAAAGCTTCTGCAGATGATCGAAGGCGAGCCGCCGCATATCGGTCTCGATATTGATGCCGAGCATGTGTCCCCAGTAGGTGACGGTCGCCATCAGCCCGGTGTTCAGCACATAGATGAGGAGCAGCCCGACCGAAGCGGCAAGGATGATGGCCCATTCACCGCCCGGCAGCAGCACGTCGACAAAGGCCTTCACCGCCATCGGAAAGCCAAGCTCGAGCACGCCCGACAAGACTGCACAGGAAAAATCGAGAATGAACAGACCGCGATAGGGGCGATAATAAGCGAAGAAACGGCGGAGCATGGCATGACCTGGGGATCGGGCGCGGCAATCTGACACCGCATAAAACGGAGTTTAAGTGTCATATTTCATGGCGCCAGCCAAGACTGATGCGTTATTTTTACCAAAATCATTCAATAGCCTACACAATACACACACAACGGTAATGTGATCCGGTTATATTGCACTTATATGTATCGGTGTGACAGAGTGAATGCACCCCTGCGGGGGAGAATGCGAGAAAGAGCCTGCCGTGAGTAATATTGATAGCCGTAAGCAGAATGGCGAGCCGAGATGGCTTGGTCCCGCGAGCCCGACGCGGATCGCCCTGATCCCGCCTATTTCGGCTGCGCGCTGGCTGCTTCTTCTGGTCGTGCTTGCGGGAATCTACTTCTTCAACGGCTTTCTGGTCCCGGTTCTCGCCGCCCTCGTCATCGGTTTCGCCAGCTGGCCGGTCTATACGCGGCTTCTGCGGCAGGTGGGCGGCAACACCACGCTCGGCGCCACCATCGCCATCATCCTCATCATTGCCTTCCTCGTGGTGCCGATCTTCATCGCCGCCTCCTATACGGCAACCGAAATTCGCGAATGGTTCGGCTGGGCGGTGCACGTCAACAAGACCGGCGCTCCGGTGCCGGACTGGATTGCCGCCCTTCCGGCCGTCGGCCCCTGGCTCGGCGAACAATGGGTGAAATATATCGGTACGCCGGGCGCCATCGGCGAACTCATCCAGCTCGTCAGCGGCGCCAATATCGGCAACATCTACCGGGCGATCCTCGCCGCAGGCAACGGCGCGTTCCACCTGGTTCTGACCCTGTTGTTCATGCTGATCGCGCTGTTCTTCGTGTACCGCAACGGCGCCGCCTTTACCCGCCAGGTCGATCTGGTGGGCGAGCGCATCCTGCCGAGCCGCTGGGAACGCATTTCGCGCGTCGTGCCCGCGACCATCAGTTCCACGGTCACCGGCATGACGTTGATCGCCATCGGTGAAGGCATCATTCTCGGCATCGCGTACTGGATCGCCGGCGTGCCGTCGCCCGTCACGCTCGGCGTGCTGACAGGCGTCATGGCGCTCATTCCGGGCGGTGCGCCGCTCTCGTTTACGCTGGTGTCGGTCTATCTGGTCGCCAGCGGCTCTCCCGCCCACGGTCTGGCGCTTTTCGTCTGGGGTTCGGTCGAACTTTTCATCGTCGACAAGACCATCCGGCCGAAGCTCGTTGGCGGACCGATCAAGCTGCCCTTCCTGCCAACCTTTTTCGGCCTCGTCGGCGGCGTCAAGACCATGGGTTTCCTCGGCCTGTTCATCGGCCCGGTGCTGATGGCGCTGCTGGTGGCAATCTGGCGCGAATGGGTGCGCGAAGTGGAAATCTCCGCCGCTGTCAGCACGGACATCCCACCACCTCCCTCCACGGAGGACCGGCCCATCGAGGACGTGGTGTCGCGAGACGGTGACAGCGACGAAACGACGGCGTTTCGGAAGGCCGCGTTTTGATCGTCTGAGCCAGCGGTGAAGGGTTTGCCGCTACCGTCGAAAAGTCCAAAAAACTCGCCTTCGTCATGCTCGGGCCTGTCCCGAGCATCTGCTGTCGGTTGTTTTAAGATGCTTGGTTACATCCTCGGGACAAGCCCGAGGAAGACGTGGAGCATGCGGCAAGGCTGACAGAGCAACCTCATACCTTCGTTCTAAAGCGGCTTCTCCATGAACAGGCTCAGCGGATCAGGCTTATAGGGCGCAAAGGCCTCGATCTCCACGAACCCAGCCTTGCGGTAAAGACCAATCGCCTCCGGCTGGCTGATTCCGGTTTCGAGCCGAATGGCGGAAAGACCAAGCTCGACGCCGCGGGCAACGAGCGTGTCCATGATCAGCTTGCCGATTCGCAAACCCCGCGCCTCGGGATCGACGAACATGCGCTTCACCTCCGCCGTGCCATCACCCGCCTCCACCAGCGCACCGCAGCCGACGACTCTGCCGTCATGCCGCGCGACGAAAAACGAGACATTGTCCTGCTCGAGTGCGCCGATATCGACCAGGTGATTGCTCTCGGCGGGGTAAAGCGAAGCCATATAGGCGTTGGAGAGATCGATAAGGCGCAGAACAGCGTCCTGACGCGGCGTTTCGAGCTTGATTTCGATGGCCAATGCGATGCCTGCTTTCTTTCAAAAAATGCGTATTTCGTCGTAATGTCACTGCAATCCGGATAGATGAGTTTCTAGAGCATTATTCCCGACAGAGGCAACCACACACCATGAAAACAGCCCTCGTTCTCATGACCTTCCTTGGCTGCGACGACAGCGCCACCGATTGCCATTACCTCGCCACCTCGCAGCAGCGCTGGACGAGCATAGAGCTGTGCGACGCCGTCTCGGAAAAGGAGCTGGAACGCTTTGCCAATGCGTCCTATCCGGTCGTGGTGGCGGTGTGCCAGACGCCGGGAGAGCAGGCACCACAGACCGCCGGCACGCAGCCCCCCGCCGCCGCACCGACCGATGCACAGCAGGCAACGGCGGAGGTTACGCCAAAGGAAGAAGAAGGCCTTACCAGACAGGCGATCGGCCGCGTCAGCCGCATCCTGCCGTCCACAGAGGGCATAAAGCACTTCCTGGGAACGCCGGTGAGGATGGTCGAGAACAGCTATTCGTGGATCGCCAAGCGGTTCGACAAGTGATTGCGGGTAAACCAATCTTCCCTCATTCCTGTGCTTGTCACAGGAATCCAGTCGACGCGCGTCTACGCGGCAGGGAGAGTCCTTCCAGCCAAGGACTTGGGCTGGCTGGATCCCCGTGACGAGCACAGGGATGAGGATGAGAGGTTGCCCCCTCCGGGAAAATTATGACACCCATGCGATTTGTAGCAGCCGAAAATTAACCCGACCTCACGCCGCCTCAACCGAAAGCGCTTCCGCATAATACCGCGCCTTCTGGCGCTCTTCCGCAATGGACAGCTTGCGCACGGCATGCAGCAGTTCGAACAGCGTTTCAGAGCCGCTGACGTCACGGAAATGCGCCAGCAATTCGGCCGAGACGGAAGCGGCCGCTTCGGAAAGCTGCGAGCGGGCGGCACGGCGCCACATCGACGTCGCCGCGATAAAGACATCGATAACATCACCCGAAAGACCGATGGACTGGAACAGGGCCTTTAGCGCATGCGGACGTCCCGTTGCCAGAATGGCACGCACCTTGCGGTCATCGAGACCGGAGAGGTTGACCATCGCCGCCGTGAAGAACTCCAGCCGGCCGGAGCAGACAGCATGGATGAGCAGCGCCGGGGTCAGCTCCAGCCGCTGGCGCAGATGTTCCACCAGCGCCGGCAATTCCGTGGAGGAAATGCTTGATGCGATGAGGATGGTGCCGGAATCCTCCGCCTCGCGGAAAAGACTGTCGGCACGGCTGCGGGTGATCATGGCGTGAACAAGCGCGGAGCCCGCCAGCGCCTCGCTGATGCGGCCCATCAAAAGGTGGCGCGCATCGGCCGGCAGCGCCTCCCGGCGCAGCAGGAGGTCGCGAATATCGGCGTCGCACCCATGGCGCTCGGCAATGCGCCGCAACGAAAACGGCGTGATGAAAGCATCGTCATTTTCGAGCAGGATGAGGGTTTCCGGCAAATCCCCGACTTCGGCGAGTGCGGCGCAGACACCACGCGGCAGACCGGGCCTCGCGGCGATAAGAGAGCGTGTCAGGCTTTCGCCACGCCCGGCGAGATCGACCAGATCAGCCTCGGTCAAGACCGGCGAACGGGCAATCACCGTGCAGGCGATTTCCGGCTGATCTTCGGCGAGCGAGACGAGAATGGCACGCGGTGCATCATGGGCGTCCGCCAGCGCGTCGGCAAGCGCCAGCCGCACACGCGGTGAAGGATCATCCAGCAGATAGGTCATCGCCATATAGGCGGCATCGCGGTTTTCCCGCGCCATGTCGCCCTGCAGATAGGCACGGCCGAGCGAATTGGCGGCTTTTGCCCGCTCGGTCGATCCGGCCTTTTCAGACCAGCGAAGAAATGCCTGTACGATCACCTGAGCCTCGAAACACATTTACACAATGGATGACGGCATCATCGCCGCCACCATGTATAAAACTCTAGGCGCAAATGGTTTACGTTTGGTTCACCATAAAATTTAACCCTTGCACAAGAAGGGCTATATTTACGGCGCAGTAGACGGCCTCTGCAACTGGAATACATCGCTGCCGCCGTCGCAGTAATCCATATAACCCATGCGCGCCACCGGACGCGCAAGCCCCATGTCGATGCGGCCGTCACGAATGATCGTCTCGTCGATGTGGATCGCCATGACCTGCCCGATCACCATCCACGAGTCGGTCGGCTTGCCGTCGATATCGGTGAGCTGCTGGATCTGCGTTGCACGGCACTCCAGAACCGCCAGCGCCTCGCGCACAAAAGGTGCATCAACCACCCGACCATCAACGGCGGTGAGACCGGCAAGGGCGAATTCATCGACATCATAAGCAACCGGCGCGGAAGATGCATTCATCCGGTCGACCAGATGGCGGCTGACGAGATTGGCGGTGAAGACACCGCTTTCCTCCACATTGCGCAGGCTATCCTTGCGGCCGCTGGAGGAAAACATGACGAGCTTCGGCCGGTCTGAAATCGCGTTGAAGAAGGAGTAGGGAGAGAGGTTCAGCACCCCCTCCCTACCCTTCGAGCCGATCCAGCCGATCGGCCGCGGTGCGACGATCGCCTTGAAAGGATCATGCGGCATGCCGTGCTGGTTGGTGTCGGTGGTGTAGAACATCAGACATCCCCAACCCAGGTGACGACATCGGCAAGCTCCGGCCGTGGCCGCTCCACCGGCGGGAATGTCGTCGAGCCGATGTGGATGTAGCCAGCCACCTTCTCTTCCGCGCTAACGCCAATCTCCGCAAGGAAGACCGGGTCGAAAGCAAGCCACTCCGTCAGCCAGTTTGCCGCAAAACCATTGGCATTGGCCGCAAAAATAACGTTGAGGCACACCGCACCGGCGGACATGACCTGCTCCCATTCAGGAATCTTGAAATGTGGTTTTGCGGTACTGATGACAGCAATGACGACGGGCGCACGGGTGAAGCGCGTGCGCTCGGCGTTCTGCTGCTGCAGATCAAGTTCCGGGTTCTTTTCAAGCGCGATCCTGAGCGCCGTCTCCCCGAGACGCACCCGCTCCTCACCGCGATAAACCACGAAACGCCAGGGCGCGAGCTTGCCATGGTCAGGCACGCGCACGGCAAGGCGCAGGATATCCTCGATTTCCGTCTTAGAAGGTCCAGGCTCAGCAAGCTGCAAAGCCGGTGTGGAGCGGCGAACCTTGAGATAGTCGAGGAGCTTGATATCGCTAGTCATGATCAAAAATCTTCCATTCTGCTGTCATCGCGAAATTATGGGCCTTGAAATAGCCATGGCATTGGTTTTGAAGTGATCCGGGAAAATCAAGAAGTCAATCGGTATCGAAAATGTCGGCAATCAAAATCGCGGCACGTCTGGGCATCGCATGCGCCGCGCTCGGCCTTTTATCACAAACCGCTTTTTCGCAGGACGCCTTTAAAGACTTCAAGCAACTCGGCGGCACGCCGAAAATGCCGAAGCTCAATGCTTTCACCGCCCCGACAGCACCCAACGCCCCGGAAAGCACCGCCCGCGATATAGCCATGGAAGCCAAGCTGACGAGCAGCGGCGAAGCGGTGAAGGAAGGTCTGTTCTGGCGCGTGTTCAGCCCCATTCCGGGTGCCGATGGCAAATTGCCGATGCTGGCAAGCTCGGAGGGCGGCTCGGCGGAATTCCATCTGGCGCCGGGCGAATATTTCGTCAACGTCGCCTTCGGCCGAGCGGGCGTCACCAAGAAGCTCAATATTCCAACCGCAGGCACTGTGCAAAAGCAGGTGCTTATTCTCGATGCCGGCGGTTTTGTGCTGAACGCGGTCGCCGGTTCCGACAAGCAGATTTCCGGCAACCAGCTGAAATTCTCCGTCTATTCCTCCGATGCAAGACCGGATGGCGAACGCGGTCTGGTCATGTCCGATATCAAGCCGAACACCATCGTGCGGCTGAATGCCGGCACCTATCACGTGGTCTCCGAATACGGCAACGTCAATGCGGTGGTTCGCGCCGATATCCAGGTGGAAGCCGGCAAGCTGACCGAAGCGACGTTGCAGCACCAGGCAGCGCAGATCACCCTCAAGCTTGTTTCCGAACAGGGCGGCGAGGCGATTGCCGATACGGCCTGGTCGGTGCTGAACGGCGGCGGCGACGTGGTGAATGAAAGCGTCAGCGCCTTTTCGACCATGGTTCTGGCAGAAGGCGAATATACCGCCATCGCCCGCAACAAGGACAAGGTCTACCAGCGCAATTTCAAAGTCACGTCGGGACGTGATTCCGATGTGGAAGTGCTGATGAAGGATCAGGCGCCGGAAGATATGACCGGGGACTTTGAATAGGTTTCGCCACTCTTGAAATCATCCTCGGCCTTGAGGATGGTGACTCTCTGCCTCTAACGGGATGTCATCCTTGGGCTTGTCCCAAGGATCTAACCACGTCCAATTCAATCGAGACGCTGCAGATGCTCGGGACAGGCCCGAGCATGACGGGACGGAGCTTGCAGCACGTTCCCCACAAACGAAAAACGGCCCCCGAAGGAGCCGTCATCTTGGTCAAGCAACCTGCTTCTTCGCCGCAAGCTTGCGCTTCACATCCGGCGGTGTTGCCTCGTCCACGAGGCTGGTGATCGCCTCTTCCAGCGACATTGACGTCTGGTTCTGGGAACCGAGACGGCGGATGTTGACGGTGCGCTCTTCGGCTTCCTTGCGTCCGCAGACGATGATGACCGGAACCTTGGTCACCGAATGCTCGCGGACCTTGTAGTTGATCTTCTCGTTGCGGAAGTCGGTCTCGACCGCCATGCCTGCCTCGCGCAGCGCTTCGGCGACTTCGCGGCCGTAATCATCTGCGTCAGAGGTAATCGTCGCGACCACGACCTGCAGCGGCGCGAACCACAGCGGCATGTGTCCGGCGAAGTTCTCGATCAGAATGCCGAGGAAACGCTCCATCGAACCACAAATGGCGCGATGGATCATGACAGGCTGGGTCTTCTCCGAGTTCTGGTCGATATAGAAGGCACCAAAACGTTCCGGCAGGTTGAAGTCCACCTGCGTCGTGCCGCACTGCCACTCACGGCCGATGGCGTCTTTCAGCGTATATTCGAACTTCGGCCCATAGAATGCGCCCTCGCCTGGCAGAATGCCGGTCTTGATCCGGCCTTCGGACTGCTCCTCGATGGTTTTCAGAACCTCCATCATCACGCTTTCGGCGCGATCCCAGAGGTCGTCGGAACCAACGCGCTTTTCGGGGCGCGTGGAGAGCTTGACGACGACTTCGCTGAAACCGAAATCCTCGTAAACAGAGAGGATGAGGTCGTTGATACGCAGGCATTCCGCCGCCATCTGCTCTTCCGTGCAGAAGACATGCGCATCGTCCTGCGTGAAGCCACGCACGCGCATCAGGCCATGCAGCGCACCGGAAGCCTCATAGCGATGTACGGTGCCAAATTCCGCAAGACGGACAGGCATTTCACGGTAAGACTTCAAGCCATGCTTGAAGATCTGCACGTGGCCGGGGCAGTTCATCGGCTTCAGTGCGAAAACTCGCTGATCGGCATCCTCGTCATCGGGATGGGTGAAGGCATGGGCGGATTTTACCGCGAACATGTTTTCCTGATACCAGCCCCAGTGACCGGAGGTCTCCCACAGCGATTTGTCCAGCACCTGCGGCGCGTTGACTTCCTGATAGGTATTGGCAAGCCGCCGGCGCATATAGGCCGTCAGCGTCTGGAACATGCGCCAGCCCTTGCCGTGCCAGAACACGACGCCCGGACCCTCTTCCTGGAAATGGAACAGGTCCATTTCGCGGCCGAGGCGGCGGTGGTCGCGCTTTTCGGCTTCTGCGAGAATGTGGAGATAATTGTCCAGCTCTTCCTGTGTCGCCCAGGCGGTGCCGTAAATGCGCGACAGCATTGCATTGTTGCTGTCACCACGCCAATAGGCGCCAGCCACCTTCATCAGCTTGAAGGCCGTGCCGATCTGGCCGGTAGAGGCCATATGCGGACCACGGCAGAGATCGAACCAGTCGCCCTGATAATAGATCTTCAGGTCCTGCCCCGCCGGAATGGCATCGACAAGCTCGACCTTGTAGTTCTCACCCTTGGCGGCAAAGACTTCCTTCGCCTTTTCGCGCGACCAGATTTCGCGGGTAAACGGCTTGTTGCGCAGAATGATTTCCTTCATGCGCTTTTCGATCTTCGGCAGATCTTCCGGCGTGAAAGGCTCGTTCTTGGCAAAGTCGTAATAGAAACCGTTCTCGATGACCGGGCCGATCGTCACCTGCGTGCCGGGCCACAATTCCTGCACGGCTTCGGCCATGACGTGGGCGGCATCGTGGCGGATGAGTTCCAGCGCACGCCCGTCTTCACGCGTGACGATCTCGATTTTGCCGTCGGTGATGGTCTCGGACAAATCGCGCACGGTGCCGTCAAGCGCAATGGCGACGGCTTTCTTGGCAAGCGATTTGGAAATGGATTCGGCGACCTCGCGGCCGGTCGTACCGGCGGGGTAGCTGCGCACGGATCCATCGGGAAATGTAAGGGAAATGGCTTCAGACATCGTCTCGTGCTCCTGTCCAGTCCCGCCAACGAATGCGGGTGGTGTTGGAATAATGATTTGCCCGCGATAAGCGAACAGGCAGGCTGATAAAGGCTTTTGCCATTGCAGTCAAAGGTGAAGGGCGGTTCAGCGAAGCATTTCCGCAAGACCATTGACCGTATTGGCGTTGCGTGTCGTACCGATACCAAGCCTTTTGGTGGTAAGGACGGACAGCAGCCGGCTCTCGCTCGGTTTCCCGCAGAAATCGATCCAGAGATCGCCGCCCGCGAGCGCGATCTTCTCCCTGCCCCGGTATTTCTCCAGCAATTCCAGGACGCCGTGGTCCAACGGCGCCCGCATGCACCTGACGCAGACATCCGGCGGATTGCCTTGCGGAAACGGATTATCCGCCGCCAGTTTCAGCCAGTCGCCACCCGCGCGAACGACAATATCGACATGTTTGCCGAAACGCTCTTCGAAGGCGCGCTCCAGCCTGTGCTCGATTTCGCGAACAGGGGCCGCTTTCGTGCGAAAAACCAGATTTCCGGTCGCTACAAGCGTCCTGCAGTCGGCAAACCCCAGCTCTCCCGCCAGGGCCCTGAGATCGGCCATGATAAGCCGTTTGCCGGCACCAAGAACGATGCTGTGCAGCAGGGCCACATAGTCGCTCATCCGCGCAGGCTCCAGTAACGCCAGGGCGCCCACCAATGCCTCTTTTCGCCAAGCGTCTCCGGCACCGGGTCCAGCCCGCTGGTGCCGCCCGGGCCACAACGCGCCACACGAAACACCGCCATCCATCCGCCGGCCCAGAGCCCGTGGCGGGCGATGGCTTCATAGCCATATTCGGAACAGGTGGGGATGTGGCGACAGGAATTGCCGACGAAACCCGAAAGCGTCAACTGATACAGCCTGATGAAACAGACGCCGAAAAGCCGTCCCGGTGTTTTGGCAAAGGTGCCACCCCAATTACGGGATCGCCCGGCTTTTACCGCCGTCTCTTGATGCCGGCAGCCCGGTTCTCCGCACATCGCCTAACCCGCAGCGTTTAGAACCGGCCGGCCTTCGATCTGGTCGAGCGCATCGACCACCGCTTCGAAGGTCAGCATGGTGGAGGCGTGACGGGCCTTGAAATCCCGGACCGGGGAAAGCACCCGCATATCCTCGAAACGACCCGTCGGCCCCTCGCTGCCCTGCTTCAGCATGGCCAGCATATCTTCCCGCGCCTGGCGGATTTCAGAGCTGGAAGCGCCGACAACGTGATGCGCCATGATGGAGGCGGAGGCCTGGCCGAGCGCGCAGGCACGAACCTCGTGCGAAAATCCGGTCACGATGCCGCCTTCCACTTTCAGATAGACCTTGAGTTTCGAGCCGCACAGCCGCGAGTGTTTTTCAGCGCTGGCATCGGCATCCTCAAGAACGCCGATCAGCGGGATATTGCCGGCAAAGTCCAGAATGCGATTATTGTAGATGTCATCCATGGTCAGGTGTCCGGCGCGCTCAAGAATGCCCAAAAACAGGACAGGTCAAATTTTTCAAACACAGCGTTTGTCGCAGTGAAGCTTTCCTGCCCTTCGTTCTCATTATATGCTAACGAGCTTTCTGGACATCAAGCCGTGATCAAATTAACGGCTCCGATACCGAAAAAACAGCATCGGTCTTGCCAAAATGCTGTAAAACAACCAGATAGCAGCAGCTGCGAACATGAGTTCGCGATGAAAAACGAATTCAGGTGCGGCCTTTACCCGCATCGGGAGAGACGGAATGGATGCGATCGTGAAGAATTTCCCCGGCGCTGGCGCAAAACCCGACGTGGCCGAGGCTCGCCCAAGCCAGGCGGAAGCCGAAGAAGCAGTACGCGTTCTTCTGCGCTGGGCAGGAGAAAACCCCGCCCGCGAGGGCCTGCTGGACACGCCAAAGCGCGTCGCGAAGGCCTATCGTGAGCTTTTTGCCGGTTACGAGTTGAACGTTCAGGACGTGCTCGGCACGACCTTTGAGGAAGTCGGCGGATATGACGATGTGGTGCTGGTGCGCGACATCCCCTTCTTCTCCCATTGCGAACACCATATGGTGCCGATCGTCGGCAAGGCGCATGTCGCCTATCTTCCAGCCGGTCGCGTGCTTGGTCTGTCGAAGATCGCCCGCGTCGTTGAAATCTTCGGTCGCCGCCTGCAGACGCAGGAGAACATGACGGCGCAGATCGCCAGATCGATCGAGGAAACGCTGAAGCCGCGCGGTGTGGCCGTGATGATCGATGCCGAACATATGTGCATGTCCATGCGCGGCGTAAACAAGCAGGGGTCCACGACCCTCACCACCAGCTTCACCGGCACGTTCAAGAACGATCCGGCCGAGCAGGTGCGCTTCATGACCATGGTGCGGAACCGCTAGGCGTTGGACCGAAAGCCGTAACGAGGCTTTCGGAAAATCCGACGCGCAAAAATTTATGGTGGCGGAAGCGATTCCGTTTTATCCGCCACTCTCATCATTCCGCCAGTTGATTTTCCGGGGTTATCATGTCCATTTCGTTTCCGCCCGCCTCTGCGGACAAGGAAGTGCTCGAAAACGCAGGTCTCTTTTCACCGAAATTCGACGCTCACGGCCTCGTCACCGCCGTGGTCACCGATGCGCGCGACGGTGAATTGCTGATGGTCGCCCATATGAATGCGCAGGCCCTGTCGCTGACTCTGGAAACGGGCATCGCCCACTATTACAGCCGTTCGCGCGACAAGATCTGGAAGAAGGGCGAAACCTCCGGCAACTTGCAGACGGTGAAGGAATTCCGCACCGATTGTGATCAGGACGCCGTGTGGCTGAAGGTCTCCGTCGCCGGCCATGACGCCACCTGCCATACCGGCCGGCGCTCGTGCTTTTACCGCACCGTCGAACTCTCCAATGGCGATGCTGTGACCAGGATCACCGACGACACCCGCCATTTCGATCCGGCCACAACCTATTCCGACACATAAACGGCCGCCTTCCATCGGCCGCACCAATTTGCTACCAATATAACGGGCTTCAGGGATTTGAGGGACGCCCGAGGAACTGGCAGGGAGTGCGGTCATGTTGGGATGGGGAAATCGTCATAATCAACTTGCGGCTGGAAATCCCGAAGGCACCGGCAATGAGCCGCCCGTCACCCAGATTGTCGACAAGCATCGCATAGCGCTCGCCCTTGGCGGCGGGGCTGCTCGGGGGTGGGCCCATATCGGCGTGCTGCGGGCACTGGACGAGGCTGGCGTGAAGATCGGCATGATCGCGGGTACGTCGATCGGCGCGCTGGTGGGCGGTTGTTATCTCGCCGGTAAGCTCGATGAGCTGGAAGAATTCGCCCGGTCGCTGACGATGCGCCGCATTGCCGGCCTGCTTGATCTCACGATCGGCGGCGGCGGTCTGTTCGGCGGCATGCGACTGACCAAGCGCATGCAGGAGCATCTGGAAGGCCTGCGTGTCGAAAACCTCGACCACCCCTTCATCGCCGTCGCCACCGAACTGCGCACCGGCCACGAGGTCTGGATCCATCAGGGTGACCTCGTCACCGCGCTGCGCTCATCCTATGCGCTGCCGGGTATTTTCGAACCGGTGCAATGCAATGGCCGCACCCTGATTGACGGGGCGCTCGTCAATCCCGTGCCGGTTTCCGTCTGCCGGGCCTATGAGCAGGCGCTGGTCGTTGCGGTAAACCTCAACTACGATCTTTTCGGCCGCTCCGCGGTGGTCAAGCACGCGTCTTCACCGCATGGCGGTGGCATAGCGCCCACGGAAACGGCGCCGCGTCCCGGCCTGCCGGGCGTCATGGTGCAGGCCTTCAACATCATTCAGGACAGGATTTCGCGCTCGCGCCTGGCCGGTGATCCGCCCGATCTGATGCTGCATCCGCGTATCAACGATATCGGCCTGTCAGAATTCCATCGCGCCAGCGAAGCCATCGACCGGGGATATCAGGAAACACGTGCGCGCATTCCGGAACTGGAGCGCATGCAGCAGGCATTCCGGCGGTGAGGCGAGAAGCTCCCTCATTCCTGCGCCTGTCACAGAAATGAGGGAAGTGACACTAACTCAGCCCGCGATATAGGCCTTGATATGCTCCGCTTCGGCCTCGATTTCACCGATCCGCGCCTTGACCACGTCACCGATGGAGATGATGCCGGCCAGGCGGCCGTTCTCTTCAACCGGGACGTGCCTGAAGCGTCCGCCCGTCATGATTTCCATCAGCTCATCGGTGGTGGAATTGTGGTGACAGCGAATGACATTCCTGGTCATGGCCACGGAAACGGATTGCTGGAGGGAGGCGGCACCTTGACCCGCAACGGCCTTGACAAGATCGCGCTCCGTGAAGATGCCGAGAACGACACCATCGCCATCGGTCACGACGACGGAACCGATCTTGTGCGCGTGCAGCGTGGCCGCCGCCTCACCGATGCTGACCTCAGGATTGACAGTCACGACATCCCGGCCCTTGCGGTCGAGAAGATCTTTTACGAATGTGGGCATGCCTTCCTCCTCTTTGCAGCGATCCGCAGTGCCGCAGTCTCCCCCGGCGGTTGCAAATCATGCGGTATGGTGCGCTGAGGCCCGCTTGAATGCAATCCCGCATGGGACGCGCGAAAGCAAATTTGCGCCACGGCCGACAAGGAGCGTGATCGACCTAGCGTAGTGGACGATCGAAAAGGCCGAAGAACAGGAAGCCGAGCAGAAACCCGAAAACATGGGCATCCCAAGCGATTTGACCGCCGACATCTCCGAACAGCGGCACGCCGACGGCAATCAGCACATTGCCGAACAGCCACATCAGCGTGAAGATCAGAACCGTGCGGTTGGAGAGTGCCGCAAGAATGCTCTGCCGCGGCATCAGATGGCCGAAGGAGGCGCTATATCCGCCACGCGCAGGGAAAGCGAAGCGGCAAGCCGCGCCCATCAGCGCCGATACGACACCGGATGCGCCGATGAGTACCGTCACATCACCCCAGTTTAACGCCGCATGGCCAAAGGCGGAAACGGCGGCGGAAATGCACCATAACAGTACAAAGCGCACTGTTCCGATCCGGCGCAGAACCGGCGCACCGAAGGCCATCAACCATAATCCGTTAAAGAGAATATGCTCGATGCCACCATGCAGGAAAGAATAGGTCACCGGCGTCCAGAGCCATTCCAGGCCCTGCTGCGAAAAAGGGACAGCGTAACGCAGCGGGATGAAGCCAAAGGTGAAGACGAACCAGCGTTCACCTTCCTCCGACAGAAGATAAGCGGGGACCACATAAGCGATGACCAGCGCGGCCAGGATGCCGACGAGCAGCCCCGGCAGGTTGAAGACGGGCGTATTCGTATCGTCTTTCGGCTCCGGCGATTCCGAAACCGGCGGCTGTTCGCCGTCCTCGTAGGACATGATCCCATCCCTGTCTTGGTCGAATTTTGCGTTCCCCGAGCAATATAGGAAGCCCGAACGAAAAAAAAGCCGTCCCGCCTTTGTGCGCGCGACGCTAAACCGCAACCGGTTCGAGCGCCGGGCCACGGACGGTCCGGCTTGCAGGCGAGCCCGTGAAATCGCGGGCAGCGCCATCAATTGTGCTGAAGGGAGCGTTCCCCCGACATGGCGACACGGATGCCACGACCGCGGCCGAGAAGCAATCTCAACCATTTGTTAACCTTAACAAATCCGGTTGGCACGAAAATCGCTACACCTCCAGATACAGACGTTCGGATGGACATGATGTCCCAAAAACGAACATGGAGAAATGCTATGAAGAGCATGGCCGGACTGGACATATATGCCTATTGGGACGACTTGCGCGGCAAGCGCCCTGCCCCTCGCCGCGAAGACATTGATCCCGCAAAGCTGAAACATCACCTCGGCGATCTTTTCATCCTCACCGACAAGGGAGAGAACACGCCGTTCTTCCGCCTTGCCGGCACACGTCTCTGCGACCTGTTTGGCCGGGAATTGCGGGATCGCCCCTTTTCGGAACTGTGGCATCAGGCCAATGCCGTCTTCCCCTGTCGTGTCGCGCGCGGCATCCTGCAACACCAGTTGCCGGTGATTTTCGATGTTGAAGCCGAAGACGAGCACGGCGTCGCACCATTGGCCTTCGAAATGCTCCTTCTGCCATTGCTCACGGAGACGGACGCTTCACCAAGACTGCTGGGGGCCCTGTTGCCGGAAAGTCCCAGGCTTGATTTTGCCGCTCCGATCCAATGTCTCTCCATGAAAAGCAGCCGGCTGTTGCACCTGGACATTGTGCCCACAGAGCGCGCGGCAAACACCAGTGCAGCAGCGGCCCCCTTTGCAGGACGGCTTTGACGGCTTCCGCACGCATCGCGCCACGGGATCAGGGGGCTGTCACGGCGGTCCAGCGCAATAAATACGTCAATACTGTAATCATTTTGTCGATTGGAAAAATTGTAGATATCAAACAATACAGTCTGTTAACTCGCGCAATGTAGAAACGAGGCATCATCATTCATTACAATTGCGATGCCCATGTTTTCGTCCCGCTCGGCCAACACCGCCCAGATCCCGCGTCCGGTTGAAGAAGCTCACCTGGACGACGCCGTCCGTGTGTCCTTCACCGGCCGTCTCATGTTGCCCGACCACGAAGAATATGATTGCACCGCAACCGAGATGACCGCAGAAAGAGCGCAGTTCACCTGCCCGGGTGTTGCCCGCCGCGGTGACCGTGTCATCGCCTATCTCCAGCATATCGGCCGGATCGAAGGCACCGTCACGACGCTGACCCCAGCAGGTTTCCTCATCGCCATCAACGCGCCGGAGCGCAAGCGCGAAAAACTCGCCGCCCAGCTCGCATGGATCGCCAAACGCCAGCTGCTCGGCCTGCCGGAAGACCGCCGCCATGACCGCCTGACGCCGCGCAATGCCAAGGCACAGCTCGTTCTGGAAGACGGCGTGCTCGTCGCCTGCCGACTGATCGACCTCTCCCTGTCGGGTGCGGCCATCGAGATCGAAAACCGGCCCCCCCTCGGAACCCGGGTTCAGCTTGGCAAGAACATGAGCGGCAAGATCGTGCGCCACTTCATGGAAGGCGTGGCGGTCGAGTTCGACCGCGTGCAATCGCCCGACGCTCTGATCGAGTTTCTCTAGGACGTTGACAACACACGGCACCTTTGCGCCGGTTAAAAACGCGCAGAATGTTCTGCGCGCGTTGGGTTCTGCCTGACCCCATTGCCATGAAGAGGCATAAACCGCCAGCGGCAACATTCGCGGCTGTGCGGGTTCGCGCGCCGCGCATGGCGTCTGGCGCGATTCATTTTCTCCTTCACGAGTTCCCATTCTGATGCGCCGACTATGCGATATGTCCTTTGCATGCGCGGTTGACTGAGCGGAACGCGGCACGTCCTTTCGGGTCGCCGATCGCGCGAATGGGGACAAAAAACATTCGGCAAATCTTTTTTTGCAGAAAAAAAGCAGTTTTTTGAATTTTTTTTGCCGCTTTTTTCGGCCTGTTTCAGCCTGAAAGAACTATCCCAAAACGGGAAATTCACCGCCTAGCCAAGTCCAGCAAGACGATAGCGGATAACAGCGCGGACAGCGACGCGCCGAAAATCGCTTTTAATACAGCAGCCTAAATGACTACCAAAAGCCTAAGGGCGAGATGCGTAAAATTGTAATAAAATTTGCTTCAAACACGCATAAAAACTAACTCGAATACAGTTCAAAACATCGGCTAATTTGCTGAAATTTAAGCTCAAATTGCGCCGCGCAAATTTCCGTCGGCTCAAAATATAACTGCGAATGTCTCCTCACCACGGGGAGACAAGCAATGAACAAGAACAACCGTTTCGTTTTCACTCTGATCGCATTCATCGTCAGCGCCTTCGCCCATCAGGCAAGCGCTTCGCCAGCCGCCGTCATGCGCGTCATCGGCAAGGCCAATCCGCCGATTGGCCACTATGAGTTCTGCCAGACCTATCAGAGCGAATGCCAGCCGACCTCGCTGGACAATGGACCGATGCAGCTGACCGAAGAGCGCTGGAAGACGATGCTCGACGTCAACTACAGCGTCAACACCACCATCACGCCGATGACCGACATGGAAATCTATGGCGTCGAGGAGCGCTGGGCCTATCCCACCACTGTCGGCGATTGCGAAGACTTCGTGCTTCTGAAGCGCAAGATGCTGATGAACAAGGGGTTCTCTGCCTCCAACCTGCTGATCACAGTCGTTCTTCAGCCCAATGGCGAAGGCCACGCCGTCCTGACCGTCCGTACCGATCGTGGCGATTTCGTTCTCGACAACATGCGCAACAAGGTCATGAACTGGTCGGAAACCGAATATACCTACCTGAAGCGCCAGGACACCGCCAATCCCGGCCGCTGGGTGAAAATTCAGGATGGCCGCGCCACCACGGCGGTTGGCGGCATCCGGTAAGTTAGTCAGACAGCATACCCTTCCCGTCTCCACAATTAAAAAGCCGGCTCCGCAAGGGGCCGGCTAAATACTCTGAACAACTGACCTACCAGGCGTCATCCTTGGGCCTGTCCCAAGGATCTAACCACGCCAACGCAATCGAGACGTCGCAGATGCTCAGGACAAGCCCGAGCATGACGGAGGACAGCTTTCAGGGCGCCAGCAACTCCGCCGACTAATCGAGGTTTTCATTTTCATGCATCATAGCAAGCCAAGCTCGGCGAGTTCCCGCCTGAGATCGGAAGGCAAGTCCTCGCCGCCCGCCCCGCCGCCGAGGTCGCGTGGCGCTTCGTCGTCCTTCAGGTAACGCCAGCCCTGAAACGGGCGCTTCGGCGCAGGTGAGGTCTCGATAACCTCGGGGCCGAGAATGAGGTCGCAGCGGGAAATACCGTCTTCGCCCTTGAAGGAGCGGATATCGAGAAGTTTCTGCCGCGCCTGCACCTGTCCCTTGATGACCCAGTAGAGAGAGCCGCCTTCCAGCAGTTCCTCGACGCGCTTTGGGATCATCCGGGTGGTATGGACGCTATGCGGCTCAAGGCCAGCGGCAATTGCTGTCAGTGCGCGATGCGCGACCCAGTCTCGCAAGTCCTGGATTGAGTCCGCGCCAACGCATAGTTTGATGAGATGTAGAGGCATGCCCCTATCAATGCCTTTTTGCGACGGGCGTCAAGCATCTGCACGACGCCTGCCGCCCTGCCCGCTCAGCACTCCACAACGTTGACGGCGAGGCCGCCGGTGGAAGTTTCCTTGTATTTTTCGCTCATGTCGTTGCCGGTCTGGCGCATGGTCTCGATACAGGCATCAAGCGGCACGAAATGCTGGCCGTCCCCCTTCAGCGCCAGCGAAGCCGCGGTTACCGCCTTGACGGCGCCAAGCGCGTTGCGCTCGATGCACGGCACCTGCACAAGGCCCGCGATCGGATCACAGGTCATGCCGAGGTGATGTTCGAGCGCGATCTCTGCGGCATTCTCCACCTGTTCGGGCGATCCGCCCATGACCGCGGCAAGACCCGCCGCCGCCATGGCCGCAGCCGATCCGACCTCGCCCTGACAGCCCACTTCCGCGCCCGATATCGAAGCATTGTGCTTGATGATGCCGCCGATGGCGGCGGCCGTCAGCAGGAAGTCCCGCACGTCGTCGACGGTCGCATCCTCATGGAAATGCCGGAAATATCGGACGGTGGCCGGAACGACACCCGCCGCACCATTGGTCGGCGCGGTCACCACGCGGCCGCCGGCGGCGTTTTCCTCGTTTACGGCCATCGCGTAGACGCTCAGCCAGTCATTGGCCATAACAGGGTTCAGCCGGTTGCTGCGCCATTCCGCATTCAGCTTCTCATAAATGGAGCGGGCGCGGCGGCGCACCTTCAGACCGCCGGGCATGATGCCATCCACTTTCAAACCGCGCTCGATGCAGCCATTCATGGCTTCCCAGATCTGGTCGAGACGCTCGTTCAGTTCCTCGCGGGAAACCACCGTCTCCTCGTTTGCGCGCTTCATCTGGGCGATGGTGCGGCCGGAACGGGCCGCCATCTCGAGCATTTCCCGCGCCGTCCCGAATGGATAAGGCACGCGGGGACCATTATCGATGGTCTTGCCGCGCTGCTTGATCGCCTCCAGTTCCGTATCGGTGACGACGAAACCGCCGCCGACGGAATAATAGATGCGCTTGATGAGAAGCCTGCCCTGATTGTCGAAGGCGGAAAAGGTCATGCCGTTGGCATGGCCGGGCAGCGGGTTCTTCTTATCGAAGACCAGATCCTCGGCCGGGCGGAACAGATAGGACGGGTGACCGGGCGGCGTGACCGTGCCCGCCTTTTCCACCGTCTCGATGATCGCATCCATGGCATCGGGATCGACGAGGTCCGGCCGCTCGCCGGTGAGGCCAAGGATGACGGCACGGCCGGTGCCGTGGCCAATGCCGGTGAAGGCAAGCGAACCGTGCAGGCTGACCTTCAGCTGCGCAACGGCGGCACCGGCCGGACGCGGCCAGTCATCGCTGAGGATCAGCGCCAGGAAGCGGTTGGCCGCCGTCATCGGCCCCATCGTGTGGGAGCTCGAAGGACCAATACCGATCTTGAAGACGTCGAAGACCGAAAGAAACATGAAGTTCGCCCTGAATATGAATGGATTCCTCCACCATCATATCCAAAGCCGAAAAGGATCGCCACAAAAGAGCGTCAGCGGTTTGCGCAGCTGCGACATGAGCGTCCCGGAAACGAAAACAGCACGGTTTCCAGAGGAAAACCGCGCCGTTTCAAAACCTGTTATTCAGGAGAGAAGCTTATGGGCTGCCAAAAATGTACGTCAATGCGAGAAAAGCGGCAAAGCCTGCAAGTGCGCGCAAGGTGACGCCCCAGCAGGATTTCTGAGCGGTTTCTTCCATGATTACTCCAGCTATTCACTCTCCGGGGGATCTTCAAGACCCGGCCCGTTGGGGCAAGCATTTATTAAAATCCGACGAGGAACGCAAATGCAAAAAGCGGCTAAATGAAGGCGTTTTTGACAGGCTGCCATTCGCCTCGTGCATAGGTATGTGAAAAAACAAGGCGTTAGGGCGACGTGCGAAAAAGAGCCGTTTTGGGCTTCGCCGCAATTTGGGCTAAAGTGTAACCGTTATTTAAAGCTTCCCTACAAACACCTGTTGAAAGCCCTGACGGCCGAACATCTAAGGGTAGAATTTCTCGCGCTAAAGCGCCGCGCCTTGAAAGGCCGCCGGTGCTGCTTTATCGACGATGGCAACGACAACGACGCGAGTCTTTCCATGCAGCAGGCATCCTCATTTCCCGACCGCGAAACGGTCGCGTCGAAACTCACGTCGCTAACGAGCGAAGATAAAGCGTGGGTGCTCTTGTTGATGGAAAATGCCTTGCAGGATGAAAATCTGCTGGCCGGCCTCAATCTTTATCTCGATCAGCAAACCAACGCCCCTTTCCTCAACAGCCTGAAGCTGGAGGCGACCGGCGAATGGCTTGGCGGCAATGCCCCAGCCCGGTTGCAGATCCGCATCACGGAAACCGCAAGAGCGAGCCAGCACCCCGCTTTTCTCGCGTTCCGCAAGGGCCTGACGGCATCGGCAGGCCTCGAAAAAGCCTATCCCAAGGCGCCGATCTGATCTTTCCGGCTAATCCGGCACCCGATCGACAACAGCGATGATCGGCCCCATCGGAAACAGCGAGTCCCGCCTTCTCATCGCGGGAATATCGACGCTGGATATCGTACCGTCGAGATAGAGCGCATTTGGCGCATCCAGCACATCCCTGAACAGGGTAGCGAAATCGTAAAAGCGCACAGTATTTTCCGAAATGGCGAAATGCACCATGCCGTCGCGGGAGACACCAACACCGTTGCGGCGCTTCAGGCTGTCGCTATCAGGCAGAAAACGCGGATGCAGCTTGCCGTCGATCACGAGCATCGGCCCGGATTGCGTGGCGAAATCCGGCTTCGGATCCGCCGCCATATAGGCGTCGGTGTCCAGCACCCCGGCCTTCGCACCCTTTATATAAAACAAGCCATTCGGCAGAAGGTGAAAATTGCCCCAGCCGCCCCGCGTGCTGATCGGTGAGCGCTCCACGCCATTTTCGATGAAAAGGCCAACCGGCGAATAGTCGGAATGATACATGCCGCCATTCATGGCGAAGATGCTGAACATATGCTGGTGCCACAGGGCCGAAGAGAGATCGGCAAAATTCCGATATCCCTGCCCGGAGACATGGTCCTGATCATAAATGCGGATGGTGCTTTTTGCCGGGTCGAAACTGCAGACCGTGTATCGACCGCCCGCATGGTCGATGCTCTTGCAGAAATCCGTCTGCCCTGCGGCCTGCGCCGAGAACGGCAGCAGCAATGGCAACAGCAGCTGCGCCAGTTTCTTTACCGATACAATCATGCCCGCCCCTTTGATTCTCGCCAGGCGAACATTCGCAGGGAAATTCGGTCAAAGAAAAGGCGTCACCCGACTTTCGGGTAACGCCTTTCCGGGAGGGGAGCGTTGATTAACGGCGCGCTGCGCGGTCTACGCTGCGGCCGGCATCCTGCGTCGCGTCGACGGCGTTTGCCGTATCCCGGCCCACGCCGCGAATGGTGTTACCGCAGGAGCTCAGGGTGACAACAGTCAGCAAAGCCACGAAAACGGTCGAAAGAATGCGTGTGATCATGTGAAACTACTCCCCTATGACTTGCCGTCTAAAGGCAAGCGCCGATGTGATATGCGTCACAATAACGTGAGTCCGAAAAAACGGTTCCAGCGGTATTTCAAAAAATCCCGTCTATGAAAATTAACAGGGTTTTGAAGTTCACAGGGCACACTCGCCAACCGGATCATGGTTTGGGAAAATCGCGTGGGTGATATGACTGACATCAACAATCGGCTTCTGGTGATGACGGCGGGCGGCACGAACCCCAATGTCATGATCAACGCGCTGGCTGCCCGGTTTTCCGACATCCACGTCTTCCTGGAGCAGCCGGAAAGCAAGTCGGTCATTCTCAGGCGGCGCGCGCGACGGCTCGGATGGATTGTCGCTGCGGGCCAGATGGCGACGATGATCGCCTCGCGGCTCGGCAAACGCTTCACGGTTCGCAGAAGCAATGAGATCATCGCCGAACACGGCCTTTCTCCTGATCTCCACCCCGGTCTTCCCGTCACGCAATTCGCCTCGCTCAATGATGAGGAATGCCGCGAGGCCGCCAATCTGCTGAAACCGGCGGTCATATTCACCATTTCCTGCCGCCTGCTGACGCCAGCCACGCTTCAGGACCTCCAATGCCCGATCATCAATTTCCATGCCGGCATCAACCCCGCCTATCGCGGGCAGATGGGCGGTTACTGGGCGCTGGTGGAAAAAGACCGCGGCAATTTCGGTGCGACCGTGCATCTGGTCGACAAGGGCGTGGATACCGGCGCCACGCTTTACGAGAAACGGCTGAAACCGTCGCCCTCCGATACGATTGCTACCTATCCACTGCTTTTGACCGCGGCATCGGTGGATATCGCCGTCAGCGCCATAGAGGACGCCCTTTCCGGCAGCCTCGCCCCGCAGCCGCCCTCACCCGGCAAATCGGTGCTGCGTTTTCCGCCCACCATCTGGACCTGGCTATGGAACGGACTGACAAAGCGGATCTGGTGAACCGCGTCTGAGGGAAACCGGACCGAGCTTCGTCGCAGATGCAAGCCTGTCTTGCCGCAACAGGCACAGACTTCGCCGCAAAACCGGTGCATGGTAATAAAAAGGATATTGCACAAATTGCCCGATATTTCCGCCGCTTCCGTCATCCCGGCCTCCATTGAAGCCTCACCCGCACAGGTGCTTGGCGCGACGGAGCTTGCCGGCCTCTTTCCGCGGGGTGTCCGCGTCTACCTCACCGACACCGGAGCAGCCTCACAGGAAAGGCTGGTTGAAGCCGCAGCACATTTGCGCGACCTCGGTTACGAACCGGTGCCGCATCTTGCAGCGCGGCGCATCCCCTCACGCGTGGCGTTTGAGGAACAGGTGAGACGGCTTGCCGGAGAAGCAGGTGTTACGGATGTTCTGGTTGTCGGTGGCGGCGTCGATCGACCTACCGGTCCCTTCGCATCCAGCATGGACATGTTGTCGACAGGCATTTTTGACCATTGCGGCATAAGGCAGATCGCCATCGCCGGCCACCCCGAAGGCAGCCCGGACTTCAACGATGACACGGCAATGGCCGCACTCCGGTTGAAACGCGATTTTGCCGAGAGAAGCGATGCCGCCATGCGCATCGTCACGCAGTTCGGTTTTGATCCCGCCCGTTTCATCGCCTGGGCGGAAGGGCTTTCGGCCTCTGGCATCGAGCTTCCGGTGCATATCGGCGTATCCGGCCCGGCCAAGATCACGACGCTTTTGAAATATGCGGCACTCTGCGGCGTCGGCAATTCCATTGCTTATCTGAAGAAAAACGCGCTTTCCCTGACGACGCTCGCGAAGGGTCATTCACCGGAAAGCGTCGTCGGTCCGATAGAGAGGCACTGGCAGGCCAATCCGCAAGGCCCCATCCGGCAGATTCACGTCTTTCCCTTTGGCGGATTGCAGAATTCGGCCGACTGGCTGGTCAAGCGTGGAAGCTGGCAAACCGGCGCAACTGACCATTCGGCGTCCCAGGATTCGATGGCGGGTTGAATACCACCATCCCGAACGCGCGACGGTCCACGGCCGCCGCGCACGTCCTGGACCTCAGGCCGCTTTGGCGACCTCGACAAAAGCGTTTCGAATGCTTTCAGCCACCGCAAGAACAGGGCGCGACGCCTTGTCGCCCATGATCAGTCGGATATCGAAAAAGCCGAGTTCCGGCAGGCCTTCCTTGTCACCCAGAATGACCATGTCGTTCAGCACGTAGGATCGCGGCAGCGGCGCAACGGCTAGATCGGCGGCAATCGCCGCGCGCTGCGCCATGGTATGGCCGCTGAGATAGGCCACGCGGAAATTGCGCCCGCGTTTTTCCAGCGAATTGATCGCCTCCGAGCGCCAGATGCAGCCCTCTTCCCAAATGGAAATCGGCAGCGGATCGCGCAGATGGGCCGTGCCGCATTTTGCGCCTGCCCAGACCAGACGTTCGCGCATCAGCACCTCGCCGGTATCGCGCAGCGGGTGGGAGGCGCAGTTGACGAGGGCGAGGTCAAGCCGCTGCTCGTCCATGCGCTTATAGAGATTGGAACTGGAATCGATGGTGACATCGATCATGATACCGGGGAAAGCATCGGCAAAACGCTTGAGAATGCCCGGCAACAAGCCACGCTCGCCAATATCCTCCGGCGCACCGAGCCGGACGACACCTGACAGTTCCGGCATGACGAAACGCGACACGGCCTCATTAGAGAGAGCAATCATCCGCCGCGCGTAGGTCAGCAGCGTCTCGCCGTGCGCGGTCAATGTCACTGAGCGGGCATCGCGCAGGAACAGTGTCGTCTTCAACTGCTCCTCAAGCTTCTTGATCTGCATGGAGACGGCCGAGGGCGTTCTGAACACCACTTCCGCAGCGGTAGAGAAATTTCCCGTTTCCGCAATGGCGACGAAGGTTCTCAATATGTCGTTATCCAGCAACGGTAGCGGTTGGCGGAAAGTCACGGTCATGGCACGCACCTTCAAATATTTTGATTTATAGATGGATATCATTTCGTTTGATTGAATGTCAACAACGGCGCACCATCTGGGACATCGATTGACGGGGCGATTTAAGCTTCGTCGGAATGAAGCGGCAACGACCTCGCGGACATCCCGCGTTCCGAGCCGGTAATTCATTCGATAAATTGATGAATGACATAAGTCTCATTCGCTTGCTTGATAAAACAAGCGGGCGCATACCGAAGTCGCAAACACGATCGTGGTTCAGGAAAGGATCAAGACATGACCATGGTACATTATCTGCCGGTAACCAACCGGTCTTCGCACCGCCCAGCATCCGGTGGCTGGCTCCAGCGCCTGTCCGAACATGTTTCCGCCCGTTACGCAGAATGGCGGCGAGACCGGATGCTTCGTACACTGGAGGGATTGCCGCCGGAAACATTGAAGGATATCGGATGGCCGACAGCCGACACCACCCGCACACACGCCGGTCGCAAATGATGGCGGACAGATGGCTCGCGACCCTCTCTTGCGTTGCGAGCCATAAGCGCCGCCCCTGACCAAAGGGACCGAAGGCGCAAAATTGCCTGCCTGTTTTACATGCGACACAGCGCCCGTTTTAAAGCCTTGTCGCAAATTTTGCATAATTCAAAAGCTATTTTTTGACAGCCCCGATTCCACGGCGTATTTTTCGTTAAAGATGTCGCAGAGAGGACATCCAGAAGACCAATTCCAAGGGAGGAATTGCGTATTCGCAACGGAGCACGGGCAAATGAGCAGAAACTCCCAGAAGAAACGCTCAATCGTCTTTTTTCTCATTCCGCAATTTACCATGCTGCCCTTCGCTGCAGCGGTTGAAACGCTTCGCATCGCCAACCGAATGTTGGGCTATCAGGCTTACGAATGGCGGATCGCCTCGCTCGACGGCCAGAAGGTCATGTCATCGAGCGGCATCTGTCTTGAGGCCGATACCTGTCTTGCCGATGAGCGGCGCTATGTCAGCGGCGAAAACCGCCCGGAAATGGCGATCATCTGTTCGGGCATTGATGTGGACCAACACATCAACAAGTCGGTCAATGCCTGGCTGCGTGAGGCCTATAATCGCGGCATCGCCATCGGCAGCCTCTGTACCGCCGCCCATATCCTTGCGCAGGCAGGCCTCCTCAACGGCAAGCGCTGCGCGATCCATTGGGAGAACCTGCCCGGCTTTTCCGAAGCCTTCCCGCAGGTGGAAGTCTATGCCGATCTCTTCGAAGTCGACAGCAACATCTATACCTGCGCCGGCGGCACGGCCTCGCTTGACATGATGCTGAGCCTGATCGGCCAGGATTTCGGCGAAAACCTCGTCAACCGCGTTTGCGAACAGCAATTGACCGACCGCGTGCGCAGCCCGAATGATCGCCAGCGCCTGCCGCTACGCGCCCGCCTCGGCGTGCAGAACAGCAAGGTTCTGTCGATCATCGAATTGATGGAAGGCAATCTTGCCGAACCGCTATCCCTGCTCGACATCGCCGATGCCGCCGATTTGTCGCGCCGGCAGGTGGAACGCCTCTTCCGCCAGGAAATGGGCCGCTCGCCCGCCCGTTATTACCTCGAAATCCGCCTCGACCGCGCGCGTCACCTGCTGGTGCAATCCGCCATGCCGGTGGTCGAAGTGGCCGTCGCCTGCGGCTTCGTCTCCGCCTCGCATTTCTCGAAGTGTTATCGCGAAATCTACAATCGCACACCGCAGCAGGAGCGCGCTGAGCGCAAGCTGCTGATCAGCGCCTCGCGAATGGCAATGGCGAGCCAGGCAGGCAAGGCCGCGCATTGAGGGCGTGTGTGAAGGCCTGAAAAGCGAGACGCTTGGCAGGATAGAAACCTATCCTCCGTCATGTCGGGCTTGATCCGGCATCAGGCCACGGCGCGTTTGCGCCGTGAGATCAGTGCGTCACAATCAAAGACTTGATCGCCCTGGACCACGTATCAAGTCCGCGGCGGCGAAAGTTGAGATGCGCATCCCTACATCAGACGAACGGCCGAACCGCATGGGCCAAATCCTCCGCCGTCATGCCGCTACCTGCCCTATGGCCCGCCTCGCCATGCAGCCAGACCCCGGCCGCAGCCGCCTCGAAGGCAGGCGTGCCCTGCGCCATCAGCGCGCCGATGATACCGGCCAGCACATCACCTGACCCAGCCGTCGCAAGGCTCGCGGTCGCATTGGTGTTGACCACCGCCCGGCCATCCGTCCCGGCAATCACCGTATCCGCGCCCTTGTAGACCAGTACGGCATCACTGCGCGCCGAGGCTACCTGGGCCTTCTCGATCTTGCTCAGCATCTTGTCGGCGGCAAGATCGGGAAACAGCCGGGCAAATTCGCCCTCATGCGGCGTCAGCACGAATTTGCCCGTTCCCGACGTGACACGCGCAAACAGGGCCTCCTTATGATCCCTGAAAGCCGTGATCGCATCGGCATCCAGCACCACCGCCCTGTCTCCAAGCAGGGACACGAATTGCCGCGCCTTTTCGAGGTCGCCGAAACCAGGACCGAGAACGAAGGTGCCATGACGCCCATCCTCCAGCCACGACCGCAGATCGTCGGCATCGTCCATCGGCGCGTTCATCACGGCCGTCAACGTCGTGGACAGCACGTCGAGCGCCTGGCGCGGCGCGGCAACGGTGACGATGCCTGCACCTGCCTTCAGCGCCGCAAGCGCCGCCATGCGGCATGCCCCCGTCGCATGAGCCGGGCCGGAAAAAACGGTGAGATGCCCGCGGCGGAATTTATGCGTCTCGAGATCGTCCGCAGGCAAGGCAGAACGCCAGACAAGCGGATCGTTTTCCGCAATCGAGCCAGAATGGGCTTCAAGGATGCGGGACGGAATGCCGATATCAAATACCTCGAGCGTCCCGCAAAGCTCCCGTCCCGGCATGAGCAGATGGCCCGGCTTGCGCGCCATGAAGGTGATCGTCCGCTCGGCCCTGAACGACGCGCCGAGAGGCACGCCCCGCCTGCCGCAGAGACCCGAGGGCAGATCGACAGCGAGAACCGGCACCTTCGCCTGCGTGACCGCTTCGATCACGCGGACAAGTTCCTGCGGAACATCGCGGGACAATCCAGCCCCGAATACCGCATCGATCACCACGTCACCCGAGAGCGGCCTATAATCGCCGAGCGGCAGCGGCGTCACGCCGCTTCGCTCGAAGGCCGTCCGCGCATCACCCCTGAGCGCGACGACATCACCGAGATGATGAACCGCGACGACCGCTCCGCTGTGCAAGAGCGCGCGCGCCGCCACATAACCATCGCCGCCATTATTGCCGCCGCCACAGAGCACGATCAAACGCTGCGCCTGCGGGTAGTGACGCAACGCCGAGGCGGCAACCGCCTGCCCCGCCCGCTCCATAAGGTCATAAAGAGGAATACCGGATTGCCCGGCCGCCGCATCGATGCGGGCCATGACAACAGGGTCGATGAGAAAGAGATGCGAGAGGGATTTCATGTCACGATCATCCCTTCAAAACGTCGGAAAGGCAATCGATACAAAAATGAGCAACTAGCCATGTCCAAATAATAGACAAATGCATAAAATATAAACAGACGACCTTTCCCCTTCTCGCGTTTTTCAAAATATTCAAAAAACCTAAAATAATACAATTTCACAGAAATGCAGATGGATTTTTCGGGTTTCGGCGAGAAATTGGCTGGAAAAGCGCAAAAAGCGAATGCATTTTGTGCTGGAAGGCCGGAGGAACGAAGTTTTTTCTTCACGCCCGCTTCCGATCTGGCACAATACGTGCATTCTTGTGGCAGAGCGGGATTTACCTGCTTTAACGGGAGAAGCGGAGAGATATTTTCTCATGAAAAAGATCGAAGCGATCATTAAGCCTTTCAAGCTCGATGAAGTGAAGGAAGCCCTTCAGGAAGTCGGACTTCAGGGAATCACGGTCACGGAAGCAAAAGGCTTTGGTCGTCAGAAGGGCCACACGGAACTCTACCGCGGTGCAGAGTACGTTGTGGACTTTTTGCCGAAAGTGAAAGTCGAAGTCGTATTGGCGGATGAGAATGCGGAAGCCGTCATCGAGGCGATCCGCAATGCGGCGCAGACAGGACGCATCGGCGATGGAAAGATTTTCGTTTCCAATGTCGAGGAAGTCATCCGCATCCGAACCGGTGAAACAGGCGTGGACGCCATATAATTAAAAAAAGTCCCGAGCCGGGGAGGCTTGGGTTTTCACCTCGTCATCATCACACTCAAGGAAAAGTTTAAATGACGACCGCAAACGATATCTTGAAGCAGATCAAGGATAACGACATCAAGTTCGTGGACCTGCGCTTTACCGATCCCAAGGGCAAGCTGCAGCACGTCACCATGGACGTGGTATGCGTCGACGAAGACATGTTCGCCGACGGCGTCATGTTCGACGGCTCCTCGATCGCCGGCTGGAAGGCCATCAACGAGTCCGACATGGTGCTGATGCCCGATCCGGCAACCGCCCATGTCGATCCGTTCTTCGCCCAGTCCACCCTGGTCGTCCTTTGCGACATTCTCGACCCGGTTTCGGGCGAAGCCTATAACCGCGACCCACGCGGCACTGCCAAGAAGGCCGAAGCCTACCTTAAGGCTTCCGGTATCGGCGACACCGTTTTCGTCGGCCCCGAGCCTGAATTCTTCGTCTTCGACGACGTGAAGTACAAGGCAGACCCCTACAATACCGGCTTCAAGCTGGATTCGTCGGAACTGCCGTCCAACGACGACACCGACTACGAGACGGGCAACCTCGGTCACCGTCCGCGTGTCAAGGGCGGTTATTTCCCGGTTCCGCCGATCGACAGCCTGCAGGACATGCGCTCCGAAATGCTGACGGTTCTGGCCGAAATGGGCGTCGTCGTCGAAAAGCACCACCACGAAGTGGCTGCCGCTCAGCACGAGCTGGGTGTGAAGTTCGATACGCTCGTCTCCAGCGCCGACAAGATGCAGATCTACAAGTACGTCGTGCACCAGGTCGCCAATGCCTATGGCAAGACGGCAACCTTCATGCCGAAGCCGATCTTCGGCGACAACGGCTCGGGCATGCACGTTCACCAGTCGATCTGGAAGGGCGGCAAGCCGACCTTCGCGGGCGACGAATATGCCGGTCTTTCCGAGACCTGCCTGTACTACATCGGCGGCATCATCAAGCACGCCAAGGCCATCAACGCTTTCACCAACCCGACCACCAACTCCTACAAGCGTCTGGTGCCGGGTTATGAAGCGCCGGTTCTGCTCGCTTACTCCGCGCGCAACCGCTCTGCCTCCTGCCGTATCCCCTTCGGCTCCAACCCGAAGGCAAAGCGCGTCGAAGTCCGCTTCCCGGACCCGACCCAGAACCCCTATCTCGGTTTTGCGGCCATGCTGATGGCCGGCCTCGACGGCATCAAGAACAAGATCCACCCCGGCAAGCCGATGGACAAGGACCTTTACGACCTTCCTGCCAAGGAACTGAAGAAGATCCCGACCGTTTGCGGTTCGCTGCGCGAAGCGCTGGAAAGCCTAGACAAGGACCGCAAGTTCCTGACCGCCGGCGGTGTGTTTGATGACGACCAGATCGACTCGTTCATCGAGCTGAAGATGCAGGAAGTCATGCGTTTCGAAATGACCCCTCACCCGGTCGAATTCGACATGTACTATTCGGCCTGATTGGCCCTGCGAGCGCTCTCTGGGCGCTCGATCCATCTCGGCGGTTTTCCCCGGAAAGCCGCCGTTTTCTTTTGAAGCCCAGCCGTATCGTAAAGAATGTCGAACAAGCCAGCCACGCAGCAAACACGCCTCACGGACTGGCTCATCTTTCTGGCTGTGCCGTTCTTTTTTTCCAGCAACGTCATTTTCGGCCGCGGCGTCGTCGGCGAAGTCTCGCCTTTCATCGCCGCTTTCATCCGCTGGATGGGCTCGACCCTCATCATCGCACCCTTCATGGTCGCCGACTGGCACAACTTCCTTGCTTTTGTGCGGCGCAAGACGCTGCTTTGGCTCGTCCTTGGCATTCTCGGCATGGGTATCTGCGGCGGCGTGGTCTATTGGGGTCTGACCATGACCACGGCCGCCAACGGCACGCTGATCTACACGACATCGTCCCTGTTCATCATCCTGTTCCAGCGCATCTTTCAGGGCCGGCCGATCCGCAAGCTTGAAGTGGCAGGCATGATTATCGCCTTCGCCGGCGTCGCCGCCATCGTGCTCAAGGGCGATATCTCCGCTCTCCGGCATATGAATTTCAACATCGGCGATTTCGCGATCCTGACAGCTGCCATCGCCTTTGCGATCTATTCGCTGCTGCTGCGCGAACCGGCAGCACGGCAGATGGCCTCCTTAAGCCTTTTCGGTCTGATCGCGCTCTCCGGCGCGCTTGTCCTTCTGCCGCCGGCAGCACTGGAACTGGCACAGGGCGGCATGTTGCCCACCACGCCAATCGCCTGGGCGAAGATCGGCGGCATCATCCTCTTCGCCTCGCTTCTGGCCTTCTACTGCTTCACCCATACGGTGCGTGTTTTCGGTCCGGCCACGGCAGGCATCACGCTTTACATGATGCCGCCGGTCTCGATCCTCATGGCCACGTTTTTCCTCGGCGAGAGCTTCGAGACCTATCACGCCATCGGCATCGTACTCGTCACCGGCGGCGTCGTTCTCGCCACTGCGCCGATTGGCCGAAGGCGCTGAACACCCCGTCAAAACCGCTAGGTCTTGATATTTCCCAATGCACACCCAACTAATATTGGGAAAGGAAATTCATGCCATGAAACAAAGAGACGCAAAATTCACGCTTGGCGAGATCGTCCGCCACAAGGTGTTTCCGTTCCGCGGCGTGGTCATCGACGTGGACCCGGAATACGCCAATACCGAGGAATGGTGGAACGCCATCCCGGCAGAAATCAGGCCGGATCGCGACCAGCCCTTCTACCATCTTCTGGCGGAAAACGAGGAGACGGAATATGTCGCCTATGTTTCCGAACAGAACCTCGTACACGACGAAGACGAGACACCGCTCAGAAACCAGAATATCGGCCGCATCTTCGACAAGTCGCCAAACGGCGAATGGCGACCGAAAATGTCGACGGCACACTGACGCCCGCCAACCATCCCCCCTCCCAGGGACGTAAAACACGCATAAAAAAACCGGTCTGTCGCCAGACCGGTTTTGTCATTCTTGATACTTTGCAGCAATCAGGGCTTCGGCGCGCCCTTGGCGGCATCCTGAGCGGCTTCCAGCTTCTTGCGAGCTTCTTCAGCCTTTTTCTGCATGCCTTCCTGCAGGCTGCGCTGGCTTTCAGCCAGCTGCGACTGGGAAATGGCAGCACCATCGTAAGCGCCGGTGAAACCGGTCAGCGCGATCTTGATGGGGTTCGGCGCGCGGCGGAAGTTGATGGAGGTGAAGACCACCTCGCTACCCTTCTTCAGCGAAGCGATCATGGCATCCGTCAGCGGAACTTCGGCCGTGCACTTGTCGGGAAGGCAAACGGCGTAGTCGAGCTTCTGGCCCTTGCCGCCATCGATCTGCATCATCACACCAGGAGGAATGAGACGCGCGGTCGGAACGGAAACCTGCAGCAGCTTGCGGTTGACCTTACCTTCAACGGTGATGAGGCCGACAGCGGTAATCATCTGGCCGTTCTGGGCAAGAACCACGTTCTGCACGACGCAGACATCGTTGTCTTCCTGCTTGGAGCAAGTCTTGAACCAACCGAGGGGCGGAGCGCCAGCGCCACCCTGAGCGGCCGGTGCAGCATCCTGCGCCTGCGAAATGGCCGGAGCGGAAACTGCGCCGAGAGAAAGGACCAGAGCGGACAGAGCCGTCCGGGTGAATGTGTTTGCCTTGTGCATCATAAGAGTTCCGTCTCCTGAATGTCTGCCAGAACAGGCCGTTCGAGGCTCTGTTCGTCGATGGCGGTATCCTTCTGCCCGTTCAACTGTCGTTTAAATGAGGCAAATGCGTGACCCGTCTCTTCCGGCCACCCTGTTACATGCCGTTCGCGGCGATATCCAGCACTTCTTTAACTTTTTCTTGAGCGGACCCAAGATTTCCCGCGCCCGCATGGGTCCTGCAATGTCCCTGTGCTACATATCTGCCAGAATCATGATGATAAACGGTCCTGACGCACATCGGACGGACAGTTGAGACAGGACAGTGACATGCGCAACCTTGCGGCCCTCATCCCCGCATTGTTTCTTTTGGGATCATCCCTGCTTCCCGGCGGGAGTGCCGTAGCGCAGCCGCTGCACGCCATCTCGATGCATGGCACACCGGCGCTTCCCGCGGATTTTTCACACCTGCCTTATGTCAATCCGGACGTGAAGAAAGGCGGTCGCATTTCTTACGGCGTTGTCGGCACTTTCGACAGCCTCAATCCCTTTGTTCTCAAGGGAATGCGCACCACGGCCCGTGGTGTTTGGGATCCTGAGTTCGGCAATCTTCTTTACGAGCCGCTGATGTCGCGCTCCAGCGACGAGCCCTTCAGCCTCTATGGGCTACTCGCCGAAACCGTGGAGTGGGACGACGAGCGCAGCTTTGTCCAGTTCAACATCAACCCCAAGGCGAAATGGTCGGATGGCGAGCCGGTAACGCCCGATGATGTGATCTTCACCTTCAATCTCCTGAAGGAAAAGGGCCGCCCGCCTTTCAACAGCCGTCTCGACGGCGTGGCCAAGATGGAGAAGACCGGCGAACGCAGCGTGCGCTTTACCTTCAATGAAAAAGCCAATCGCGAAACCCCGCTTATTCTCGCCTCCTCCACGCCGATCCTGCCGAAACATGCGATCGATCCGGAAAAATTCGAGCAGGCGGGCCTCGGCGCGGTTGTCGGCTCGGGTCCATACCGAATCAAAACGCTGCGTCCGGGTGAACGAATCATCTGGGAGAGAAACCCCGACTACTGGGGTAAGGATATTCCAGGCAAAGTTGGCTTCGATAATTACGACGAAATCAGCATCACCTATTTCCTCCAGGTTACAACCATGTTCGAGGCCTTCAAGAAGGGCGATATCGACATCTACCCCGAAGGCGACGCCATCAACGGCACCTCCGATACCTCCCATTGGGGACAGGCTTACAATTTCCCGGCCGTCCATCGCGGCGATATCGTCAAGGACGTGTTCCAGCCGCGCCTGCCGACCGGCATGTTCGGCCTCGTCTTCAACACCCGCCGTGCCGTCTTCGCTGACGAAAAGGTACGCGAGGGCCTTACCTATGCGTTCGATTTCGAATGGATGAACAAAAACATCCTCGGCGGCTCCTTCAAGCGCACCCAGAGCTACTGGCAGAACTCGCCGCTCGGCGCCTATGGTAACGCCGCCGACGCGCGTGAGCTGGCGCTGCTTGGCGACGCGGCGAAGACCATGTCTCCGGAGCTGCTGGCCGGCACCTACGCCCTGCCTACGACAGACGGCACGGGCGCCGACCGCAAGGTGCTCAAAATGGCCGTCGACACGCTGAAAGAGGCTGGCTACAGCATCAAGAACGGCAGGATGTCCGATGCCAATGGCCGCCAGCTCGCCTTCGAGATCATGACGCAAAACCCGGCGCAGGAACGTATCGCGCTTGCCTATCAGCGCTCGCTGAACCTGATCGGCGTCGCCATGGGCATCCGCTCGGTTGATGACGGGCAATATCAGGCCCGCTCGAACAGCTTCGATTACGACATGATCATCCGCTCCCTGCCCTCGTCGCTTTCGCCTGGTATGGAGCAACTGAACCGCTGGAATTCGCTTTCGCGTGATGCGCAGGGCAGCTTCAACTATGCAGGTGTTGCCAATCCCGATATAGACCGGATGATAGAGGCGCTGTTGCAGGCCCGCTCGACGGAAGATTTCCAGGCGGCCGTGCGCGCCTATGACCGTCTTCTCGTAGCCGGCCATTATATCATTCCGCTCTATTACATCGGCGCCCAATGGGTCGCACGCTGGAAATATATCGACCGCCCGGATATGACACCGATACAGGGCAATCAGAAACAGACCTGGTGGGACGCGCGGGCGCAATAACCTGCCACCGTCAGATCGATCATATAAGGAACCTCAGCCATGGAACGCATCGTTGTTGACGTCGTATCGGACATGGTCTGCCCGTGGTGTTACCTCGGCAAGGCCCGGCTCGATCTCGCCATTGCCGAGGTCCAGGATGAAATCAGCGTTGACGTGAACTGGCGTCCCTACCGCCTCAACCCGGACTATCCGCCGGAAGGCGTCGACCAGAAAGCAGCGCTTGAGGAAAAACTCGGCAAGGAGCGTCTGGAACAGGCGCATGCCTCGCTGGTTCAGCTCGGCAGGGAAGTTGGCATCAACTACAATTTCGACGCCATCAAGATCGGCCCCAACACGCTTGATGCACACCGCCTGTCGCTTTGGGCCCATTCCGAAGGCCGCGATGTCCAGGAGAAGGTCGTGACCGGCCTGTTCAAGGCCAATTTCGAAGAGGGCCGCAACATCGGAGATCACACCGTGCTGATCGACGTTGCCGCAAAGGCCGGCATGGATGCGAAAGTGGTCGAACGGCTGCTGGCTTCGGACGCGGACAAGGACACGGTCGTCGCCGAAATCGATGCTGCCCAGCAGATGGGCGTCGCCGGTGTACCCTTCTTCATCATCGATCAGAAATACGCCATAAGCGGTGCACAAACGCCAGACGTCCTAATTGCTGCATTGCGGGATATTGCAAAAATCAAGGCGGACGAGCATAGATCGATGAACTGACGGCCAAACCACCGGCGGTTTTCTGCAACTCGATTTTCCGCCGGTGCTCCGTGTCCGACCAGACCCTGAAAGGCATTTTACTCGCCTTTGCCGCCTTTGCTGCCTACGCCTGGAGCGATGCCAGCGTTAAACTCATAGAAGGCCAGATTTCGCCGATCGAATCGGTCTTTTTCGGCGCCTTGTTCGGCCTTGTCGCCCTGCCCTTCATCCGCAAGCGCAATGACAGCTGGCTGGATGTGGTGAAGACGACCAACCGGCCCTTGTGGATCATCCGCTTTTTTTCCGCCGGGACCGGCGCGGTCGGCAGTGTGACTGCCTTTACCCATCTCTCCATGGCCGAGGCCTTCGCGCTGATCTTCCTGCTTCCTTCCTTCGTCACCATCATGTCAGTGGTGTTCCTCAAGGAACAGGTGGGCATTCGCCGCTGGTCGGCCGTCATCATCGGTTTTGTGGGTGTGCTCATCATTCTGCGGCCTGGATTCCGAGAATTGGGCATCGGCCATCTGGGCGCCATCATCGCCGGCTTCAGCGGCGCGCTCAGCATCGTCATCTTCCGCGCCATGGGCCCATCGGAAAAGAACGTTTCGCTTTATGGCGCCGGCGTGCTCGGCTGTCTCGTCATCAGCGGCGTTGCCATGGTGCCGACATTTGTCATGCCGGGTGGGGAACAATGGCTGCTGCTGGCAGGGTACGGCCTGCTCGGCGCGCTTGGTAACGTCCTGGTCATGTATGCCGCCCAATATGCGCCGGCCGCTATGATCGGTCCGACGCAATATAGCCAGATGCTCTGGGCAATTCTCTTCGGTTATCTGATTTTCGGCGACCGTATCGACGGATGGATGCTGATCGGCATCGCCCTCATCGTCGGCTCGGGCCTGTTGACGCTGATCCGTGAAAAGCAGAGAAAAGTACCGCTTCCCGCCTCGATCGCCGCGACCGACCAGAACGTGGCTGTTGGCATCACCCCGGAAGACAGCCGCTAGCCAAAATCATGCAAAAACCGGCGACGCTCTGCACGCCGCCGGTCTGCCAGTCGATCAATCGCAAACCCTGACCCGATACATGTCACCCCAGGCATTCTGCCTCCAGGCAACGTGGCAGCGCGGATAGACCGGCTGGTAAACAACAGGCGGGCCATAAGCCGGGGAAGCGTAGACGGGTGGACCGTAAGCCGGCGCGTAATAGGCGGGGCCGTAAGCGTAGCCCGGGTGTCTTGCACCCGCAATCAGCGCTCCGCCAATGATCGTGCCTGCGATGCCGGCGGCAAGGCCGCGGCCGAAATTATTGCGCGCTTCCGCCTGGCTGGTGGTGGCAATTGTGGTGCCCGCAATTGTCAAAGCAACCAGACCAGCGGTGGCAAACCTGTTGATATTGGTCCACATCGTCCTGCTCCTTCATTACCCGGCGGCTTAACGATCCGCCGCACCGGGTATGAGGATGAGATTACGCCTGCGAAGAATACCGGTAGATGTCCGTTTCGTTACATCGCGGTAATTTTGGCTGAAGGCTTTGGGAAGATTAGCAACCTGGTAGCGGCTGCAGGCGGGTGGGGTTTACCCCCCTCTGCCCTGCCGGGCATCTCCCCCTCAAGGGGGAGATCGATATGCGGCAACATCTCGCACATCTCAACCCCTTCGAATGAGGCGGCAACGGCGCCTCTTGCTGATCTCCCCCCTTGAGGGGGAGATGCCCGGCAGGGCAGAGGGGGGTAAAGCCCCACCCACCGCCCCCCAAAGGCTCAAATCTACGACCGAGCCAGCTCCGCAAGCTGCGTCATGATCATCGCCGCACCCGTCAGCCGCTTTTCCGGCGTCGGCAGATCACGGTTGAGGAACAGGCTATGGTCCGGCCGGATCTTCGCCATCGATCCCTGCTTGCCGATGTAACCGACCAGCGCCGCCGGGTTGGGGAATTCCTTGTTGCGGAACTGCACGACAACGCCCTTCGGCCCGGCATCCAGCTTCTCCACATTCGCAATGCGGCAAAGCGACTTGATGTAAACGATCTTGAGCAGATGCTGCACTTCTTTCGGCAGCGGGCCGAAGCGGTCGATCATTTCAGCGCCGAAACCGTCGATCTCGCTGATATCCGCAAGCTCGCCAAGCCGGCGGTAAAGACCCATGCGAAGATGCAGATCAGGAACGTAGTCTTCCGGAATCATGACCGAGGTGCCGACCGAAATCTGTGGCGACCAGCCGCTATCCTGCACCTGCTCGTCGCCCTTCACTTCGGCCACGGCCTCTTCCAGCATTTGCTGATAGAGCTCGAAACCGACTTCCTTGATATGGCCGGATTGTTCCTCGCCGAGCAGATTGCCCGCGCCGCGAATATCAAGATCGTGGCTCGCCAGCTGGAAACCGGCGCCGAGCGTATCGAGCGATTGCAGTACCTTCAGCCGCCGCTCCGCCATCGTGGTCAGTACCTTGTTGACCGGCAGGGTGAAGAGCGCAAAGGCGCGCACCTTGGAGCGGCCCACGCGGCCGCGCAGCTGGTACAGCTGGGCAAGACCGAACATATCGGCACGGTGCACGATCAGCGTATTGGCGGTCGGCACGTCAAGGCCGGATTCGACGATGGTGGTCGACAGCAGCACATCATATTTGCCGTCGTAAAAGGCATTCATGATGTCTTCAAGTTCGCCCGCCGCCATCTGCCCATGCGCCACAGCCACCTTCAGCTCCGGCACATCCGATTGCAGGAAGGCGTGGATATCGGCGAGATCGGCAAGACGGGGGCAGACGTAAAAACTCTGGCCGCCGCGATAATGCTCACGCATCAAGGTCTCGCGGATCACCAGCGGATCGAAGGGCGAGATGAAGGTGCGCACCGCCATGCGGTCGACCGGCGGCGTGGTGATGAGCGAGAGTTCGCGAACGCCGGTCATCGCCAGCTGCAGCGTACGTGGAATTGGCGTCGCAGAAAGCGTCAGCACATGCACATCGCTTTTCAGCTCTTTCAGCCGCTCCTTGTGCTTGACGCCGAAATGTTGCTCTTCGTCGATGATGAGCAGGCCTAGATTGGCAAAGCTGATGCCCGCGCCGAGCAGCGCATGCGTGCCGACGACGATATCCGTCTTGCCATCGGCCACTTCCTTTTTGGTCAGCGCCAGTTCCTTGGAGCCGACAAGACGGGACGCCTGCTGCACGCGGATGGGCAACCCGCGGAAGCGCTCCGAGAAAGTGCGGAAATGCTGGCGGGCGAGAAGCGTTGTTGGCACCACCACCGCCACCTGCACGCCATTCATGGCGGCAAGGAAGGCTGCGCGTAGCGCCACTTCGGTCTTGCCGAAGCCAACGTCGCCGCAGATGAGGCGGTCCATCGGCCGGCCGGCCGCGAGATCCTCCCGCACCGCCTCGATGGCGTTCAGCTGATCCTCGGTTTCGTCGTAGGGGAAACGAGCTGCAAACTCATCGTAGAGCCCGTCCGGCGCAATGAGCTCCGGCGCATGGCGCACCAGACGCGCGGCTGCGATGCGGATAAGCTCATCGGCCATGTCGAGCAGGCGCTTCTTGAGCTTGGCCTTGCGCATCTGCCATGCGCCGCCGCCGAGCTTGTCGAGAGTGGCTTCCGCCGCGTCGGAACCGTAACGGGACAGAAGATCGATGTTTTCAACCGGCAGAAACAGCTTGGCGTCATCGGCATAATGCAGTTCCAGACACGCGCGCGGCGCACCCGCCGCCTCGATGGTCCGCAGGCCGACGAAACGGCCTATACCATGTTCGGCGTGGACGACCAGCGAGCCCTCGTCCAGCCCAGCCACTTCCGAGATGAAATCGGCACCGCGCTTGCGACGCTTCGAGCGACGCACCATACGGTCGCCGAGAATATCCTGCTCGCCAATAACGGCAAGGTTTCCCGTCTCGAAACCCGCTTCGAGGCTCAGCACCGCCGAGGCCGCCTCGCCTTTTCCGAGCTTCTCCACCTCTTTCAGCGAGGTGACCGGCTTGATCTTCTCAAGCCCATGCTCGTTCAGCACCTGCAGCAGCCGGTCGAGCGAACCTTCCGACCAGCCTGTTATCAGCACCTTCCAACCCTTGGCGCGGCGCTCGGCAATATGCTTCACGGCCAGATCGAAGACATTGACCCGTTCTTCGCTTTCGCCTTCGGTTGGCGGCCGCGCCCAGCGCGGTCCTACATGCGCGTCCAGCGTGGCGACGGGTCTTCCCTCGCTATCCTGCTCATTGAAGGGCGTCAGACGCACCGCATTGACGGCAGACAGGGCCGTGTCGAAATCCTTGCCGTTGAGATAAAGCTGGCCGGGAGACACGGGCTTATAGGGCGCGCCCTGCGTCGAACCTTTGGTTTCGCCGGAACTTCTCCGCGCTTCGTAATAATCGAGCACCAGCTTGGAGCGCTCCTTGGCTGCCTCGCGCGCCGTATGATCGGTGACGATGCGGAACCCTTCGAGATAATCGAAGGCGGTCTCCAGCTTCTCGTAAAACAGCGGCAGCCAGTGCTCCATGCCCGCATAACGGCGGCCCTCGGAGACGGCCTGATAAAGCGCGTCGTCGCGCGTCGCCGCGCCGAACAGCGACAGGTAATTTTTGCGGAACCGGCTGATCGTATCGGGCGTCAGGGTCACTTCGCTCATCGGGTTCAGGTCGAGCGAGCGCGCCTGGCCGATGGTTCGCTGGCTGGCCGGATCGAAGGTACGGATGCTCTCCAGCGTATCGCCGAAGAAATCGAGCCGCACAGGCTCTTCGGTTCCCGGCACGAAAACATCGAGAATACCGCCGCGCACGGCGAACTCGCCCACTTCACGCACCGTCGCGACCCGGTCGAAACCGTTGCGCTCCAGCCGCGCGGCAATATCCTCCATGCGGATCTGGTTGCCGGGTCTCGCAGAGAAACCAAGGCTTTCGATGATCTCGCGCGGGGCCATCTTCTGCAGCATGGCGTTGACGGTGACCAGCACGATGGCCGGATGCGGTTTCTTCGCGTGGCTGATGAGACCGGCAAGCGCCGCCAGGCGACGCGCCGACGTGTCGGCGCTTGGTGACACGCGGTCATAGGGAAGGCAGTCCCAAGCCGGCAGCGTCATGACCGGAATATCGGGCGCAACAAAGCCGAGGATTTGCTCGAGATCGGCAATGCGCTGGCCATCCGACATGACATAGGCGACCGAGGTGCCTGCGCGCGCCATCTCGGCAAGCAGCAGCGCTTCCATGCCTGCGGGCACGTTTCCGATGGTCAGCGGCGTATCGGCCGACGACACCAGCTTTGCATCGAATCCGGCTATCATGGTTTCAGGCTTTCACGTTGTCTGCGGTGACGAGATCGAAATCGGGACGGTAGGAGGCGATCTTTTCAAACAGCGGGGTCTGGAATTTCTCCGGGATGGCAAGCGCGCCCGTCACCATCTTGACGAGGTCATTGTCTTCTTCCGCCATGATAATCTCAAGCTCATCGAGCTGGTCATCGGAAAGCAGCGCAATATTGTCTTCCGCGAATTGCCCGAGAACGAGGTCCATCTCGCGAATGCCGCGGTGCCAGCAGCGATAGAGTATCCGCCGGCGTCTCGGATCGAGGTCGGCACTCGTGCGCACCAGTCCAGTCATCGCATTCACCTTTCGGTTGGCTATTCAACAGGATGTTGACTGCGACCTCCTATAGAACAGGAGGCGAACGCTTGGGAACCGGTTTTTATCGAAATAATGCTGCAGCCGTGAAATCTGCCGGTGATAACCCGCCTTTGTGATAAGCGAAGTCTTGCATAAGCCGCCCCCTTCCCCGATTTTGCTGGCCATGCGCCCGGCCATTCTCGATCCGCTGTTTGCCTCCGTCTCCACGCTTGCCGGCGTGGGGCCGAAGCTCGCCGATCTCCTGGCCAAGCTCTTGAGCCGGGAAAGTGCCGACGATACCCGCGTCATCGATCTCCTCTTCCACGCGCCCTCCAACGTCATCGACCGCCGCAACCGTCCCGGCATCGCGCTGGCCGCGCCCGGCGCCATTGTCACCATCCAGGGACGTGTCGACCGTCATCAGCCGCCACCGCCGGGAAACCGCAACGCGCCCTATCGCGTGTTCTTGCACGATGAGACCGGCGAACTGGCGCTGACCTTCTTCCGCGCCAAGGGCGACTGGCTGTCCAAGGCGCTGCCTGTCGATGAAGAGGTTCTGGTCAGCGGCAAAGTGGACTGGTTCAACGGCCGCGCCTCCATGGTGCATCCGGATTTCATGGTGAAGCTTTCCGAGGCGGAAAATCTGCCGCTTGTGGAAGCGGTTTATCCCATGACCGCCGGCCTTTCCGCCAAGGTGTTGCGCAAGGCGATCGAAGGCGGGCTCTCGAAGCTGCCGGTCTTCCCGGAATGGATAGACGAGACACTCAAGACCCGGCAGGGCTTCGGTGACGTGGCGTCCAGCTTCCGCGAATTGCACGATCCGCGCGACAGCGCCGATATCGATCCTCAGGCCCCGGCACGCAGACGGCTTGCGTACGACGAATTCCTGGCCGGGCAGCTCTCACTGGCGCTGGTGCGCCAGCGGCTGCGCAAGGTGGCAGGCCAGCCGATCCGCGCCAAAGGCGATATCGCCGCAAAGATCCTGTCGCAACTGCCCTTCTCGCTGACGGCAAGCCAGAGCGCGGCGGTGAAGGATATCCTGACCGACATGGCCGGCGAAGACCGCATGTTGCGGCTGTTGCAGGGCGATGTCGGCGCCGGCAAGACGCTGGTGGCGCTGATGGCCATGGCGACGGCGGTGGAGGCCGGAGGACAGGCGGTGCTGATGGCGCCGACCGAAATCCTCGCCCGTCAGCATTATGCCACCATCTCCAAACTCGCACAGGCCGTGGGCCTCACAGTGGAAGTGCTGACCGGCCGCACCAAGGGCAAGGAGCGCCGCGAGATCGAGGAGCGCGTCGCCTCGGGCGAAGCGCAGATCGTCATCGGCACCCACGCGCTGTTTCAGGACAGCGTGAGCTACAAGAACCTTGTGCTGGCCGTGGTGGACGAACAGCATCGCTTCGGCGTGCATCAGCGCCTGCGCCTCACCGCCAAGGGCATCACGCCGCATATGCTGGTCATGACCGCCACGCCCATTCCACGCACGCTGGTACTGGCTGCCTTCGGGGATATGGATGTCTCCAAGCTCACCGAAAAACCGGCTGGCCGCAAACCAATCCAGACCGTGACGATCCCCACCGAACGCATCGGCGATATTGTCGAGCGGCTGCGCGCAGCACTGAAGGACGGCAAGAAGGCCTACTGGATTTGCCCGCTGGTGGAGGAGACGGAGGAGTCCGACCTGATGTCGGCAGAAGAGCGCCACGCGGTTCTGTCGCAAATGCTTGGCGCCAATATCGGTCTCATTCACGGACGTATGAGTGGCCCGGAAAAAGACGCCGCCATGTTGGCCTTCAAGAACGGCGAAACCCGGCTTCTGGTGGCAACGACAGTGGTGGAAGTGGGCGTCGACGTGCCTGACGCGACGATCATGGTCATCGAACATGCCGAACGTTTCGGCCTTGCCCAGCTTCACCAGCTGCGCGGCCGCGTTGGCCGTGGCAACGAGGCCTCCACCTGTATCCTGCTCTATAAGGGCCCGCTCAGCGAAAACGGCCGTGCCCGGCTCTCCATCCTGCGCGACAGCGAGGACGGCTTTCTGATCGCCGAGGAAGATTTGAAGCTACGCGGCGAAGGCGAGCTGCTCGGCACCCGCCAGTCCGGCACGCCGGGCTTCCGCATCGCCAGCCTTGAGGCCCATGCCGATCTTCTCGAAATCGCCCGCAAGGACGCAGCCTACGTCATCGAGCGCGACCCGGAACTGACCGGCCCGCGCGGAGAGAGCCTGCGCACCCTGCTCTATCTGCACCGCCGCGACGAAGCGATTCGTTTCCTGCACGCCGGCTGAAAGTGAACCGCCATGAACATGATCGACCCGCGCCGCCCGCCACCCGCCTTCCGCAAGGGATACGCGCTGTGCTCGCCGCAGAACATCCTGCAACCCGAGACATTTGCAAAGAGCGCGAAAAAGGCGATTGGCAAGGCGTTCAAGAAGCCCGGCCGCAAAAAGGCTTGGGCGGAGGCACTGGAACAGGGCTGGAGCGTGCGCCTTGTCTATATGCGGCTTTTCGTTCCCGTGTTCCACGCCACGACCACCGGAACCGAGGTCGATGATCTGGACGACGAGGATTGACCATGAAGTCCGGAGACTGTTGGGCTAAAGCGCCGAAGGCCACCGCTGCGATGTGTGGATGATCGTCAAAATTTCGATATCCTCGTCCACACGATAGGCAATGATGTAGGAAATGTCGGGAAGCACGGCTTCCCGTGTTCCTCTGATGCGTCCGACCCGCCCCATGGCTGGCTGTTCCACCAACATATCAACCGCTGAAACAATGCGGGAAATTACCCGGGCAGCAGCCGCTGGATTATCCTTTTCGATATGCGCACCAATTTCATCGAGCCGTCGCAGCGCCCGTAAGGTCCAACGAATTCGCCGGTCACTCATGACGGCCGGGCGGATTTTACATATTTCCCGACAATGTTTGCGAGATCCTCAGCTGTCCCGAACTCTCCGCGATCGGCTTCCGCCACACCCGCCTCGATCTCGGCAAGCTGCCACTCCTCGCGGGCGATAAAGTCCTCAATCGCCCGTGCCGCCATGTAGGATCGCGACCGGTCAAGTTTTTCCGCCAATTGGTCGAGTTTGTCAGCAACCTCATCAGGCAGACGCACAGTAAATGCAGTCATAATCGCAACCCTTGTTGGTTCACTGTGATTATTGGTGAACCACATTGGTTCGTCAACTGTATGGCTTTACCTTCCTCGGTGAGAATGGAGGACGGAATCTAGCGCCTTGCGAATGCGTTCAAACCGGCGCGATCATCTTTGGCGGTGTGAAATCCGGTGCAACAAGACCACCCGATATCAGCAGTTTCGCCGCATCTTCCGGTGTCATGTCCAGCATCACGATCTTGTCTTTCGGTACGAACAGCAGGAAGCCCGCTGTCGGCACCGGTGTGGGCGGCAGGAACACGGCGACCATCTGCTGACCCATTTCGTTGAAACGGTGGGCAAGCTCACCCTTGACTTCGGAGGATACGAACACCATCGCCCAGGTGCCTGACGATGGAAATTCGATAAGCCCGACCTTTTTGAAGGAGTTCGAATGCTCCTTCAGGACGGATTCGAACAGCTGCTTGATGCTCTTGTAAATCGGCCGCACCAGCGGCATGCGGTTGAGCACGGATTCGCCGACGCCGACGATCCATTTGCCGATCAGGTTGTTGCCGAGAAAGCCGATAAGCGTGATGCCGATGACGGCGATCAGCAGTCCGAAGCCGGGGATCGCCACATCGAAATATTGCTCGGGATCGTAACGGGCGGGAATATAGGGTTTCACCCAGCTATCCGCCCATTGCAGGAAGCTCCACACCAGCCACATGGTGATGGTGACGGGCGCGAGGATCAGAACGCCCGTGAGGAAACTGTTGCGCAGGCGGGCTGCGAAGGAAATTTTGGGAGGAATCTCGGTCATTTACCGTTCGCGTTAAGCGTTGTCGCCATCGAAAGCCGGATGAAAACCGACAATGCCGGATGGAGTTCCGCCATGCAAGCGCAAGGCCAACAAATATTTGTCAGGAATGCCTTTGCTGGTGAGGCCGTCGAAACGCTCGAATCCGAACCGGCCGTAATAGTGCGGGCTACCCGCCAGAACGCAGCCGGCCGCTTCAAGGCGATCCAGCGTCGCAATCCCCTCCCGAACAAGACGCGATCCGATGCCCTGACGCTGCCTGTCCGGGGAGACCGAAATCGGGCCAAGCGCAAACCAGCGCCCTTCTGTCTCGGATAGTGTTGTCGGCGAAAAGGCGACATGGCCGATGATCTGCCCGCCATCTTCCGCCACCAGCGAAACGACCAGCGCACCCGCTTTGCGCAGCCGGTCAACGATAAGATGTTCCGTCTGGTCGCTAAACGACATGTCCCGGAACGCCGCTTCCGTCAGCCTTCCAATCGCCTCTTCATCTTCCTGCCGCTCCGGCCGGATGATCATTCCACCGTTACCGACTTCGCCAGATTGCGCGGCTGGTCCACATCAGTGCCCATGAAGACGGCGGTGTGATAGGCGAGCAGCTGTATCGGCAGCGAGAAGACCATCGGCGCAATGAGCTCATCGACATTGGGCAGCGTGATCGTCGCCATAGTGTCGAGCTTGGACGCCGCGGCGCCCTTCTCGTCGGTGATGAAGATGATACGGCCGCCGCGCGCGGCGACTTCCTGCATGTTCGAAACGGTCTTTTCGAAGAAGCGGTCATGCGGCGCAATGACGATAACGGGCATGTTCTCGTCGATCAGCGCGATCGGGCCATGTTTCAACTCGCCGGCGGCATAACCTTCGGCGTGGATATAGGAGATTTCCTTGAGTTTCAGTGCACCTTCCAGCGCCAGCGGGAAGCTGGTGCCGCGACCGAGATAAAGCACGTCCTTGAACCGGGAGAGATCGCGCGACAGCGCTTCGATCTGCGGCTGTATGCTGTTGAGGACCTTGCTCATGATGCGCGGCATCTCGGTGAGATGGCGAACCAGTTCAGTTTCCTGCTGAGGCGTGATCGTGCCACGCGCTTTTCCAGCGGCAACGGCAAGCGAAGCGAGCACGGCAAGCTGACAGGTGAAGGCCTTGGTGGAGGCCACGCCGATTTCCGGACCGGCAAGGATCGGGAAAATTGCATCGGATTCGCGGGCCATGGTCGATTCACGCGTATTGACCACCGCGCCGATCTTCAGCCCTTCCTGCTGGCAATAACGCAGAGCCGCCAGCGTATCGGCGGTTTCGCCCGATTGCGAAATGAACAACGCGGCCTGGGTGGGAAGGAGCGGGATTTCGCGGTAGCGGAATTCGGACGCGACATCGATTTCCACCGGCAGACGGGCATAACGCTCGAACCAGTATTTGCCGATCAGGCCGGACAGATAAGCCGTGCCGCAGGCGGAAATGGCAAGGCCGGAAAGCTTGGAGAAGTCGATTGCCGTGTCGGCCTGCTTCACGGTCTTGCTGGCGAAATCCACGTAATGGCTGAGCGCATGGGAAATGACTTCCGGCTGCTCATAGATTTCCTTTTCCATGAAGTGGCGATGGTTGCCCTTGTCCACCACATAGGCCGTCGCCTGCGAGATCTGACGCTCGCGCTTCACCGGCTTGCCGGAGAAATCGATGATCTCGGCACCCTGCCGGGTCACGATGGCGCAGTCGCCATCCACCAGATAGGTGATCTCGTTGGTAAAGGGCGACAGCGCGATGGCATCCGAACCGAGGAACATTTCGCCCCGCCCGTAACCGACGGCAAGCGGCGGGCCGGAGCGCGCCGAGAGAAGCGTGCCGGGTTCGTCCTTGAACATCACCACCAGCGCATAAGCGCCCGTCACGCGGTTCAGCATCTTCAGCATCGCTTCGCGATGGCCGAGACCCTCGCGGGTATATTTCGCCAGAAGCTGCGCCACCACTTCGGTGTCCGTCTGGGTGGTGAAGGTCGCGCCCTCGGCGGTCAGCTCTTCACGCAGCTCCGCGAAGTTTTCGATGATGCCGTTATGGACGACGGCAACGCCATCAACGAAATGCGGATGGGCATTGGTTTCGTTGGGAACACCATGCGTGGCCCAGCGCGTATGGGCGATGCCGACCACACCCGGCAGCGGCTTTTCCGAAACCAGCTTCTCGAGATTGAACAGCTTGCCTTCCGCCCGGCGGCGATCCATCGCACCATTGTCGATAGTGGCGACACCAGCCGAATCGTAACCGCGATATTCGAGACGCTTCAGCGCATCGACAAGTCGTTCAGCAACGGGCTGGGTTCCGACAATTCCGACAATTCCGCACATATATTTCTCCAGACGGCGATCTCTTCGCCGAAACTACTAACGGTTCCCGAACAATCCGCAATTATGGCGCCGGTCACTTTCGGTATCGTTTGGTAACGTCCGTCAGGACTTCTTTTTATTCGCTTCCTTCAGCGCTTTTGCCCGCTCGCGCACCACCGTCGCGCGACCGGGTTTCACCTCCTGCCGTGCGCGCCCGAAAGCCAGCGCATCTTCAGGCACGTCATCGGTAATGACGCTGCCGGAGGCGATATAGGCACCTTCGCCAATGGTGACAGGTGCAACCAGCGACGAGTTCGAGCCAATGAAGCTGTTGGCGCCAATGCGCGTTTCCGCCTTGTTGTAGCCGTCATAATTGCAGGTGATGGTGCCGGCACCGATATTGCTGCCCGCGCCGATGAACGCATCGCCGATATAGGTCAGATGATTGACCTTGGCGCCCTCGCCGATCTCGGCCTTCTTGACCTCGCAGAAATTGCCCACCTTGGAATTCGCATGCAGATTTGCGCCCGGGCGCAGCCGCGCATAGGGCCCGACCGTGGCGCCTTCAGCGACATGCGCGCCTTCCAGATGCGAGAAGGCATGGATGACAACACCCGGTTCGATCGTCACGCCGGGGCCGAAAACGACATTGGGCTCGATCAGCGCATCCTGCCCGATCGTCGTATCGAAAGAGAGGAACACCGTCTCAGGCGCGATCATCGATACGCCATCGACCATCAATTCATGACGCCGGCGCTCCTGCCAGAGTTTCTCGATAAAGGCCAGTTCGGCGCGGTTGTTGCAGCCGACCAGTTCCGCTTCAGGCGCATCGATGGCGACGGCGCGGCGACCGAGGGAACGGGCGATCTCAACCACGTCGGTCAGATAATATTCGCCCTTCACGTTACTGTTGCCGATGCGGTCGAGCAGATCAAGCGCATTGCGGCCGTTGATGGCCATCAATCCGCTATTGCACCAGGTTACCTTACGCTCCGCATCGGTCGCGTCCTTCTCCTCGCGGATAGCGACCAGTTCGCCATCCTTGACCAGCAATCGGCCATAACCCGTAGGCCGTTCCGTATGGAAACCGATCACGGCGACATCAGCGCCGGAAGCAATGGCCTCGCGGGCCCGGTCGAGCGTCGCCGAGGTAATCAGCGGCACATCGCCATATGCGACGATGACATCGTCGAAGCCACGTTCGATGGCGGCGCGGGCAGCGAGAACCGCGTGTCCGGTGCCCCTGCGCTCCGTCTGCAGAAACGCTTCGACCTCAAGGCCCGGCAGGCTTGCAGCCGCAGCAACATTGTCGGCATCGCGCCCGACGACGAGCGCCACCGTGCTGACACCTGATCCAGCCACCGCACCAACCACATGCGCAATCATCGGACGACCGGCGACCGTATGCAGCACCTTGGATTTCGACGATTTCATGCGCGTGCTGTCGCCCGCTGCGAGAATAACGGCTAGAGAGCTGCGCTCCATAAGACCTCCAACACCTGTCACACGCCTAAGGCGGATGGGACAAGGGCATATGTTTGACTTCACGCCGTCCGGCGAGGCGGAAAGGCGCATGGGTAATGTATTCCGGCATTGCTATAACGGCGGCCCGCTTAAGAAACCATGCAAATCCCAACCAAAATTTCCGCAGCGATTTTCATCAAACGTGATCAGCGGCGGAAGGCAGTGATCTATTTGCGAGGATTACGGGCAGTGAATTGCAATATCTGCTGGCGGCCGTTTTCGATCAGCCGTTCCATTTCACGGCGGGCACCCGCCTCGTCTCGCAGGCGAAACGCCTCGACGAGCCTTAGATGCGAGGCAGAAACATCGGAAATTTCATGGGGATCGGTATCCGGGTTGCTCATGCGGAAAATGCCCACCAGCGCCGCCTTGATCAGCGAACCGACGGTGCGCATGAAAGGATTGCCGGACATTTCGGTAATGAGCACATGGAAATTCATATCCGCCAGCGCGCGCTTCTCCTTGGAATAGGCCGTATTGCCCATTTCGTTGGCGTAAGCGGCAAGCTTGGCGATATCGGTGTCCATTGCCCTGATGGCGGCAAGACCTGCGCCATAGGGTTCGAAAGCCTGACGGATATCATAGAGATGCAGCAGAAATTCGTCGCTCACTCCGGCCTCGAAGTGCCATAGCAGCACTTCGCTATCGAACATGTTCCAGCTTTCGCGCTCCGTCACGCGGGTGCCGATACGCGCTTTGGGCGAAATCATACCCTTGGCGGTCAGCGTCTTCATCGCTTCGCGCAGCACCGTGCGGGAAACTTTCAGCCGCTCCATCAATTCGGCATCGCCGGGCAGGATGTCACCCGTCCTGAAAGTGCCGGAGACGATATCGAGACCGAGCGTGTGGACGACCTGTGCATGATTTGTCCGCAGCTTTCGAAAACCGATCGCCGCATCGAGCATTCCGCGCTGCAAATGTCGTGTCCTTCCGTTCGGTGGGCAATCTTAAAAAATCGCGCCAGACGTGTGTCTTTCAACTCAGATCCTAGTGAAAAACATCAAGTCGCATGAAAAGCAAAGGTAAACTGCATCCGCACAGTAAAACGCATGAAAATAAGCAAGGCCGCACATGAAACACGTGCGGCCTTGCTTCAGTAACGATAGATAATCCGCATTATTGCGGCAGCTTGTCGTCCACGCCGGCAACGTAGAAGTTAAGGCCGAGCAGAACCTTGTCTTCGGCCTTTTCGCCGGCCTTCAGCCACTCAGAACCATCCTGCTTCTTCACCGGGCCGGTGAAGGGGTGCAACTCGCCCGACTTGATCTTGGCCTCGGTGTCCTCGGCCATCTTCTTCACGTCGTCAGGCATGTTGGTGTAGGGAGCCATGGTCAGGATGCCGTCCTTCAGGCCATCCCAGACGGATTCGGACTTCCAGGTTCCGTCCAGAAGCGCCTGCGTGCGCTTGATGTAATAAGCGCCCCAGGTATCCTTGATCGCCGTCAGCTGCGTCTGCGGACCAGCCTTGATCATGTCGGAGGCCTGGCCGAAAGCCTTGATGCCGCGCTCGGCTGCAACTTGCATCGGTGCCGTCGTGTCGGTGTGCTGCGTGAGGATATCGACGCCCTGGTCGATCAGCGCCTTGGCGGCATCGGCTTCCTTGCCGGGGTCGAACCAGGTGTTGGCCCAGACGACCTTGACCTTGAACTCAGGATTGACGGACTGCGCGCCGAGAACGAAGGCGTCGATGCCCATCACCACTTCCGGGATCGGGAAGGACGCGATGTAACCGGCAACGCCCTTCTTGGACATTTTCGCGGCAATCTGGCCCTGAATGTAACGGCCTTCATAGAAACGCGAATTGTAGGTCGCAACGTTTTCAGCGGTCTTGAAGCCAGTGGCGTGTTCGAACTTCACCTTGGGGAATTTCTGGGCAACCTTTACGGTCGCATCCATGAAGCCGAAGGAAGTCGTGAAGACGAGCTCGCAGCCGGAACGGGCCATGCGCTCGATGGCGCGTTCGGCATCCGGGCCTTCGGGAACGCTTTCGAGGAACGGCGTTTCGATCTTGTCGCCGAAGTGCTTCTGCAGCTCTTCGCGGCCGATTTCATGCGCCTGCGTCCAGCCGCCATCGGTGCGGCTGCCGACATAAATGAAGCAGACCTTCTTGGCGTCGGCGGCTTCAGCGGAGGAAACAACGCCTCCAAGCGCCGCAATGGAAGCGGCAAGTGCGATGACCAGTTTTTTCATTTTTACCCCTGTTGGTTTGGAGACTGGATAGTTTTTACCTGTCCGGCACGAAGGATTTGCCCAGCGATGCCGGTGTATTGATCAAGGTCGTGCGGCGATTATGCGAGATGAGAACCAGCACGACAATAGTGGCGATATAGGGCAGCGCCGAAAGCAGCTGTGACGGCACGCCGATGCCGAAGGCCTGCGCGTGCAACTGGCCGATGGTGACAGCGCCGAACAGATAACCGCCCGCCAGCAGACGCCAAGGACGCCAGGAGGCAAAGACGACGAGGGCCAGCGCAATCCAGCCGCGCCCGGCCGACATGTTTTCCACCCATTGCGGCGTATAGACCAGCGATAGCTGCGCACCGGCAAGGCCGGCGCACGCGCCGCCGAACATAACGGTCAGATAGCGGGTACGGATAACGTTGATGCCGAGCGCATGGGCCGAAGCATGGCTGTCGCCGATAGCACGGATTTTCAGGCCCGTGCGGCTCTTGAACAGGAACCAGCCTATGCCTGCGACGAGCGCAATCGACATGTAGAAGATCAGATCCTGCCGGAACAGGAGCGGCCCGATGAAGGGTATTTCCGACAGGACAGGAAACACGATCGGTTGCAGCTTGATGCCGGGCAGACCGACGAAACTTTCGCCCAGCATGCCCGAAACACCGAGGCCGAGAATGGTAAGCGCAAGACCCGTCGCCACCTGGTTCGTCACCAGCGTCAGCGTCAGGAAACCAAACAGCAGCGAAAACACTGCACCCGAGGCGATGCCGGCGAGAATGCCGAGATAGGGCGAACCCGTCATATGCGCGGTCGCGAAAGCGCAGACGGCGCCCATGATCATCATGCCTTCGACGCCGAGGTTGAGCACGCCCGAACGCTCCACCACCAACTCGCCCGAGGCGGCGATGACCAGCGGCGTGGCGGCCGTGATGACGGTGAGGAGAATGGCCTGAAGCATATCCATCACGCCGCTCCTTCTCTGCGATGCGTCATACCGTTGAAGACCACCTTGATGCGATAAAAAATCAGCGTATCGCAGGACAATACGAAGAACAGCATCAGCCCCTGAAACACCCGCGTCACCTTGTCTGAAACGCCGATGGAAAGCTGCGCCGCCTCACCGCCGAGATAAGTCAGCGCCAGCACCAGCCCCGAGACGATGATGCCGAGCGGATTGAGGCGGCCGAGAAAGGCGACGATGATGGCGGTAAAGCCGTAGCCCGGCGAAATGCTGGGCTGGAGGTGGCCGATGGAGCCGGATGCTTCCGAAATGCCCGCAAGACCGGCCAGCGCGCCGGAAAGCAGCATCGAAAACCAGACCATGCGGCTCGATGAGAAACCGGCAAAGCGCCCTGCCCGCGCCGACTGGCCGAGAACCGTGACCTCGAAGCCTTTCAACATGTAACGCATCATGAACCACAGCGCGATAGCTGCAACGATGGCGAACACAAAGCCCCAATGCGCCCGGCCGGACGCCAGCATTTCCGGCAGCACGGCGCTCTCGTTGAAGGGCTTGGTCTGCGGGAAATTATAACCGCCCGGATCGCGCCAGATGCCGCGCGTCAGCCAGTCGAGGAAAAGCTGCGCGACATAGACCAGCATCAGGCTGACGAGGATTTCGTTGGTGTTGAACTTGGTTTTCAACAGCGCCGGAATACCCGCATAAAGCGCACCGCCGACAGCACCCATCATCATCATCAAAGGCAGGATGAGCGGCGAATGCCAGTCGGGATAAAGCACCGGCAGAATGGAGCCGGTAATCGCACCGATGGTGAACTGCCCTTCCGCGCCGATATTCCAGTTATTGGAGCGATAACAGATCGACAGGCCGACGCCGATTAGGATCAGCGGCGCGGCCTTGATCGCCAGCTCATGCAGCGACCACACTTCCAGCAACGGCTCGACGAAAAAAGCATAAAGCGCATGGGCCGGATTTTTGCCGAGCAGGGCGAACATGATGGCGCCGACGAGCAGCGTCAGCACCAGCGCCAGCAGTGGCGAAAGCAGGGTGAAAAGCCGGGAAACCCCTGCGCGTTTTTCAAGCTCAATGCGCATGCTGGGCGGCTCCCGAGTGCGAGTGAATGCCGCCCATCAACAGGCCGATCTTTTCAAGCGTCATCTCCTCCACCGGATGAGCCTCTGAAAGCTTGCCGTCGGAAATCACTGCGATATTGGTGGCGACCTCGAAGATTTCATCGAGATCCTGGCTGATGACGATGACGGCCGATCCCGCCTTGGCAAGATCGACAAGCGCCTGGCGAATGCGACTTGCGGCACCCGCATCCACACCCCAGGTCGGCTGGTTGACGACAAGCACGGACGGCTGACGGTCAAGCTCGCGCCCGACGATGAATTTCTGCAGATTGCCGCCCGAAAGCGAACCTGCCAGCGGATCGGCCCCGCTTTTGCGCACATCCATGGTTTCCGAAATGCGCCGCGCCGCGGCCTTGATGGCCGAACCTCTGACGATGCGCAGAAAACCGCCGGTCAGAAAGGCCTTGCGGTCTGAGCGCGCCCGCGCAAGCAACAGATTATCGGAAAGGCTCATGCCGGGAACGGCGGCGTGACCGTGGCGCTCCTCCGGCACAAAACCCGCACCCATCAGCCGGCGGCCATTGATGCCAATCCGGCCCACCGGCTTGCCCCGCAGATGGATAGCGTCATTATTATAGACGGGATATTCGCCCGAGAGCGCATCAAACAGCTCGCCCTGCCCGTTGCCGGCCACACCGGCAATCGCCAGCACTTCACCGGCGCGCACATTCATTGAAATCGATTTCAAGGCCACGGCAAAAGGCGTGCGCGGCGCAACGGACAATCCCATGACTTCGATCTGCGGCGCGCCGAGCGCCTCGCCCGTCGCACGCGAAACGCTGGCAACGTCACTGCCGACCATCATGCGCGCCAGCGAGGCCGGCGTTTCCTTACGCGGATCGCAGGCGCCCGTCACCTTGCCGTGACGCAGGACAGTGGCACGGTCGCAGATGCGCTGCACCTCTTCCAGCCTGTGGCTGATGTAAAGCACAGAGCGGCCTTCGGCCTTCAGTTTTGCCAGCGTCTCGAACAGCTTGTCGGCTTCCTGCGGCGTCAGCACCGAGGTCGGTTCGTCGAGAATGATCAGGCGTGGGTTCTGCAACAGGGCGCGGACGATCTCGATCCGCTGGCGCTCGCCGACCGACAGGTCGGCCACATGCGCATTGGGGTCGAGCGGCAGGCCATAGGCCCGCGACAGCGTTTCCGCTTCCCTGGCAATTTCCTTCAGAGAAATTTTCGGATCGAGCGACAGGGCGATGTTTTCAGCAACCGTCAGTGCCTCGAACAGCGAAAAATGCTGGAACACCATGCCGATTCCGAGCCTGCGGGCCTCGCTCGGCGAGCCCACGGAAACCGGCTGACCCTGCCAGATGATATCGCCCTCAGTGGGCGAAAGCACGCCGAACAGCATCTTGACGAGCGTGGATTTTCCCGCGCCGTTTTCACCCAGAAGCGCATGGATTTCGCCCGGCGCAATATCGAGATCGATGCCGTTACAGGCGGCGAAATTGCCGAACAGCTTTGTCAGCTTGCGAACCGACAGGAGAGGCACGGCCTCCGGCGCCAAAGTTCCAGTCACGAGTTCCCTCTCTCACCGGACGTCCATGCCTTCTGCGAGGCGTTTCAACGGCCGCGGTCATTGTTCCCAATCGCGCCGCAGGTCGTATGCAATGCTGCGCCATCAAGATGTATTGATAACTGTTTTGCTGCTGCGCACAACATAAAAAGCAGTTGCTTAAATGCAATTTGCACAAGCAATAAACGGCTTTACCTTTTTCTTATTTCGCGCCCAGCGAGGGGAAAAACTGCAATATCCCACCGATGCAATAAAGATAGATGCCGCTCGCCACGAAGGCGACCACCGCCCATGTCGGCGTCTGGAAATGCATCAGCAGCGCGTAACCGCCAAGCGCGCACCAGATCGCCACGACGAGCAGATTAAGCGGCCGCAGCCGTTTTACCCGCACCGGATGCAGGAAATTGATCGGCAGGAATGTCAGGAACACCGAGACGGTGACGATGATCATGGCCGTGGTTGCGCTGGCATCCATGACGAACAGGGTGAACACCACCATGTTCCACACCACCGGGAAGCCGGAGAAGAAATATTCATCCGTCTTCATACCCATATCGGCATAATAAATGGCGCTCGACACCACGATCATGCCGGCCGCCACGAAGGACAGCGGCTCGCCGATCATGCCGCTCTGATAAAGCGCAAAGGCGGGCAACAGCACATAGGTCACGTAGTCGATGATATTGTCGAGCGTATCGCCGGACCAGTTGGGCAGAACTTCCTTGACCCGCACCTTGCGGGCAATGGGTCCGTCGATACCGTCGACCAAAAGTGCCAGCCCCAGCCACCAGAACATATCGACAAACCGGTGTTCGGAAGCAGCGACGACGCCAAGAAAAGCCAGAAACGACCCGGACGCCGTGAGAATATGAACGGAAAAGGCGCGGATTTCCGCGTAGGGAACACGCTTGTAGTTGAAAATTTTCATAGTCAGCGTCTGCGCCCCGTTTTTTCCATCCGCCCTGTTCATTCCGGTATGCGGCCATTCACCACGCTTTGCAACCGGCTCAATCCGCTTATCCTAAGACTAATATCGCCTCTCAACCAACGAATGTTTGTGCCCGGATGTTCCGGCGCCCAAGTGGATTTACCCGCGCAAAGCTTCTATGATGCTCGGGAAATAACAACGGATCAGGACCATGAGACACTTCGATATCGCTATTACCGGTGCGGGACTTGCGGGCCAGATCGCGGCAATTGCGCTGGCGCGGGCCGGCCGCCATGTGGCGCTCATCGCACCTTCGAGCGACAGGAAGGACCGACGCACAACGGCTTTGATGGACCAGTCCATCCGTTTCATGGATCGCCTTGGCCTCTGGTCACGCGTAGCACCCTCCGCCGCACGCCTTTCCACCATGCAGATCATCGACGGCACTGATCGGTTGCTGCATGCGCCGACCGTGCAGTTTCGCTCCTCCGAAATCGGTCTCGACGCCTTCGGCTGGAATATTCCGAACGAGGCGTTGCTCGGTGTTCTCAGCGAAGCAGTGGAGCAGGAACACAATATCACCCGCCTCGACACAACTGCCGAGACGATCAACATCGGCAATGACCGGATTTCGATCACGGTCGCGGATGGCGACGTGGTTTCCGCTGATTTCCTGATCGGTGCGGATGGCAGGAAATCGATGGTGCGGGAAGCGGCCGGCATCGGTGCCAAATCCTGGTCTTATCCGCAGACCGCCGTGGTTTTGAACTTCGGCCATAGCCGTCTGCATGGCAATGTTTCGACGGAATTCCACACGCCCACCGGACCTTTCACCCAGGTACCCTTGCCCGGTAACCGCTCCAGCCTCGTCTGGGTTGTCACGCCGCAGCAGGCCGAAGAATTGACTGCTCTGCCGCTGGAGGCACTAAGCCTTAAGGTCGAGGAACGCATGCAATCCATGCTCGGAGCTGTGACCGTGGAAGACAGCGTACAGGCATGGCCGCTCTCTTCCATGACGGCGCATCGTTTCGGCAAGGGCCGCGTCGCCCTGATCGGTGAGGCGGCGCATGGTTTCCCACCCATCGGTGCACAGGGCCTGAACCTCAGCCTGCGCGACATCATCGTGCTGACGGAACTGCTCGGCGCCGTCTCTGACCGACCGATTGCGGCCGATGCCGGCAATAGCTTCGACCGCAGGCGGCGCGCGGATGTCTATAGCCGGACGCTGAGCGTCGACCTTTTGAACCGGTCGCTGCTTTCCGACTTCCTGCCCATCCAGATGGCCCGCGCGGCAGGCCTGCACATCCTCTCCGGCATCGGCACGCTCAGAAGCATGGTCATGCGCGAAGGCATCGAGTCGGGACGTGGACTGAAAGCCCTGCCCTCGCTGCTGTTCGGCAGTTTCAAAAAGGCTGGATGAAATAAACCACGCCGGTCAGCGTGAAGACCGACAGCACCGTCGAGATCAGGATCGTTGCCGACGCCCTCTCCTGCCAGACGTGATATTGCTGACCGATGACGAAGACATTCGTCGCTGTCGGCAGCGCGGCCAGCAGCACTGCGGAATAAATCCACACCGGCTCGAATCGCCCGAGCGACGAAAGAACGAGATAAGCCGCGAGCGGATGCAGGATCAGCTTGGCCGGCACGATATAGCTGATTTCCACCGGAACCCGTTTCATCGGCCGCAGCGCCAGCGTCACCCCCATGGCGAAGAGAGCGCAGGGCGCCGCCGACTGCGCCAGATAATCCACCAGCCGCTGCACCGCCTCCGGTGGCTGCCAGGAGAACGAAGCGGCCAGAAAACCGGCGACGACAGACACGATGAAGGGATGGGTGATGACCTTGCGCGCCACATCCAGGGCAAGCCTTCCCGCCGAGCGCTTGTCCCCGCCAGCAACCGCCATCATCGCCGGCGCGACGATGAAATGCGCAGCGTTTTCAAGGCAGACAATCAGCGCCACCGGCACCGCCGCCTTCTCGCCCAGCGCCAGAAGCGCTATGCCCGGGCCCATATAACCGATATTGCCATAGCTGGCCGCGAAACTCTGGATCGTGGTTTCGGCCAGGCTGTTCCCTCGCACGAAACGGCCGATGAGGAACACCAAAAGGAAAATGCCGTAGGTGCAGGCAAGGCTGGCAACGACAAAATCCATCCGCGCCAGCTCTTCCACCGGCGTTTTCGAAACAAGCTTGAAAAACAGCGCCGGCAGCGCGGCATAAATAATGAAGGTATTCAGCCAGCCCATTGCTTCGACTGGCTGTTTGGTGATGCGCGCCGCACCGTAGCCGATGAAGATCAGGCCGAAAAACGGTAAAAGCAGTCCAACAATATCGGCCACGGCCTTCCCTCAGAACAAGTACAGCCGGAGGCTTAGCCGATTTGCATCAGGATCGGAAAGGTCTCCTGGAACCAGATCGCGACATTGGTGATGAAACCGGACATGAAAGCGAGACCGGTGAGCACCAGCAACACGCCGAGCAGCTTTTCCACGAGGCCGAGATGGCGGCGGAAGCGCACAAGGAAACGCATGAACGACCCGGAAAACGCCGCCGCGATCCAGAACGGCACCGCAAGACCAACTGAATAGACCGCAAGCAGCATCGCGCCATCGCCCACCGTATCACGCGAAGCGGCAACCCCAAGGATTGCCCCCAGAACCGGGCCGATGCATGGCGTCCAGCCAAAGGCGAAGGCGAGGCCCATGACATAGGCTCCGGACAGGGTTGCGGGCTTGCCCGCCCCTTGAAACCGCGCTTCGCGCGAAAACAGGCCGATGCGGAAAACACCAAGAAAATTCAGACCCATGAGGATAATGATGAAACCGCCGATCTTGGCGAGGATATCGAGATTCTGCCGCAGAAGCGTACCGATCGTCGAAGCGCCTGCCCCCAGCGCCACAAACACCGTGGCGAAACCGAGCGTGAAGCAGAAAGCCGAAAACAGCACCGCCCGGCGAACCTCCGGCCGCGGCGCGGTCTCCTCCGTCCTGAACTGCTCGACCGAAACACCCGCCATGTAACAGAGATAAGGCGGCACCAGCGGCAGGACGCAGGGCGAGAGAAATGAAAGAGCGCCGGCCAGAAGCGCACTGAACAGGGAAATATCGGCAATCGACAAGAAAGAACTCCGCATCCCGCAAAGCCCCGCGATTCTCACTATTCGCCGATGCTTCACGTTTCATTTTCATGCATGTCATTGCTGCAAAACGATTTCACCCGTCTGCCGACACGTCTGAGGCCGGTTTTATCCCCAGCCGCCCCCTCTCTCCAATCACCTTTTCGGGGGTGCGACAAAAAAAACCGTATTGCGTGTCGAAACCGCTTTTTTTGGGTTGACCGAACGGATCGCTCTACCTATGTTCCGCGCACTTCCGAAGGGCAACCAAGCCCACCGCGGGAGAGCGTAGCTCAGCCGGTAGAGCAACTGACTTTTAATCAGTAGGTCCAGGGTTCGAATCCCTGCGCTCTCACCAACGGAAACAAGCACTTATCCGTTGATAACACTCTTCAAGCCGGCAAGATCGTCATTAAATATGCAGCGTTGGAAGCAGCGTTGCAGACATTGCCGCGACCGAGGCTACGACAAGCTCGGCTCCTTGTAGCGGTGACACAGGACACTCTCTAAACTTTGGACGTCGCCCGGCTGACCGGCACAGTGGAAGGTGCCCACCGCACCTGTGTCCGTCGCAGCTGCGAACCGAAGGAACGTTCGAAAGTTAGCGGAACGATGCCAGAGCGGCACAACCCTAAACGGAGTAAACGGGTTTTTTTCCCTGCTCAGCGGACATTGGGGTCCGCTGGTTTTTCTACTTGTTCTTGGCTTGATCGTGATGCCACTTGATGGCGTAAAACATGCCGATGCCTAACACGAGAAGCTTGAACGGCAGGAAGACTATAGGGAAAAAGTCCCACATTTCTGATATTTCCAGATTTTGATTCAACACTATCGCCGCGAGAATTACCCCGGAACTCCCTTCCGCAACATTAGGCATTTTGACGCGGATACGGTCGTAGCGTGACCCTCACAGCACGACAGGATTGCGCTATGTTTCGGGAGAGATTGCACTGAAGGCCGTAGGATAGCCATGCCTACCGATAGGCGTAGATGTACCGCGCGATGTTGTCGTAAAAGCTGGAAAGATAAGCGGGAAGCCTACTCAAGCGGGCGAACTTGCTGCCCTTATATTCGTCGCGCGTGCCAACGAGTGTATCCGGGTCGCCAAATGGCAGGAAATCCTTGTCGGTGACGTAAACCTCGGTGCCGTAGCCCCAGCCGCATTCAAGAGCCCGGTCGAAGGGCAGCGTCATCCTTCGCGCCGTCTTGAGGAAACGCGCAGCAGCAATGCGGGAGATGATGTAGCAGGCAGATGAGCCCTGGGGACCGTAGATGCACCGGCCAAAGTTGTCACCAAGGGCGCTGGTTTTGCGGCCCTTGAACCCCTTTCGACGGTGGTTGGTCAATTTTATGATGGCATCGTCAGGCATCACCGCAACCATTGCCTTGACCCGTTCCGAGAAATCTGGCGTGAAGGCAACGTCATCCTCAACGATCACGGCGACAGGCGCGTCCGTCGCGAGGAAGGTTTCGAGCGCTTTGATGTGGCTGGCGTAGCAGCCATATTCTCCCGGCAGAGCGTGGCGGCCATTGCGCAGTTCGAAGCCGCGCCGGTCGAAATCCCGCCAGTCGTCCGGGGAAATGGTCTTGCCGTCCACTCCCTCCACCGGACGCAGGTCGAGATCGAGGCCGGAAGCGCCCTCAAGCATCTTCGCCAGCCGCGCCCGTGCGCGGGCAATCGAAATGATATAGATAGGGAAAGTGGAGACAGGCTGCATTCGCAAGGCACCATAGGGGGACACAACGAACCGCCTCCTACAGCAAGCGGAGCCATCCGTCCATGCGGGCGCGATCTCCAGCCTTCCCGAGAGGCACGGCTCATGGTCGCGGCGCTATAAAACGCGCCAGGGATTATTTGCGAATGGCCGTTCGGCGGCAGCGCCAGTTCCAGTCCCGCGCTTCGCCGGTATCCATATGCACGGATTCGGTGTGGCAATAGGTGCCCACGCCACCGCGATCCGGCAGGGAACGCAGATAGGTGGCGAGCTCCCACTTGGAAACACCCTTGATCTGGATGTCGGCGGCATCGCAGGTATAGTGCTTGGAGCCCTGCCTTATTCCCTTCGGCGGGCGATAACCCGAGGTAACGATCGCCGGGCTATTATAATGACGCTCGACATCCTTGATCATCCGCACCAGTTCCGGCTTGAAACAGCCGACTTCGACATGATCCGTCTGCAGGAAAAGCCCGTTCGGGGCGACACGGGTAAGCCCCGAGAGTGAGGCGAGCTTCATCAGGCCGGTCGGTTGGTCGTCTTCTTCATCGAGATGGGCGTCGTCGAATTCCTCGGACATCATCGAGCGACCGGAAAGCGCAATGCCCATCGATCCGCCAGCGCCTCCGGACAAGGCGGCAACTTCAGTGTTACCGGCCGTGCCGTTTTCGATCATCTTCGGCAGGCGCTTCTTGGCCGCGCCGGCGAAAAATGCCGCAAGCGTCACGCCCTTTCCTTCACCTTCCTGCCCCTCACCCGTCGCTCCGCCATTGGCCGCAGGCTGCGCGGCCGCGAGCTGTTCCGGCGGCGGCACCGGCACGGCGGCGGGCTGGCGGTTTTGGCTATGCTGTTCCGTCGGCACCTGAGCGGCTGCCGGAACGGGGACCGGCGCGGCAACAGGCTGCGGCTGCATCGGCGCGGAATAGACGCTGCTGACAGCGGGAACGATTTTCTGGCCGGAACCGCCCTGGGCTGCGGCCGCGCCCTGAGCCGCTGCGGAAGCGGAAGGCATTGCCCTGTTCGCTGTGGAATAGATGCTGGACGTTCCAGCGGAAATCGCCGTCGGCTGCGTCGTCAGCCCGCCAATGTCAGCGGCCGCACCATAACCCTGGGCGGGACTACCGGGTGCCTGATGCTGGGCGGGAACATTGCCGGCACCGGCCGCCGATGCGACGGCGGGATCCACATAATGTCCCGGCTGTGTGCCGGCCGCCGGTGCGGAAACTGTCGCCGCGGCCGTCTGCTGCTTGTGCTGTGCGGCGATTTCCGGCTTCTTCGCCGTGGCGGCCATCTCGTCATCCGTTACCGCCGAAACGCAACCGGAAAGCCCCAGCAGCGAAACCGCGACAACGAAACGCTGACACGAAAGGCGTCCTTTCGCACTCCCGACAGTTTTCATGGATGGCCTCCGTATCTTGCATTTCCAAGCAGCTGCACGGGAACGGAATCGTGCGCTTTTTCCAAAACGGAACCGGCCGTTTCGATTCGCGGACTATGCCTCATCCTCTCAGGACAAGGCAAGAGCGCCCGAAAACGCAGCTATTCACCGAAAAACCCCTACCAGGAACCGGTATTCTGCATAGATATCCACGGTTCGGCTGGTGCGAGGCTTTCGCCCTTCTGCAGAATCTCGAAGGAAATACCGTCAGGCGAGCGAATGAAAGCCATGTGACCGTCACGCGGTGGCCGGTTGATGACGATACCGTTTTCCTGCAGGCGCGCGCAGAAGTCGTAGATATTATCGACCTCATAAGCGAGGTGGCCGAAATTGCGGCCGCCGGTATAATCCTCGGTATCCCAGTTATAGGTCAGCTCCAGACACGGCGCCTTGTTTTCCTTGGCCGCAGCAATGTCGTCACGCGCCGCAAGAAATACCAGCGTGAACCGGCCTTTTTCGTTCTCGATTCGGCGTATTTCGGTAAGACCGAGCAAGTCGACATAGAATTTAAGTGATTCGCCAAGGTCTTTGACGCGAACCATCGTGTGCAGATACCGCATTTTATTCCTTTCCATTACACGGGTCCGAAGCCGTTAAACGCACAATGGCAAGCCCCGGACAAGGACGGCGACATAAAAGCAGCTGCGTAAATCAAAAACTAGGGCTTGCGTGAAACCGTTACCAAGATGTTAATCTGGCGCACAGGAATCAGTTGACCGGTGTATGGCGCGTAATCGAGGGGTTGGCAGGATATGGCTGATAGGATGTCATCGAAAACGATAGTCGATGTCGAGGACCTTTCGGGCGATGCCGTGGACCTGACCGAAATCACTGGCGTCGTGAAATGGTTCGACGTCGCCAAGGGTTTCGGCTTCATCGTTCCCGATAATGGCGCGCAGGATGTGCTGCTGCATGTCTCCTGCCTGCGCCGCGACGGCTACCAGACAATCCTTGAAGGCACGCGCATCGTCGCCCTTATCCAGCGGCGCGACCGCGGTTTTCAGGTTTTCCGCATCCTGTCCATGGATCAGTCGACCGCCGTTCACCCTTCGCAGCTGCCACCGGTACGCACCCATGTGCAGGTGACGCCCTCAAGCGGGCTGGAACGCGCCATCGTCAAGTGGTTCAACCGCACCAAGGGTTTCGGTTTCCTGACGCGTGGCGAAGGAACGGAAGATATTTTCGTGCATATGGAAACGCTTCGCCGTTTTGGCCTGGCGGAACTGCGTCCCGGCCAGGTGGTGCTGGTGCGCTACGGCGATGGCGACAAGGGCCTGATGGCGGCGGAAATCCACCCCGACAACCCGGCGTCGATGGGGATGTCGCACTGATGTCCGCCCTGCCCCATATGGTAAAAAGCGCCGTCATGGCGCTTCTTTTTTTCACGCTCGCTGGCGTTGCTCAGGCTCAGGAACGGGTGACGTTCACGTCCGAACCGCTGACGATTGCAACGGCTTCTGGAAAAACATACGACTTCACTGCTGAACTGGCTCTGGACGACGCCCAGCGCCAACAAGGCCTGATGTTCCGCAAATCGATGCCCCCCGAAAGCGGCATGCTGTTCGATTTCGATGAACCACGCCCGGTCGCCATGTGGATGCGCAATACCCTGATACCGCTAGATATGCTGTTCATCGGCAGCGATGGCCGAATCACCCACATCCATGAAAATGCGGTTCCGCATTCGGAAGCGATCATCAGCTCGCGCGGACCGGTAAAATTCGTGCTGGAATTGAATGGTGGCGCCGCGAAACGCTATGGCATCAAGCCGGGCGATATGGTTAGCAGCGCGCAAATCGGCAACCGGAACTGACCTTGCCGCGTTATTGCCTCTGAATGCGCCGGACGAATTTTCGCCCGGCTGACGCAATAATCAGTAAACCGGCTCGATATGGCTCAAAATCCGGCAATTGGAGATCGAAGCGGCAAGATTGATGGCGATATCGATCGCCTCGACCGAATCGGCCGTACCTTCCAGATAAATCACGTCATTTTCGACCATCGCGGAAATACGCGACTTTTCGAGCCCTGATTCGAAGGCCAGAGCCGAAGTGATTGCCTGGCATACGCCAGCCATGCGGTCTCCGAAAAAGCTTTCCTGAATGCCTGATAAATTGAACATATGCGTTCTCCTTCTTATGGACATAACAACGCCTCAAGCGGCGGTTTTGTTCATCTCCGGTTCATCTATTTGTTCATCTTCCATTCATCTTGAAAAATTGGAACCCCCTGGCCGATCACATTTTAGGTGATCGGGAACAATTGCGTGAGGTGGGCATTACGCGCATGGGAGCTTGGAGGGTCTTTAAGGCACACGAAACAGGGAGGAAAATGACATGCTGATTCACAGAACAGAGCCGTGTCACCACGCCTCGTGGATGAAACCGGTGGCTATCCACCTGCCGCTTTCGGCCGCGGTGGAAATCTATAGTCCGCTGGTCGCGCTGGACATGCTGATGTATCGCTGGCCCGAAGAACATGGACCTGAATATGAGGAGGCTCGCAGAAACTGCCTCGATGCCATCGCCGGCAAATGCGACATCGAGATAGCAAGGGAATCGTTTCTCGTTGCAAGCAGCCATGCCCATATCCTGAACGTCCACTAGAACAATTTGACCGTCATGATGATTGGGCCCTTCTTCATGGAGGGCTTTTCTTTGCGTGAGGCTTCCACAGTGCTCTCATGCACGGCGCGCCTCCCTGCCTCTGCCTTCCGATGATGACATGTAACTGTCACTCAAACGTTATAATCCGCAGAGATGAATTCCATGGAATCGATTGGCGGTGGATCGCCAAAAGCGCGGGAGTGGAACTGGCCAGCATGGAAACCGTCTTTGCCCTTTGCGCAATTTTGCTCCTTGCCTTCAATCTTCTCGGCATCGTTCTCGCCGGCTGGCGACTGACGAGACGGGACGCGGAAAACGATCTTGTCCAGAAAAAACCACCGGTCTCACTGGTTGTACCGCTGCGCGGCGTCGAAAACTTCACGCCGCTGACGCTCTCGCGCGCCTTTGAGCTCGACTGGCCGGATTACGAACTGCTGTTCTGCGTTGCGGACGAATTCGATCCCGTTATCGCGGAAGTACGCAAGGCCGCGGCCACGTTTCCTTCGGTCTCCATGCAATTGCTTCTCGGCGACGACCGCGTCAGCGCCAATCCGAAGCTGAACAATTGCGTCAAGGGCTGGCGCGCCGCCAGGCACGAATGGGTGATTCTGGCCGATTCAAACGTGCTGATGCCCAAATCCTACATAACCACCATGATGTCGGCCTGGCGGCAGGATAGTGGGCTGGTCTGCTCACCGCCGCTCGGTTCCCGCCCTGTGGGGTTCTGGGCCAATGTGGAGTGCGCCTTCCTCAATGGGTCGCAGGGACGCTGGCAATATGCTGCCGAAGCAATCGGCATGGGTTTCGCACAGGGCAAATCAATGCTGTGGAACAAGCCGTTCCTGGAGGACCGCGGCGGCATCCGCGCCCTGGCCGCCGAAATCGCCGAGGACGCCGCCTCAACCAAGCTGGTTCGAAACGCCGGCCGCCGGGTGCATCTGGTCTCCGCTCCGTTCGAGCAACCACTCGGCCAGCGCCATGCCGGCGAAATCTGGTCGCGACAGACCCGCTGGGCACGGCTGAGACGCGTTACCTTCCCGCAATATTTCGCACCTGAGATTCTTACCGGCGCGCTTCCGCCGCTTCTTTTCGCGCTTGCTGCTGCCGCGATGACGGATGTGAACCTCATAGCGACGGCCTCCGTCGTTCTCGCCCTGATGTACGGCCCGGAGCTGGCGCTCGCTGCCTTCAATGGCTGGCCGGTATCGCTCCATACGCTGCCGGCCATGATCGCCCGCGACATGATCATGCCCGTCGTATGGACCCGCAGTTGGATTGGCAGCGCGGTGGCATGGCGCGGCAATGTCATGACCATCGGCACGGCAGAGAGCACTCTCGCCGGTCCACCTGCGGAATAAATGTGTTCTTTGGGATAGGGTTACGCCGGAAAGCTGATGTTCAGCTTTAAAATGGTCGGAGTGGAGAGATTCGAACTCCCGACCCTCTGGTCCCAAACCAGATGCGCTACCAGACTGCGCTACACTCCGCCGAGGCGATGGCTGGGGAATACACGGTTCACCCGCAGTCCGCAACAGGGAAATTCATCTTTATTCAGCCGCGCCCCCGACGGGCAAAAGATGACGCCGAAACCGCAGGGTTTGATGAAGCCGTAAGGGGATAATCGTCTTGACTCTCACCTGAAGTCAGTCCATTTCAAATTCGACGTTCCTGACACGATTTGGTTATTCTATTCAGGTACGTGATGAATAATCCGGGGTGTTTCACCCCGCTGTCCAACCGGAGCAGTTTCGACATGTCTGCGAAGATTTACCGCCCTGCAAAAACCGCCATGCAATCCGGCAAGGCGAAGACCAATGTCTGGGTTCTGGAATTCGACGCCGAGGTTCCGCGCAAGATCGATCCGATCATGGGCTACACCTCCAGTTCCGACATGAAGCAGCAGGTCAAGCTGACATTCGAGACGCAGGAACAGGCCGAAGCCTATGCCCAGCGCAAGGGCATCGAATACCGCGTCATCCTGCCGAAGGAAGCAACCCGTAAGGTGGTTTCCTACACCGACAATTTCCGTTTCAACCGCACCCAGCCCTGGACGCACTGAAACACGCCCATTGAAGATTTCTGCCGGAGCATCAATTGCCCGGCATGACGGCCCCTTAGCTCAACTGGATAGAGCAACTGCCTTCTAAGCAGTAGGTCGCAGGTTCGAGTCCTGCAGGGGTCGCCACCTTTCCTCAAAGGCGACAACAATCATTGCGCCGCCGGTATCCAGATCGCGGACGTCTGGTCGCCATAAGGGATCGCATCGCCCTCCAGAACACAGATGCCAATCCAGGCGCAAACAACTGCATCCATCATGTCTTCAAAGGCCTTCATTTCCCATGTTCGCGCGCCGATGGGAGGAATGGTGAGAGCATCGGCGACATTGCCAATGCGGGCATCGAGATGCGCCACAATCGAACGCCAAACTTCAACCAGTTTCGTGCGCCGAACGGGAATGGTGTCTGATCGCCAATAGCTGCCGATCTTCGAGTGTTTATAGGGGAGCCGCTTCTCCGATTGCGTCAGCTCAACCAATGCGGGGTGGGGATAGACCTCAAGAAGACCGCGCTCGCAGACCCGCGTCGTCAGGAGTGGATATCCTGCGTGTTCGAAGGAGATTTTGAGATCGTCGCTTATCTTGCCCGGCCTTAGAGCATTCGGGGTGTGCGTGCCGCAATGGCGGGCACCATAAGCCGAGGAAACCCTGTTGTCCGAAACGCGTCGAGCCGTTATCGGGGCATGTGAAAGCGGCATATCAACCGCGACGAGGTTGACCTTGCATCCGCCAAGCGCTTCGGCGGCGTCCAGAAGTTCTGTCGCCTGTGCAACCGAACCACGAGGGCGGTCGCTACGGGCTGATGCCTCGTATTGTCGTGCAAGAAAATGATCGTAAGAGGGGGCAACCGCGCGCAGCCGCCAGCATGAGTCATCCTTGACAACCAGCGCGACGCCGCTCGGTTCGGTCGCCGTCCAAGCGGCGTCAATTCCCAATATCGTCCTCATACAGCACGTCCGGATTCCGTCGCACGCAGGATCGCGTCACCCCTTCCCTACAAACGAAAAATAACCCCACGCAGCCACGAAGAAGGCGATCACGGCCACGATCGTCAGGGCCTTCTTCGCTTTTGGCCCCATTGGTTCGCGTGGTTTTTTCGGCGGCACCGGTTTGCGGAACTTCACCACGTTGTCGTTCATTTCATCATCGTCCTGAATGTCGCTGCTGAAACCTCTGCCGCATCGGTGGCATCGGTCTTTCCAATTCCTATCTCTAGCAGACCAGAACTATCATAAATATTACCAAGTTTTCACTTCACCCTTGAGGCAAGCTATGTCACTTCCCACAATCAGAGGAATACAACGGCGACAGATGGACGGACAAACCGCAGAGCGGAAACAACCCTCTGTGGCATTTTGAAATTTGCGAGTGACGAGAATGAATGACGCCAACGGCAATGGCCGCGACACACCAGACAGCCAGCCCGATCTGCGTGAGATTCTGGGAACGAACCGAAACGGCAGGAAGAAGAAATCGCGCCGCTATCTTTATGCGGCCGCCTTCCTCGTGCTGGTTGGCGGTGGCCTTGGTTATTATTACCAGTCGCGCGCCGCAGGCGTTGCCTATAACTACACGACGGAAGCCGCGCGTCAGGGCGATCTCTCGGTCATCGTCACCTCAACCGGCTCGGTTCAGCCGACGGATCAGGTCGATATATCAAGCGAATTGTCCGGCACGGTGCGCAAGGTCAACGTCACCTATAATACCCCGGTCAAGGCTGGAGACGTTCTGGCGGAGCTGGATACCAACAAGCTGGAGGCCGACGTCCAGAGCGCCCGCGCCAAACTCGCCTCCGCCAAGGCCAACGTGCTGAAGGCGCGTGCCGATCTCGGCTCGGCAAAGACGTCCATGGAGCGCCTTCGATCGCTGGTGCAGAACCGTGTGTCCAGCCAGCAGGATCTGGATGCAGCACAGTTCACCCACGATGCCGCCGCTGCGACGCTGGAGGTGAATGAGGCAACCGTGCTTTCGGCGGAAGCGGATCTGCGGCTCGCCGAGGTCAATCTCGGCAAGGCCAAGATCGTCTCACCCATCGATGGCGTCATCCTCACCCGGAGCGTTGACCCCGGCGCCACCGTCGCCTCCTCGCTGAACGCGCCGGTGCTCTTCACCATCGCCGGCGATCTGCGCCACATGGAATTGCAGGTTTCGGTGGATGAGGCCGATGTCGGCAAGGTCGAGACCGGACAGAAAGCCACCTTCAACGTCGATGCCTATCCTGACCGCAGTTTTCCGGCCGAGATAGAAACCGTTCGTTTCGCCTCTGAAACCGTTTCCAACGTTGTGACCTACAAGGGCATATTAACGGTCGACAATGCGGAACTGCTGCTGCGCCCTGGCATGACGGCGACGGCCAATATCGTCGTTGAAGACATCAAGGATACGCTGCTGGTGCCGAATTCGGCACTTCGCTACACGCCGCCGCGCGAATCCGCCTCCCGTGGCGGCGGGTTGATGAGCCTGTTCCGCCCTCCCCGCATGGGTCGCTCGCAGGGCCGCGACGCTGCGAAGGCGGTGACGGGTAAACGAACGGTATGGGTGCTACGCAACAACAATCCGGTCTCCGTCGCCATCGAAACCGGCTCCACCGACGGTCAGCATACCGTGGTGAAATCGGGCGAACTGAAAGTCGATGACCAGGTGATTACCGACGCAACCGCCCGCAACGCCGGTTGACGCAGGAGAACCGCATGCAACAGCCGCCGCTCATCGAATTTCGCGATGTCGTCAAGCAATATGGACGCGGCGAAGCGACGATCCGTGCGCTCGATGGCGTCAGCCTTTCCATTCGTGAAAAGGAATTCGTCGCCATCATGGGTCCATCAGGCTCGGGCAAATCCACTTCGATGAACATCATCGGCTGTCTGGATGTGCCAACAGCTGGCGAATATCTTTTTCAGGGCGTGCCGACCAGCGGCTTCGACAATGAGCACCTGACGCTGCTGCGCCGTCACATGCTGGGTTTCGTGTTTCAGGGCTTCAATCTTCTCTCCCGCACCTCGGCGGTGGAAAACGTCGAGCTGCCACTGGTCTATCGCGGCATGAAGGCCTCGGAACGGCGTGAGCGCGCCATGGAGGCGCTGGCGCAGGTGGGACTGAAGGGCCGCGAGGATCACACCACGCAGGAACTTTCCGGCGGCCAGCAGCAGCGTGTGGCCATTGCACGCGCCATCGTTACCCGCCCCGCCCTGCTTCTGGCTGACGAACCGACCGGCAATCTCGATACGAAGACCAGCAACGAGATCATGGATCTGATCACCGCGCTCAACCGCGACAGAGGCATCACCGTCGTCATGGTTACCCATGAAGAGGATATCGCCGCCCATGCGGGGCGCCTGCTGCGTTTCGTCGATGGCCACCTCGCCTCCGATAGTGCAGCGGATAAAAAGGAGACATCCGATGTTCTTTGAAACGTCGCGTCTTGCGCTGCGCGCCATCAGCCGCAACATCTTACGCTCCTTCCTCACCGTGCTCGGCGTCGTCATTGGTGTGGCCGCCGTTATCGCCATGGTCACCATCGGCAACGGCACCACGGAACAGGTGAAATCCGAGCTGTCGCGGCTCGGCACCAACATGCTGTTCGTGCGCCCCGGCCAGTTCGGGCCCGGCCGTGCCAGCACCGAGGCCAAGCGCTTCGATGATCGCGATGTTGAGGCCATCCGCAACCAGATATCAGGCATCCGCGCCGTCGCGCCGCAGAACCGCAGTTCCGCCGCCACAGTCATTTTCGGCGGCAAGAACCACCAGACAAGCGTCATTGGCACCACCAATGATTATCTGATCGCCCAGGACTGGACGATCGCGCTGGGTCGTGACTTCCAGCCCGCCGAAGATCGCGGCGGCCAGATCGGCTGCATCATCGGCGAAACCGTGCGGCAGGAACTGTTCGGTGCGGAAAACCCTGTGGGGCAGACGATCCGCGTCAGCAACATCTCCTGCCCCGTTATCGGTGTGCTGGCGAGAAAAGGCCAGTCCGGCCTCGGCGACGATCAGGACGACACCATCATCATGCCGCTCAAAATCCACCAGCGGCGCATCGGTGGCACCACCACCATCTCCTCGATCATGGTTTCGGCGCAGGATGGCGTTTCGACCGCCAAAGTGCAGAGCGACTTGCAGAACCTGCTGCGCGAACGCCGCCGCATCAACATCGGCCGTGAGGATGATTTCACTGTCAACGACATGACGCAGATCGCCTCGGCCATGACCGGTACGACGACGCTGCTGACCGGGCTTCTGGGTGCGGTCGCGGCCGTCAGCCTGCTGGTCGGCGGTATCGGCATCATGAACATCATGCTGGTCTCGGTAACGGAACGTACCCGCGAGATCGGCATTCGCCTCGCGATCGGCGCGCTGGAAAAACAGGTGCTGACCCAGTTTCTGGTGGAAGCGGTCATGCTGTCGGCCTTCGGCGGCCTCGTCGGTATCCTCACCGGCCTCGGCCTTGCTTATGCCGTCGTGGGTTATCTCAACGTGCCCTTCGTCACCAGCCCGTCCATCATCTTCCTCGCCTTCGCCTTTTCGGCAGCCATCGGGGTGATATTCGGCTATTTTCCCGCTCGGCGGGCGGCGAGTCTCAGCCCGATCGAAGCCCTGAGACACGAGTGAGGGTAAAAGGTAGCGGGAGAAATCTGGATGTTTAAATCCGTATCCGATAGCGCTGCGGCTGCAGACGGCGGATCGCTGGCCCTATTTTTGGAGCGACAGGACGGGCAGACGGAAGTGTTTGTGATCCATCGCTCGCTCGCCTCGCGCGGGACGCCTGACTATAACAGGGTCACGTCAAGCCTCCGGCCACTCTCTGCAGAAGATTGCCGGGAGGTCGCCGCGGCTCTGGAGCCTCTATTGACGACGACGCCATCGGTTCATCCGCTGGCGGATTTTATCGATACGCTGAAACAGCAATCATGATCCTTCGAAAGCTGATTTGCGCGGGACACAGTTTGCGGAAAATGAATCTGAAACTTGTCATCCGTCATCCTCGGGCTTGACCCGAGGATCTACAAACGTCTCAAGCGATTTCACGGGGATGGATCCTCGCGTCAAGCCGAGGATGACGTAGCGTTTGTAGCAACGCCGTGTGCATAAGAAAGGTCTGTCTCTCCATCGCAGAGATAGCGTAACCAATCAAACGCTGGCTTCAGCCTCACGCTGCTTCGCCAGCGCCGCGAGATCCGCAGGCTTCAGCTCAACCGATTCACCGCAGCCGCAGGCGGATGTCTGGTTCGGATTGTTGAAGGTAAAACCGGAGCGCATCTTGGTCACTTCGAAATCCATCTGCGTACCGAGCAGATAAAGCACGGCGGAAGGCTGAACCCAGACTTTAGCGCCTTCGAACTCCACCAGATCGTCCTTCGCATCCGGCTCGGTCACGAGGTCGATGGTATATTCCATGCCCGCGCAGCCGCCCTTCTTGATGCCGACGCGCACGCCCTTGGCGTCCGGTCCGGAATTTTCGACGATCGCCTTAACGCGGGAGGCCGCAGCCCCGGTCATGGTCATGATTGCAAAGCCCATGGGCCCATTCTCCTTCGACAATCGAGTTCAAGGCTCGATGCTTATGGAATTCAATTTAAGTTCGCCTGACGATGTCATCAAGGGATGACACCAGTCAAAATCAAATCAGTACCAGCCGACGGCAACCTGCGCTTCTTCCGACATGCGGTCCGGCGTCCACGGCGGATCGAAGGTCATTTCGACGGTGACACCGGAAACACCTTCGACGGCGCCAACGGCGTTCTCCACCCAGCCCGGCATTTCGCCGGCCACCGGGCAACCGGGTGCCGTCAGCGTCATGACGATCTTGACCATCCGGTCGTCTTCGATATCGATCTTGTAGACCAGCCCGAGTTCGAAGATGTCGGCCGGAATTTCCGGGTCATAAACGGTCTTCAGCACCGCGATCACATCGTCGCTGAGGCGTGCAAGCTCATCAGGCGGAATGGTGGATACCTTTTCCTGAGCTTCGGTCGCATCCTGGGTCTTTGCAGTGGCATCGGCAGTCATGGTCTTAAACCTCAATCCTGATTTCAAGCTGCGATATCAGGCGAAAAATTTGCGCGCATATTCCAGCGCCTCGACAAGAGAGTCTACTTCGGCGCGGGTATTGTAAAGGCCGAACGATGCCCGGCATGTGGAGGTGACGCCGAAGCGTTTCAAGAGCGGCATGGCGCAATGGGTGCCGGCCCGCACAGCAACGCCGCGCCGGTCGATCACCATCGAGACATCATGGGCGTGAATTCCCTCTAGCTCGAAGGAGAAAATGCCGCCTTTGTCAGGCGCGTTGCCGATGATCCGCAGCGAATTGATCTCGCGCAGCCGCTCGGCGGCATAAGCGGCAAGATCGGCCTCGTGTGCTGCAATCGCGGCGCGGCCGAGATTATCCATATAATCGAGCGCATAACCGAGGCCGATCGCCTGCACGATGGGCGGCGTGCCGGCTTCGAAACGGTGCGGCGGTTCATTATAGGTCACGTTGTCCTCGGAAACATCGAGGATCATCTCGCCGCCGCCCTGGAACGGCCGCATCTCGCGCAAGCGGTCAGCCTTGCCATAAAGCACGCCGATGCCCGAGGGACCGTAAAGCTTGTGACCGGTCATCACATACCAGTCGCAATCAATATCGCGCACATCCACCGGCATGTGAACCGCACCCTGCGATCCATCTATCAGCACCGGAATGCCACGTTCATGCGCGATGCGGCAGATTTCTTTCACCGGCACGATGGTACCGAGCGCATTCGACATATGGGTGATGGCAACGAGCTTGGTGCGCTCCGTCAGGCTCTTTTCGAAAGCCTCGATATGAAATGCGCCGTCATCATCAACCGGCACCCAGACCAGCTTGGCGCCCTGCCGCTCGCGGATGAAATGCCATGGCACAATGTTGGAATGATGCTCCATGATCGAGATGACGATCTCGTCGCCCTCGCCGATCTTGGGCATGCCGTAACCATAGGCAACCGTATTGATCGCCTCAGTGGAAGATTTGGTAAAGACGATCTCGTCCACCGAACCGGCATTGAGGAACCGGCGCGCTTTTTCGCGCGCCGCCTCATAGGCATCGGTTGCGGCATTGGAGAGGAAATGCAGGCCGCGATGCACATTGGCGTACTCGTTTGCATAAGCATGCGAAACGGCGTCGATCACCACCTGCGGTTTTTGAGCGGACGCGCCATTGTCGAGATAGACCAGCGGCTTGCCATAGACCTCGCGCGACAGGATCGGGAAATCCCGGCGCACGGCTTCGATGTCATAAGGGGCCGCCACTGCGGCGCGTTCGCTCTCAGGCATGATGTTCCAGCCAGCCGGAAATGATCGTCTCCAGCGCCTCTACCAGATTTTCTTCTTCCAGTTCCTCGACGATCTCGGCAACGAAGGCGTTGACGAGCATCGCCCGTGCCTTCACCCGCGGAACGCCGCGCGCCATCAGGTAGTAGAGATGATTGTCGCTGATATCGGCAACCGTTGCACCATGGCCGCACTGAACGTCATCGGCGAAGATTTCCAGTTCCGGCTTTGCCGAGAACTCGCCATCGTCAGACATCAGAAGCGTGTTGCAGGCCATCTTCGCGTCGGTCTTCTGCGCATCCGGTGCGACCCGGATCATGCCCTGGAAAATGCCCTTTGCACGGTCGAACACCACGTTGCGGAAAACTTCCGTCGAGGTCGTGTTCGGCACGTTGTGGCCAAGAACCATCGTCACATCAGTGTGGGTTTCGCCACCAATCAGGTTGACGCCGCGAACGATGAGGTCAGTGCCCTCGCCTTCCACGTCGATGCGCAGTTCCTGCCGCACCAGCTTGCCGCCGGCATTGACCAGGAAGAGACGCAGCTTGGCTTCCGCACCAAGCTTGATGCGCAGCTGACCAAGGTGAATATCGGCGGCGCCCTGCTGTTGCAACAGAATCCAGGTTGCTTCCGCGCCATCCTCAACGACGATATCGCTGACTGAGGAGACCAGTGCCGCATCAGATGTCACCGAAAGGTGACGCTCAATGACGGTCGCTTTCGAACCCTTGCCAAAGCGCACCGGGAAGCGGCTGTGAACCTGGCCTGCGCCATGGATCGCCTGCAGTTCGATCGGCTTGTCGAGCTCAGCATCGGCGGGAATTTCGACCATGAGGCCGTCACGCACGAAGCTGCCATTGATGCGGCCAATCGTGTCATCCTTGCTGGCTTCCGCCAGACCTGCGGCGGCAGAGCCGTCGAGAAGGCTGTCGGCAAAACGCGATACGCTGACGCCATCGACCTTGCCGATATCGGCCGTACCGTGCAGCACATAAGCGACGGACGAACCGGCGACGACAGATGTCGCCTTCTCGATCACAGGTGCGGGCCGGTCTTCGGGAACCGTGCGCAGCAGGCTCTTCAGATCGGTATAGTGCCAGGCCTCGATGCGACGGGTCGGAAGACCGCCGGTCTTCAGATCGTCGAACAGCACGTCACGCGCGGCAACCACGGCGCCATCGCCGGGAAGCTCGCTGAACTTAGCGGTGTAGGCATCGACCAGCGCGGTTTCCGCTGGCGTCATCCGGTTGGTAGCTTGAATGTTCATGGACATCACCTCCTGGCCTTCGATCAGGCCGCTTCACCGATGATGTCGGCGTAACCGTTGTTTTCCAGTTCCAGCGCGAGAGCCTTGTCACCCGAGCGGATGATCTTGCCCTTGTAGAGAACATGCACGCTGTCAGGCACGATATAATCGAGCAGGCGCTGATAGTGGGTGATGACGACGGTGGCGCGATCCGGCGACTTCAGCGCGTTGACGCCGTCAGCCACGATCTTCAGGGCGTCGATATCGAGGCCGCTATCGGTTTCGTCGAGAACGCAGAGTTTCGGCTCCAACAGCGCCATCTGCAGGATTTCGGCGCGCTTCTTCTCACCACCGGAGAAACCGACGTTGAGCGGACGCTTCAGCATCTCCATGTCGATCTTCAGATCGCCGGCCGCTTCCTTGACGCGGCGGATAAAGTCCGGCGTCGTCAGTTCGGACTCGCCGCGCGCCTTGCGCTGCTCGTTCATCGCAACCTTCAGGAACTGCATGGTGGCAACGCCGGGAATTTCGACCGGGTACTGGAAGGCAAGGAAGATGCCCTTGGCAGCGCGCTCGGCGGCATCCAGTTCCAGAATGCTTTCGCCGTTATAGAGAATGTCACCGGAGGTGACTTCGTAGTCCTCACGGCCCGACAGGATATAGGACAGCGTCGACTTGCCGGAACCGTTCGGCCCCATGATGGCGGCAACCTCACCGGCAGCAACCTTCAGGTTGAGACCCTTGATGATCTCGGTTTCGGTATCGGCGATCTTTGCGTGCAGGTCGATGATTTCAAGCATGGTATTGTTCCTGTTCATGGTGCGGTTTCAAGGACCGCCTCGTAGACCCGGTTTGCGGGTCGCTCTCAATTCTCACATCCGTCATCCTCGGGCTCGTCCCGAGGATCTAATCACGTCAATTATAGTCATCCGACGCCAGCGTATTCGGGTGCGGCACATAAGCGTTTTCGATCTCATCAATGCGCTCAAAAAGATCGAGCCACGTTGGGTTCAGCTCTTCGATCAACTTGATTTTCCACTCACGAAGATAGCGCTTCAACGATTTCTCCCGCTGGACCGCCAAAACGATGTTTGGGTGGGTTTCAAACCAGACGAGATTTTTCGCCTGATATTTTTCTGTGTAACCCTTCCGTTCAGCGTTTCGATGCTCCCATACCCGTCCCGATAAATCGCTCGTGACACCGGTATAAATTACCCCGCGCGGTTTGTCAGACATCATGTAGACGAAGCCACTCATTCTAACAGCCACCGCAGCAGATCCTCGGGACAAGCCCGAGGATGACGAGGAAAACTTATCCCACAGAACCTTCCAGCGAAATGCCGATCAGCTTCTGCGCTTCCACGGCAAATTCCATCGGCAGTTCCTGAATGACTTCCTTTACGAAGCCGTTGACGATCAGCGCGATGGCCGCTTCTTCGGGAATGCCGCGCTGCAGGCAGTAGAACAGCTGGTCTTCGGAAATCTTGGACGTCGTCGCCTCATGCTCGAAGTGAGCGGAGGAATTCTTTGCCTCGATATAGGGCACGGTATGCGCGCCGCACTTGTCGCCGATCAGCAGCGAGTCGCACTGCGTGAAGTTACGCGTGTTCGTCGCCTTGCGGTGGGCCGAGACCTGGCCGCGATAGACGTTTTCCGAGAAACCGGCGGCAATGCCCTTGGCGATGATGCGGCTCGACGTGTTCTTGCCGAGATGGATCATCTTGGTGCCTGAGTCGATCTGCTGGTGGCCGTTGGAAACCGCGATCGAATAGAACTCGCCACGGCTGTCATCGCCGCGCAGAATGCAGGACGGGTATTTCCAGGTGATGGCCGAACCGGTTTCCACCTGCGTCCACGAAATCTTCGAGCGGTTGCCACGGCAATCACCGCGTTTGGTCACGAAGTTATAGATGCCGCCCTTGCCTTCCTTGTCGCCCGGATACCAGTTCTGGACGGTGGAATATTTGATTTCGGCATCATCAAGCGCCACCAGTTCGACAACGGCGGCGTGAAGCTGGTTCTCGTCGCGCTGCGGCGCGGTGCAGCCTTCCAGATAGGAGACGTAAGCGCCTTCTTCGGCGATGATCAGCGTGCGCTCGAACTGGCCGGTGTTCTTCTCGTTGATGCGGAAATAGGTGGAAAGCTCCATCGGGCACCGCACACCCTTGGGCACGAACACGAAGGAACCGTCGGTAAAGACGGCCGAGTTCAGCGTGGCGTAGAAATTGTCCGTCGTCGGAACGACCGAGCCCAGATATTTCTTCACCAGCTCGGGGTGCTCACGCACGGCTTCCGAGATCGACATGAAGATGACGCCGGCCTTCGCCAATTCCGCCTTGAAGGTGGTGACGACGGAGACACTGTCGAACACGGCATCCACCGCAACCTGACGCTTTTCGACGCCAGCGAGAATTTCCTGTTCTTTCAGCGGAATGCCGAGCTTTTCATAGACCTTCAGCAGCTCCGGGTCGACTTCATCGAGCGACTTCGGGCCGGGCGTGCTTTTTGGCGCGGCGTAATAATAGAGATCGTTGAAGTCGATCTTGGGGTAGCTGACGCGCGCCCAGGTCGGCTCTTCCATCGTCAGCCAGCGCTTGTAAGCCTCAAGACGCCATTCCAGCATCCATTCCGGCTCCTGCTTCTTGGCCGAGATGAAACGGATCACCTCTTCCGAAAGACCCTTCGGGGCCTTGTCGACTTCGATATTGGTTTCGAAGCCGTATTTATACTGGTCCACATCGATCTGGCGGACCTGATCGATCGTTTCCTGAACCGCTGCCATGTCGTTCTCCAATCTCGCCGGAGCCAAGGTCCGGTGGCTTGTCAACGTATCAAGGCGGAAAGCCGCCTTATTCATCTTCGGGCAAATCGCTCCGAGCCGTCGGCCGGGGCAGAGCTTATACCCATGTAGGTGCGGGATGGCGCTTTTCACACATCCCGGCAAGCGGAAAATTGCTATTCCGCAATTCTTTGCCGCATTTTAAGCGGCCTGACCGGACAGCTTGCGCCGTCCGGCAATTTTTGCAAACGCCGCAAGCGTCCTGTCGATATCGGCCTCGTCAGTTGCGTGACCGAGAGAAATCCTGAGCGCGCCGAGCTTGGGATCGTGCCCCATCGCGCTCAGCACATGGCTTTCGCCCACCTTGCCCGATGAGCAGGCCGAGCCGGCGGAAAGTGCGATACCTTCTATATCGAAGGCGATCTGCCCGGTCTCGGCCTTCAGGCCCGGAAGCGTAAAAAACGTGGTGTTGGCGACGCGCATGACATCGTCGCCGTGGATGATCACATCAGGCGCGTTCACCCGCATACCGTTTTCCAGCCGCGCCCGCAGCGCGGAAAGACGCGCCGCCTCGGCCTCGACATTCCGAGCAGCAACAGCGGCTGCAGCACCAAAACCAATAACAGACAGAGTATTTTCCGTACCCGAACGATGGCCCTTTTCCTGCCCGCCCCCATGGATCAGCGGCTTCGGCATCATCACCTCGCCGCGCGAAATGAGAGCGCCGGCACCCTTCGGGCCGCCGAGCTTGTGAGACGAAATCACAATAAAATCGGCATCGAGCGCGTTGATATCGAGCGGAATACGGCCGGCCGCCTGAACAGCGTCGACAACCATCAGGCCGCCTGCCGCATGAACCAGCCGCGCTGCTTCCGTCACGGGCTGGAGAATGCCGGTCTCGTTATTGACGAGCATGCAGGCGACCAGCGGCAGACCAGCGGATTTATCATGCGAGGACAACAGCCCCTCAAGTGCCGCGAGATCGAGAACACCGGCTGACGTTACGGGAATTTCCGTTACGTTATCCTTGTTGAACCGGCCGCCTTCGCGGAAAGCCGGGTGCTCGATCGCAGATACATAAAGATGGCTCACCCGGACCGGACTGCGCCCCATTTTGAAATCCGGTGTCAGCACCAGATTGGCAGCTTCCGTCGCGCCGCTGGTGAAGGTCACGTGGGAGGCCTCAGCTCCGGTCAGCACCGCAACTTCGCGGCGGGCAGTCTCGATTGCGGCGCGGGCGGCCCGGCCTTCGCGGTGCACGGAAGACGGGTTACCAGCCACGTCGAGCGCAGACACGAGAACCTCCCGCACGGCCGGCAGAAGCGGCGCCGTGGCGTTCCAGTCCATATATGTGCGCGTCAAAACCGTCATGGCGGTGAGGCTTTATCCAATCTTCCATGCGCAAAAACGCATTTTTCTTGAAATTACAGTTGCGCTTGCCTTATGACACGGTCCGAGTGCTTAAGCACACGCAAAGTTTCGAATTATTCTAAACTGCGTTCTAGAAAAGATGACACAGTTCGTCAAGTCTTCTCATGGGTAGAATGCGGTTGGAGAATGAAAAAACACGACCGGAGTACCAATGCCCGAAGTCATCTTTAACGGCCCTGCGGGTCGCCTCGAAGGCCGTTATCAACCCTCCAAGGAAAAGAGCGCGCCGATAGCGATCATCCTTCATCCGCACCCGCAGTTTGGCGGCACGATGAACAACCAGATCGTCTATCAGCTCTTTTATCTTTTCCAGAAGCGCGGTTTCACGACGCTCCGGTTCAATTTCCGTTCGATTGGCCGCAGCCAGGGCGAGTTCGATCACGGTGCGGGCGAGCTGTCCGACGCCGCCTCGGCGCTCGACTGGGTGCAGAGCCTGCATCCCGATTCTAAGAGCTGTTGGGTGGCGGGTTACTCCTTTGGCGCCTGGATCGGCATGCAGCTTCTGATGCGCCGTCCGGAAATCGAAGGTTTCATGTCGATTGCGCCGCAACCGAATACCTACGACTTCTCCTTCCTCGCGCCCTGCCCGTCGTCGGGCCTCATCATCAATGGCGATGCCGACAAGGTTGCCCCTGAGAAGGATGTGAATGGCCTGGTTGAGAAGCTCAAGACCCAGAAAGGCATCCTCATCACCCACCGCACCCTTCCGGGCGCCAACCACTTCTTCAACGGCAAGGTGGATGAGTTGATGGGCGAATGCGAGGACTATCTTGATCGTCGCCTGAATGGTGAACTGGTGCCGGAACCGGCGGCCAAGCGTATTCGGTGATTTGCCGAGCATTGGCAGGGTAGGTTTTATCCCTTCGATAACTGCGGCGGGTGTGGTTCACCCCCCTCTGCCCTGCCGGGCATCTCCCCCACAGGTGGGAAGATCGAATCGCGGCGACCTTTCGGCCATATTCAACGGTAGAGTTTCAGGCGAGGAGCAGGCGTCTAGTTGATCTCCCTCCTTGTGGGGGAGATGCCCGGCAGGGCAGAGGGGGGTAAGCCCCATCCTCCTTCGTCATTAGCGTCGCACCAACACCCCACCTGTCACCGGCTCCTCCACCCCCGTCGTACCGGGATAGGTCAACGGCAGCCCCTTCAGCGAACGCACCGCCAGATAGGCCCAGGCCTCCGCCTCCATCGCGCCGCCATCAAAACCCGCCTCCTCCGCCGCAATCACCCGCGCACCGACCTTAGCGGCAAGGTTAGCAAACTCTTCCATGATCACCGGGTTCAACCGCCCGCCACCACAGACCACATAGGTCCTCGCCGCCTCCGGCAGATAACTTGCCGACTTCAGAATGGCAGCGCCTGTCAGATGCGCCAGCGTGCGCGCGCCGTCCGCCAGAGAGACCTCGCCCTTTTGCGGAGGCGCAAAATCGCTGCGATCTAGCGAACGGCGAATATTGGCGGAAAAGAACGAGCTTTCCATATATCGCGCCACCAGCGAGAAAACGACACTGCCACCCGCCGCCGTCCTGCCGCCCTTGTCGAAAGCCTTGCCCGTATGCGCTTCGATCCACTGGTCGATCAACATATTGCCGGGACCGCTGTCGAAAGCGGCAAGCTGGCCAGCTTCACCGATGTAGGTGAGGTTGGAGATACCGCCGATATTGACGAAGACCGCAGGCGTCTCAAACCCGTCAGGCAGATTGGCGGAGAGTGCCATGTGGTAGGCGGGGATCAGTGGCGCGCCCTGCCCGCCATGCACCATGTCATTGGCGCGCATATCGTAAACCACATCGATGCCGACTTCTTCCGCTAGCAGCGCGCCGTCGCCGATCTGTACCGTCAGCGCCTCGTCCGGCCTGTGCAGCACCGTCTGGCCATGAAAACCGATGACATCGATATCACCGGGCTGAAGCCGGTGACGGTGGAGAAAGGATTTCACCGCCGCCGCATGGGCAAGCGTCAGCTTGCGCTCGGCCTCATCAAGATCGCCGGGGCGCTCGCGACGCTCACAAATGGATTTCGCTGTCGTCAGCGCCTTCTGCCAGATGGTTCGCAGGCCGGGATCATAGGGAAAATAACCGCTCGGCCCATGCCGAACCACGCTTTCACCATCCGTGCGCAACAGGGCGATATCGATGCCGTCCATCGATGTGCCGCTCATCAGCCCGATTGCCGTTTTGACCTCGCCCACCTGCCGCTCCCCTGCAATCTCGAATCATGCTTGCCTTGAATCCCGACATTCATGGCCGAAACGGGTGCACATTTCAAAAAACAATGATAAAGCCGCCACGGTCATTGGTTTTCGATGGCCGCACAGATCAAACCAGAAAGTCAAAGGTTATGTCCAGGTTCAAGTCCGATTTCCTCCGCACGCTCGATGAGCGCGGCTTCATTCACCAGATCTCCGATGAGGCAGGTCTCGACGAACTGTTCGCCAAGGAAACCGTGACCGCCTATATTGGCTATGACCCGACGGCCTCAAGTTTGCATGTTGGCCACCTCACCCAGATCATGATGCTGCACTGGATGCAGAAGACCGGCCACCAGCCGATCTCGCTAATGGGTGGCGGCACCGGCATGGTTGGTGATCCCTCCTTCAAGGAAGAGGCCCGCAAGCTGATGACGATCGACATGATCGAGGACAACATCACCTCGCTCAAGCATGTCTTCGCCAATTACCTCGATTACGATCGCGCCGAGAACCCGGCGCTGATGATCAACAATGCCGACTGGCTGCGTGGTCTGAATTACCTTGAATTCCTGCGCGATGTTGGCCGCCACTTCTCGGTCAACCGCATGCTGTCCTTCGACAGCGTGAAGACGCGCCTCGACCGCGAGCAGTCGCTGTCCTTCCTCGAATTCAACTACATGATCCTGCAGGCCTACGACTTCGTGGAGCTGAACCAGCGGACAGGCTGCCGCCTGCAGATGGGCGGCTCTGACCAGTGGGGCAACATCATCAACGGCATCGACCTCGGTCACCGCATGGGGACACCACAGCTTTACGCGCTGACCTCGCCGCTTCTGACCACCTCTTCGGGTGCCAAGATGGGCAAGTCGGCGTCGGGTGCGGTATGGCTGAACAAGGACCTGCTGCCGGTCTATGATTTCTGGCAGTACTGGCGCAATACAGAAGATGCTGACGTCGTGCGCTTCGCCAAGTTGTTCACCACCCTGCCGATGGATGAAATCGCTCGCATTGCGGCGCTTGGCGGATCGGAGATCAACGAAGCGAAGAAAATTCTCGCAACGGAAGTAACGGCGATCCTGCATGGCCGCGCCGCTGCGGAAGAAGCTGCCGAAACGGCGCGCAAGACCTTCGAGGAAGGCGCGCTCGCCGAAAACCTGCCCTCCATCGAGGTTCCTGCATCCGAACTCGAAGCCGGCGTCGGCGTGCTCTCCCTCATCGTCCGTGCCGGCCTTGCCGGTTCGAATGGCGAAGCCCGCCGCCACGTTCAGGGCGGTGCGGTGAAGATCAACGATCAGGGCATTTCCGACGAGCGTCAGATGATCGGCACCGGTGAGGTGACCGGCGACGGCGTCATCAAGCTATCGGTTGGCAAGAAGAAGCACGTTCTGGTTCGCCCGGCGTAAAAGCTGCGCAAAACGTCTGATGAAGGGCCGCGAAAGCGGCCCTTTTTATTGAAACTCGAAAATCTGCCGGAAGACACCGGGCGCAATCAGCGACAGCGGGTTGATCGTCAGCTTCGGCTGGTCCGTCTGGCCGGAAAGCTTGAAGGTGATGCCGAGCAGGCCGCGGTCACGGCCGTTGCCGAGGAAGATGCCGATGAAGGGCAACTCGCCGAACAGCCGGTTCAGCCCGTAGGCGGGCATGAAGGTGCCGGTCATGTCCATGCGGCCATTCTGATCCTTCAGCAGCCCCTGGAATGTTGCGCCGATCTGTTCACCGCGCACAACCCCGTTTTCCACCGCGATCGAACCGTTGACATAAACGACGCGGGCAAAGCCCCGCTGGAATTTTTCCGAGCTGACATCGATGTTGCGGCGCACCGCATTGTTAAGGCTCCTGCCGTCCTCTCCCGTTGGCGTGGCGACGATGTCCTGCAATTTGGCTTCGTTAAGGACCGCAAAATTGCGCAGGTCGAGCGAACCGCTCCAGTCGCTTCCATTGGACGTGGTCAGTGACAGGTTCAGAAGACCACCGCGGATGCGGCTGTAGATATTGGCAAAACGGGCGAGCGAACCGGCGTCGCTGCTGGTCAATGTCACAGTGCCCGCCGATCCGCGATTGGTGGTCTGCGCCACGACCGCCTGACCATTGCCGGTGACGCCTCGCACGTCGATCGAGCGGACCTTGCCATCGCGCACGCTGACATCGGCATTGACGTTGGCAAGCACCTCGTCGTTGAAACCGTACACCTTGTCGAACTGCGCCTTCACGGAAAGCGTGGGCTGCGAACGGGATGTGCCGTCGCCACCATTCGAGGAACTGCGCAGCTTCGAGATGAAGGGCCGCAGATCGGCCGATTTCCCCGACGCATTGACGATATAGCCGTTCTTCGAGGCAGCGACCGAAACGGCATAATTATCGGCTGGCGAAAGTTTCACGCGGCTGAGATCGGCGGAAATCAAACCGTTTTTGCTGAAGACAATGTCGCCGGCGGCACCGAAGCCATCCCCATCGAGGGAGAAGTCGCTGATCGTCGTGCGCCCGTCCGCCGCTTGCATGGTGAAGGCGGCGCTGGCGGGAATGCCGATGCCCTTGCTCCAGCCAAGCCCCGGCAGGATGATCGATGCCTTGGTAAGATCGAGCTTGATGTCCTGGCTCTTGGGGTCGGCGCCGTTGATTTCGATCGCCGTCGTACCGCCAAGGACGGTGGAAAGTTCGGGCGCGAGCTTGGCGACCTGCGTCTCGTTCAAGGTGGCTTTCAGGGACAGGGTGGGAGCGATATTGCTGTTCTTGCGCACCGGCTCCGTCATCACAATATCCATCGGCACATCATCCACCCGGCCCTTGCCCTCCAGTTTAAGCTGCTGGTCGTTCAGCGACATGAAACCATCAAGCGCGGTCACCCTGTGGCCGGCGAAGGGTTTGGTCAGCGCCAGGTTCTTCAGGTCGAGATCGGCGGTCCACACCGGCGGCGGCGGGTTCTGGCTGGAAAGCATGCCAACGGTCAGTTTCGCATTGGCATTGACGTCGCCGGTGAAATCCTCTGGCTTGAACTGGGTATCCTTGAGCGCATTGATGGGTTTGAGCGTCGCAAGCTCCGCCACGGCATCGGCCGAGCCCGAAACATTCAGGTCGAGATTGCCGAGCAGCGGCTTCTCATACACATCTGAAATGAGAAAGCGGCTGTTCTCCAGCGAAAGCGTCCGGTTGGACGGAAAATAGGATGTCCCCTCCTTGATATCGACTGTCATCTTGCCGCCGACGAGGTCGAAATGCGCATCGACATCGCGCAGCGGCGGTATGTCGCCTGTTGTGTTGAGGCGCGTCTCGTCAATGTCGAAGCGGATCTGCATCTCGCTTTCGCCCAGCACCAGCGGGCAGCCGGGGCCGCACATACGCCCCTGCGGAATGAAGATCGCGATTGACCCATTGGTGATGGTGCCGCCGTAAAGATTGGAGACCACCCAGTCGCGCGGCTTGTGCGCCATCCAGAACGGCCAGAGCTGTTTGACGGCTGTCGCCTCCATCTTCGGAATCTGGCCGCCAAAGCTGATTTCCGGCGAACCCTCGCCAAACCGGATTTTCAGCGACCCCGCCATGTCTCCGAGCGGGCCGCTGACGTAAAGCGAGGGAACGTCGAGCTGCCTCGTGGCCGTCGTAAAATGGCCGTCCGCTTTCAGGTTGAAAGGAACGGGTGCTTCGCCCGAGGCTTCGGAGGAAGCGACGCCATTGTCTACTCTCAGTGAAAGGCCGAAGCCCTCTTCCGTATCGCTGATTTCACCGTTGACGGGAATAATCGTCCGCCCGAGTTCCACCCGTGAATTGTCGATGACCAGGCTGTTTTTTGCAAAATCATAACGCGCATGCACCGTGCCGGTCGTGAACGGCTGGGACTCGCCGCCAATCATCAGCGTTCCATTGCCAAGGCCGAGCGAAACGTCCAGCCGCGGCTCCTGCGCCGCCGTGGCCCGCCGGGCGACGATATTCACGCCGGTCTTGACGTTCAGGCCTTCATGGAGATTTCCGTCGGGATCGAATTTTTCGAGGAACGGGCCGATATCGAAACCGTCGATGCGGGCATCAAAACCATCAATCATACCGCCCGCGCCGGAGGTCCTCAGCGACACGCTGGCTATTTCCCCGTTAAACAGGGTTTCTCCATCAAGCGAATATCCGCCCTGCTGATCCGGCGTCAGCGACAGTTCCCGCACTTCGATGGTGCGCGGCTTGCCCTGTTCACCGGGCGGCAGGTGCACCGAAACGCTGGAAATATCGATTTCTTCGGTGCCGCTGCTCAGAAAAGCCTGGGCAAGCTTGTCAAGTTGCCCGAAGGCCGCCTGCAATTGCTGCGGCACGGCCTCAAGCTTGATGCTGGCGAGATCGAAACCGTTGCCCTTTGGCAAAAGCGCCGTGTCGAGTTCCATGCCGTCTGCTTCGAGGCTCTGCACCGATACGTGGCCGGCCAGAAGCGCAAGAGGATCGAGCGCCATGCCGATCGCCCGGGCCCGGCTCAGATGCTGGCCGGAGTCCTTCTCAATGATATCCACGTCCTCGGCCACCAGCGCCAGCCGCAGCCCGGTGGAAAAGCGGATCGCCGAGGAGCCGATCCGCGCGCTGTAATGGGGTCCGAGCGCCTTTTCCAACGCCTGCTGCGCCTGGCTCGAAAGCGTCTTGTCGATGGAGCCGGTCTCGACCGACAGGATGATGCCGCCGATGGACAGGAAGGCCAGCACGAAAAGGGCCGCAAAAATCTTGCAGAAAGCGCGCATCATGGAGCGCGGCGGCGGGCAATGCACGATGATCGGGTCTTCGGCCTGAGCCGAAGGAAGCTCATGCAGCGCGATCATATCGCGCTTGCCGAACGTAACCTTTTCACCCCTTATTTCAGACATACGCCCGTGTTTGCCTCTAAGTAGCTTTTGTTTCGCCGCAACACTGGACGACGCGCGGTTTCGCTATATATCGAATGTGGCGACTTTCCCTCAACATCCCGGCGAAAGAAAGGTAGATTATGACAGACTTGACGATTGGCAGCACAGCCCCCGATTTCACCTTGCCCCGTAATGGTGAAGGGACGGTGACATTGTCGAAATTACAAGGCAAGGCCGTCATCCTCTATTTCTACCCGAAGGACGATACATCGGGCTGCACCGCCGAAGCGATCGACTTCAGCGCGCTCGGCGGAGAATTCGAGGCAGCCAATGCCGTCGTCATCGGAATTTCGCCCGACAGTGTCAAAAGCCACGACAAATTTGCGGCAAAACATTCCCTTTCCGTCATACTCGCCTCCGACGAGGAGAGGAAGGTTCTGGAAGCCTACGGCGTCTGGAAGGAAAAAAGCATGTATGGGAAAAAATACATGGGTGTTGAACGCACCACCTTCCTCATCGGGCGGGATGGCACGATCGCCGAAATCTGGAACAAGGTGAAGGTTGCCGGTCACGCCCAGGCCGTTCTCGAGGCCGCAAAAAAGCTTTGAGGACCCTCCAGCCGTGATGCTTCCGGCCAAAATCATGTCCCTGCGCGGCGGCGCCACGGAAGCGATCGCCAGTGCCGATCTCGACCGAAAGACCGAACTCGCGCAGGAAACGGCAACGCGCTGGTTCGAGCGCCGGCTGTCATTGCGCTCGCCGCTCGATCCGCCCCTGCCCGAGCGACCGGGCAAGCCTGCGAAGCCGGAACTCGTTCCACCGACCGCGGTGGAGCGCCGTTCGCTTCACAGCGTCAAGGGTCGCATCGCCCTCCTGCACGCCATCGCCCATATCGAACTCAACGCCGTCGATCTCGCGCTCGATATCGTCGCCCGTTATGCCAGCGAGCCGGTGCCCTATTCCTTTTTCGATGGCTGGATGCAGGTCGCTTTCGAGGAAGCGAAACATTTCCGGCTGGTTCGGGACCGGCTGCGAAGCCTCGGGGCCGATTATGGGGACCTGCCCGCCCATGACGGGCTTTGGCAGGCCGCGCATTCCACCCGCAACGATCTGACCGCGCGGCTTGCGGTCGTGCCGCTCATCCTTGAGGCGCGTGGGCTTGACGTCACTCCTTCCCTGCAGGCCAAGATGCGCGAGACCGGCGATCTGGAAAGCGCTGCGGTTCTCGATGTGATCTATAATGACGAAAAGGGCCACGTCGCGATCGGCGCCAAATGGTTCCGTTTCCTCTGCGCGCGCGAAAAGAAGGATCCTGCCGCGACCTTCAGGCAGCTGGTCCGCGCCAATTTCCGTGGCCCGCTGAAACCGCCTTTCAACGACCTCGCCCGCGCCGAAGCCGGCCTGACGCCGTCCTTTTACCGCTCGCTCACATCCGTAAGCCAATAGCCGACAATACCGAAACGCCTCTCCGGCAAAACTTTGTTAACCTTAACGAATTATGATTTCGCTTAAGAAATCGGCCAGTCCGGAGAGAGATTGTGACTGATACGGCAGAAAACCGGGTATTCGGCAAAAAGCGTGAACCGCACGTGCTCATCCTCGCGCGCGGCGAAAGCGTGCGGCACATGACCATCCGGCCGTGGATGGCAGCGCTTGCCGGCTGCACGATCGGCCTGTTTTCGCTCGGCTATCTCGGCGCAACCAGCTATCTCATTTTGCGCGACGACCTGATCGGCGCGACCATGGCGCGCCAGACGCGCATGCAGAACGACTATGAAGACCGCATTGCGGCCTTGCGAGCCCAGGTGGACCGCGTCACCTCCCGGCAATTGCTCGATCAGCAGGTCGTTGAAAAGAAAGTGGAAAAGCTGCTGGAACAGCAGGCCGCGCTGACCTCCCGCCACGGCCGCATGAGCGAGCTTCTCGAAAGGGCTGAAAATTCCGGCATCGCGGCAGAAGCTCCGGCTGCGTCCTCCTCCCTCTCGAACGCCATGGCCCCGGAAAAACGCGCCGACCTGTCCGGCGGCCTTTCCGCCATTGAAAAACTGATGACGTCGAAAAAGCAGGCGCCGGAAAAAGCCGCAGCGACCGACAGACGGGCCGCTTATATGCCTGAAGCCGGCGAAACAGCTTCCGACCGGGCAGACCGGGTTTTCTCCAAGGTCACGCTGTCGTTGAAGGATATAGAACGCCAGCAGATATCGCGCATTGCCAGGCTGACCAGCGACGCCGAGGACAAGGCAAGCGCCATGCAGGAGATCATCCGGCAGGCGGGCCTGAAGATCGAAGAAAACGGCACGGAGGATGTTGGCGGTCCCTATGCCGCGCCCTTGGGCGGTGAGACCGATCCGTTCAACCTGTCTCTCACCAGTCTCGACAATGCGCTGAACCGGCTTGATGTCGTCAAAGAAACCGCAACCGCCCTGCCCTTCGGCAACCCCGCCCCCGGGCGGGCGATCACCAGCCGATTCGGCAACCGTATGGATCCGTTTCTCGGACGTCCCGCCTTGCATACCGGCATCGATTTTCGTGCTGAAACAGGCGCGGACGTTAAATCCACCGGCGCCGGCAGGGTGACGGTGGCGGAAAACTCCGGCGGTTACGGCAATATGGTCGAGATCGATCACGGCCAGGGCGTCTCCACCCGATTCGGCCATCTCTCCGCCATCCTCGTGCGGGCTGGCGACCGGGTGGAAGCCGGCGACGTCATCGGCCGCGCCGGCAGCACCGGGCGCTCCACCGGCCCGCATGTGCATTACGAAGTGCGGCGCAACGATACGCCGGTAGATCCCATGCGGTTCCTGATCGCCGGGGCGGAGCTGAAAACCTATCTGAAATAGCAGGCCGACTTTAACGCTTCTTTTGCTCTTTTAACGATAAATCGCACAAATTCACGACCAAGGCTCAAATGCCCCGCCCGGAGCATCACGTTTCGCGCGCTTTCCCCGTTGTTTCCTTGACTTTCCGGCAATTTGGGCCTATCCCCGCGCCAAGTCTTTGCAAGTGCCGTCGCGGCACGCAGGTGTTCTTACCGAACCAGAACGGAAAAAGTTCTTCCTTTGACAACATTCTCTGATCTTGGCCTGAGCCAAAAAGTTCTTTCCGCTATTGCAGATGCCGGCTACACCACGCCGACACCCATTCAGGCTGGCGCCATTCCGCCGGCGCTGGAAAAGCGTGATATCTGCGGTATCGCACAGACCGGCACGGGCAAAACCGCGTCCTTCGTTCTGCCGATGCTGACGCTGCTCGAAAAGGGCCGCGCGCGCGCCAGAATGCCACGCACGCTGATCCTCGAGCCGACCCGCGAGCTTGCGGCGCAGGTGGCGGAAAACTTTGAGAAATACGGCAAGAATCACAAGCTGAACGTTGCCCTGCTCATCGGCGGCGTGTCCTTCGAAGAGCAGGATCGCAAGCTTGAGCGTGGCGCGGATGTCCTCATCTGCACCCCAGGCCGTCTTCTGGACCATTGCGAACGCGGCAAGCTGCTGATGACCGGCGTAGAAATCCTCGTCATCGACGAAGCCGACCGCATGCTCGACATGGGCTTCATCCCGGATATCGAGCGTATCGCCAAGATGATCCCCTTCACCCGGCAGACGCTGTTCTTCTCGGCCACCATGCCGCCGGAAATCCAGAAGCTGGCTGACCGGTTCCTGCAGAACCCGACGCGTATCGAGGTTGCAAAACCCTCCTCGACCGCAAAGACGGTAACGCAACGTATCGTCGCCGCGCACAATAAGGACTACGAAAAGCGCGCCGTCCTGCGCGATCTGGTCCGCGCCGAAGAAGCCGAGCTCAAGAACGCCATCATCTTCTGCAACCGCAAGAAGGATGTGGCTGATCTGTTCCGTTCGCTTGATCGTCACGGCTTTTCCGTCGGCGCGCTGCATGGCGACATGGATCAGCGCTCGCGCACGACGATGTTGCAGAACTTCCGGGATGGAAACCTGACGCTGCTGGTCGCTTCCGACGTTGCCGCACGCGGACTTGATATCCCTGATGTCAGCCACGTCTTCAACTTTGATGTTCCCATTCATGCCGAAGACTATGTTCACCGCATTGGCCGCACCGGTCGTGCGGGCCGGTCGGGCAAGGCCTTCACCATCGTCACCAAGAGCGACGCGAAATATCTCGACGCAATCGAAAAGCTGATTGCCGAAAAGATCGAATGGCTGAACGGCGATCTCTCTACCCTTCCCGCGCCGATGGAGAGCTTCGAAAGCAATTCCGGTCGCCGTGGCAATAAGGAACGTGGCGGCAGAGGCCGTGACAGGAACCGTCGCGATGCTGCCGTATCGCCGGTCGAGAACATCAATCAGGATGCACAATCCGCAGTGGATACCGACATCGCGCCTCACGGAGACGACAGGGTGAAAGCAGAACGCAGACCGGAAAAGACCCCGCGCAATTCCGAGCGCAACAGCCGCAACCCGCTGCATGCCAATGACGACAACCGCGAGCGTCGCCGCCACTATCGCGACCACGACGATGGCCCGACACCCGTAGGATTTGGCGACGACATTCCCGCCTTCATGCTGATCGTGGCCAACGCCAAGGCCTGACCAGCGCATGGACAGCATGACATCGACCATCAAGCCCGGCCTCGATTTTCCCGGCGTTGGTGTGGGCCTTGTCATATTGCGCGAAGGCCGCCTGCTTTTGTGCCGGCGCCTGAAAGCGCCGGAAGCCGGATACTGGAACATTCCAGGCGGCAAGGTGGATCACCTCGAGACGTGCCTCGCCGCTGCGCGGCGGGAGGCCGAAGAGGAAACCGGCCTTCAGATCGGCACCGTCGAATTTCTCTGCCACAGCGAATTTATCGATCCGGAAGACCGTCACCACTGGGTCTCGTTGATCTTCGTCACCCGCGATGTGCAGGGTGAACCAATACTGACCGAACCGGACAAGCTTTCCGCTATCGGCTGGTTTGATCCGGATAAACTGCCCGAGCCCCTCTCCGCCTTTGCAAAAGACGCCCTGGCCGCCCTGAAACGACGCCAAATGGGAAACTGAGCCGATCCGCCTTCGCGCGACGGCTGCAGACAAACTGCGTTTTCAGACAAGCGCGTGGGTTATGCGCCGGAGTGAGTATAACTCTTTCCGCGCTATATCTTTTCTATAAAAACAGGAATGAAAGAACGCCTTTGCGTGAGGCTCTTCAAATTCAATTTTAAATTGCCTAAATTAGCTATACGTAAAAAACCGCCCCAGTTTCCCGAAGCGGTTTATACGTAATGAAAAAAATAGAATATAGAAAGTAATATAGTCTGGCAGTGCTTATATTCGGAACACTTCCGAGGCCTAATGCAGCCAATTTCAGTCGTCCCCTGAAACAAGCACATCTAAGCTAATCATTTACTTTAGGTCAAGCAAATCTTCTCGCAAATGCGAAAAAACCGCGGGGAGAAACCTGTCCACGAGGTCAAGCTTTACATATTTCGAATATATATCAGCAAGTTATGGAATTGGGAATAAATTGTGCATTTTTGTGGACTGCACTCTAAGAGGCACATCGAATAACGCACATGTTCCAAATTGCATCTCTACTCCATGAATATAATAGTTTTATAACGCGGTCGCGGCATAATTCGGCGCTGAACTTTTATAGGTGCTGAAACCAAGTCCTCAAACGCCCGACGGGCATTTAACGACAGCAATCGATTTTTCATCCACGACCAGCGAACGCAATCTGAAATTGCACTCTTAAAAGTCGGTCCATCCGGCACCCTAAATTGCAGGAGTGCCATAGCTGAGCAGTATTTCCGGCGGAGAGCCGAGCTCGCCCAATGTGAAATTCCTTGCGGTGAAAAGGTCCCTCAATCAATGCAGTTAGAGCATCGAGACAATGAATCGCGTGCAAAAAATCGCCATCCACCACATAAAAATCGATACGATCAAAACCAGCAGCAACGGCCTGTTGCTGAAGTATATTAAGATGCCACCAATAATATTCTCCATATTTTCCATACCTGCGGCAGCCCCCATTGGCGCGAGTAAGTCCGATCAGCGTTGCCTTTCTTCGCGCGGCTTTATTTCGGGAGAAATCACCACCATCGCCATCAATAGAAACGCGAATAACAAGATAAATGGGCACAAAACGAGCATCGCAATGCCCCTGCCAATCGAACTGAGCGCCTTACGGAGCAACCCTTCCCTTTCAATCCGCATCGTGGCTGCCTTTTCGAGGATCTACACATTCAGATGTTGTCTTCATCTCCGCACAATCGAATCGCTTGAAGATTGCTGGGGAGTTATCAAGCACCACCCCCGCGATATTTGGATCTAGGCAGGCGCACGAAGCACACACCCTATCTTGCTGATGCCTTTAACACAGTGCTAAATAACTCATTAAAACAAGGGCGTCCTGGCAGAAGCCCTTCCATTGGTAATATGCGAACACAGAGAGGATTAAATTACAATTGGATTTTTGTAAACTCCATTTGTGATTTAATTTAAAAGAATTTGGCTAGGAAAGAAGTCGAGCCCAAGACAGACCTAGGAAGACGCCTCCGAGCTGTGAGGGCTGCGTTCGATATCGATGACCGGGACGTCTTCGCCAGCCGGCTGGTGATCAGTAAAAGCGGTCTGGCACACTATGAACGGGGTGAACGCGTGCCCGACGCCGAACTGCTTTCCGCGTATCACCGGGAGTTCGGCGTGAACATATCCTGGCTCGTCACCGGGCAAGGAGATATGTTCGAAGGTGGGCAGTCTACCGGCAGAGATTATGACTCACATCAGCTTCTCGTCGATCTGATCAATCCGCTCGGACGGCTGATAAACAAGGTTTATCGTGACCACGAAGTCAGGATAACCGACGATCAGCGCTTCTCTGAGCTGACCAGATGGCACAACAATTTAACCAGTCGCGCCGGCGCTTCCTTCGAATGGAATGACCTTATGTCCCTCTTGCCATGGGTGGAGCAGACCCTTGGGGAAGAGTTGCGGTCGAAACGAGCAGGCGCTGAAACCAACCAAAGATCGGCAAGCTGATACCTGATAAACAAGCCCGGCACATAAGCAATGTGATGGTTTTGCGGGAATGTCTGTGAAGCGCACGTATTTTTCCTTTGGAAAACCGGTTGTTGCCGATAAACATCAAACCGGGACAACAGGATTTCTATCGCGTCATGCTTTCACTTCGCCTGCTAACGATCATCGCCGGTTTTGCCTTCGCGGGCTCAGCGAGCGCGGCATCGATTGGCATTGTTGCTCCCCAGAACGGCCCTTACGAGCTTTTGGGACAGCAGGTGCGGCAGGGTGCAAAGGCGGCAGCGGCCAAGCTTGGACTCGATGTCGTCGAAATCCACGAGAGCTGCGAAGACGGCAGCGGCGGCGCGATTGCCGATGGCCTGGTGGCTGCCAAGGTCAGCGCCGCGATCGGTTTTTTATGCACGGAAACGCTTCAGGGCGTTCTGCCACCACTCAAGGCGGCCGCCATTCCCGCGATCACGCTTTCCAGCCGCGCTCCGATTCTCATGGAAGATGCCCTGAAATACGGCTGGCCGCTTTTCCGCCTCTCCCCTTCCGACAGGGCCGAATCTGACAGGATTTCCGAAATCATCCTGCGCGACTGGAAGGGCCATTCCATCGGGCTGGTGGACGACGGCACGATCTATAGCCGCGAGCTTGTCGACCGGATCCGCTCGTCGCTGGAGGAAAACGGCCTCAAACCCACCTTGGCCGACACGATGCGCCCCAACCAGGAACAGCAGGTGGCGCTGGTGCGCCGGCTGGCGAAAACCGGCATTTCCCATGTCTTCGTCGGCGCGGAACGCAACGACGTCGCCATCATCGCCAGAGATGCCGCATCCGAAAACCTTGCTTTGACCATCATGGGCGGCGACGCCATGAATGCGGCGAACAACCCCGTTCCCCTCACCGCCAATGTATTGGCCGTCACGCGCCCGGCCTATGATACCCTGCCATCGGCCCAGGCCGTCACCGGAGAGCTGCGTGCCGCGGGCATCGAACCCGAGGGTTACGTCCTGCCGGCCTACGCCGCAACGGAACTGACCGCCGCTCTCGCGGAGGCCGTGCAGGCACAATCAAAACCTGCGCCGGAGATATTGGCCGGAGGCGCCGTCTTCAAAACCGTCATCGGCGACCTCGGCTTTACCCGGTCCCACGACCTTTCCGATAACCCCTACCGCCTGCAGCGCTGGAACGGCCAGCGCTTCGATTCGACGGACAGGGCAGAAAAATAACAGGCCGCACGTCATCGGCAGAAATTCGATGAAACGTATCTGAAAACGACGGACAACCGCGCGTCAAGCCGTTTCAAAGCCGAATGCTTGGTGTTAAAGGCAGCTTACGCAACGCGTCGAGAGGAGTTTGCCCCATGTCCCTGCCCATCCGCATAGCCCCGTCCATTCTGGCTGCCAATTTCGCCAAGCTGGGACAGGAAGTCGCCGATGTCACGGAAGCAGGCGCGGACTGGATCCATCTTGACGTCATGGACGGCCATTTCGTGCCGAACATCTCCTTCGGCCCTGATGTCATCAAAGCGCTTCGCCCGCACAGCAATGCCTGTTTCGATTGCCATTTGATGATTGCTCCCGTCGATCCCTATCTCGAGGCCTTCGCCAAGGCCGGCTGCGACAGCATCACCGTGCACGCGGAAGCTGGACCGCACCTTCACCGCTCTCTGCAAACCATTCGCGGCCTTGGACTGAAAGCAGGCGTCACGCTCAATCCGGCAACGCCACTTTCGGTGATCGAAAACGTGCTCGATGATGTCGACCTCGTGCTGATCATGAGCGTCAATCCCGGCTTCGGAGGCCAGAAATTCATTCCCGCCATGCTCGACAAGATCCGCGCGGCAAAGTCGATGATCGGTGATCGGCCGATCGAACTGGAAGTCGATGGCGGCGTGACGGCGCAGACCGCAGGTGACATCATTGCCGCGGGCGCCAATGCATTGGTCGCCGGTTCGGCGGTCTTCAAGGGCGATGGCGTTGAAGATTATCGCAAGACCGTCGCCCTGCTGCGCTCGGCAGCGGAGGCCGGAAGAACGTAACGCACCACCGCGGATGGCCGAAAAAGCCGAATGCGCCAAACAAGGCATCGGGGGATTGTCATGGAAAGCGGCATGCAGGGTTTCCGTGACAAGGCTCTGCCAGCATTCTTCATGCTGCTCGGCGCGCTTGGCTGGGGCGTCTGTTCCGCCGCATCCGCCGCCGCTGGTCTCTATCTCCGCAACAGGCTGGAAACCGATCACGCGGCCGATATCGTCACGCTTTTCTTCGTGGGCGGTTTTTTCGGCTGGCTGCTGGCGCTGGCTGCATTGCGCCTTCTCCCCGCCTCCACACCCCGGCCCCTGCGTTTTGCGGCGGCCTGTCTCGCCATCGCATTCTTCACGCTCGCCGTTGCCGCAGCTTTGTTTGCATTCGAATACCGCATCTTTTATGCGCAATGGCACGCACCGGCCTTTTCACGCATCTGGTTCTTCCAGCTGCTCTTCACCTCGCTTGGCGCGGTGTATCAATTCGCAATTCTCGGTCTCGGACTGTATTTTCCCTTTGCCGCTCTTCCGCTCCTGCCCGCCGGCGCAATCCTCTGCCGGCGTGCGCGGTAAGCGACATAGCCATGCAGCTTGATAGATTGAGATTAGCGGAACACTTTGCTAAACGGGCAGCAAATTTCCTCCACTAAGAAAGTCATTTCCATGATCCCTCGTTACTCCCGGCCGGAAATGGTCGCCATCTGGTCGCCGGAAACAAAATTCCGCATCTGGTTCGAGATCGAGGCATATGCCTGTGACGCGCTGGCCGAACTTGGCGTCATCCCGAAGTCAGCAGCCCAGACCATCTGGGAAAAGGGCGGCAGCGCCACGTTTGACGTCGCCCGCATCGATGAGATCGAGGCCGTGACCAAGCACGACGTCATCGCCTTCCTCACCCATCTCGCCGAATTTGTCGGCCCCGACAGCCGTTTCGTGCATCAGGGCATGACCTCTTCCGACGTTCTCGACACCACGCTCAACATCCAGCTCGTGCGCGCCGCCGATCTGCTGCTCGCCGACATGGACCGGGTGCTCGCGGCTCTCAAGACCCGCGCCTTCGAACACAAGAACACGGTGCGCATCGGCCGCAGCCACGGCATCCATGCCGAGCCGACCACCATGGGCCTGACCTTTGCCCGTTTCTACGCCGAAATGCACCGCAACCGTGAGCGCCTCGTCAATGCCCGCGCTGAAATCGCCACAGGCGCGATCTCCGGCGCCGTCGGCACCTTCGCCAATATCGACCCGCGCGTCGAGGAACATGTATGCGCAAAACTCGGCCTCATCCCTGAGCCGGTCTCCACGCAGGTCATCCCGCGTGACCGTCACGCCATGTTCTTCGCCGTGCTCGGCGTCATCGCCTCGTCGATCGAAAACGTCGCCATCGAAATCCGCCACATGCAGCGCACCGAGGTTCTGGAAGCGGAAGAGTTCTTCTCTCCCGGCCAGAAGGGCTCGTCGGCCATGCCGCACAAGCGCAACCCGGTTCTCACCGAAAACCTCACCGGCCTTGCTCGTCTAGTGCGCATGTCGGTCGTACCGGCCATGGAAAACGTTGCCCTCTGGCATGAACGCGATATCAGCCACTCCTCCGTAGAGCGCGCCCTCGGCCCTGACACGACTGTCACCCTCGATTTCGCGCTGAACCGTCTGGCCGGCGTTATCGAAAAGCTGGTGATCTACCCGGACAACATGTTGAAGAACATGAACAAGTTCCGTGGCCTCGTGCATTCGCAGCGCGTTCTCCTGGCGCTGACGCAGGCTGGCGTCTCCCGCGAAGACGCTTACCGCCTGGTCCAGCGCAACGCCATGAAGGTTTGGGAACAGGGTGCCGACTTCCTTGAAGAACTGCTGGGCGACGAGGAAGTGCGTGCCGCCCTTCCCGAAGAGACCATCCGCGAGAAATTCGACCTTGGTTACCACACCAAGCATGTCGACACGATCTTCGCCCGCGTCTTCGGCAGGGCATAAAGCAGGGTCTCAAAGTTAATGCCGTCGCGGTCTTGATCGCGACGGCATCAAAGCACAGATATGGGCGCATGAAAGTTTCAGAAGTAGATATCCTCATCGTACCCGGTTACACCAATTCCGGCCCTGACCACTGGCAGACCCGCTGGGAGCGCAAGTTATCCACCGCGCGCCGGGTCGAGCAGGCGGAGTGGACCAAGCCCGTGAAAGAAGACTGGGTTGCGCGGCTGGTGGAAGAGGTGAACGCCGCCACCAAGCCCGTCGTGCTGGTTGCCCATTCGCTCGGCGTGCCGACCGTGATCCATGCTTTGCCTGAGATCGCCCATAAGGTCGTAGGCGCGGTTTTTGTTGCCCCGCCCGATGTCGCCAATCCGGATATCCGGCCGAAACATCTGATGACCTTCGGGCCCTATCCGCGCGATCCGCTGCCATTTCCGACAATCACCATCGCTAGCCGCAACGATCCCTTCGGCACTTACGAACATGCCGATGACATTGCTGCCGCCTGGGGTTCGCTACTGATCGATGCCGGCATGTCCGGCCATATCAACGCCGAGTCCGGTCATGGCCCATGGCCGGAGGGCGGCATGGTTTTCGCCCAGTTCCTGAGCCGACTGAAGATGCCCGAGACCTGACAAGGGCGGCAGGGCGAGACTCGTTCCAACGCTTGCCCGTCGCAGTGATCGGTTTCCGGGCGATTTCCGGCCGGCCAACCTTCCGGCCCGACACAAGAATTGAAGGGAAGATATGCCACCCGCATTGTAGAATGCACTCTTTTCCTTTATGGGACCGCTCAAAGACAGAAACGTAACGCCACCAGAATCGGCGTCAACCAAGAGACCTGCCATTATGAACCGTCGCCGCCGTATTTACGAAGGCAAGGCCAAGATCCTTTATGAAGGTCCGGAGCCAGGCACGCTTATCCAGTTCTTCAAGGACGATGCGACCGCCTTCAACAAGAAGAAGCACGAAGTCATCGACGGCAAGGGCGTGCTGAACAACCGCATCTGCGAATATGTCTTCACGCATCTGAACAAGATCGGCATTCCCACCCACTTCATCCGCCGCCTCAACATGCGCGAGCAGCTGATCAAGGAAGTGGAGATGATCCCGCTTGAGATCGTCGTGCGCAACGTCGCCGCCGGCTCGCTCTCCAAGCGTCTCGGCATCGAGGAAGGCGTGGTGCTGCCGCGCTCCATCATCGAGTTCTATTACAAGTCGGATGAGCTGGAAGACCCCATGGTCTCCGAAGAGCACATCACGGCTTTTGGCTGGGCCAACCCCGCCGAGCTTGACGACATCATGGCGCTCGCCATCCGCGTCAACGACTTTCTTTCCGGCCTGTTTCTCGGCGTCGGCATCCAGCTCGTCGATTTCAAGATCGAATGCGGCCGCCTCTTTGAAGGCGATATGATGCGCATCATCCTCGCCGACGAGATTTCGCCCGATAGCTGCCGCCTCTGGGACATCGAAACCCAGAAGAAGATGGACAAGGATCTGTTCCGCCGCGACATGGGCGGGCTTGTGGAAGCCTATTCCGAAGTCGCGCGCCGTCTCGGCATCATCAATGAAAACGAACCGATCCGCGGCACTGGTCCGGTACTCGTAAAATAATATTGGCCTCGTAGGGTAAATCAGGAGAAGATCAGGTGATCAAGGCACGGGTGACTGTTACGCTGAAGAACGGCGTTCTCGATCCGCAGGGCAAGGCAATCGAAGGCGCGCTTGGCAGCCTCGGTTTCGGTGGCGTCGGCCATGTCCGTCAGGGCAAGGTCTTCGATCTGGAACTGGAAGGCGCAGACAAGGCCAAGGCCGAAACCGACCTAAAGGCAATGTGCGAAAAGCTGCTGGCCAATACGGTCATCGAAAACTACGCCATCGCCATTCTCTAAGCTCTAGGAGCCGCCGTCCATGAAATCCGCTGTCGTCCAACTTCCCGGCCTCAACCGCGACCGCGACATGATCGCGGCTCTGACGAAAATCTCCGGTCAGGCGCCCGTCACCATCTGGCAGACGGAAACGGACATTCCCGATGTCGATCTGATCGTCATTCCCGGCGGCTTCTCCTATGGCGACTATCTGCGCTGCGGCGCCATTGCTGCCCGCATGCCGGTCATGCAGGCCATCCGCGAAAAAGCGGAAAAGGGCGTCAAGGTTCTCGGCGTCTGCAATGGCTTCCAGATTCTCGTTGAAGCCGGGATGTTGCCGGGCGCCCTGATGCGCAACGCCTCGCTGAAATTTGTCTGCCGGGAAGTGAAGCTCGAAGTCGCCAATAACGACACCGATTTCACTCGCGCATATGACAAGGGCCAGATCCTGCGCTGCCCCGTCGCCCATCACGACGGCAACTATTTCCTTGATGCGGATGAGTTGAAGTCGGTTGAGGGCAACGGCCAGGTCGTGTTCCGTTATGCGGAGGGCACCAATCCCAACGGCTCGCTGAACGACATTGCCGGCGTCATCGACACCAAGGGCAACGTTCTCGGCATGATGCCACACCCGGAAAACCTGATCGAAGCCGCCCATGGCGGCAATGACGGCCGCGGCCTCTTCGCTTCGGCGCTTGGCGTCATCGCAGCCTGATAGACCAAGGCGGGTTTCAAGCCCGCCTTTTTTGATGCCGGCTTCCGGCTATGTTTCGGCTTTTCTTCTGGATGACCTGATGCCCCGCATTCTTCGATACGATGCCTATAAAGCCACCGGACTGATCCTCGCTGCCGCCGCACTTGCGGCTTGCCAGCCGAAACCGCAACCAACCGCCTCCGTCTCCCGCGCGGCATTGCCGACCATGGAACGGATCGCGCTTGGCGCCAATGCCTGCTGGTTCAAATCGGGTGATGCGGCATTCAAGGCCTATCGCCTCGCCCCGGAACTCAATTCTTTCTCGGGCCGCCCGCGCATCCTGCTCGTACCGCGCAACAGCCCGGAATCGCGCCCCATGCTGGTGATTCAGGCCGAAGGCAACCCGGCAAAGCTCGATGCCTTCGGACCCGTGATGAACGAAGCCCTTTCAGGCCGCATCGCAACGGACGTCAAGCGCTGGGCAAATGGCGGCAAAGGCTGCTGACCGGCGCCACGTAAAAATCCAATAAAAAACCCGCCAGCGCCGGTTGGGAATGGCGCGGCGGGCTGTCGAATCGCTACTTGGTGCCAGGGAAAGAAGGCACCGCTCTCCGACAAAAATCAAAGCGACCGGGTGGGCCAGGAGAAAAGCCGCGATTTTGCGGCTTCGTTGAGAGCCTCATCCCGCGTGACCCCGATATCTTCCAGAAGATCGTCAGACAATTCCCGCAAGGCGAGCCGCCCCTGCCGTTTCCGGTGCCAATTGAACATGCCCGCAATCAGGCGACCAATAAGCGTGCGGGCGATCTTGGCCGGAAAGGGCGCCGGTGCGACCATGTCGCCGGCATCGCGGAACACGCGTTCCCGTTCGTAGCCATCAGGATAGAGTGTATCCGCTGTTGAAAGGTATTGATCCATCTTGCGCATATTGCACCTATTGTCTCCGTTTGTTTGATCTCACTCAATGCAGACAATAAATACAATTGACTTAATGATAGATACAATGCATAAATTGTCACCATGACAAATTGGCTTCCCGACATCACCGAGGGCGACGGCCCTATTTATCTTCGCCTTGCGGACAGCATCGAAGGCGCGATTTCGGACGGAACCCTGCAGGCCGGTTCAAAATTGCCACCGCAGCGCAATCTCGCCTACGATCTCGGCGTGACAATCGGCACAATCAGCCGGGCTTATGGGCTTATTCATGAACGTGGCCTGGTCAGCGGCGAAGTCGGCCGCGGCACCTATGTCAATGAGCGCAAGACCCCTGCCCCCTCCGCACCCATGGAAACGGTGGCGGCAGCCTTCGGCAGCACACGCCACGCCGTCGATAGCAGCGCCGAATTCCGGCTCAACACCACGGCGGCGCCCGATGTCGGCCAGAGCGCGCTGATCGCCAGGCACATCGAGGCGGTCGCTCGGGAACATGCTTACGACGTTACCAATTACGCCCGTTCCTTTCCTGACAACTGGTGCATGGCGGGCGCTCGCTGGCTTTCCCAGAACGGCTGGTCGCCAAAACCCGAAAATATCGTCTCGACGCTCGGCGCCCATGCGGCGGTGATGAGTGTGGTGACGGCCATGACCGCCCCGGGAGACCGTATCGTCTTCGAACCCGTGACCTATTCCCATATCAGCCGCAGCGCCACACTTGCCGGACGGCGAGTGACGCTGGTTGAAGCGGATGAAAAGGGCATTGTCCCTGACGATTTCGAGCGCGTCTGCGCCCAGCAGCATCCCAAGATGATCTTCCTGATGTCCGCCGGCCAGAACCCGACCTGCGCCACGCTGCCGGAAGAGCGTCGACGCGCTATTGCCGATATCGCCCGCCGGTACGGTGTCTGGGTCGTAGAGGACAATCTTTATGGCGCGATGACGCGTGAGGCGATCCCGCTGATCGCCGAATTCGCACCCGATATTACTTTCGTGGTCGGCGGCCTGTCGAAATCCGTCGCCGCTGGCGTTCGTGGCGGCTGGGTCGCCTGCCCGGCGCAATATTCCTCGCGCATCCGCATTTCCCACTCGATGCTAACGGGCGGTCTGCCCTTCATGCTGGCCGAAGTGAATGCCCGCCTCGTCAACAGCGGTGACGCCGACGACATTCGCAAGGATTGTATCGCCGAGATCAATCAGCGGGAGGCGATTGCCCGGCGGGCCTTTGCCGGACTGGATTTCAATTCGCTGCCCGATATCGCCTTCCTGTGGCTGAGACTGCCCGAACCCTGGCTTTCCGGCACGTTCCGAAACGCGGCGATGAAAGAAGGCGTGCTGATAGATGACGAGGATGAGTTCAAGGCCGGCCGCACCGACAAGGTTTTCCATCGGGTGCGCGTCAGCCTTTCTGGCCCATCGAACCAGCAAGAGTTGACCCATGCCCTCGGCATCCTGCGTCACCTGCTCGACAACGGCTCCGCCGGTTACGAAAGCGTTGCCTAGAGGGCGGAGAGTCTTTCCTGCAACACCCGGCCTAATTCAGTAACTTATCATTTACCAAGCCGACAAACCTGCCATCCTTTCCGCAATTCGACGTGGGGGATGATTCGATGGCAGCATTCGGTTCCACAGGTGTGAGGGCGTGTTTCGCGCTGGCGATCCTTCTTGCGGCATGTGTGTTGATCGGCATCATGCCCGCCACTGCTGCGGAAGGAACCGTCTTCGACGAATTACGCTTCGGCGCAACCACCTCGATTTCCAATCACGACAATGGCGGCGAGGATGGCGTCTTCCCGGCCTTCACCGCCTATTTTGATCCCTTCGCCAATGCATCTGCGGTGACGCTCGGCCAGAAGCTCTCCCGTCCCCGGCTGCATATCGGTGGCGAGATCGGCACTGAGGGCTCGGCGAATACCATTTACGGCGGTGTCAACTGGACCTTCGATCTCAACCCGAAGATCTTTCTCGATTTCGGTTTTGGCGGCCTCTGGCACGATGGCAAGCTGAGAAACAGTGCCGGCGAAACCGGTGCGGAATTCGGCTGCCGCCTACTTTTCCACGAATATGCGGCGATCGGCTATCGTTTCGATAATAACTGGAATATTTCGACCCAGATCGAACATGCATCACACGCCAATCTGTGCGACGGCCCGAATGACGGGCTCACGCGCGTAGGCCTTATGGTCGGCTACAGGTTCTGAAGAAGCCAAGAAAGCAGCGTTTTGCGGGTAAAACCGCGCATTTTCCTGTCGCACCATCGAGCCTCTTGCGCTAAAGAACCGGAAACTTTCCTCGGCTCGAACCGCGTGAGACCTATGTCTATCTCAAACTCCATCAAGATCACCCCGGAACTCGTTGCATCCCACGGGCTGAAGCCCGACGAATACCAGCGTATCCTCGACCTGATCGGACGGGAGCCGAGCTTTACCGAGCTTGGCATCTTCTCGGCCATGTGGAACGAGCACTGCTCCTACAAATCCTCCAAGAAGTGGCTGAAGACCCTGCCGACCAAGGGTCCGCGCGTCATCCAGGGCCCCGGTGAGAATGCCGGCGTTGTGGATATCGACGATGGCGACTGCGTCGTCTTCAAGATGGAAAGCCACAACCACCCGTCCTATATCGAACCCTATCAGGGTGCGGCGACCGGCGTCGGCGGCATCCTGCGTGACGTCTTCACCATGGGCGCCCGCCCGATTGCCGCCATGAACGCGCTGCGCTTCGGCGCGCCCGACCACCCGAAGACCCGCCACCTCGTGGCTGGCGTCGTTGCCGGTGTCGGCGGTTACGGCAATTCCTTCGGCGTGCCGACGGTGGGCGGTGAAGTGGAATTCGATCCGCGTTATAACGGCAATATCCTTGTCAACGCCTTTGCCGCCGGTCTTGCCAAGTCCGACGCGATCTTCCTTTCGGAAGCCAAGGGCGTCGGCCTGCCGGTGGTTTATCTCGGCGCAAAGACCGGCCGCGACGGCGTCGGCGGCGCGACGATGGCATCTGCCGAATTCGATGAATCCATCGAAGAAAAGCGCCCAACCGTTCAGGTCGGCGACCCCTTCACCGAAAAGTGCCTGCTGGAAGCCTGCCTTGAACTGATGAAAACCGGTGCGGTCATCGCCATTCAGGACATGGGTGCCGCCGGCCTCACCTGCTCGGCCGTTGAAATGGGCGCCAAGGGCGATCTCGGTATCGAACTCGACCTCAATGCCGTACCGGTGCGCGAAGAGCGCATGACGGCTTACGAAATGATGCTGTCGGAAAGCCAGGAGCGCATGCTCATGGTTCTCGAGCCCTCCAAGGAAGAAGTCGCCAAGGCGATCTTCGTGAAATGGGGTCTGGACTTCGCCATTGTCGGCAAGACCACCGACGACCTGCGCTTCCGCGTCATTCACGATGGCGAGGAAGTCGCCAACCTGCCGATCAAGGAACTGGGCGATCAGGCCCCGGAATATGACCGCCCGTGGACGCCCGCGAAGGTGCCCGCACCGCTTGCGGAAAACGACGTCCCGACTGCTGATATCGCCGACGCGCTGGTATCGCTCGTCGGTTCGGCCAACAATTCCTCGCGCCGCTGGGTCTACGAACAATATGACACGCTGATCCAGGGCAATTCCCTGCAGCTTCCGGGCGGCGACGCCGGTGTGGTGCGTGTCGAAGGCCATGACAAGAAGGCGCTCGCCTTCTCCTCCGACGTTACTCCGCGTTACGTTGAGGCTGATCCTTTCGAAGGCGGCAAGCAGGCCGTGGCCGAATGCTGGCGCAACATTACCGCAACCGGCGCCCTGCCGCTCGCGGCCACCGACAACCTGAATTTCGGCAACCCGGAAAAGCCTGAAATCATGAGCCAGCTCGTACATGCCATCAAGGGCATCGGCGAAGCCTGCCGCGTGCTGGAATTCCCGATCGTTTCCGGCAACGTCTCGCTCTACAACGAGACCAATGGCCAGGCGATCCTGCCCACCCCAACCATCGGCGGCGTTGGCCTGCTGAAGGATTGGGGCCGTATGGCGCGCATCCGCTTTGCTGCCGCTGACGAAGCTGTGCTGCTTGTCGGCGCTCCTGTCGGCCTCGGCACCCACATCGCCCAGTCGGTGTATATGCGTGATATCCATGGCCGCACCGACGGCCCGGCGCCGCATGTCGATCTCGCCGCTGAGAAGAAGAACGGCGATTTTGTCCGCGGCATCATCACCGATGGCCTCGCCACGGCCGTCCACGATTGCTCGTCCGGTGGCCTCGCCCTCGCTGTTGCAGAAATGGCGATTGCCTCCGGCATCGGCGCGACCATCGATGCGGTCGAAGGCCACAATCCGGTCCTCACCTTCTATGGCGAAGACCAGGGTCGTTACATCCTGACCGTGAAGAAAACCGATCTCGACAAGGTGCAGGCGGCCGCCAAGGCGGCGGGCGTTTCCTGCCCTGTCATCGGTGTTACCGGCGGCTCCGCTGTAAAGCTGGGCACGGCGCGTGCTGTCGAGATTAAAGAATTGCACTCGGCCTATGAATCGTGGTTCCCTCAGTTCATGGACGGCGAAACTCTAGTTGCCGCAGAATGAACTAAGGAGAAACACCATGCCCATGAAACCCGGCGACATTGAAGACATGATTAAGGCGGGAATTCCCGGGGCAAAGGTCACGATCCGCGATCTGGCCGGTGACGGCGATCATTACGCGGCGGAAGTCGTGGCAGATGCATTCAAGGGCAAGACCCGCGTGCAACAGCACCAGATGGTCTATGACGCGCTGAAGGGCAATATGGGCGGCGTTCTGCACGCCCTGGCCCTGCAGACCTCTGCTCCAGAATGATTGTGGCCGTGAAAGCGCTTACGGCAAGGCAGTTTCACTGTCCTGCCTAACCGCATGAAGGCTCCAGACTAAATCAAAGGCCCGCGTGAGACAGTCTCACGCGGGCCTTTTCATATCAGGCAAGATGGCGAACGCGACCTACAAGGCAGGTGGGCTCTGCGACTCCAGATCCGCAAAGGACGCGGCCGGCAAAGGCCCCGCCGTCAGCAGGGTAAAATCGTAACCGGATTTGCGATCCGGCCCCAGAACATATTGCCGGTGCATGCGCAGGAAATTGCGCTTGTTCTTTTTATAGCGCTCCGGCGAAAGCGAATGCTTGAAACGGATCGGCACGATCTTTGGCTGCGGCGCGTCTTTATGGCCGGTCAAGGCAACTGTGTTGCACCTGTAGAGGTGGATGGGATCGGTCAGGCACTGGATGTCGAACCATGTCACCTCAGGATGATACGCAATGGCGCCAATACTCTGGCGGAGCCTGTCGGCACTCGACAGGAACGCACATTGCAGCGCTGCGCCACCCAAAGTCGTAAAAGACAGTTTCCGGCCATCCAGCGCATCCGGCTTCACTTCCAGCACGCGGCCGATGACCGCCAGTGCAAGGCTTGCGCCCATGCTGTGGGATACAACCAGAACCTCGTCCGAAGGCTGCTCCAGCGCCGTCAGGACGAGCGACGCCTTCTCCTCGATCCAGTCACGGGCAATCGGCTCATCACGACCGACCGCGAGCGCAAACCGCCAGTCGGCGTAAAGATGCAAGGTGTGAAACCGCTCCGCAAACGGCAGGAACGCCTTCACGAAAAACAGGGCGGCGGCGGGAAGGCTGATCACGAAGAGCCAGAGCGGCAAAGCGAAAAGCCAGGGCGAAAGTGCAATCGTCGCCGCAAGCGCCCCACCAACAAGCATCAGCAGGAAGGGAAAGATGAAGAACAGGCCAAAACGCCAAGCATGGCGGAAATAACGCGTCGCAGCGCCCTCACCGACAATACCAGCGCCCGCCTTGAAACCGAGCCAGATTTGCCGCCAGACCGGCGCATCCCGCAGCTGCGATATCACTGCATTATGATCATAAACGAAAATGTCGGAGCGCGTCCGCCAGTCATTCGCCGAAGCTTCGACCGCGAATGTCTCGCCCGCAGGCGCATTCTTCAGCGGCCCCACCGTATAATTCACATCCCACGTCTTGCCAGCCAGTGCCGCCGCCCGCTGATAACGCAGATGATGGGCCGCCGCATCGAGCGGATCGAAGCCGGGGAAATAAAGGACGAGGCGTGACTTGACGCGCGGCATGCATAAACCTTCAGGCTCGAGGCACCCGAAAGGATCGCTTGATACAGTGGGCGATGCACGTATAGTAAAAATCGCGACGGAAATATGATTTATTTATCGGTGAGGGAAATTTGTCTGGCATCGTCGATCAATTGCTCAACGGCGTCGTCAAGGGCGCTCTGGCGGAGGTGCTGACCAAGACCGGCATCCGCAAGACACGCCGTTCACGCCGCACGAAAACCACCGGTTCTCTCGCCGGCGGCATTGTCGGTTCCGTTCTGAAAGCCGCAATCAACGCCGCCGTTAAACCAAAGCCGGCAAAGAAACAGGTGAGCAAAAGACGCACCGCCGCAGCGCGTAGCCGGCAGAGATATCGCTGAGGCGTCCGCAGCTACTTTTTTGGCACGTCGAGCTTTGCAACAAGGACGCATTTTTTACGCTTTCCGGGTGGAAATCGCGCCGCGACATGTTATTTAGAGGCTAACAGAAAGCAGCGGCCTTGAACCGCATGTGAAAGGAATAGGCCTATGAGCGGCATTCACGACATGATCGACAGCGAAGTGAAGAGCAACGACATCGTTCTTTTCATGAAGGGCACCCCGCAGTTTCCGCAGTGCGGTTTTTCCGGCCAGGTCGTACAGATCCTCGATTATCTCGGCGTTGAGTACAAAGGCATCAACGTGCTTGCCGACGGCGACATCCGTCAGGGCATCAAGGACTATTCCAATTGGCCGACGATCCCTCAGCTCTACGTCAAGGGCGAATTCGTCGGCGGCTGTGACATCGTGAGAGAGATGTTCCAGTCAGGCGAACTGCAAAGCCACTTCCAAGAACAGGGTATCAGCGTCCGCGGCGCGGCCTGATTTCGGCCGGTTTAACCGGCCCACCCTGATTGTCAGAAATTTATGCCAGGCGTTGCTTCATGCAACGCCTTTGCCGTTCTTTTTGGGGCAATCCTGTGACAGAACTTTCACAATCCACCACGTCGCGCGCTGGCTCGATGGGGCGCACGGAATTCATCGCGCTCGCCGCGATGCTGATGGCGCTGAACGCGCTGGCCATCGACATCATGCTTCCCGGTCTTCAGGAAATCGGCGCCTCGCTTGGCGTTGAGAATGAAAACCACCGCCAATATGTGATTTCCACCTATCTTCTTGGCTTTGGTATCGCCCAGCTTCTGTATGGGCCGATTTCCGATCGTTTCGGACGCCGCAAGCCGATGCTCTTCGGACTTGCGATCTACATCGTTTCGGCCCTCGCCGTTGTTTTTGTACCGTCTTTCTCCGGCCTCCTGGTCCTGCGTTTCATTCAGGGCATCGGCTCGGCGGCAACGCGCGTCATCACCATCTCGATCGTGCGTGACATCTATGGCGGCCGCCAGATGGCGGAAGTCATGTCGCTGATCATGATGGTCTTCATGGTTGTTCCGGTCATCGCGCCCGGCACCGGCCAGATCGTGCTCTTCTTCGGCAACTGGCACCTTATCTTCGCCTTCATGGCCGGCATCGCTGCCGTGGTAACGGCCTGGATGTATTTCCGCCTGCCGGAGACCCTGCACCCGGACGATATCAGGCCTTTCACCGCCCGTTCGGTGCTTGGCGGCTTCAAGATTGTCCTCACCAACCGTGTTGCGCTCTGTTACACGCTCTCCAGCACCTTCATCTTCGGGGCGCTGTTCGGATTCATCAATTCGGCGGAGCAGGTCTACAAGGGCATTTATGGCCTTGGCGCATGGTTTGCGGCAGCCTTTGCGGGCGTGGCCTTGTTCATGGCCTTCTCGTCGTTCATCAATGCAAAGCTGGTGGGACGGTTTGGCATGCGCAAATTATCGCATGGCTCGCTGCTCGGCTTCATCGCCATCACCTTCGTCTGGCTGCTCGTGCAGGTGCTGGGGCCGGAACCGATGCCTTTTGCCATCTTCATCGTGTTCTTCGCGCTCGCAATGTTCCAGTTCGGCTGGATCGGCTCGAACTTCAACTCGCTCGCTATGGAGCCCCTTGGTCACGTCGCCGGCACGGCCTCCTCCGTCATCGGCTTCATGGGAACGGTTGGCGGCTCGCTTATCGGCGCGGCTATCGGGCAGGCGTTTGACGGCACGGCTTTGCCCATGGTCGCCGGCTTCTTCGTTGTTTCCATCATCGGCCTGATCTTTGTCCTGATCGGCGAAAAAGGCGTGTTGTTTCAGGCTCACAACAAGCCGACACGGTAAGGGGCGATAGAAAAATGAAAGGGCGCGGAATTCTGTTCCGCGCCCTTAATGTGACAACAAGTCTGCTTTCACACTCAACGTCATCCTTGGGCTTGTCCCACTGCTGTCCGGTTTAAATTTGGTGGACATGGCGCACGGTGTTGATTCTACTCGTATTCGAGCGTTTGGCGACGATCTCGGACACGAAAGAGGAGCAACACCGTGCGGCACAAGAATAGCGTCTTTCATGATCTTTTGAAGCGTATTCCCTGGGCGGCGTTTGAGCGGCTTGTGGATGAACACGGGGCTGACAAGCATGTCCGCCGGCTGTCGACCAAAAGCCAGTTCATCGCCCTCCTGTATGGGCAGTTGGCGGGTTCGGTGAGCCTGCGCGAGATCGTCTTTGGCCTTGAGAGCCACTCTGCACGGCTCTATCATGTCGGCGCAAAGCCGGTGTCGCGCTCGACGCTTGCCGATGCCAATCGTCTGCGTCCGAGCCCTGTCTTTGCCGGGCTGTTTGCGCAGATGGTGGCGATGGCGGGACGCGGCCTGCGCCGGGCGGTGGGCGAGGCAACCTACCTCATCGATGCGACAGGGGTTCGCCTCTCCGGTGCCGGATCGCAGTGGGCGCGGTTTTCCCATCAAGCCTGCGGCGTCAAGGTCCACATCGTCTACGATGCGGATGCCGAACAACCGATCTATGCGGCGGTCACGCCGGCCAATATCAACGACATCACGGCTGCCAAGGCCATGCCGATCGCATCAGGCGCAACCTATGTCTTTGATCTTGGCTATTATGATTTCGGCTGGTGGGCCAAGCTGGACAAAGCCGGATGCCGGATCGTCACCCGGTTCAAGTCGCACACGCCGCTGACGGTCACCCATGAGCAGGCGGTGGACGGCGACGGTGTCATCCTGTCCGACCGCATCGGCCTGTTGCCGGCCCGCCAGGCCAAAAGCCGCAAAAATCCGTTCAGCGATCCGGTCCGCGAGATCACCATCAGGACCGAGACGGGAAAGGTGTTGCGCATATTCTCCAGTGATCTCGATGCACCGGCTCACGAGATCGCCGATCTCTACAAGCGCCGTTGGGCGATCGAACTGTTCTTCCGCTGGGTCAAGCAGACGCTGAAGATCGGCCATTTCCTCGGCACGTCAGAAAATGCCGTGCGCATCCAGATCGCTGTCGCTCTGATCGCTTACCTGCTGCTGCGATTGGCGCAGGCTGACCAGAAGACCGTGCCAAGCCCACTCGCCTTCGCCAGGCTGGTACGCGCAAACCTCATGCACCGACGACGCACCGATCGGCTTCTCAACCCGCCACCAGACAAACCCACAAACCAAAACCAGATAGCCTTCCAATGGCCGCAAATTTAAACCGGACAGCAGTGGGCTTGTCCCAAGGATCTAATCACGTCAACAAAATCGGGACGTTGCAGATGCTCGGGACAGGCCCGAGCATGACGGAGGAGAGATTTCAGGACGTTGCAGGCAGGCTTGTGAAGGCAAGAAGCTGAAATTCGCGTGAGCGCACCTCACACCGTAAAAATCTTCTCCCGCAGCAGTTCCCACGTCTCCTGATCCGGCGCGAGCAGCAGCCCACCATCCACATGGCTCGGCAGATAACGCGAACCGTCGAGACGGGCAGCATAGGCGCCCGATTCCTGCGAGATCAACGTGCCGGCCAGGTGGTCCCAGGGCATCAGCTTGTTATACATCAGGAAATGCATGTGGCCGCCGCAGAACAGCCGATATTCATGCGCGGCGCAGCGATAGCTTGTGAAGAGCCGCACATCCGCAAGGTTCATCAAAATCTTGCGGCGCGTCTCCACGTCGAAATAGCCGGTATTGGCGATGCCGACCATCTGCGACAGTTCCGGGGCGGGCACGACCGACATTTGGGTCTGCGCGCCATCGGCACTGCACAGCCATGCGCCGGAGCCTTTTTCGGCAATCGCCCAGTCATTGCCCATGGGATCGAAGATCAGGCCGGCAACGGTCTCGCCCTTGGAGATGACGCTCATCATCACACCGAAGAGCGGCAGGCCGGAGGCGAAATTATAGGTGCCGTCGATGGGATCGACCACCACGGCCAGATCGGCATCGGCAAGTTTGCCAAGCAGCGACGCATCCGCCGCGACCGCCTCTTCGCCGATGAACAGGGCGTCAGGCATGATTTCCTGAACGCGAGCACGGATTAACCGCTCGGCAGCCTCGTCGGCTTCCGTTACGAGATCGATTGCCTCGGTCTTGATCCTCACGTCGCCTTCGCCCAGATTGCGGAACCGCGGCAGGATTTCCACTGCCGCCGCCTCCTGAAGCGCATTGGCGAGAGAGGCGATGTCGAGTTCGATGGCCATGGGCGATATCCTTCTATGTGAGCATCAATCTTATAAGGCGACGATTTCCCGTCGCAGCATCTTCCAGCTCTCCCTGTCGGGAGCCGACAGGATGCCGCCCGTCGTCTGGCCGGGCCGATAGGGCGTATTGTCGAAACGGGCCGTGTAACCACCCGCCTCCTGATGAACAAGCACGCCGGCGAGATGATCCCACGGCATCAGCTTTTCATGGCCGATGAAATGCAGCTTTCCGGCCGAGGCAAGCCAATATTCATGCGCTGAGCAATTGACTGAAAGCGCCATCTTTATCTTGGCCATATTGGCGGCGATGACAGGACGGCGATCCTCATGGCTATGGCCCCACGAAAAGATACCGACCATTTCGGACAATGGCACGGGATCGGCGACCTTGAGCTTGGCCTGCGAGCCGTTCTTGCGGTGGAGATACGCCCCCTCGCCTTTCAGCGCAACGATGGTATCGCCCATGACAGGATCGTGGATAATACCCGCCACCGTCTCACCCTTGACGGTGACTGCAAGCAGCGTGCCGAAAGCGGGAAAGCCGGAGGCATAATTGAAAGTGCCGTCTATGGGATCGATCACGAAAGCAAACGGCGCATCGGCAAGGGCTGGAATGACGGAGGGATCCGCCTCATAGGTCTCTTCGCCGACAATATGGGCCTTTGGAAACCGCTCAAGCAGCGCGACGGTAATCGCCTTTTCCGCCAGAACGTCTGCCTCGGTGACGAGATCGACAGCGGAGGTCTTTTCGGAGATGGCGCTTGCGTTCAGGTTTCGGAAGCGGGGCATGATTTCCTGTCGGCCGGCAGCGGCGACGGTGGAAACAAGGAATTCGATATCTTTATCGGAAAGGCTCATGGCACGGGGCACTTCTTCATCAGGGAGGGCTGGCCTCCCTACGCTCTTCAGGTGACGCCCCGGTGACAGCAAGCGCCGAAAAATCAAAAAGCCTGGGATCGAGCAGATGCGAGGGGTTCACATGCGCCAGCGCCCGCAACATCACGTCCTTGCGGCCTGGCATGCGCCGTTCGATATCCGCCAGCATCTCTTTCATCGCATTGCGCTGAAGCCCGTCCTGTGAGCCACAGAGGTCACAGGGAATGATCGGAAATTCCATCGCCGCCGCGAATTTCGCCATGTCTTCTTCGGCGCAATAGGCGAGCGGGCGCATGACCATCAGGTCGCCCTCGTCATTCAGAAGCTTCGCGGGCATGCCGGCCAGCCGGCCGCCATGGAAGAAGTTCATGAAGAAGGTTTCGAGAATATCCTCCCGGTGATGGCCAAGAAGCAGTGCGTCACAGCCCTCCTCCCGCGCGATGCGGTAGAGATTGCCGCGCCGCAGCCGCGAACAGAGCGAACAATAGGTGCCGCCGGAGGGCACCTTCTCCTTCACCACCGAATAGGTGTCACGATATTCGATGCGATGGGCAACGCCGATCTTCGCCAGATACTCCGGCAACACGTGCTTGGGGAAATTCGGCTGGCCCTGATCGAGATTGCAGGCAATCAGTTCCACCGGCAAAAGGCCGCGCCATTTGAGATCAAGCAGCAGCGCCAGCAGCCCATAGCTGTCCTTGCCGCCGGAAAGGCCCACAAGCCAGCGCTTCTGGCCATTCAGCATGCCGAAATCTTCGAAGGCCTGGCGCACATTGCGCAACAGCCGTTTGCGCAGCTTGTTGAACGAGACCGAACGCGGCGCATGATCGAACAGAGGATGCGAATTGCCGTTGTCTTCGGACGCGTGCTGATCCGCCCCGACGTCGTCAGTTCCGGCCTGATCTGAAAAATCATCGATCCTGGTGAGAATATCCATCATCCGCTCGCTCCGGCTCGACTGCCGTTCTTAATGCAGGCAATGCCCCCATCCGCCGGCAATATCAAGCCCCGAATACGGACCAGCCGGTTTTCGTCGCCAGCATTTCCAGCGCCTGTGACCCGAGCGCCGAATTGCCGACCTTGTTGAGGCCTGGCGACCAGACCGCAATAGACGCCTTGCCCGGCGCCACCGCCATGATGCCGCCGCCGACGCCGCTCTTGCCCGGCAGGCCGACATGATACGCGAAATCGCCCGATCCGTCATAATGACCGCAGGTCAGCATCAGCGCATTGATGCGCCGTGCGCGGCGGTCCGATACGACCGTGTGGCCGGTGAGCGGGTTGCGGCCGCGATTGGCCAGAAACAGGCCAGCTCGGGAAAGCTGCGCGCAGGTCATGGAAAGCGCGCACTGATGGAAATAGACGCCGAGCGTATATTCCACGGGATGGTGCAGATTGCCGAAAGAGCGCATGAAATTGGCGAGCGCGAAATTGCGGAAACCCGTCGCCTGCTCGGATTTCGCCACCGTATCGTCAATGCTGATCGTGTCATCGTCAGCAAGGTAGCGCACAAAGCGCAAAAACTCGCCGATCGCCTCGCGCGGCTGGTGGCCGGCCAGCACGATATCAGTCACGACGATGGCACCCGCGTTCACGAAGGGATTGCGCGGGATACCGTGCTCATGCTCCAGCTGGACGATGGAGTTGAACGATGATCCCGATGGTTCTCGCCCCACCCGGTTCCACACCGTCTCGCCGGCCTTGCCGAGTGCCAGCGTCAGCATGAAGACCTTGGAGATACTCTGGATCGAAAACGGCGTCAGCGCATTGCCGGCTGTATAAGTGGTTCCATCGACCGTGGTGATGGCAATGCCGAACTGTTTGGGATCGACCTTGGCGAGCTCGGGAATGTAATCCGCAACCTTCCCCTCGCCCAGCCTCGGTAGCATGCTGTCATGGATGGAATCGACGATACCCTGAATGTCCTGCATGCAAAGCCTTCCCCAGCAAACAAAAAAGCCGCCCCGAAGGGCGGCTTCCTGAATACTGAAACGCGTCGATTAACGCGAGTAGAATTCGACGACCAGATGCGGTTCCATGACGACCGGGTACGGAACGTCGGAGAGAGCCGGAACGCGGGCGTAGGTCGCAACCATCTTGTTGTGGTCAACTTCGATGTAGTCAGGAACGTCACGCTCAGCAAGCTGAACGGCTTCCAGAACGGTGACGAGCTGCTTGGACTTCTGGCGAACTTCGATAACGTCGCCCGGCTTGCAGCGGTAAGAACCGATGTTGACGCGAACGCCGTTAACCGTGACGTGGCCATGGTTGATGAACTGGCGCGACGCGAAAACGGTCGGAACGAACTTGGCGCGGTAGACGATGGCGTCCAGACGCGACTCGAGCAGGCCGATCAGGTTCTCAGAGGTATCGCCCTTGCGACGGTTTGCTTCGTCGAAGGTAGCGCGGAACTGCTTTTCGCGCAGTTCGCCGTAGTAGCCCTTGAGCTTCTGCTTGGCGCGCAGCTGCGTGCCGAAGTCGCTCATCTTGCCCTTGCGGCGCTGGCCGTGCTGGCCCGGGCCGTATTCGCGGCGGTTAACCGGGGACTTCGGACGGCCCCAGATGTTTTCGCCCATGCGGCGGTCAATTTTATACTTAGCCGATTCGCGCTTGCTCATCGTATTTCCTTCTCAAAGGTTTATGCCGGCCTGTTGCCAGACCGGTTTAAGGAAACACGCCCTCCTCTGAGGCCCGTTTCAGGGCCTCTGACAGGCTTCTCACATGCAAATGGAGAAACCACGGGACATGTCGGTGATATTGACCGCCGAACGTCAGTTCTTAAACTGCAGGGCAGTCAACAAAACACACCGGGCATCACTGCCCGGCGTTGGGGCGGCTTCTACAGAGCTTTCACGGTTTTGTCAAACAAGGCTTTTCGCTTTTTTCTGAAGTCTCCTCTTGAAAAGCGAAAGTGCCCACCCATCTCTCCTTCGTGATCAGAACTCGGGCCCCTCTGGCGTGTTACCGGACAACACGTGATGTCGAGTTTGTTAAGGTTGGGGCCCACGTATATTCTTCACACACGTCCCCCATCCGTAAAGCCAACCTCGTCCGGCTAAAGGTTGACTGATGGACTTTCTTCTATCGGATTTTCTCGGCACCCCCACATGGATGTGGGCGGTCTTCATTTCTCTCGTCCTTGGCCTCCTGGCGCTCGATCTCGGCGTGCTGCACAAGAATTCCAAGGAAATCGGCATTCGTGAAAGCCTGCTGATGTCGGGCTTCTACATCGCCATCGGCTTGGCCTTTGGCGGCTGGATCTGGTATCAGTCCGGCCAGCAATCGGCGATGGAATATGTCACCGGCTTTGTTGTCGAAAAAAGCCTGGCGATGGACAATATCTTCATCATCGCCATGATCTTCTCCTATTTCGCCATTCCCCGCCAGTATCAACACCGCGTGCTGCTCTGGGGTATCCTCGGCGTCATCATCCTGCGCGGCATCATGATCGCCGGTGGTGCGGCCATCGTCGAAAACTTCCACTGGGTGCTTTATCTCTTTGCGGCCTTCCTCGTCTTTACCGGCCTCAAGATGCTGTTTTCCTCCGACCATGACGAGAACGACATCGGCAATAACCGAATCCTGAAATTCCTGCGCAGTCACCTGCCAGTGACAAACAGGCTGCATGGCGAGAAGTTCTTCGTCAAGGAGACCGATGAAACGACCGGAAAGCTGAAGACCTTCGTGACGCCGCTATTTCTGGCGCTCATCATGGTTGAAATCGCCGACCTGATCTTCGCGGTCGATTCGATCCCGGCGATCTTCGCGATCACCACCGATCCGTTTATCGTCTACACGTCGAACATCTTCGCGATCCTCGGCCTGCGCGCCCTCTATTTTGCGCTTGCCGCCCTGATCCACCGCTTCGCCTACCTGAAATATGCATTGGCTGCGGTTCTGGTCTTCGTCGGTTCCAAGATTTTCGTGGCCGACATGCTGGGCATCGCCAAGATCCCGCCGGCCGTCTCGCTTGGCGTCACCGTCGCCATCCTCGCGACCGGCATCATCGGTTCGCTGATTGCGACGCGGAAAGAAGCGAAGGCCATAGAGTAAGACTTCCAAGGGCGAGCGGCAGGGAAACCTGCCGCAACCTCACTCAGCCGCCAGTCTCGCATCATCCTCAGCCGCATCCGCATCGCCGGGTGCGGTTTTTGCATCGAGATCAGGGAAAGCCACGATGCGCTTGCCGGAGAAATCGGCATGCACCACCACAAGCTCCTTCTCCTCGAAATAACCGAGCAGCCGCCGCGCGCGGCGGGCGGAATGGGTGCCGTAGGCGCGGGCAATGCGGGCGTCTGACGGGCAAGGCTCTTCACCCAGTGCCGCCTTGACCAGAAGCAGGAAGACACCCTGCAGATCATCGGAGACGGACATGGACAATTCCAGCGCCTTTTCCCAGCCTTCGCTCGCCGCCATCGCCGCATCCACGCCGGAGCGGGCAATCGCCACCTGCCGGCGGAATTCCGCCAGCGTCATCGGCGTGCCGGGAATGCGGCGCATACGGGCGCGCACCAGAAAATCCTGATAGAGTACGGCATCGGTGCGATAGGCCGATTGCGGATCGTCGAGAATTTCGACAAGCACCGCTGCGATCTTCTCCTCGCGCTCCTCCGGTGTCATCTCCGGCTGCCCAGCCCGGAGCGACGGCTCGGGCGAAGTACCAACGGCCGCGGGCGTGGAGCGGGAAAGCTCGGCGAGAATGTCGTTGGTCGGGCGCGGTGCAGGCGGCGTGCGGCGCACCGCGGCGCGCGTAAACTCTTCCGGATCGGGCGTAAAAATCAGGTCTTCGACGTCCTGCGGCGCATCCGGCAGCGGCATCAGCTTCGGTGAAGAGGAGCGCGCCGAGGTTTCCACCGCCCCGATGACGATGGGCAGTGGGCGGCGCGAAAGCGCCGGGCCGAGCGCCACGAAATTGCCCCGCTGGAGATCGCGGAACATTTCCGCCTGCCGCCGGTCCATGCCGAGCAGATCGGCTGCGCGCGCCATATCGATATCAAGGAAAGTGCGGCCCATCAGGAAGTTGGAGGCTTCCGCGGCCACGTTCTTTGCAAGCTTGGCCAATCGCTGCGTAGCGATGACGCCGGCAAGACCACGTTTACGGCCACGGCACATCAGATTGGTCATCGCGCCAAGCGAGGCCTTGCGGGCATCTTCCGTGACTTCACCAGCAACGGAGGGCGCAAACATCTGCGCTTCGTCCACCACCACAAGCACGGGATACCAGAATTCGCGATCGGCATCGAACAGGCCGTTGAGGAAAGCCGCCGCCGCCCGCATCTGCTGTTCGATATCGAGGCCTTCCAGCGTCAGCACGCAGGAGACGCGGTGCTGGCGAATGCGGTTGGCAATGCCGGCAAGCTCGGCTTCCGTGCGCTCGCCATCCACCACAACATGGCCGAATTTGTCGGAGAGCGTGACGAAATCACCCTCGGGATCGATGATGACCTGCTGCACCCATGGCGCCGATTGCTCCAGCAGCCGGCGCAGCAGATGCGACTTGCCGGAACCGGAATTGCCCTGCACCAGCAGGCGCGTCGCAAGCAATTCTTCAATATCGAGCTTGGCCTGCTGCCCGCCCGATAGGGTTCCCATGTCGATACCGACCTGCAATGTTCCATTCCCTGTGCTGCATATCATGACCGATTCCCTCAAGAGACGGCCGGACATGGTCTTTAGCAAAAAATTGCCTGTTGCGTCTCACCCTTGCCGATAATGCACAGGCAATTCGCTCTTAGCCCTGCGCAGACCTTACCCAAAAGCGTGAAGCGCCGATGCGCCGGCCAAAGACGTTGAGCGCGAGCCCCAAAATGACCAGTGCTGCGCCGACCACTTCGAAAACGGTAATATGTTCGGCAAAAGCGAGGTAGGCGCTGATAAACCCGACAATTGGCACCAGCAGCGAAAATGGCGCCACCGTTCCAGCCGGATAGCGCAGAAGCAGGTAACTCCATATCCCAGCACCCACGATCGTCGCGCCATAGGCCATGTAGATCACCACAAAAGCCATGGTCGGGGTCGCATTGGCCATCCCTTCGGCAATCGCTTCCGGCCCTTCCACCACGAGCGACAGCAGGATCAACGGCAGAACGGGCACAAGACTGGTCCAGGCAACGAAGGAGACGGCATTAACCTGGCCGATACGGCGATTGACGATGTTGCCACAGGCCCAGGCAATCGCGGAACCGACGCCCATCAGAAGCGGTACCAGCGCCGCCGCCGTCATCCGCTCCACACCGATGACCGCCAGCCCGCCAAAAGCGATGATCGCGCCGAAGACCTGCGACGGCAATGGCCGTTCACCGAGGAACACCACGGCAAGCGCCAGCGTGAAGAAGGCCTGTGACTGCATGACCAGCGACGCGAGCCCCGCTGGCAGCCCGAGCTTGATGGCGGGGTAAAGCAGGCCGAACTGCACGAAGCCCATGGCCATGCCGTAAACGATCATGTGCCGCCAAAGCACATTGGGTTTCGGCAGGAAGAACACCAGGGGCACCGCCGCAAAGAAATAACGCACACCCGTCAAAAACAGGGGCGGCATATCGGCGACGCCCACCTTGATGACGACGAAGTTGAAGCCCCACAAAAACACGGTGATCAGGGCAAGAAATATATGCGGCAATGCCATTTTGTATGTCCGAATTTCAGGCGATCGACACCTCAGGTGTTTGAGGGGCTTTAAGCCGAAACCGCCCTCTTCCAGCCGAAGGTAATGAGGCCGGCGCCGATCAGGAGACCACCGCCCGTGCGGTTGACGATGCGCTGAACCCCAGGCTTGCGGATCGTGTCGCGGGCGGCACTTGCCAGAAGTCCATAAAGCGCCGCATTGACAGTGGCAAGCACCAGGAAGGTCACCTCGAAAATCAGCACCTGCGGCCAGAAGGGTAGCGTCGGCACCAGAAACTGCGGCAGGAAGGCCACGAAAAACACAATGCTCTTCGGGTTCAGCGCGGTGACGATATAGGCATGCAGGAAGATTTTAAGCGGTCTTTCACGGCCGGTCACACCCGTGTTTTCCGCCGCGTCACCAACCGGCGAACGCCACAGCTTGATGCCGAGATAAATGAGATAAGCCGCGCCAATCCATTTCAGACCGGTGAACAGGGCCGCGGAGGTGGCGAGCAACGCCCCAAGTCCCATCATCGAGGCGGTCATGGCAGTAAAATCGCCGAGCGCCACCCCGGTCACCGTTGCAGTACTGGCCTTGCGGCCATGGCCCAGCGCATAAGAAATCACCAGCAGGATGGTCGGTCCTGGAATGGCAAGCATGATGGCGGATGCGGCCACAAAGGCCAGCCAGTTTTCCAGTGGCATGATTGGTCCCCTCTATCCCGAGTCTTGAGCAAGCCACGGAAAATGTTTCGCTTCAAGCCGGATTTTACAAACCGTGCAGCTCTCTTGTGACAACCCGAAAAACATCCCTGCAGGATTGTCTTCGCCGTCGGCGGTCAGAATTCGCTACGGCCCCTCCCGCCTGTCTGTACGGGAGAGACCGTCACATCAAAACCGCGGCGCCCAGGGAGGGACCTCCCATTGCCGTCGCCGCTTCACCCGCGACGGATCGACGCCGATATCGACCAGAAGACGTTCCGGCAGATCGGCAGGATCAGTGGGCGGCGCGCGCGGCACGACCGCGGCCACGAGCACCGTTTTGAGCGTCTTCCAGACGCCGAATGTGGCGAACAGACGGTCCACCGCATCCGGCAGCGCATATGCTACCAATGGTTGTTCATTCTGCATGGGAAATCCATCCCGGCGCGGCAAGGCGGCCAGGTCCTCTATCGATGGAAAAAGACATGCGGAAACGACGGGCGCAGCACTTAAGCCACGCAGACGCGCAAGTCACATGTCGGACGAAGTTGAAATGCCAAACGGCTGGGGAATCAGGCCATAAGCCTTATCGGAGGGAGATGCCTCGCATCACATAACCGCCGACAATCATGCCAAAGAGGCCTGACATGCCATTAAGGCGCATATTCACGTTGTTGCTCATTTCACGCCTCCATCTATTGCGGTTACAGACAAAATACATCTTACACAGGAAATCGGACGCGACAAGAGGTCGCAATCTCGAATTGCAAAAGACGAGCAAAGGCGGTGCAAAAATACAACACGCTTTCAGGCGGCCGGAACGCTGAGACCAAAACCCTGCATCAGCCGCCGCGTGGCGAAATCCGGCTTGCCCGAGGTGAAGACGGCGAAGTCGAAACCATCGGGATGTTCCGCATCCTGTGGCAACGGCACCAGATGTCGGGCACGCCGGGCGATTGCCTCCGCCGGATCAAGCCAGTCCACCGGCCATGGCGCCAGCCGGCGAAACACATTGGCCATGAAGGGGTAGTGGGTGCAGGCAAGCACGACGATATCGGTGCGCTTGCCGTCGCTGTCTATGAAACAGGGTTCAATTTCAGCCAGCACCGCCTCATCGGATACCGGCTCGCCCCTGATCCAGCTTTCTGCCATACGCGCGAGGTTTTCAGAGCCGACCAAGCGCACATGGCATTGGGTGGCAAAGGACTGGATGAGATCGCGCGTATAGGCCCGCTTGACAGTACCGGGCGTCGCAAGCACGGAGACGAGGCCGGAGCGTGTCCGCTCCGCCGCCGGTTTGATGGCGGGCACGGTGCCAACGAAAGTCATGTCAGGAAAACGGGCACGAAGATCTGCACCCGCAAGTGTGAAGGCCGTGTTGCAGGCGATGATGCAGACTTCCGGGCTGTACTCCTGCAGCAGCCTTTCAAAAAGTGAGAGAATGCGCGCCTTCAGCGCCTCCTCTTCCCAGCCACCATAGGGAAAACCCGCATCGTCAGCCACGTAGATGAAGCCGCGCTCGGGCATCAGCACCCGCGCCTCGCGCAGAACCGTCAGCCCGCCAATGCCGGAATCGAATACCAGCACCGGTTTCAGCACATCGGCCGCCGCCTCACTCGTCTTCAGCATTCTCCCCTGCTCCCTCGGCCGTTGGCCCCGCTGCCCTGCCCGTCTTCTTCGGCCATTGCCGCGGGAAACGGTCGAGCGAATTGATCACGCCGCGGAAAACGCTGATTTCCTGTTCGGAAAAACCCCGTCTCGACAGCACGGCCCGCAGATTGTCGACCATTTTCGGCTTTTTTTCAGCAGGATGGAAATAACCGCGCGCATCGAGCGCCTCTTCAATGTGTTCGAACAGGCCGAAGACCTGCTCCTTGGTGGAAGGCCGCTGCTCAACGGACTGGAACAGCGTCTCCCCCAGATCGTCCATGCCGGACTTCATCCACTCATAGGACATCAGAAGCACAGCCTGCGCGATATTGAGCGAGGCAAAGGCGGGATTGACCGGGAAGGTCACGATCTCGTCCGCCAGCGCCACTTCCTCATTCGTCAGCCCCCAGCGCTCGCGCCCGAACAGGATGCCGGTCTTTTCGCCAGCCTTGAATTTTGCCCGGAGCGTATCGGCGGCAGTAACGGGCGCACGCACCGGCTTGAAGCCGTAACGCTCGCGCGCGGTCGTGGCATAAACGAAGTTGAGATCCTTGATCGCCTCTTCCAGCGTCTCGAACACCTTGGTGCCGTCAATGACATGATCGGCCTTGGAAGCGGCAGCACGCGCCTTCTCGCTCGGCCAGCCGTCCCGCGGATTGACCAGACGCAATTCGGAGAGACCGAAATTGGCCATGGCCCGCGCCACCATGCCGATATTTTCGCCGAGCTGCGGTTCGACCAGAATGATCGCCGGGCCTTCCGCCAGAAGTTCAAGCTCGCTGTTTGTGCCTGCCATCGTCGTTTGTCCGTTTTTTTTAAAAGCGTCGCATCGACTTTCACGCCGATACTGTAAAGCGCGCTTCACTGGCACAGATCGGCGCTAAAATCAAAGTCGGAACGGGCAAATGGCGACTTTCGAGTGGATGGAGGGCTGCCACCTCACATTTGACGTCATCCTCGGGCTTGTCCCTGCCATCTGCAACGTATTGATTTCATTCGACGTGGTTAGATCCTCGGCACAGGGCCGAGGATGACGTCGTGTGAATGTTCACCCTTCACCACCGACCTCAAGGGGATCGCAGCCTGTCCGGAAATTTAAACCGGACAGCAGTGGGACAAGCCCGAGAATAACGGAGGAGAGGTTTTCGAGTGCACCAATATCCGTATCTCCGACCTCATTCCCCCTTGATGATATTCGCCATCTCTTCGCGCAGTGAATCCCTGCCCTCGTCACCCACCCGGTGAATATCGCTGATAACAGGCCGGCCATCTTCCTCGATGACATCGAAATGAACCTCGTCGACGGTCGCCTTTATCTCGGCCTCGTCCATACAGGCCCAGAGCTTGAATTTCGCCGTCACATCGGTCACGCCGTCCTTCACCGCCCCCGCGGTCACCGAAACGTCCTGAATCGGGCAGCCGTCCTGGGAGTTTGTCACGACGTCATAACCGAAAGGATCGCCCTTCTCGCCGCTTTCGGCCTCGTAAGCAGGTTTTTTGGAGGCTTCGCGATATTGCGCGACGAAATCCTTGCTGAACAGGCTGGTCAGCATGTCCTCGTCAAAGATGTATTTCCAGTTTTCCGCATCGCCGGACCAGTTCTTGACGGTGATATCCATCACCTTCTGGACGGGATCGGCGGGACCGGCAGCGAGGGCGGCGTGGGAAAAGAGAACGGCGGCAGTCAGAAGCAGAATTTTCCGCATAGTGTGATCCCGGTAGAGGCCCAGAGACGGGCGAAGCGATTCGCCTGACTGTATTCCGGCATTATGGTTTGGCAATGCGCAAAGCGTTATTGCGCTGCGCCAAAAAAGCGCCCCCCATGGCTTTGCCTCAGGCGCTTGCGATGCTATAGCCGCACCGGATATTTTTCCGACTATTGGCGTCAACAGGCGCCACAGCTTCGAAGGTGAGGAATTCATGGCAAAGATCAAGGTAGCCAATCCGGTCGTCGATCTCGACGGCGACGAAATGACCCGTATCATCTGGCAGCTCATCAAGGACAAGCTGATCCTGCCATACCTCGATCTCGACATCGAATATTACGATCTCTCGGTTGAAAACCGCGATGCCACCAACGATCAGGTCACGGTCGATGCGGCCCACGCCATCAAGAAGCACGGCGTCGGCATCAAGTGCGCCACCATCACCCCGGATGAGCAGCGCGTCGAGGAATTCGGCCTGAAGCAGATGTGGAAGAGCCCGAACGGCACGATCCGCAACATTCTGGGCGGCGTCATCTTCCGCGAGCCGATCATCTGCAAGAACGTTCCGCGCCTCGTTCCGGGCTGGACGAAGCCGATCGTTGTCGGCCGTCACGCTTTCGGCGACCAGTACAAGGCAACCGACTTCAAGTTTCCCGGCAAGGGCAAGCTGACCATCAAGTTCGTCGGTGAAGACGGCCAGGTCATCGAGAAGGACGTTTTCGACGCGCCGAGCGCCGGCGTGGCTCTCGCCATGTACAACCTCGACGAATCCATCCGGGAATTCGCCCGCGCCTCCATGAACTATGGCCTGATGCGCAAGTGGCCGGTCTACCTCTCCACGAAGAACACCATCCTCAAGGCCTATGACGGTCGCTTCAAGGATATCTTCGAAGAAGTCTACCAGACCGAGTTCAAGGCGCAGTTCGACGAAGCCGGCATCACCTATGAGCACCGCCTCATCGACGACATGGTCGCTTCCGCGCTGAAGTGGTCCGGCGGCTACATCTGGGCCTGCAAAAACTATGATGGCGACGTTCAGTCCGACACGGTTGCGCAGGGCTTCGGTTCGCTCGGCCTGATGACCTCGGTTCTTCTGTCGCCCGATGGCCGCACGGTCGAAGCCGAAGCTGCACACGGCACGGTCACGCGCCACTACCGTCAGCACCAGAAGGGTCAGGAAACCTCGACCAACTCGATCGCCTCGATCTTCGCCTGGACCCGTGGCCTTGCCCACCGCGCCAAGCTGGACGACAATGCGGAACTCGCAAAGTTCGCGACGACGCTCGAGACCGTCTGCGTCGACACCGTCGAAAGCGGCTTCATGACCAAGGACCTCGCGCTCCTCATCGGACCGGATCAGCCCTGGCTCTCCACCACCGCTTTCCTCGACAAGATCGACGAAAACCTCAAGAAGGCGATGGCTGCTTAAGCCCGCTTTCTAAGCGACTTCAAAACCCGGCCTCAGCGCCGGGTTTTTTATTTGCACGGTATAGAAGAAATATTGGCCGCATAGAAACGAAACAGACAACCAGATAGCGAACAAATATCGTTGAGCGCTGAAGTTGCCTGATAAGAGAAAAAAAGTCCGGCGCAATGCCAGGTTTCTTTTTGTTCACGGTATCTTGATTAGCCGTTGCACTAGGCGCAGAATTTGATTCCGCGTGTTTAGGGCCAGCACAACAATAAGACTAAGATTAAACAGCATCTACTTGCACATAACTTGCCCGGCACAGTCAACCATTCATCGGAGCATCCGCGCAACCTTAGGGAACAAGCGAGGAATGTTGCGGACATAAATGCGAAGCGTGGGCATGAAATCCTGTTGTTTTTTGCGCCACGCTGCAACGATTTTGCTTGGGGAGGCAAAAGCATGAGTGAATTGATATTTTACACCAACCCCATGTCGCGCGGGCGCATCGCGCGATGGATGCTGGAAGAAGTGGGGGTTCCATACCGAACCGAGATACTTGGTTTCAGAACCTCTATGAAATCGCCCGCCTACCGGCTGATCAATCCGATGGCGAAGGTGCCGGCGATCAAACATGGCGACACGATCGTTACCGAAGCCGCAGCAATCTGCGCCTACCTCGCAGACGCATTTCCCGGCGCGAACCTTGCGCCCACACCCAAGTCGCGCGGGCTTTATTACCGCTGGATGTTCTTTGCCGCAGGCCCGCTGGAAATGGCAGCGAGCATGAAGGCAATGGGTTTCGAAGTGCCGAAGGAGAAGTTGCGCATGGCCGGCTGCGGCAGCTATGCGGATGTGATGAATACGCTTGAACGAGCCGTCAGCGAAAATCGCTTCATCGCCGGCGATCTCTTTACCGCCGCGGATGTCTATGTGGGCGCCCATATTGGCTGGGGCCTGCACTTCGGCACCATCGAAAAACGCCCGGCCTTTCTGGACTATATGGCGCACCTCACTGATCGCGCGGCCTTCAAGCGGGCCGCCCAGCTTGATGAGGAAGCGGCTAAGGATTTGCAGGCAACGGAAACGGAATAATACCGGCCGGTAGCTTCTTCGGTGGCCAAGGCTGAAACAAAAAAAGGCGGGGTAAAACCCCGCCCTCTTCAACTTTTCCGGATTATGCGGCCAGCGCCGCAGCAACCGCTTCGATGGCATCCTGCGCCTTGGCGCCATCCGGGCCGCCGGCCTGCGCCATATCCGGGCGACCGCCGCCGCCCTTGCCGCCAAGGGCGGCAGACGCGGTGCGGACGATATCGACAGCGCTGAAACGGGCCGTCAGATCTTCGGTCACGGCGGCGACAGCGCTCGCCTTGCCATCCTCGGAAACGGCGATCAGCAGCACAACGCCAGAGCCAAGGTTGGCCTTGGCCTCATCAGCAAGCCCCTTGAGATCCTTGGCATCGATACCAGCAAGGGATTTTGCCAGGAAGTTGACGCCCGCGACCTGCTTGACGTCGCTTGCGCCGGCATCGGCCGAACCGCCGCCCATGGCGAGCTTCCGGCGGGCATCAGCAAGCTCACGCTCCAGCTTCTTGCGCTCGTCCAGCAGGCCTTCAACCCGCGACAGAACATCGCCCGGCTGAACCTTCAGTGACGAGGCCAGCGCCTTCACCCGCTCATCCTGTTCAGAAAGATAGGCAAGCGCGCCCTGGCCGGTTACCGCTTCAAGGCGTCGCACGCCCGCACCCACGGCGCTTTCACCGAGAATGCGGATGAGACCGATCTGGCCGGTGGCGCCCACATGCGTGCCGCCACAAAGCTCGACGGAATAAGGACGGTTGGCTTTCGAGCCATGCAAGCCTGTGCCCATGGAGACGACACGAACCTCGTCACCGTATTTTTCGCCGAACAGCGCCATCGCGCCCTCGGCAATGGCGTCATCGACGCTCATCAGGCGGGTAACGACAGGCGAGTTCTGCAACACGATTTCATTGGCCATCTCTTCAACGACCTTTAGCTCCTCGGCCGACATCGGCTTCGGATGCGACACATCAAAGCGCAGGCGCTCGGGCGCGACGAGCGACCCCTTCTGCGCGACGTGGGTGCCGAGCACTTCACGCAACGCCTCATGCAGCAGGTGGGTGGCGGAGTGATTGGCGCGCAGACGCGAGCGACGGTCATGATCGACTGTCAGCTGAACGGCATCGCCGACCTTCAGGCCGCCCTTGGAAACGGTGCCCATGTGGACGAAGAGGCCTTCGCCGCGCTTCTGGGTGTCGGAAACGGCAAAGGCGCCATTATCGCCGGTGATGACGCCGGTATCGCCCATCTGGCCGCCGGACTCGCCATAAAACGGAGTCTGGTTGACGACAACCTGCACGGTCTCGCCATCCGCAGCGCTCTCAACGGCCTTGCCCTCCTTGACGATGGCCTGAATGACGCCTTCGGCAGTCTCCGTGTCATAACCGAGGAACTCGGTCGCGCCGAGCTTTTCCTTGAGTTCGAACCAGATCGTTTCGGTGGCCTTGTCGCCGGAGCCGGCCCAATGCGAGCGGGCTTCCGCCTTCTGGCGCTCCATGGCATCGGTGAAACCGGAAATATCGACGCCGATTTCGCGGGCGCGCAGCGCGTCCTGCGTCAGGTCGAGCGGGAAACCATAGGTGTCGTAAAGCTTGAAAGCGGTTTCGCCATCCAGCATGTCACCCTTGTGCAGGGTCGAGGTTGCGTCCGACAGCAGCGACAGGCCGCGTTCCAGCGTCTTGCGGAAACGGGTTTCCTCGAGCTTCAGCGTTTCGGAGATCAACGCTTCGGCGCGGATCAGTTCCGGATAGGCGCGGCCCATCTGCTGGACCAGCGATGGCAGCAGCTTGTAGATCAGCGGCTCGCGTGCGCCGAGAAGTTCGGCATGGCGCATGGCGCGGCGCATGATGCGGCGCAGAACGTAACCACGGCCTTCATTGGACGGCAGGACGCCATCGGCGATCAGGAAAGCGGACGACCGCAGGTGGTCGGCGATGACGCGGTGGCTGGCGCGCTTTTCGCCTTCAGCCGGAACGCCTGTCGCTTCGACGGAAGCGGCGATCAGCGCGCGGAACAGGTCCGTATCATAATTGTCGTGCTTGCCCTGCAGCAGCGCAGAGATACGCTCCAGACCCATGCCGGTATCGATCGACGGACGCGGCAGGTCGATGCGCTCTTCCTTCGTCACCTGCTCATATTGCATGAAGACGAGGTTCCAGATTTCGATGAACCGGTCGCCATCCTCTTCCGGCGAGCCGGGCGGGCCGCCCCATATATGATCGCCGTGGTCATAGAAGATTTCGGAACAGGGACCGCAGGGACCGGTATCGCCCATCGCCCAGAAATTGTCGCTGGTCGGGATACGGATGATGCGGTCGTCGGAGAAACCGGCAATCTTCTTCCAGAGGTTAAAGGCCTCGTCGTCGGTGTGATAAACCGTGACCAGCAGACGGTTGCGGTCGATGCCGAATTCCCTGGTGATCAGGTTCCAGGCGTGCGTGATCGCCTCTTCCTTGAAATAATCGCCAAAGGAGAAATTGCCGAGCATTTCGAAGAACGTGTGGTGACGGGCGGTATAACCGACATTGTCGAGGTCATTATGCTTGCCGCCAGCGCGCACGCATTTCTGCGCAGATGCGGCCGTGGAATAGGGACGGCTTTCGAGACCGGTGAAGACGTTCTTGAACTGCACCATGCCGGCATTGGTGAACATCAGCGTCGGATCGTTGCGCGGCACCAGCGGGCTGGAGGGCACAATCTCGTGTCCGTTCTTCTTGAAGTAGTCGAGAAAGGTCGACCGAATTTCATTTACACCGCTCATGCCCACACACCGCTCACAGCTGGAGTCCATCACCGCCACCTGAAACGATGGCCATATTGCAAAATCACTGGCTTTTATCGTCCGTATCCAGCCCTGTCCAGCCATGGAGACCGGTGAAGGCGCACCGACAAAGAAAAAGGACCATGCGACGGGAAATCACACGGCCCAATTCATTTCAATCAGCTCATTTCAGAAAAGCGGCCAGACGTTCGATGTCCGGGCCTTCTTGCATATCAGCCTTCGTCACCGTCACCGTCGCTGTCGCCGGCATCCGGACCACCATTCTGCAGGAACCGGTCAGCGATCAGACCGGCATTCTGGCGCAGCGCCAGTTCGATCTCGTTTGCCGTATCCGGATTGTCGCGCAGGAAGGTCTTGGCGTTTTCACGCCCCTGCCCCAGACGCTGGCTGTTATAGGAGAACCAGGCACCGGACTTTTCAACGATACCGGCTTTTACGCCAAGGTCGACAAGTTCACCGGTCTTGGAAACACCTTCGCCATACATGATGTCGAATTCCACCTGCTTGAAGGGCGGCGCCATCTTGTTCTTGACGACCTTGACGCGGGTCTGGTTGCCGACAACCTCTTCGCGTTCCTTGACCGCGCCGATACGGCGGATGTCGAGGCGAACCGAGGCGTAGAACTTGAGCGCGTTACCGCCGGTCGTCGTTTCGGGCGAACCGAACATGACGCCGATCTTCATACGGATCTGGTTGATGAAGATGACCATGCACTTCGACTTCGAGATCGAAGCGGTCAGCTTGCGCAGCGCCTGGCTCATCAGGCGGGCCTGAAGACCCGGCAGGCTGTCGCCCATCTCGCCTTCAATTTCCGCCCGCGGCGTCAGCGCCGCAACGGAGTCGACCACGAGCACGTCAACCGCGCCGGAACGCACCAGCGTATCGGTGATTTCAAGCGCCTGCTCGCCCGTATCCGGCTGCGAGATCAGAAGACCCTGCAGATCAACGCCAAGCTTGCGGGCATAGACCGGATCAAGCGCATGTTCGGCATCAACGAAGGCGCAGATGCCGCCCTTCTTCTGGGCTTCCGCAATGGTCTGCAGCGCCAGCGTCGTTTTACCCGAGCTTTCCGGACCATAAATTTCAATGATGCGCCCCTTCGGCAGACCGCCGATGCCGAGCGCGATATCCAAGCTGAGTGACCCCGTCGAAACGGTTTCCACTTCAACCACATTTTCATTGGAACCGAGCTTCATGATCGATCCCTTGCCGAACGACCGTTCGATCTGGGAGAGCGCCGCTTCCAGTGCCTTGCTTTTATCCACCGATTTATCCTCTACGAGACGCAAAGAATTTTGTGCCATCCGAACCACCTTTAGGTTATTGAAGCCGCACAGGCAATGTAGCAGTATGGGAACGGTATGTACTCTATTTGTTCTCATTTCACAAGGCTGAGCCAGCATATTGAAAACAAATAGTGATAAGTCGTTTGTTCTGCTTTCGTTTTTCTGTGCGCGGCCCCTTGCCGTCAACCGGAGGCGAGATCAGGAAGACGTCAGTTTAGGCCGAATCGTCCGGCCTGACCATCCGCCAAAGAGGGAAACGCAAGCGTGAAGAAAATACTCGTTCTGGGCGGCGCGCACATCGACAGGCGCGGCATGATCGAGACTGAAACGGCACCCGGCGCCAGCAACCCAGGCTCGTGGATGGAGGAGGCAGGCGGCGGTGGTTTCAACGCCGCGCGCAACCTTTCCCGGCTTGGCTTTCAAGTCCGCATCATCGCCCCGCGGGGCGGCGACGTGACAGGCGAAGCGGTGGCGGAGGCTGCGCGGCAGGCAGGCGTCGAGGACACGCCGTTCACCTTCCTCGACCGGCGCACGCCAAGCTACACCGCCATTCTGGAGCGTGACGGCAATCTCGTCATCGCGCTTGCCGATATGGACCTCTACAAGCTCTTCACGCCGCGCCGCCTCAAGATACGCGCCGTGCGCGAGGCGATAACGGCGAGCGATATCCTGCTCTGCGACGCCAACCTGCCCGAGGATACGCTGACGGCGCTCGGACTCGTTGCCCGCGCCTGCGAGAAGCCGCTGGCAGCCATAGCGATTTCGCCGGCGAAGGCGGTGAAGCTGAAACCGGCGCTCGGCGATATCGACATCCTCTTCATGAACGAGGCGGAAGCGCGCGCGCTCACCGGCGAGACGGCGGCTGACGTTCGTGAATGGCCAGATATTCTGCGCAAGGCTGGGCTTTCCGGCGGCGTGGTCACCCGCGGAGCAAGCGAAGTCGTGGCCTTCAACGAAACGGAAAAAGCGATCCTCCACCCGCCCCTCATCCGCGAGGTGAAGGACGTCACCGGCGCCGGGGATGCCATGGCTTCCGGTTATCTCGCTGCCATTGCCGAGGGAAAAACAATTAGGGAGGCGCTGAGACAGGGGGCCGCGGCAGCGGCCATTACCGTGCAGTCACCCTTTGCCACCTCACATGAGCTATCAAAAGACAGTGTCGAGGCCATGTTGGGGCTTGTTCCCCAGGCTGAAATACTGGCATGAACCGCTTTTAAGAACTGGAACAATGTAAATGACCCGCCCCATCTCCCCTCTCCTGCCCATCGTCTATTCTCAGGAAGTCGCCGCCGCCAAGCAGCGCGGTGCGCCGATTGTCGCGCTCGAATCGACCATCATCACCCATGGCATGCCCTATCCCGGCAATATCGAGATGGCGGAAAGCGTCGAGCAGATCATCCGTGATCAGGGCGCGGTTCCGGCCACCATCGCCGTCATTCACGGCACGCTGCATATCGGCCTCGAGAAGGATCAGCTCGAGGCACTGGCGCAGACCACGGATGCCATGAAGGTCTCGCGCGCCGATATCGCCTTTGCGATCGCCGAGCGCCGCACGGGCGCGACGACGGTTGCCGCGACCATGATCGCCGCTGCTCGCGCCGGCATCCGCGTTTTCGCGACCGGCGGCATTGGCGGCGTGCACAAGGGTGCGGAAGAGACCTTCGACATCTCCGCGGATTTGACCGAGCTTGCCAAGACCGGAGTGATCGTCGTCTGCGCCGGCGCCAAGGCGATCCTTGATATCCCGAAGACACTCGAAGTCCTCGAAACCAACGGCGTACCCGTCGTCACCTTCGGTTCGGAAGAATTCCCGGCCTTCTGGTCTCGTTCCTCGGGCCTGGCGAGCCCGCTTTCGCTCAACAGCCCGGCGGCGATTGCCAATTTCCAGGTAACCCGCGAACAGCTGGGCATCGATGGCGGCATGCTGGTAGCCAATCCCGTGCCAGAAGCCGACGAAATTCCGCGCGAGGAGATGGAAATCTACATCAACCGCGCCATCTCGCACGCCGAGCGGGATGAAGTGACCGGCAAGGCGGTCACGCCGTATCTGCTGGGTGATATTTTCCGCCTGACGGATGGCCGTAGCCTTGAGACCAATATCGCGCTAGTTCGCAACAATGCGCAGCTGGCGGCTGAGATTGCGGTGGCGTTGAGCTAAGGGCAAATCTCCTTTTCGTTTCATTTGGCTACGGCAAACGGAGTGCCATCGGGGCTTTGCTTTGGAGGCTGGAATAAATACTTCATCCATCATGCTCGGGCTTGTCCCGAGCATCTGCTACGTGGCGACTGGAGGAAACGTGATTAGATCCTCGCCTCAAGGGCAAGGATGACGTCGCGTATTTGGAATGCGTGTATCAATAAAAAAGGCCCGGAGAGCTTGCGCTTCCGGGCCTTGTTTTTTCTATTTGAACCCGATCAGTTCTGAGCGACCGGCTTCACCAGCGGCGTCACGCGGCGGATGGTGACGCGGCGATTCTGCTGTTCCGGGCCAAGTGTCTGGACCTTCAGGTAACGCTCGCCATAACCCTGCGTCGCGAGGTTTTCCGGCGGGATGCCGTAGACGTCGGTCAGCACGTTGGCGACGGAGGCGGCGCGCTCGTCGGAAAGAACGAGGTTGCTTTCATCCGAACCGACGGCATCCGTATGGCCTTCAATCAGGAAGGTTTCCGCCGGGTTCTTTTGCAGCGCCTTGTTGATCGCGTCGGCGACCTTGCGCAAGGAGCGGGCCTGCGCCATCGGGATTTCGGCGCTGCCGGTCGCAAAGGTGATCGTATCGAGGTCGATACGGCGCACTTTGTCACGGATACGGGCCGAATAGCGCACTTCATCCAGCGAATAGACACGTTCCACCGGCTCGACGGGCGGCTGTTCCAGGAAGCGGTAATAATCGCGATCCGGATCGCTCGACGTGTCGATGATGTAGTCAGTCACGGGAATGCGCAGGCGCATGGGCGGCAGGTCGAGACCGGGGTCGCGATAAACATAATCGCGGTCAGGATCGTCCATCAGCTCCGGTGCATAGAACAGCACATATTCGCGGCCGCGATCGTCAATGCGCGAACGCTGGATCACGTCGCCATAACGGTTACGGATCGTCACGACCTGCGTGCCATCCCGGCGCTCCACGGTCTCGCGAACACGGCCGCCGGGCAGGCGTTCGTAGTAGGGCTCGCCGCCATCGCGGATGAAGCGCTGGTTGTCGTCGCCACGCACCACGACGCGGTCACCGAACTGCAGGATGATCGGCGCATCGCCGTCACGATCACGCGGACGACCTTCGCGCGGCTGCCATTCGCGTACGCCGTCCGGCCGCTCATATTGCGGACGACGGTCGACACGCTCGCCCTGCTGGGAGGTGACCGCTTCCAGCTTGACGGGCGGCGGCGGGGCCTTGCCTTCGGCGGCACCGGCGCGCTGCGCCTCGGCGTCGGAGGTCGGGACCTTGAAGTCACCGGCCTGCTCGCGCTCGCGGCGACGTTCCTCGCGGGTCTGGCGATTGCCGGAACGTTCGACTTCCTTGTCGCTGTCGAGCACCGCGGCGCCCTTGTTGACGGGCAGAATGACGGTGTCGGCGGTCTTGGACGGGTCCTTGGCGATCGCCTTGGCCTTTTCCAGTTCCTCCTTGCTCATCGGCGGTGCCTCGGTCTGCGGAACAGCGACCTGATTGGGCACGGCTTCGCCTGCCGGCGCCTGTCCGGTTGTTGCGCCACTCGGCGGCGGGGTTGGCGCGCCCGGCAGCGGTGCTGCGGGTTCGCCCTTCACCGGCGGCTGCTCTGAAGGCTGCTGGCCGGGAGCGGGGTTGGGCTGTGCCTCGGGAGCAGGCGGGCGTGCGGGCGTGGGCGCCTCGGTCGGAACCGGTGCTTCCTTCGCCGCAGGCTCGGGAGCTGCGGGTTTTTTCTCAGGCACGGGCTTTTCGGCCGGTGCGGCCTTCTGCTCCGGTGCTTTTTCTTCTACCGGCTTTTTCTCAGGCGCGGGCTTGGCTGGCTGCTCGGCATTTTCAGGCCGCGCAGCAGGCTGCTGCTCGGCGGCCGGTTCCTTCGCTGGCTCCCGGCGCGGGCGCTCGGGTCGCTGCTCGCCATCTGCGGCCGGCTGTTCGGCGCGGGCGGGCTTGCGCGGGCGTTCCTGCGGCTGCTGTTCGGCAGGTGCTGCTTCCGGGGCTGCTTCGCGCTGGCGGGCCGGGCGCTGTTCGCCCTCACCCTGCGGCTCCTGCGCGCGCTCAGGCTTGCGGGGACGCTCCTGCGGCTGCTCGGCGGGTGCCGGTTCCGGACGGGCCTCGCGCTGCTGCGGCTCTGGCGGCGCCTCGCGCTTGGGTTCCGGGCGCGGTTCGGCAGGCGCTGCCTCGCGCTTGGGCTCCGGCTCGCGCTGGGGCTCCGGGGCGCGCTCTTCACGCTTCGGTTCGGCAGGTTGCGCTTCTTCGGCGCGCTGACGCTTCTTCTTGAGTTCTTCTTCAGGGTTTTCCTGCGCCGGCTCCGCCTGGGCAAGGATTATCTGGCCGGGCACGGTCTGCGACACCGGCGCCTGGACGCGGGCCGCGCCGGCAAAGCCTGCCGCTGCTGGCTCAACCGCAATCGCGAGAGACATGAGCGGAAAAACCACCCCGGTCAGCAATGTGTTTTTCTTTTTCAGCATCAGTGCTTCCTCATCTGCCGTCATTTTCTTTGTCGCATGATACGCGACGTCGTGGGCCCGGCTTGGCACGCAGGCGCTATTCAACGCCCAACACACGCTCCGGTTCCCATGATGACCAGATGCTTCTGTACCGGAAATGAACAGATCAAGGCCTTTTCGTGGAAGCTCTGCGGCACAAACGCGGTGACTAATATTGCAGTTGCATTTTTTGACCAAGCGGATGAATAATCACATCCGCGCTGAAGGCCTCAGGAGGTATTCTCCGTTCTGAAGTGCCCAGCGACCATGGCGTCCGCACTGAAAACAACAACAGACCGCGGATAAACGACCAAAAGAGAGGATCGAAATGCCTATTTCCACCCGTCTGCTCGCAGCCGTATCGATTGCCGCCATCTCGCTCTTTTCCGGCGCGGCTCTCGCGCAGGACAAGATCGTCATCGGCACCGAAGGCGCCTACCCGCCTTTCAACAATCTGGAAGCCGACGGCACGCTGACCGGCTTCGACATCGACATCGCCAAGGCGCTGTGCGAACAAATGAAGGCCGAATGCACCTTCGTCACCAATGACTGGGACGGCATCATCCCCGCCCTTCAGGCCAAGAAGTTCGACGCCATCATCGCGTCCATGTCGATCACCCCGGAACGCCTCCAGAAGGTCGACTTCTCCAAGAAATATTACAACACCCCGCCGGCCATCGCCGTGCCGAAGGATTCGCCGATCAAGTCCGTCGAAGACCTCAAGGGCAAGTCGCTCGGCGCGCAGGGTTCCACCACCCACTCCAACTATGCCGAAAAGCACTTCCCCGATGCGGATGTGAAGATGTATCCGACCGCCGACGAATATAAGCTCGACATCGCCAATGGCCGCATCGACGCCGTTATCGACGATATCGTCGTGCTGTCGGAATGGCTGAAGACCGATGCCGGCAAGTGCTGCAAGATCCTGACGCCGCTCAAGGTCGATCCCGAGATCAACGGCAATGGCGCAGGCATTGCTGTGCGCAAGGGCGACACGGCGCTGGCTGACAAGTTTACGGCCGCAATCGCCGGTATCCGCGCCAGTGGCAAGTATCAGGAGATCAACAAAAAATACTTCGATTTCGACGTTTACGGCGATTAAGCCGGTTCGATCTGTTGAAATCTCGTGGCGGAAGGCTTGCCCTTCCGCCATTTTTGTTTGAAAACGTCACAATAACAATCACGGCGGCTTAAGACCGCAGGGGAAAATTGGCATGAGCGGAGCATTTTCCGCCATAGGTGCGTTCTGGACCTATGTCTCGACACTTCTCGATCCCTTCTGCGGGCCGGTCGGTCTCTTCTCGCTTTTCGGAAACGGCACTCTCGTCGCCTGCGGCGATGCGGGCTGGGGCGACGAAATCGCCTTCGGTGTCAAGGTCACGATCTCGCTGGCGCTTGCGACCCTGCCCGTCGGGCTGTTGATCGGTTTCCTCATCGCACTCGCCGCACAGTCGGAAGAAAAATCGCTGCGGCTGGCCGCTGGCATTTACACCACCATCTTTCGTGGCCTGCCGGAACTGCTGACGCTGTTCATCGTCTATTACGGCATTCAGATGCTGCTGCAATCGTTTGCAGCCTATGTCGGTTTCAGTGGCCCCATCGAAATCAACGCCTTCGTGGCCGGCATGGTGGCGCTTTCGGTGGTGTTTTCATCCTATGCGTCTGAGGTGCTCCTCTCGGCCTTCAAGGCCATACCGAAAGGGCAATACGAGGCCGGCGATGCACTCGGTCTTTCCCGCAGCCGCACCATGGTACTCATCATCATTCCGCAGCTGGTGCGGATTGCCCTTCCCGGCATGACCAACCTCTGGGTCATCCTCTTGAAGGATACGTCCTACGTTTCGATCATCGGTCTTGCCGATATCATTCGCCAGACCGGCATCGCCGCCCGCGTCAGCAAGGAAGCCTTTTTCTTCTACGGCATCGCCTGCCTGCTTTACCTCATTCTCGCGCTCCTCTCATCCATCGGCATCGGCTTCATCGATCGCTGGTCGCGCAAGTCGGAGGCCCGCCGATGAGCCATATCCAGGAACTCATTCCGCCACGCCCAGCGCCCATCGTTGCGGACAAACCGCTGAACATCTCCCGTGTCGTCGGCATCGCTGTCATCACGCTCTGGCTGCTTCTCGCCGCCGGGCTGTTATTTGCGATGATCGAGGGTTGGGACTGGGACAAGTTCCAGCGCTACGGGCCGCGCTACATCGATGGCCTCATCACCACAATCACGCTGGTCGGCAGCTCGATCATCCTCGGCGCCATCCTGTCAGTGCCCATCGCCTTTGCCCGTATGTCGGAAAACCGCGTCATCGGCGCGCTCGCCTATGCCTATGTCTATGTTTTCCGCAGCACGCCGCTTCTGGCGCAGCTTTTCCTGATCTATTACGGCCTCGGCAGCTTCCGCCCGGCGCTGGAAGCCGTCGATCTCTGGTGGTTCTTCCGCGAAGCCTGGTATTGCGGCCTCCTCTCGCTGACGCTCAACACCGCCGCCTATCAGGCAGAAATCCTGCGGGGTGCGATCCAGAGCGTGCCGCGTGGCCAGCACGAAGGTGCAGCCTCGCTCGGTATTTCCAAGTTCATCACCTTCCGCAAGATCATCCTGCCGCAGGCGCTCATAGTCGCTTTGCGTCCCTATGGCAACGAGATCATCCTGATGATCAAGGGCTCGGCGGTGGTCTCCATCGTCACGGTCTTCGATCTGATGGGACAGACCCGTTACGCCTTTTCCCGCACCTTCGATTATCAGGCCTATCTCTGGGCCGCGATCTTCTATCTCACGATCGTAGAAACGTTGCGGCATGTCTGGGCCTGGCTGGAAGCCCGTCTGACGCGGCACCTCAAGCGTTGAACGGCAGGGTTGGCAGCACTCATCACAAGAGGCTGCCAACATTTTGAAAAATATAACAAATTTGTGACGCAACCCTGCCTTTGGCAAGGTTGGGTTAACCATGCCGTGTTCCCATATCAGCTACAGCGGCAATGCTGTGATCGGTCATCATCGATATGGGAACCGCCCTCATGAACAAGGACATGGAAATGATGCTGCGAGGCTACGGCCTCACCACCGCCGAGATTTTCTACCGCCTGCCGGACCATCCGCTGGTTCTCCAGACCTATGTCTGGCAGAACTACGACCTGGCCCCTGATTTCCCCGAAATGCACGGCTTCCTCAAGTTCTGGCAGGAAAAGCTCGACGGTCCCCTGCACTCCGTCCGCTATGTGCATCGGCAGGTTATCTCGGCGCAGGAATGGCGCGCGCTCAAAGGGGAGTTCATCCTCCACTAAGCCCTCACGCCACATAAACATTGCGCCCGTCCCCGATGCGGCTTACAGCAAACGTCAATTGAAGACGCTGACGGATAAGGCACGATGACCAAGAACCAGAAGATCAACGAAGAGGCGCTCGCCGAGGCCTATAACCGCGCACTCGCGCTTGAAAAGGCCGGTGATGTGGACGCGGCGGTGAAGGCCTATGAGGAGGTCCTTGCCATCGATCCGGAAGACCACGGTGGCGCAGCCGTGCGCATCGCCGCCATGGGCCGGGGCGAACAGCCCTCTAAAGCGCCCGACGCCTATGTCGAAACTCTGTTCGATCAGCATGCCGAAGCCTTCGAGGACATTCTTGTCGAGCAACTGGGCTACGCCGTGCCGATGATGGTGCGCCAACGGCTGCAGACGCTCAACCTCGGCCCTTTCAAACGCCTGCTCGATCTCGGCTGCGGCACCGGCCTCACCGGTGAAGCACTGCGCGATATGGCTGACGACATTACCGGCATCGATATTTCCGAAAACATGGTCGAGATCGCCCATGAGAAGGACCTCTACGAGACGCTCTACGTCGCCGAAGTAGAGGATTTCCTCGAGGACAATGACGACGAGCCCTTCGACATCATCACCGCCACCGATGTGCTGCCCTATCTCGGCGCGCTGGAACCGCTGTTTTTCGGCGCCGCCGAAAACCTGAATGCGGGCGGCCTGCTGATATTCTCGTCAGAGACCCTGCCCGAAGAGATCATGGCCGGACGCCCCTATATGGTCGGTCCGCACCAGCGTTTCGCCCATGCCGAAACCTATGTCCGCGAACGACTGGCGGCGACCGGTTTCGAGGTGCTTGAAGTGACCGACATCAATGTGCGCATGCAGGACGGCAATCCGACACCCGGTCATCTGGTGATTGCAAAGCTTAAGGGCTGATGCGGTGACCTTGAGGCAAATTTCTTCTCCCTGCCGGGGAGAAGGTGGCCCGAAGAGTCGGATGAGGGAGCAACGCCAGCGCGATGCGAAGCGCTTGCCCCCTCATTCCGCTACCGCGGACTTCTCCCCGGCGGGGAGAAGAAACAAGCGGCATCCAATCGCCTCACATTTAACACCAACGGCCTGAATCAACCTCTGAGCAACATCCGCCAGCCGGTTGAAGAGACTCCACTTTCCGCCCATCAACTCGCCTTCGGCCGCCAGACGATATCCGTCACCTTGAGTTTTTTCGGCACGATCTTCAGATCGTAGAACTCGTCGGCAAGCGCCTGCTGGTAGGCGATGGCTTCATCCGCAACCAGTGACACCCGCCCAAGATCGGCGCCCGGTCGCGTCAGCGAGACCTTGGTGACGTCCTCTGGAACGCCGGTAATGGCCGCGAGTGATTTGGCTGTCGCGTCGATGTTGGTCTGCGCTTTCGCGCCGACGTTCGCCAGTTCCTTGAGGATCAACGGCACAAGATCGGGATTGCTTTCAACAAAATCGCCATTGGCGAGGAAGTAGCTCCACGGATCGACGATACCTTCGGCTGTCGAAAGAACCCGCGTCGTCGGCTCCTTTTCCGCCACCGCAAAATAGGGATCCCAGATCGACCAGGCGTCGATGCTGCCGCTACGGAAAGCGGCCGCCGCATCCGGCGGGGCAAGATCGACGGGCGTGATGTCTGCCAACGTCAGCCCTGCCTTTCGCAGCGCCTTGACGGTGACATTATGGGCGCTGGAGCCGCGCTTGAAGGCGACCTTTTTGCCCTTCAGGTCCTCCAGCGTCTTCAGCGGCGAATCCTTCTGTACGAGGATTGCCGATCCGCCCGCCGCCGCCTTGTAGGTGCCGACGTAACGCAGATTGCCGCCGGCGGCCTGCGCGAAAAGGGGCGGCACATCGCCGGTCGGCCCGATATCCAGCGCACCGGCACCCAACGCTTCAAGAAGAGGCGGTCCGGAAGAAAACTCCGACCATTTGACCTCGATGCCCCGGTCTTTCAACAGCGCTTCCAGCGCACCCTGGCTTTTCGCCAGTGCGATTACGCCATTTTTCTGCCAGCCAATCCGCAATGTGGTGGTCGCGGCACTTGCCCGGCGGATATGCGGCAGAAACACCGCCCCCGTCGCACCCGCAAGCAATCCCAATGTTCCGCGTCGTGTGATCATGTCCATATCCCTCGCTGTTGCCATCATCAGATATTAAAAGCGTAGATATTTGAGAGATTTTATCAAAATCCCGCTTTGCGCGGAGACGGCGCGAAGAGAATTGAATGTGCGAATTTGTCGGTATGGGCGGAATAAGATTATCGCGCCGGCGCGCTGCATACCGGACGGACCTTCCGGCAGGATCAGACCCCAGCTCGCCCGATCAGTGACTGAAGGCCAGGCAAAATAAAAATGCCCTCCCCGGCGGCGGGAAAGGGCATTGATCAAAAAACTGACCGGCGACGGCTCACTCTTCGCCGGATTTGGGATTATCCAGCAGCATGTAGTCGAGCGGCAGTTCCGTCGTATATTTGATCTGCTCCATCGCAAAGGCGGAGGAGACGTCGCGGATTTCGATCTTGGCGATCATCCGCTTGTAGAAAGCATCATAGGCGGCGATATCGGGCACGACAACGCGCAGCAGATAGTCGACATCACCGCTCATGCGGTAGAATTCGACAACTTCCGGGAATTCGGAAACCACCTCGGAGAAACGCTTCAGCCATTCGATCGAATGGGAGGCGGTGCGGATGGAGACGAAAACCGTGACCTTGGTGTTGACCTTGACCGGATCAAGCAGCGCCACCCGCCGGCGGATAACGCCATCTTCTTCCATCTTCTGGATACGCCGCCAACAGGGCGTCGTGGAAAGGCCGACCTTTTTTGCCAGATCGGCAACGGCCAGCGTGGAATCCTCTTGCAGAATGCGCAAAATCTTACGGTCTAGGCGATCCAATGCGTCTACCCTCCTGAATTAATTTCCTTTCATTACACTAATTTTCGCAAAAAAACAGAAAATTGTTTCACTAAATACGCATTTCCACATATTGCCGCAGAACCGGAAGCAACTCTTCCATGAACCATGGGTTCTTTTTCAGCCAGCCGGTGTTGCGCCAGCTTGGATGTGGCAGCGGCAAGATGCCGGGGCCGGAATTGGCGTGCAGGTAGCTGCGCCAGTTCTGCACCGTTTCGGTCATGGTTTTGTGGCGCCTTTCACCGAGGTGAAAGGCCTGCGCATATTGCCCGACCGCCAGGATCAGCTCCACCTGCGGCATCGCCGCCATCACCCTCTCACGCCATAACGGCGCACATTCCCGTCGTGGCGGCAGGTCGCTGCCCTTGTCGTCATAACCGGGAAAACAGAAGCCCATGGGCACAATGGCGAAACGGTCCGGATCATAGAACGTCTCCCGGTCGACATCGAGCCATTGCCGCAGCCTGTCGCCGGAGGCATCGTTGAAGGGTATTCCCGTTTCGTGCACGCGCAAGCCCGGTGCCTGCCCGGCGATCACGATCCTCGCCGTCCTCGACATGACGACCACCGGCCGCGGCTCATGCGGCAGGCGATCGGCCGTTCCCCTCAGTGGAGCGTCGCGACAGACACGACAGCGGGCGATCTCGCCACGCAGCCCATCCAGCCCGTCATCCCGCAATGACGGGTATCGCTTCGTCTCAGCCATGATCCCACCCCAGAAAATGGCGGATGACGGTCAAAAAGCCTGCCGCCGGCGTTTCCAAATCCGCCGCACGGTGTTCACGCCGCCATTCGGAGGGTTTTTCGAATTCTCCCGCCCAGATGCCCCGCCCCTCCCGCCGTGCCCTCGCCTGCTCGCTGGAAAACTGAAAATAGCCTGATGCGACGGCAAAACCCGCCGACACCATTTCCGAAGAAACATCCCTGCCATCCGCGGTGCAATAAACGAGTTGCCGCCCGTAACGGTCCCTCGAGCTGCCGGAACAGGAAAAATCCCGCGCTGTCACCAGCCGTCGCAGCACCCCACGCGCCTCCGTGCCGCACGGCCAGCTCTCGCCGCCACGCAGGCATGTCTGCGCAAGCTCCGGCGCGTCGATGCCGAGAAGCCGGAAACGTTCGTCTCCCTTGGAAAGCGTATCGCCGTCTATCACGAAGAAACGGCCGACATGGGTCTCGCTGTTGATCTGGTCGAGCTTGGCCGCAATGAGAATGCCGAAAAAAACCGTGGCGAGAAAAAGCCCGCCATCGCGAATTGCCGAAAAATTCCCGCGCCTGCCTCCATTTCGTCTCATGTCACAACAAACCCTTGTCAGAAATGGCAAACAAATCCTTTCACGGCAGCATCTTCTTAAGATTTTGGGCGTAACCTGCAAGTGTTCATGTGACCCCCGCGTTGTAACAATGAGTAAAAGCGTCAGCACGTCCACCGACAAGATCATCGTCGACCGGTCGAAAAAACACCGCAACAAGGCGGTTTTCGACACGGTGAAGACGACGCGCGAACGCCTGCAGCAGGGGGCCGGCGGAAACGAAGCCTATGAACGCGAAATGCTGACCATGCACATCGCCGAAGCCTTGCAGGGCGCGATGATCATGCCGCTTTTCATCGTGCTTGCCTCCATCATCGGCGTTTACATAACCCGCGATATCAGCCTGATCATCTGGTCGCTGATTGCGTTGAGCTTTCACGCCATGTCGCTGGTGCTGGCGAAACGGGCGGCCAAGCAGGAGATCACGGACGACAATCTCCGGCATTGGAAAAACCTCTTGCTTGGCATGCAGATCCTCGTCGGCTGCGCCTGGGCCATGTTCGCACTGGCAGAGCCGGTGCGCAACGACCCGACACTCGTTCTTTTCTTCAAGGGTGCGACGCTGCTGATCGCCCTTTCGCTCACCGCCATGACCAGCTTCATGCTGCGGCGGGCAATTTTCATGACCTTCCTGCCGGTGCTGGCTGCACTGTGCATGACTTCTGCACTTTCGCGTAATCCCTTCGATGTCGGTCTGGCGCTGATGTTCGGCATGGCGATCCTGTTCTGCCATCGCATCACCAGCCGGCTTTACCAGACCAGCATCAAGCTCCTCTCCTCACAGACGGAGAAGGACGACCTGATCGCCGAACTTGAAGTCGCCAATTCGGTGTCCGACGAAGCGCGGCGGCGCGCCGAAGAGGCCAATCTGGCAAAGTCGCGCTTTCTCGCCTCCATGTCGCACGAGCTCAGAACCCCGCTCAACGCCATTCTCGGCTTTTCCGAGGTCATGTCTTCAGAGGTGCTCGGCCCGCTCAACAACCCGCTCTACAAGGAATATTCCGGCGATATCCACCGCTCCGGCCAGCATCTGCTCGATCTCATCAACGAAATCCTCGACCTGTCCCGCATCGAGGCCGGTCGCTACGATCTCAACGAGGAATCCATCTCTATGCTGGAAATCGCCGAGGACTGCATCGGCATGATCCAGCTGCGCGCCCGCGCCAAAAATATCCGGATTTCCCAGCAGTTCGAAAGCAGCCTGCCCCAAGTCTGGGCCGATGAGAAATCGATCCGCCAGGTCATTCTCAACCTGCTCTCCAATGCGGTGAAATTCACCCCGCAGGGCGGCGAGATTCTCGTGAAGGCCGGCTGGACGGCGGGCGGCGGACAATATGTTTCGATCAGGGACAACGGCCCCGGCATTCCCGAAGAGGAAATTCCCGTGGTGCTGTCGGCCTTCGGTCAGGGATCGATTGCGATCAAGAGTGCGGAACAGGGAACCGGCCTTGGCCTGCCCATTGTTCAAGCCATCCTCGCCAAGCATGATGGCCAGTTCATCCTGAAATCGAAGTTGCGCGAGGGCACCGAAGGCATCGCCATCCTCCCGGCAAAACGTGTGTTGCAGAGCCTGCCGGCCGTGGAAGACACCCACGCCATCCAGCCACGCCGCCGGTCCTTCGCTTAGGGTGTTTCAAGGAAAAGTGGCCCGGTTTTCCGTCCGGAAATGCCTTGAGGCTAACGACCTCAGAAGAACAGCGTCGTCACCAGCGAATAGAGCACGAAAAATCCGTTCGCCAGCAACAGGCAGAAGACGGCAAAGGAGCCGAGATCCTTGGCATGCCGTCCAACCGATGAGATTTCCGGCGAAATGCGGTCCACCAGCTCTTCGATCGCCGTATTCAGCGCCTCAACCGAAAACAGGAGCAGCATCAGCACCGTGAAGACGAGAAGATGCGCAAAGGGTGCTCCGACCACCAGAAGCAGGGCGAGCCCCACGCCGAAGGCGAGAACTTCATGGCGGAACGCCGCTTCCTGCCACAGACGGCCAAGCCCCTGCACGGAATAACGGGCGGCGGCGAAAAGATGCCGCCAGCCTTTTTCCTTGCGAAAGGCGGGTTCCGGTTGCGGGTTTTGCGGCGTCGCGTCCATCTTAGGCCTCAATGATCGGTACGCGGGCTGATGCGGGTGTCCACACCCGCCGCCTCGAACGTCGCCATGCCGGAATGGCAGGCGGCAGCGGCCTTGACGATGCCGGCGGCAAGTGCTGCCCCCGTACCTTCACCGAGCCGCATGCCAAGCGCGAGAAGCGGCGTCTTGCCAAGCTTTTCGACGGCGGCGAGGTGACCCGGCTCACCCGAGACATGGCCGATCAGGCAATGGTCAAGCGCCGAAGAATTGGCAGCCTTCAGAAGCGCGGCAGCGGCCGTCGCCACGTAACCGTCGATCAGCACGGGAATGCGCTGCACGCGGGCAGCAAGAATGGCGCCGGCAATCGCCGCGATCTCGCGCCCACCGAGGCGGCGCATGATTTCCAGAGGATCCGACAGGTGGTCCTTGTGGAATTCCACCGCAGCCTTCACGGCGGCGATCTTGCGGGCCATGACCTCGCCTTCCGAACCGGTGCCGGGGCCGGTCCATTCTTCTGCCGTGCCGCCATAAAGCGCCAGATTGATCGCAGCCGCAATCGTAGTGTTGCCAATGCCCATTTCGCCGACGCAGAGAAGATCGGTCCCACCGGCAATCGCTTCCATGCCGAAGGCCATGGTGGCGGCACAGTCGCGCTCCGAAAGCGCCGGCTCGCAGGTGATGTCGCCGGTCGGGTAATCCAGAGCCAGATCGAAAATCTTCAGGCCGAGATCATTGGCAACGCAGATCTGGTTGATCGCCGCACCGCCTGCCGCGAAATTTTCCACCATCTGCTGGGTCACAGAGGTCGGATAGGGCGTGACGCCGTGCCGGGTCACGCCATGATTGCCGGCAAAGATCGCCACCAGTGGACGGGTGACGGCGGGCGAACGGCCGGACCATGCGGCCAGCCACATGGCGATTTCCTCCAGACGACCCAGCGAGCCGGCAGGCTTGGTCAGTTGCGCATTGCGCTCCTTGGCCGCCACAAGCGCGTGCGTGTCCGGGCCGGGAAGCTCGCGCAACAGCGCGCGGAAATCGTCGAAGGGCAATCCGCTCATGCTCATGATGTCTGTCTCTCTCGTCACCGGGTTGGCTTTCGCATGGGCTCATGCGTCCGGAACTTGTGTTTTCCGGCAAATCGGTCTTTGTTGCGCCTCTCATAATCGCGGATGCGCCGCGGAACAACCGGAAATGCAGCGACTGCAGCGGAGAGAGCATGAAGGCCGGGGATTTTATAACAGATGTCATGCATTCCGTTGCCTTTCTCAGCCGCCTGCCGGTTCCTTCGCGGTTTTTCGACAATGATGACGGCGTGTCGATGCGGCGCACCGCCCGCGCCTTTCCAGCCGCCGGCCTGCTGATCGCCCTGCCCGCCGCTTTCCTGGTGGTGATTTTCGCAGGTTTCGACGCATCGCCTGAGCTCACCGGCTGGCTTGCCATCGGCCTGACGGCGCTCATCACAGGTGCATTGCATGAGGACGGGCTGGCCGACACGGCTGACGGTTTCGGCAGCGGCAAGGACAAGGCCCGCACCCTTGAGATCATGAAGGACAGCCGCATTGGCAGCTATGGCACCATCGCGATGGTTCTGTCCTTCGCGCTACGCGCTACCGCACTCGCATCGCTGGTCGAGACCCTGCCGGGAAAAACCGCCGCCGCCTGCCTGATTGCCGCACTCGTCCTCAGCCGCGCCCTGATGGTGTGGCACTGGCAGGCCCTGCCCCGCGCCAAGACCTCCGGCATCGCCGCCGACGCCGGCCAGCCCGGCGAAAGTGAACGAAACATCGCGATGGTGGCGGGTTTGCTGCTCTTCCTGCTTTTCACGCTGCACGCCCTGCCGCTTGTTGCCATTGCATTCGTGCTGGCCGCTGCCGTCCTTGCGGCTGTGCTGTTCGGCCGGCTTTGCGAAAGCAAGATTGGCGGCCATACCGGCGACACTATCGGCGCCTGCCAGCAGATCACGGAGATCGTTACCCTCGTCGCCCTTGCCCTTGCGGCGTGACGGCCTGATATAGAACGCCATGGAAACACCCTGCATCCATATCTGCCGCCTGGACGCGACCAACAGCCTCTGCATCGGTTGTGGCCGCACGCTGGATGAAATCGGCGGCTGGGCGGGCTTTGGCGACGAGAAACGCCGCACGATCATGCGGGCGCTGCCGCAGAGACTGGAAAATTTGAGCAAGACCGCCGAGGAGACACATACCGCATGAACAGGCTGACCATCGTTCTCCTTCTGCTGGCCGTCGGCCTTGGCCTGCTGCTCATCAATCACGACGGCGGCCGGACGCTCGGTATCGACAATGATCAATTCGCCCAGGTCCTCTATCTTCTGCCCATCGCCGGCCTCCTGTCGGCCGGCATTCTGGCGGGAAGGCGCGGCAGCCTCGGTACCGTAATCCGCCAACTCGCCGCCTGGCTGGTCATCATCCTTGGTCTCGCCTCGCTCTATCTCTATCGCTACGACCTGCAATCCTTCGGCGACCGATTGCTGAGCGGCCTCATGCCCGGCCGCGCCGTGGTGGTGACGACATCGGGTGGCGAACAGGAAATCGTGCTGCATAAATCAATGAGCGGCCATTTCGAGGCGAATGTCACCGTCGAAGGCAAGACGATCCATATGCTGGTCGATACCGGCGCAAGCTCGGTGGTGCTCGCCAATGCCGACGCAGACGCAATCGGCATTGATACGAGAGGCCTGCGTTATACCGTGCCTGTGATGACTGCGAACGGCCGCACGGCAGCAGCACCCGTCACCCTGTCCGAAATCGGCATCGGCCCGATCACCCGACGCAACATTCCCGCCCTCGTTGCCCAGGATGGGCAACTGGGCCAGAGCCTGCTCGGCATGAGCTACCTCTCCACGCTCGGTTCGCTGCAGATGCAGACCGACGAATTGCGGCTGCGCGACCGATAGGGCCAGCCCTCCCGGACTGCACTCCCCCCGCCACACGGCGCCGGAAAGAAATACCCCGTTTCGACGATAATGGGGGTATGAATTTCGCGTAAGTAGAATCCGGCAAAGCATTGCCTCTTGATTCCCTCTCATTTGATAATTTATGTTGAGCTTGTTCTCAGGGCGGGGTGCAATTCCCCACCGGCGGTATCGGGATATTCCCGGAGCCCGCGAGCGCTTCCGGTCTCCAAAGCCGGAAGGTCAGCAGATCCGGTGAGAGGCCGGAGCCGACGGTATAGTCCGGATGGAAGAGGACAAGGCATCGGATACCCGCGTGTAGCGGGCTCGAAATGCATTGTTCGCCCAAGGGATATTTGGCGCTTCGTGAAGCGCGAAAATGCCGCAAAACGGCATAACCCTTGAAAGGCTTGAAAGAAAATGACCATTGCCAAGATTGAAGACGCCATCGCCGCCATTTCCCGTGGCGAGATGGTGATTGTCGTCGACGACGAAGACCGCGAAAACGAAGGCGATATCATCGCCGCCTCCGACAGCATGACGCCACAGCAGATCGCCTTCATGATGAACCATGCACGCGGGCTGATCTGCGTCGCCATGCCGGGCGAGCGCCTCGATGCGCTCGACATTCCGCTGATGGTGCCGCGCAACACCGAATCCATGAAGACGGCCTTCACCGTGTCCGTGGATTACATCCCAGGTACCACGACGGGCATTTCCGCCACCGACCGCGCAAACACCGTACGCGCGCTGGTATCGGAGGTTTCGCGCCCGGATGATTTCGCCCGCCCGGGCCACATTTTCCCGCTGCGCGCCAACCCGGAAGGCGTTCTCGGCCGCACCGGCCATACCGAAGCGGCCGTTGATCTCTGCCGTCTTGCCGGAAAATACCCTTGCGGCACCATCTGCGAAATAGCCAATGATGACGGCACCATGGCCCGCCTGCCTCAGCTCAGGCTCTTCGCCGAACGCCATGGCCTGCTCATCGTAACCATCAAGGATCTGGTTTCCTATCTGAAGGGTGAGATCGTCGAAGAGGTGGCGCAGAAGCAGGTCGCCTGATCTGCACGCACTGTGTCCCGAATACGAAAACGCCCGGCAAGCGCCGGGCGTCGATCTGATGGAACAGGGTCCGAAACAAACTGGCTGTCAGTTGCGCAGCCGATACCCCGTCTTGAACATCCAGCCGACAACGCCGAGACAGACCGCCAGAAACAGCGTGATCATCGCCAGACTGATGATGGGATTGACGTCGGCGATCTCGTAGAAGCTCCAGCGAAAACCGCTGATAAGATAAAGCACCGGGTTGAAGTGGCTGACCGTCTGCCAGAAGGGCGGCAGCATGTCGATGGAATAGAAGCTGCCGCCAAGGAAGGTCAGCGGTGGCACGACCAACATGGGAATGAGGTTCAGCTGCTCGAAATTCGACGCCCAAATACCGATGATGAAGCCGAACAGGCTGAAACTGACAGCCGTCAGCACGAAAAACAGGATCATCATGAAAGGGTGCGCAATGGTGATATCCACGAAGAACGATGCGGTTATCAGGATGATCGTGCCGATCATCAACCCCTTGGTCGCCGCCGCGCCAACGTAACCAGCGACGATTTCCGTCATCGACACGGGCGCGGACAATATCTCATAAACCGTGCCGGTAAATTTGGGAAAATAGATGCCGAAGGAGCCGTTGCTGATACATTGCGTCAGAAGCGTCAGCATGATGAGGCCGGGCGTTATGAACGCGCCATAGGAAACTCCACCAACCTCCTGAATCCGCGAACCGATCGCCGTTCCGAACACGATGAAATAAAGCGAGGTGGAAATGACAGGCGAAATGACGCTCTGCAACAGGGTGCGGCGGGTGCGCGCCATCTCAAACAGGTAGATGGACTTCATGGCTTCGAAATTCATTTCTGGCCTCCCACCAGCGAAACGAAGATATCCTCAAGCGAGCTCTGCCGCGTGGAAATATCCTTGAAATGGATGTCGGCGGCGAAAAGAGCGCTGAGAACATCGGCAATGCGGCCCTGCTCGCCATTATCCTCGATTTCATAGGTGATGGTGCATCCGTCCTCGGACAGCGTCAGTCCAAAGGGCGCAAGGCTTTCCGGCAACGTCTCCACAGGCTGGGAAAGCGCGAGGAAAAGCTGCTTGCGGCCGAGTTTCTTCATCAGCGCCGTCTTTTCCTCCACCAGCAGCAATTCGCCGCCATTGATGACACCCACCCGGTCGGCGATTTCTTCCGCCTCCTCGATGTAATGGGTGGTGAGGATGATGGTGACGCCTCTGGAGCGTAGATCGGCGACGACGTTCCACATGTCGCGGCGCAACGCCACATCCACGCCAGCGGTCGGCTCGTCAAGGAAGAGCACCTTCGGCTCATGCGCAAGCGCCTTGGCGATCAGCACGCGGCGCTTCATGCCGCCGGACAGTTCCCGCAGCATATTGTCCTTCTTGTCCCACAGCGAGAGGGACTTCAGAATGCTTTCGATCAGTCCCGGGTTCTTCTTCTGCCCGTGCAGGCCGCGAGAGAAACTGACCGTATTCCACACGGTCTCGAACATATCCGTTGTCAGTTCCTGGGGCACCAGGCCGATGAGCGCACGGGTCTGTCGGAAGTCCTTCACCACATTATAGCCGCCGACAAGCACCGAGCCTTCACCCGGATTGACGAGACCGCAAACGATGGAGATCAGCGTCGTCTTGCCGGCGCCGTTCGGGCCAAGAAGTGCAAGGATTTCACCCTGCCTGATATCGAGGCTGACACCCTTGAGCGCCTGAAAGCCATTTGCGTAGGATTTTGTCAAATTCCGTATCGAAACAATGGCATTCATGACGAACTCTTTTGAAAATCGAGTGAGATGAACGCCATATAGGCCGCAGAGGTTGCAAAAGCCAGCCCGGCAGGCTGAACACTGCGTTCGACGCAGACGGAAAATCAGCCGTAAACGCTGTAGAAAAACTGCGCGGCGACAAAGACCAGAAATACGCCGAAGGCCCGCTCCAGCTGCTTTTTGCTGAGCGCATGGGCAAGCCGCGCGCCATAGGGCGCGACGAGAAGCGTGATGGGGATGAGCAGCACCACGGCGATCCAGTTAATGAAACCGGTCGAAAACGGCGGCAGGCCCGCATCGCCCCAGCCGGCCCAGATATAGCCGAGAAGCCCCGGCAGCGAGATCAGCACACCGACGCCGGAAGAGGTGGCGACGGCCTGATGGATCGTTCGTCCGTAAAGCGTCATGAAGGTATTGTTCATCACCCCACCACCGACGCCCATCAGGCCGGACAAAAGACCAATACCCGTGCCGACCAGAAACCGGGCCGGGTTTTTCGGCAGATCGGAGCCGAGGTGCCAGCTCGCCCGGTTGACGATCATGCGGAAGGCGAGCGCGAGCGCGATGAAGGCGAAGATCAGCCGCAATGCGACGCTGGAAGCATATGCCGCCACGACGGATGCGAGGATGGTGCCGAGCGGCACGGCGACGATCCAGCCCTTCAACAGATCGATATCGACCGCGCCCTTCTGGCGATGCGTCAGGAACGAACGGATGGAGGTCGGCACGATGATGGCGAGCGAGGTGCCAAGCGACAGATGCATGCGCACCGCCTCCGGCACATCCAGAAGCCCGAAGACGTGGTAGAAGACCGGCACCAGCACCGCACCGCCGCCAATGCCAAACAGCCCCGCCAAAAGTCCGGCCACCACACCGGCGGCCGCAAGGGCGACGACGAAGACCATTATCTCTGAAACAGGGGGCATGAAAGCGGGCTCCCGGGGGCCGTTGTCACAAACATGTGACGCTCATAGCGTATCAGAAAAGCGCGGCAAGCCATGTTGGCCGCAGGTCAGTACGGCGCGATGTCTTTTGCCGCATATCCGCGCCGGATGGACCACTCCATGGGATCGTTTTCCCATTGCATGCCCTTGCAAAGACGCCGACATCCCCCCGATAAGGCCGTCTTCTTCACCGGCCTTCGGGCCGGTCTTTTTTTGTGGGAATGAGACGGGCGATTATCGAGCTAGCGGCAGCGAAACATCCTCGACCTTCGTCATTCCGTCCATATCCAAAAATCCGGCGCCTATGTTATCGGCGGCAGCCCGATGACAAGCCGCACTCCGTATTCGACGTCATCCTCGGCCTTGTGCCGAGGATCTGCCAACGTATCGCCGATAGCGGCGTTGCAGATGCTCGGGACAGGCCCGAGCATGACGGAGCAGACGCTTTCAAACTTAGCCGCCAACCTCCACCGGCGCGACTTAATCACAATGCCTGTAACCCGACTTGCGGGTGCGCAGGTCGAAGTGAAAATGATTCCAATGGTTGGGATCGCTGCCCGGCCCGAGAACGGTCGAGAAGTATTTGCAGCTGTCGGACCTCACCGCCTTCAGCAGCGCCTTTTCGCGGAAAGCGAAGAAGCTCTTGCTGCGCACGTCGATCTCCTTGCCGTTCTTCAGCGTGATGGTGCCGATATCGATGGCATTGCCACGCGCATGTTCGGACCAGGGATTGCTGGAACGCGAATTCATCTTGCGGCAGGAATAACCACCCATCGGCGTGATGCGGCCGACGCCCGAGAGGTAACGGAAGCGCGAGGATGGTACGAGTTCGAACTTCACCCATTTGGCAAAAGCAAGCGTGACCTGGCAATTGAGCTTCACGGCCGGGCGGATGGCGACGCCGCTGGCAAGTCCGCTGAGTTCGATCGGATAATCGATGCCGCAGGTCGGGCCGTCGGCAATACGGGCGACGTCGCGGAAGGCGACGCCGAGGCGGCGCAATTCGCTGCGGCAGGCGACTTCGGAAGACGGCATGACGCCAGGCGGCATCGACCGGTTGCTTTGCATCCCACCGCCCGCCATCGGATCGTTTGGCATGAGCATGGCGACCTCCTCGACCGGCTGGCGGCGGGAGGAGGAGCCGAGTGGCGGCGGAGGAATGAGCCGCGACTGGCTGGCGGCCGGTTGCCGCCGTGGGGGCGAAACGGCAACCGGATTGTCGGTGCCGATGCCGTCCACCACCGGCTGCGCCGACGCGCCTTCGGCAATATCGGCATCCTGCTCTTCGGCAAGCCCGCGTACCGGCTCCACGCCCAGCATGGAATCCATGTTCACGCCGCCTTCGCCTTCAGCGATCTGGTTGCTGGCCATCTGCTGCCCGGGCATGGGCTGGCTCTGCATGGTCTGCGCCGGCGCGGTCGCATGACCGCTGGCCGCCATGCGCGCCTGATGCTGGGATTCGAGTGTCGAATAACCCTGCGCGCCCTGCGGCGATTGCAGAAGTGGATCCTGCGAGGCGTAATGCTCCGGCATCGGCTGCGAAACGGCGGAGGAATAATCAGCGCCCTGCCCGGCGCTCCCGGCCTGATTGACCGCGCCCGCCGGCGCACTGTAGCCCTGCTGCCGCGACGCGCGAATGGCGCTGACGCGCGTGGTGCCGTCCACGTCGGCCGGAGGCACGAGACCCTCCGCCGAACACGACACCATGACCGTGGAAATCATCAGCAACGTCACAAGACGACGCGGAAGGGAAACATACGCCATACGAGAACCCAGTACCTTCAGCGGCCGCAATCGCGGCAATACAGGGTAAATTTAAAGAAATGAGGTAAATGAAACCTTATTGGTTGCGGGAAATAACGAATGGTCCTGTTTCGTACCGCTTCAAACAGAAAGGGCGCCGCCAAAGCCGCGCCCTCCCCGCTATCTCAAATGGACGTCAAGCCGCCCGCGACACCGCGTGCCCGGAGGCCTGACCCAGTTCGAAACGCGAAAGCAGTGCCCGCAGCTGCTGGCTCTCCTGGGCCAGTGTCTGGCTGGCCGCCGTCGTTTCTTCCACCATGGCGGCATTCTGCTGGGTCATCTGGTCCATGTGGTTGACGGAGGTATTGATCTCCTGCAGGCCCGTCGCCTGCTCCCGCGCCGCCGTCGCGATGGAATTGACATGGCCTTCAACGCGGTTGACCAGCGCCACGATCTCGTCCAGCGCATCGCCTGTGGAACGCACCAGCGCGACACCACCGCCCACCTCTTCGGCTGAGCGATTGATGAGCGCCTTGATCTCCTTGGCGGCGTTGGCGGAGCGTTGCGCGAGTTCACGTACCTCCTGCGCCACCACGGCAAAACCACGCCCCGCCTCGCCCGCTCGCGCTGCCTCGACACCGGCATTCAGTGCCAGCAGATTGGTCTGGAAAGCGATCTCGTCGATGACAGAGATGATCTGCCCGATGCGTTTCGAGGAATCCTCAATGCGCCCCATGGCATCGACGGCATTACGGACGATCTCACCCGAACGGCCGGCGCTTGTTTTCGTGTCCTGCACCATCTGCCGGGCTTCATTGGCCCGTTCCGAGGCGGTGCGCACCGTTGCGGTGATCTCGTCAAGAGCCGCCGCCGTTTCCTCCAGCGCCGCCGCCTGCTGTTCGGTGCGGCGGGAGAGATTGCCGGTGGCACCGCTGATGTCGGAGGCGCTGTCATTGACGACATGCCCGGTTCTGGCAATCGCCTCGATCGCGCCATGCAGCGCGCCGACGGCACGATTGAAATCCACACGCAGCTTTTCGTAATCCGCGCCGATATCGGCAAGTTCGACCGTCAGGTCGCCATTGGCAAGCGCCTCGAGCGCATGGCCAAGCCGCTCCATGGCATGGGCCTGGCGTTCGGAGGCGGAGCGCAGAACCATCTCGTTGCCATGTCGCGCCTCCTCCAGCGCCCGCTGCTGGTCTGCCTCGCGGGCCTGTAACGCGCTGCGCTCATTGACGCTGTCACGTAGCACCAGAAGCGTCTGGGCAATCGCACCGATTTCATTGCGGCGGTCGGCAAACTGGATTTCGGCCGTGCCGTCACCATCGGCGATACGCTTCATGCTCTGGCGGATGAGATCGATCGGCCGCGTCACACTGCGCACCACAAAGGCCGCGACACCAATGACCAGAAGGCCCACCACGACACAAAGGCCGCCATTAAAATAGGCGTCGCGCCAGAATACCGCCTCGAGATCATCGACATAAACACCGGTGCCGACAATCCAGCCCCAGGGAGCGAAGCCCGCTACATGGGAAAATTTCTCGACCGGCTCGGGTGCACCGGGCTTCGGCCAGTAATAATCGACAAAACCCTGACCGCCCGCCTTCACCGTCTTCACGAATTCGACGAACAGCGCCTTGCCGTTCGGATCCTTGTTGGCGGTGAGGTCCGTGCCGTTCATTTCAGGCTTGATCGGATGCATCACCATGGTCGGATGCATGTCGTTGATCCAGAAATAGCCGCTGCCATTGCCGTAGCGCATGGCCGCAATCGTCGTCTTCGCCTGCTGTTGCGCCGCCTCCCGCGTCAGGCTTCCGCCCTGCTCCAGCTGGTAATATTGCTTGAGAATGGCGACGGCTGTCTCATTCATCGCCGCAAGCCCGGCCTTGCGCTCGCGCTCCATCTCGCGATAGCTTTCAAACAGGCTGAATGTGAGCGCCGCGGCCAGTATTGCCAGAAACAATGCGACAAGCGCATAAAGGCGCATAGATATTGTTACGTTTTTCATGTTCCCCCCAACATCGCCGAATGCACTTCGACCAGCCGATCTTAGAGGGAATAAATTTATTATTGCTAAATACGATTATTATACGATCGTCTTATTCAGAAGCTCGACGGGAATATAATTCCGCATTGTAAATTGCGACAACAGGCGTGAAATTTCAGGGCCGTCGTCGGCATTTAAAGACAGCGTTAACCCTGCCGCCCCTATCCTCTTTGACCGAAATGACTCTACAGGGAGGCGCTCGATGGCCCGGCCGAATTTCCGCTATACGCATTATGACCTGAAGGAACTGCGGGCTGGCACCACCCTTGAAATATCGCTGTCGGCCGTCAACAATGTCCGGCTGATGACGGGCGCAAATTTCCAGCGTTTTACCGAATTGCTCGACTTCAAATATCTCGGTGGCGTCGCCAAAAAATCGCCGATCCGCATCGCCGTTCCAGAAACCATGCACTGGCACCTGATCATTGATGCCGAGGGCCATAGCGGCCTGGCGGAATCCTCAGTCAAGATGCTGCCGGCGCAACCGCAGGCAACGCTCCAGCGCAAGGCATCCTGATTTCCTTTAAAAACAGTGAGTTGTTTCGATTTCACGACTCACTTTGCAAGTCACCTGATTCATTTTCTCAAGTTCCACGGCGAATACAGGCATCGCCCCGGCCGCATAAACGCTAGCGCGCCCCGCGCTCGCGGCGCAGCTTTGCCCACCAGTCGAGACGTTTGCGGATTTCCCGCTCGAACCCCCTGTCCGGCGGATCGTAAAAGGTCGTCCGTCCCATTTTCTCCGGGAAATAATCCTGCCCGGAAAAGGCATCAGGTTCGTCATGGTCGTAACGGTAACCGTCGCCATACCCCTCGCCCTTCATGAGCTTGGTCGGCGCGTTCAGAATATGTTTTGGCGGCACCAGTGAGCCGTTTTCCTTGGCTGCCCGCATCGCCGACTTGAAGGCGGTATAAACGGCATTGGATTTCGGCGCGGTGGCGAGATAAACGCAGGCCTGTGCCAATGCGAGTTCCCCTTCCGGTGAGCCGAGATAATCATAGGCATCCTTGGCGGCATTGCAGACGACGAGCGCCTGCGGATCGGCAAGGCCGATATCCTCCACCGCCATACGTACCAGCCGCCGCCCGAGATAAAGCGGGTCTTCACCGGCATCGAACATGCGGGCGAGATAATAAAGTGCCGCATCCGGGTCCGAACCGCGCACGGACTTATGCAGCGCCGATATGAGATTGTAGTGACCGTCCTGGCTCTTGTCGTAAACCGGTGCGCGGCGCTGCACGATGCGTGTCAGCCCCTCGGTATCGAAAGTCTCGTCCTTGCGCGCCGCCCGCCAGACCTCTTCGGCAAGCGTCAGCACGGCGCGGCCGTCGCCATCGGCCATGCGGATCAGGCTTGCCCGCGCCTCTTCCGTCAACGGCAGAGGCTTGCCCTCGGCCTCCTCGGCGCGCTTCAGAAGTTCGCTGAGGCTATCCTCGTCATGCGAACCGAAGGTCAGGACACGCGCCCGCGACAGAAGAGCGGCATTAAGCTCGAAGGACGGGTTTTCCGTGGTGGCACCCACGAGAATTATGGTGCCGTCTTCCATGACCGGCAGGAAACTATCCTGCTGGGCACGGTTGAAACGATGGATTTCGTCGACGAAAAGCAGCGTCTGCCGGCCATTCATCCGGCGCGTGCGCGCCGACTCGAAAACCTTCTTGAGGTCAGCGACACCGGAAAAGATAGCCGAAATCTGCTCGAAAGCCAGCCCCGCCTCGCCGGAAAGCAGACGGGCAACCGTCGTCTTGCCGGTTCCCGGTGGCCCCCAGAATATCATCGACCCCAGGGAGCCGCTGTCGATCATGCGGCGCAGAACGCCCTCTTCACCCGTCAGATGTGGCTGCCCGCTCACCTCCGCCAGCGTTTTCGGACGCAGGCGATCGGCAAGAGGCCGCCGGTTGGCGACCTCCACGGGCACTTGCGGGGCGAAGAGGTCGTCGCTCATCGCAGGAACTGCCGGATACGCTGCCCGTCACGCAGGATTTCCACCCGCCAAAAACCGGGATTGTCATCCAGCGCCTTCTCAACCGCAGCGGTGGAACCGATATCCGCACCGTTCAGCGACAGGATGACGTCCTTTGGCTGGAAGCCGACGCGATAGGCCGGTGAGCCGCGCTTCACATCGGTAATGACGACGCCGGTCACCTGTGAAGGCATGCGCAATTCATCCGCAAGCTTCGGCGAGAGGTTGGCGACGGTAGCGCCCGCGAAGGGATTGCGGCCTTCGAGCAGACGCTCGTCACGCGGTGCGGTTTCCGGTGCCGTATTGAGAGCGATGGTCACCTTCTTTTCTTTGCCCTTTTCCACAACCGTCAATTCGGCCGATTTGCCGATGCCGGCCGTCGTCAGACGATAACCCAGCGCATCGGGATGCTCGACTTCAAGGCCATTGACGGCAATTACCACCTGTCCGGGTTCGATACCCGCCTTTTCCGCCGGCCCGCCCTTCGTGACGCTGACGACAAGCGCGCCACGGGCGCGGTGCAGGCCGAGCGCTTCCGCGACATCCGACGTCACCGGATCGAAAGTTGCGCCGATATAGGGACGCTGGAAGTTCGCATCGCCCCGTTCGGCGGCAGCCACGAAAACCCGGACCAGATTGGCCGGGATTGCGAAACCGATGCCGTTGGACCCGCCGCCCTTGGAAAAGATCGCGGTATTGATACCGATCAGTTCACCCGCCATGTTCATCAGCGCACCGCCGGAATTACCAGGGTTGATGGAGGCGTCAGTCTGAATGAAGAAGCCGAAATCGCCCTGCGTCACCTGGTTGCGGGCAAGGCCGGAGACGATGCCGCTCGTCACCGTCTGGCCGACCCCGAAGGGGTTGCCGATGGCGAGCACCAGATCACCGACCTCGATCTTGTCGGAATCGCCGAGCGACAGCACGGGGAACTGCTCCTTGGCGTCGATCTGCAATATGGCGAGATCGACGCGATCGTCCTTCAATAGCACCTTGGACGAAAACTCACGACCATCCGCCAGCGCCACCTTGATGTCGTCAGCGCCATCGATAACGTGATTGTTGGTCACCACAAGGCCGCCTGCCGTTACGATGACGCCCGACCCCAGCGATGACTGCTTTTCCGTGCGGTTCGGCATCTGCTGGCCGAAGAACTGCTCGAAGAAGGGATCACCGGCAAAGGGCGACAGACGCCGCTGCACGACGCGCTCGGCATAGACATTCACCACAGCACCTGCGGTACGCTTCACCAGCGGCGCGAAGGAAAGTTGCATTTCCGTGTGGCTTGCCGGCACGGTCTTGTTATCCTGCGCCCCGGCGCCCACGGGCAGGAGAACGAGCGCGGCGAGAAAGCCGGTGGACAAATACTTCAACACGCTTCGCATGTGATTCCTCATCGTCATCAGTATGATGGAGTTATAACGCCAAAGCCTGTAAAGCAAAGAGCGGCAAGATGATGGCCATGATTTTCCAGGCAGGGGTCGTCTCACGCAATTGGAACCAACAGAACCCCTTTTCGGTTTCAGCCGACAATACTGTCCTTAAAAGAGACGATCCATGCATCTGAAACCCACCTTCCTCGCCTCCGGCATTCTCCTCGCCTCCTCCCTCGTTTCACCGGTCAGCGCGGCAAGCTTCGATTGCACCAAGCCCGATCTGGCGGCCGACGAAAAAGCGATCTGCGATAATCGCGCACTGAACGATCAGGATGTGAAGATGGCCACCACCTTCGACATCCTCACCCAGCTGATGGCGATGGGCGCGCGCGACACCTTGCGCGACGAACAGAGCAAGTGGCTGAAGAAGCGCCAGGAATGCGCAGCCGATGTGCCCTGCCTGACGGGTGCCTATGAGGAACGGATGAAGCGCCTCGGCGAAGCGTTCCAGAGCATCAACCGCCCGCTCTGATCGTTATCGCCTACCCTCACACCGCACGGATGATGCCTTCCATGAGGCCGTGCAACTGGTCGCGATAACCGGTTCTGGCCGAAGGCGCATCCTCCCGCGAGGTCATGACCACGGAAAGCCTTCTGGCGGGTGCGATATAGAGCATCTGCCCGCCGTAACCCCAGGCATAATAAACCGTCTCCCCGGCCATTTCTCTAATGAACCAGCAATAACCGTAACCATCGCCATTGAAGACGGAGTTGGTGCGCTGCTGCCAGGACTGGCTGATCCATTCCTGGGAGATCAGCCGCTCGCCATCAGGCGTTACCCCGCCAAGACGATAAAGCTCCCCAAAGGCCAGCAGGGAGCGCGCCGTCATCGCCATCTGGTTGCCGCCAAGATAGAGGCCTTGTGGATCGCGCTCCCAGCCGCCGATGGAAAACCCTTCCAGCGGCCGAAACCAGTCTCGGGCGAGAGAAAGAGTCGAACGGCCGGATGCCTTCGTCAATATCGCCGAGAGCAGATGTGTCGACGCTGTGGAATAAAGCATGCCTCCGCCGGGCTCCCCGGCAAAACCGGACCCCAGCGCCATTTTCACCCAGTTTCGGCTGGCAACCCAGCGGCCATAATTGGGGCCGGACATACGCTCCAGACCGGATTGCATGGACAAAAGGTTGCCGATGGTGATCCGCTCCAGTCGCGGGTCAGGGTTCTGCGGGAAGTCACTACGCAGGATAGTCGCGATCGGCTGGTCCGCGCCCTCAATGATCCTGCGATCGATCGCCATGCCCACCAGCGCCGAAATGACCGATTTCGAGGCGGACTTGATATTGGTGGAGCCGTTGAGGCTGGCACCATGATAGGCGCGGCTGGCGACCTCCTCGCCATCGATGCTGACAATCACCGCCTTGAGGCTGGAAAGCGCATCCGCCTGCCTCAACAACGGATCGAAACGGATGTTGTCACCAGCGCTTTGGGCGCGGGCAAGCCGTGCAAAGGGTAGCGACGCCATGAGGGCCAGTGCGGTTCGTCTTTTCATGGTGATGAAGTTAGGCATCGTTGCGCTACGGAAAAGAGCCGATGGCCAAACATCACTCCAATGTGACTAAAATGAAAGCCGACCCCCCGCTTGGATAATTTCAAATTTCATTATGAAAACAGCGCGTTGCGCGCACTTGCAGAATCATTCTTTGAGGCAGTTGAATCGGTTTGCGAACCCCGACGTGGCATTCGCCGAACGGCCAGTAAAAAACCGCCCCGGAAGGCGGCTGACCAAAGGATGGCAATCTTGCCTCAAACGCTACGTCATCCTCGGGCCTGTCCCGAGGATCCATCCACGTCTCGCAAAGTCGAAGGGGTGTAGATGCTCGGGACAGGCCCGAGCATAAGGGCGGAGAGGTATTCGCGTGCAAAACCCGCAGATTACTCCGGCAGAATCCGCACGGCACCCTTGTCCGCGCTAGACGCAAAGGCCGCATAGGCCTTAAGCGCCGTCGTGACATTGCGCTTGCGCGGCGCTTCCGGTTTCCAGCCCTTTTCTTCCTGCTCGGCCCGGCGCGCGGCCAGTTCCGCATCCGAAACCTTCAGGTTGATCGTGCGGTTCGGGATGTCGATCTCGATCAGGTCACCCTGACGCACGAGGCCGATGGCGCCGCCCTGTGCCGCTTCCGGAGACGCATGGCCGATCGAAAGGCCTGACGTACCACCAGAGAAGCGACCGTCGGTGATGAGCGCACAGGCTTTGCCGAGGCCCTTGGATTTCAGGTAGCTGGTCGGATAGAGCATTTCCTGCATGCCCGGCCCGCCCTTCGGACCTTCATAACGGATGACGACGACGTCGCCCGCCTTGACCTCGTTGCCGAGAATGCCCTTAACCGCCGCGTCCTGGCTTTCGTAAACGACCGCCGAACCGTTGAATTTCAGGATGGATTCATCAACGCCCGCCGTCTTCACGATGCAGCCGTCGAGAGCGATGTTGCCGTAAAGCACGGCCAGACCGCCATCCTTGGAGAATGGCTTCTCGACCGAGCGGATGACGCCATTGTCGCTGTCAGTATCCAGATCGTCCCAGCGCGAGGACTGGCTGAAGGCAACCTGCGTCGGCACGCCGCCGGGCGCCGCCTTGAAGAATTCGCGAACCGTCTCGCTGTTAGTGCGGGTGATGTCCCAGCGGTCGATGGCGTCGCCAAGCGTCGTTTCATGCACCGTATAGGTATCGCGGTTGATGAGACCGCCGCGTTCCAGCTCGCCGAGAATACGCATGATGCCGCCGGCGCGGTGAACGTCTTCCATGTGAACGTCCTGCTTGGCGGGCGCAACTTTCGAAAGGCACGGAACTTTACGGGAAAGACGGTCGATGTCTTCCATGGTGAAATCCACCCCGCCCTCGTGCGCGGCAGCGAGGATATGCAGCACCGTGTTGGTAGAGCCGCCCATGGCGATATCCAGCGACATGGCGTTTTCAAACGCCGCCTTGTTGGCGATGGTACGCGGCAGGACGGTTTCGTCTTCCTGCTCGTAATAACGGCGAGCAAGATCGACGATCAGATGACCGGCCTCAACGAACAGGCGTTTGCGATCCGAATGGGTCGCGAGCGTCGAGCCGTTACCGGGCAAAGACAGGCCCAGCGCCTCGGTCAGACAGTTCATCGAATTGGCGGTGAACATGCCGGAACAGGAACCGCAGGTCGGGCAGGCCGAACGCTCGATGACCTTGACGTCCTCGTCGGAAATCTTGTCATCAGCAGCAGCGACCATGGCGTCGACGAGATCGAGCGCGACTGTCTTGCCGTGCAGAACAACCTTGCCTGCTTCCATCGGGCCACCGGACACGAAGACCGCGGGGATGTTAAGGCGCATGGCCGCATTCAGCATGCCGGGGGTGATCTTGTCGCAGTTGGAAATGCACACCATCGCATCGGCGCAATGGGCGTTGACCATATATTCGACCGAGTCAGCGATGATCTCGCGCGAGGGCAGCGAATAAAGCATGCCGTCATGGCCCATGGCGATGCCGTCATCGACCGCGATGGTGTTGAATTCCTTGGCAACACCGCCGGCCGCTTCAATCTCGCGGGCCACCAGCTGACCGAGATCCTTAAGATGCACGTGGCCGGGCACGAACTGCGTGAAGGAATTGACCACCGCGATGATCGGCTTGCCGAAATCGCTGTCTTTCATGCCGGTGGCGCGCCAAAGGCCGCGCGCGCCCGCCATGTTGCGGCCGTGGGTTGTCGTTCTGGAGCGATAGGCTGGCATGGTGTTTTCCTCGATCTCTGGCCAGAAGCGCATTTCCGCAAGTGCGGTTAAAAATAGCTCCTGCCCTATTTTGCGGTTTTTCTAGCGCAAACCGCAAGCCCTGTCACTGTCACCTTCGGGCAAAACAGTACGGTTCGGTACGGTACGCTTTCTATTCAGCGCCATCCGCAAAGGACACGCCATCACAAATGCGCGATTACCACCTGTTCGGCGTTGTTTTTCTGCAGCGCGCTGAAACATATCTGTGCAGCGACCGTATTGGCTATCATAATCGATTTATCGCCGATGCACCCGGCTTTTGTGGAGGTTTCAATGCCCGCCTATCGTCCGCCCCATATCGCGTCTTCAGAGATCACCCCTAAGTCCTTTTATATGTCCCGACGCAACTTCCTCGGAACGGCGGCAGGCCTCGCTGCGATAGGATTGACCGGACGCGATGCCATCGCCGCGCCGCTGTCCGCCAAGGCCAGTGCTTACAAGCTGGATGAGAAGCTCACCCCGCTCGACGCGGTGACGAGCTACAATAATTTCTACGAATTCGGCGTCGGGAAATCAGACCCCAAGGAAAACTCAGGCAAGTTCAAACCCACGCCCTGGACCGTGAAGGTGGACGGCCTCGTCTCCAAGCCGCAGGAATTCGGCATAGAAGAGCTGATGAAATATCAGCTGGAGGAACGCACCTATCGCATGCGCTGCGTCGAAGGCTGGTCGATGGTCATTCCCTGGATCGGCTTCCCGCTTGCCAGCCTGCTCGACAAGGTCGAGCCGCTGGGCAGCGCGAAATACGTCTCCTTCGAGACGATCGTGCGGCCTGAGGAAATGCCGGGCCAGAGCGGCCTGTTCCAGCCTCTTTCATGGCCTTATGTCGAAGGCCTGCGTCTTGATGAAGCGCGTCATCCGCTCACCATCGTCGCCGTCGGGCTTTATGGGGAAACCCTGCCGAACCAGAACGGCGCACCGATCCGGCTCGTCGTGCCGTGGAAATACGGTTTCAAGGGAATCAAATCCATCGTCCGGATTTCGCTCACCGAAAAACAGCCGGAAACGACCTGGAAAAACTCCAATGCCCGCGAATATGGCTTCTATTCAAACGTCAATCCGCATGTGGACCATCCGCGCTGGAGCCAGGCGACGGAGCAGCGCATTGGCGAAGGCGGCTTTTTCGGCACCCAGAACCGCCCGACCCTGATGTTCAACGGCTATGACGAGGTCGCGAGCCTTTATGCCGGAATGGACCTGAAGGCGAACTATTGACCATGGCCTTCGCCCTCACCTTACCCTCACTGCCGAAGCGCTATCAGCCGACTGCAATCTGGTCGCTGTATGTCATCGGCCTTGCTCCCGGTGTCTGGTATTTCTACCTCGCCGCAACCGGAGGCCTCGGCTTCAACCCGGTCAAAGATTTCGAGCACCTTCTCGGCATCTGGGCGCTGCGCTTCCTCTGTCTCGGGCTGCTCGTCACGCCGCTGCGCGATCTCTTCAACATCAACCTCATCGCCTATCGTCGGGCGTTGGGCCTGATTGCCTTTTATTACGTACTGGCGCATTTCACCGTCTATCTGGTGCTGGACCGTGGCCTCGTCTTCAGTTCCATCGCTGGTGATATCCTGAAGCGGCCTTATATCATGTTCGGCATGGCGGGGCTCGTCATGCTCCTGCCCCTGGCGCTCACTTCCAATCGCTGTTCCATCCGCAAGCTCGGAAGCCGCTGGAACACGCTGCATAAACTCGTCTACCTCGTGCTCATCGTCGGCGTGCTGCATTTCGTGCTGGCGCGAAAATCGATCACGCTGGAGCCGGTATTTTATATCAGCACGATGGTGGTGCTGTTGGGCTATCGGCTGGTACGGCCCTCGATCATGTCGATGAAAAGAGCCAAACGCGCGAGACCCGTCCGGCGATGATGGCGGCGCCCCCAATCCCCGCGACATAACAGACTATATTCCACAGCGAAAAAACACGGCCGAGCAGCAAAGCGCCGGCCGTCGTCGCACGAAACGCGTCCAGTGCCGGAAAATGAACAAGCCGGACGAGTTCCACGAGAACAACGGCAACAATGGCCATATGAACCCCATAGCCTTGCCAGCGGGATGGAAAGAAGGCTGCCAGCAGCAGATAGATCATCGCCCCCCAGAGCACGGATCCGCCATATTTTACCACCACGAACGGTAGTCCTGCATCGTAACCGAAGGTCCGCAGGCAAAGGCCGCACACGATCACCGCCATTGCCCCCGCGAGAAGCTGGATGCGGATAAAATAAGGTGGGGATACGTGCGGCTTGCCCATACGGGTTCCTTCGGGTTTTCGTATGAAAAGTGACGAACAAAGATCGGGACGGAAAATGAGCACAGCAACCAGCCTGACCGCAAGCCGCCTCTCCGTCTTGGATAATCTTCTCTGCGATACCTATCCCTGGGGTGAACTCAAGGGCATCAGGCGTTTTATCGTCGAGTTTCTGTATTTCGGCATCAAGGAAGCCCGTGCTTGCCTGTTCGCGGGATTGTTTTTCGTTTCCATCTTCGTGGTACCGCATGGCGGAGTGCTGGGCATCCCCCGTTATGACGTGCTGCTGATCATTGCGCTGGGCATTCAGTTCTTCATGATCTGGAGCAGGCTGGAAACGCTTGACGAAGCCAAGGCCATCCTGCTGTTCCATATCGTCGGTTTCGCGTTGGAGGTGTTTAAGACGTCAAGCGCCATACAGTCTTGGTCATATCCCGACTTCGCCTATAGCAAGGTTCTCGGCGTGCCGCTCTTCTCCGGCTTCATGTACGCCGCCGTTGGCAGTTATATCATTCAGGCATGGCGCCTGCTGGATGTGCGCATTCGCCACTATCCCACCTACTGGATGGCGACGCTGATCGGCATCGCCATCTACGCCAACTTCTTCACCCATCACTTCATCGGCGACTATCGCTGGTATATCGCCGCCTGCGCCATCGGCCTCTATTCCCGCGCGACCGTGATTTACCGCCCCTATGACCGTGATCGAAAGATGCCGCTGCTCCTCTCATTCGTCCTCATAGGATTTTTCGTCTGGCTGGCGGAAAACATCTCCACCTTCTTCGGCATCTGGAAATATCCGGACCAACTCGGCGCCTGGTCCGTGGTGCATATCGGGAAATGGAGCTCATGGTCGCTGCTGGTAATCATGACTTTCACGATCGTTGCCCATCTCAAGCACATCAAGGCCCGTATTCACGTCCCGGAGTGAGAGAGATGAATTACTCCAAGGCTTTTTCAAGTCTCGCAAGTTTTACAGCCAAGCGCGTGGGCCTGAAATCCAACAATAGAACTGGCGGCCCTATATTCGCATTCCTATTAATCGCTTTGGCCGGTTGTGGTGTGGATTCACCTGATCGTTTACGCGGCGATATCCCGGACGGCATCCCCGCTGGTGAGACGGTATACTACAATAACAGATGGTTTGAATGCGCTGTCGCCATTTACAAGCTCGACTCCGTTTTCATGGATGAGGTCCGTCGGAATGGATTGCTTTCTCTAAACAAGGCAACATCTACGCCCTGGGCTGAGGCACCGGTGCTGGAGGCGAACTACGCCATGGATCGCCGGATCGCTGATTTTGTTAGTAGTTTGGACTGCATCAAAGACAAGAAGCTGCAAACGCTCTTTGAGCGAACATCAGCCAACGGCGGCTATTTTCAAGTCCAGCTAACAAACTCGATAACCCTAATCGCGCCTGATGAGGGTTTAGTGATGGTTGGCGGATACGAGTAGATGCATCGCTAAGTATGGGTTTAACCATCCCCACTCCAACACTTCGCCACGGTGCAAAATCTTATTTATTCTGTCGGTTGATATCTGAACGAAAAAAGCCGGGCGATCCTCGCCCGGCTTTTTTAACTCACGACGCCTGAACGGCGTCAGACCTTATGCAGCTTCAGCAGCAGCAGCTTCAGCAGCAACGCGAGCCTTGTCGGCTGCGCCCTTGGCGTCAACGTCGCGCTCGACGAATTCAACGACGGCCAGAGCCGCGTTGTCGCCCTGGCGGAAGCCAGCCTTCATGATACGCAGGTAGCCGCCATTGCGGGTTGCGTAACGCGAAGCAATCGCGTCGAACAGCTTGCGAACGGCATCCTGATCCTTGATCTGCGAGATGGCCTGACGACGAGCGTGCAGGTCGCCGCGCTTGCCCAGCGTCACGAGACGCTCGACGATCGGACGGATTTCCTTCGCCTTCGGAAGGGTGGTGACGATCTGCTCATGGGTGATGAGCGAAGCAGCCATGTTGGCAAACATTGCCTTGCGGTGGCTGGCGGTTCTATTGAGCTTGCGGCCTGAATTACCGTGGCGCATTGCTATTCTCCTTCTACGCAGGTTCCTTCTCTAAGGCCTGCCGTTTCCTGGCACATGCAGATGACTTATCTGCTGTTTGACGGGGAAAGGCAGTCTTTAAGGTCTGCCTTTTTGATTGTTAGTACTGGTCTTCGTAACGCTTGGCGAGATCTTCGATGTTCTCTGGCGGCCATGCCGGCACTTCCATGCCGAGGTGCAGACCCATGGAAGCGAGAACTTCCTTGATTTCGTTCAGCGACTTGCGACCAAAGTTCGGCGTGCGGAGCATTTCGGCTTCGGTCTTCTGGATCAGGTCGCCGATGTAAACGATGTTGTCGTTCTTCAGGCAGTTTGCCGAACGAACCGACAGCTCGAGCTCGTCGACCTTCTTGAGAAGCGCCGGGTTGAACGCGAGTTCCGTAACCGATTCTTCTTCTGCTTCCTTTTGCGGCTCGTCGAAGTTGACGAAGACGCCCAGCTGGTCCTGAAGAATGCGAGCGGCGAAGGCAACGGCGTCTTCGCCGGAAACCGAACCGTTGGTCTCGATCGTCATGATCAGCTTGTCATAGTCGAGAACCTGACCTTCACGGGTGTTTTCCACCTTGTAGGACACTTTCTTGACCGGAGAATAGAGGCTGTCCACCGGAATGAGGCCAATCGGGGCATCTTCCGCGCGGTTGCGCTCAGCCGGTACGTAACCCTTGCCGTTGTTGACGGTGAATTCCATGCGGATTTCAGCGCCATCGTCGAGCGTGCAGATCACGTGGTCGGGGTTCAGGATCTCGATGTCGCCAACCGTCTGGATGTCACCAGCGGTTACGGCACCCGGGCCCTGCTTGCGCACGACCATGCGCTTGGAATCGTCACCATCCATCTTGATGGCGATTTCCTTGATGTTGAGCACGATATCCGTCACATCTTCCCGAACGCCGGGGATGGAGGAGAATTCGTGCAGGACACCGTCGATCTGCACGGCCGTAACAGCGGCGCCGCGCAGAGAAGACAAGAGAACGCGACGCAGCGCGTTGCCGAGGGTAAGACCGAAACCACGCTCCAGCGGCTCGGCAACCAGCGTTGCCTTGGTGCGGCTGGACGAGGTGAACTCGACCTTGTTCGGCTTGATAAGTTCCTGCCAGTTCTTCTGAATCATCTTTAAACCTTCCGTTCGCCGCCACCATCCAATCGTGACGGACCGAGCATGAAAACACCGAGAGGAACCTAATTCAGTGGTTCATCGGTGGGTTCTTGAGCGCAAGTCCGTCGATCGAAATCGACGCGCACACGCCAGATACACGAAAATTCCGCCAGACCTGAGGAAAGGCGGAATTTCCGAACCACGGTCGCGTCAGACGCGGCGCTTCTTGCGCGGACGGCAACCGTTGTGCGGGATCGGCGTCACGTCGCGAATGGAAGTGATCATGAAACCGGCAGCCTGCAGAGCGCGAAGTGCCGATTCACGACCGGAACCCGGACCGCAAACTTCAACTTCAAGCGACTTCATGCCGTGTTCCTGAGCCTTCTTCGCGCAATCTTCAGCAGCGATCTGAGCAGCAAACGGGGTCGACTTACGCGAACCCTTGAAGCCCTTGGCACCAGCGGACGACCAGGCAATAGCATTGCCCTGTGCGTCGGTGATGGTGATCATCGTGTTGTTGAAGGTCGAGTTGACGTGCGCGACGCCAGACGTGATATTTTTGCGTTCGCGACGACGGACGCGTGCGGCTTCCTTGGCCATTTTATACCTTTCATTGATCTCTTCACCGCCGTAACACCAGCGGCTACACCGGCAATCAGCCCGTATTCGAGCTTTTCGCCAAACTCAGAAAGGCTGGCGCGGACTGCACCAGCCTCCCCTTTCCGGAGAACCGGAAAATTACTTCTTCTTACCAGCGATAGCCTTCGCCGGACCCTTGCGGGTGCGGGCGTTGGTGTGCGTGCGCTGACCGCGGACCGGAAGGCCACGACGGTGACGCAGGCCGCGGTAGCAACCGAGGTCCATCAGACGCTTGATGTTCATCGAGGTCTCACGACGCAGGTCACCTTCGACCTGATAGTCGCGGTCGATAGCTTCGCGGATCTGAAGAACTTCAGCATCCGTCAGCTGATGAACGCGCTTGTCAGCCGGAAGACCGACCTTGTCCATGATTTCCTGCGCAAATTTCGGACCAATCCCATGAATGTAGGTCAGCGCAATAACAACGCGCTTCGCAGTCGGGATGTTGACGCCAGCGATACGTGCCACGTCTTTTCTCCTTGGTTCCAGTTGCCATCCGGCAAGTGGTGATTCCATTTGAGCGGCCGAAAGACCGCCAGTTCAAATTGGTGTCCGTGACAAGTCAAAACGACCGAACCCGGATCTCCCTTCCCTAAGGGAAATCCGCGCCAGTCGCTTGGGATGTCGCGAGTTGGCGCGGTGTTTAACGGAATCAGCGCAAAAAAGCAACCGGCTCCGCCAAGATTCTTTTGCGATCCAAAGGATCAGCCGCCTTTCGGAAAAGGAATATGGGCAAGAACGCAACAGTCCTCACCCATTCATTCCTTCGATCAGGCAGAGGCTTTCTCGAGAACGCGCTCGATAGCCTCGGTGACGGCGTCGACATCCGCCATGCCATCCAGCGTCACGAGCTCGCCCTGTTCGCTGTAATAAGCGGACAGCGGCGCAGTCTTTTCGCGATATTCAGTCAGGCGCTTGCGGAAAGCTTCCGGATTATCGTCAGAGCGAACAGTACCGCCGGCGGCAATGGTTTCAGCCACGCGGTTTTCGATTCGGCGAATCAGCGCCTCTTCATCCACTTTGAGCTCGATGACGGCGTCGAGAACCAGGTTCTTCTTGCGCATGTTGTCGGCAAGCGCCTTCGCCTGCGGAACGGTGCGCGGATAACCGTCGAGAATGAAACCCTTGGCACAGTCCGGAGCTTCGATGCGCTCGGAAACGATCTGATTGACGATATCGTCGGATACCAGCCCGCCGGCGTCCATGACGGCCTTGGCGCGCTTGCCGATTTCGGTGCCCGCGCTGACCGCAGCGCGCAGCATGTCACCGGTTGAAAGCTGGGGGATCCCGTACTTGTCAGTCAGCCGCTTGGCCTGGGTTCCCTTGCCCGCACCCGGCGGACCCAAAAATATCAGTCTCATCGTCCCCTCTTTCCTCCACGCAACTTCGACTTCTTGATCAGACCTTCATACTGCTGGGCGATCAGGTGACCCTGAATCTGCGCAACCGTATCCAGAGTTACACTGACAACGATCAAAAGCGAAGTACCACCAAGGGCTAATGGAATGCCCGTACGTGCGATAAGTGTCTCAGGAAGGATACAGACGAAGACCAGATAAATCGCGCCGACCACAGTGATGCGGGTCAGAACGTAATCAATGTACTCCGCGGTGCGCTCGCCCGGACGGATGCCCGGAATGAAGCCGCCATGCTTCTTGAGGTTGTCAGCCGTATCCTTCGGATTGAACACGATCGCCGTGTAGAAGAAGGCGAAGAAAGCAATCAGCAAGCCGTAGAGCACCATGAACAGCGGTTGGCCATGCTGGAGCGACGCGATGATCGAAGTCGCCCAGGTCGGCAGGTTGGTGTTACCTGCAAAGCCCGCAGCCGTTGCCGGCAGAAGCAGCAGCGACGATGCGAAGATCGCGGGAATGACGCCGGCGGTGTTGAGCTTCAGCGGCAGATGCGAGGTATCGCCCTGGAACATCCGGTTGCCCACCTGGCGCTTCGGATATTGTATCAGCAGGCGGCGCTGGGCGCGCTCCACGAAGACGATCAGCGCGATGACGCCGATGGCGACGATGACGACCATGAGAATGAGCGGCGTCGACAGCGCACCGGTACGGCCGAGCTCAAGCGTGCCGGCAAGCGCCTTGGGCAGACCTGCGGCAATGCCCGCGAAGATGATCAGCGAAATACCGTTGCCGATACCGCGCGACGTGATCTGCTCGCCAAGCCACATCAGGAACATCGTGCCGCCGAGCAGCGTGATGACGGTGGAAATGCGGAAGAACATGCCCGGATCAACCACAAGGCCATTGCCGCTTTCAAGGCCGACCGCAATGCCATAGGCCTGCAGCGTACCGAGCAGCACCGTGCCGTAGCGTGTGTACTGGTTGATGATCTTTCGGCCGGCTTCGCCTTCCTTCTTCAACGCTTCGAGCGAGGGCACGACCGAGGTCATGAGCTGCACGATGATCGAAGCGGAGATGTAAGGCATGATGCCGAGAGCGAAAATTGCCATGCGCTCGACAGCGCCACCCGCAAACATGTTGAAAAGACCAAGAATACCGTTGGCCTGGCCACGGAAGGCCTGCGCATAGGCTTCGGGGTTCAGGCCCGGAAGCGGAATATGGGTGCCGAGACGGTAGACGAGAAGTGCGGCAAGAGTAAACCAGAGACGCTTTTTCAGATCCTCCGCCTTAGCGAAGGTCGAAAAATTCAGGTTCGAAGCCAGTTGTTCCGCTGCTGAAGCCATAAATTTCTCCGAATGACCCTTGCCAGCCAGCAATACCGGCCAATGCGGAAAGGTCTAAAAGATACTGGTCAAAACCGGGCTTCGGACGAATGCAGCTCTTGGCCGCCATCATGCCTCACCCTGTTTTTTATGTCCTATCCCCTCCCCTATGGAAGTTCAAGAACTGTGAGGCTCTCCCTGCGGCACTTTCTGCCGCAAGCGGGGCCAAGAAAGCACACCGCGAGAGATTGCCCTGATGCTCTATAAATCGATTTAGATCGAAAGCAACAGCGGCCAGGGAGCGCAAACGCCCGGAGCGACATGCGCACCGGGCGTCTGAAGTTTATATATTACTCGGAAGCTTCAACTGCAACTGCGAGAAGCTTGATCGAGCCGCCAGCCTTTTCGATCTTTTCGAGCGCGGGCTTGGAAGCGCCGGCAACTTCGAACGAGACCTTGGACTTCAGCTCGCCGTCGGCGAGAATGCGTACGCCGTCCTTGGCGCGACGGATGACGCCGGCAGCCTTGAGAGCAGCGGCATCGATCGTTGCGGAAGCATCAAGCTTCTTGGCGTCGATGGCAGTCTGAATGCGGCCGAGCGATACGACAACAAATTCGGAAGCGAAGATGTTGTTGAAACCGCGCTTCGGCAGGCGACGGTAGATTGGCATCTGACCGCCTTCGAAGCCGTTGATGGCGACGCCCGAACGAGCCTTCTGACCCTTCACACCGCGACCACCGGTCTTGCCCTTGCCGGAACCGATACCGCGACCTACGCGGATACGATCCTTGGAGGCGCCTTCGTTGTCTCTGATTTCATTGAGTTTCATGATAGGTTACTCCGTCTCACTTCTCGTCAACGACGCGAACGAGATGCTGGACCGCGCGGATCATGCCGCGAACCGCAGGAGTATCTTCCAGGGTACGCTGACGATGCATCTTGTTGAGACCCAGACCCACCAGCGTCTGACGCTGGATTGCCGGGCGGCGAATAGGGCTGCCGATCTGTTCGACCGTAACAGTCTTCTTGGCTTCAGTAGTCTTCTTGGCCATGATCCAGCTCCTTATTCTTCAGAAGCGTTGCCGGAAGCGGCACGGCGAGCCTGAAGGGTCGCATACTTCAGACCGCGCTGTGCAGCGATGTCCTTCGGATGAACCTGATGCTTCAGAGCGTCAAACGTAGCGCGAACCATGTTGTACGGGTTCGACGAACCGGTCGACTTCGCAACAACGTCGTGAACGCCGAGCGTTTCGAAAACGGCGCGCATCGGACCACCGGCGATGATACCGGTACCGGCCTTGGCCGAACGCAGCAGAACCTTGCCTGCGCCGTGACGGCCATTGACGTCGTGATGAAGCGTACGGCCATCACGCAGCGGAACGAAGATCAGATCGCGCTTTGCGCTTTCAGTTGCCTTGCGGATTGCTTCCGGAACTTCACGAGCCTTGCCGTGACCGAAACCAACGCGCCCCTTCTGGTCGCCAACAACAACGAGAGCGGCGAAGCCGAAGCGACGGCCACCCTTAACAACCTTTGCAACGCGGTTGATCGCGACCAGCTTGTCGACGAATTCGCTATCGCGCTCTTCACGGTTCTGGCGATCGTCGCGAGAACCTCTTTTTTCCTGTGCCATTGTCCTTGTCCTTTTTCTTTTACGGGTGGAACGGCAAACGAAAAGACCAGCGGCCTCAACGAGGAGATCCGCATGGTCCGGTGAAATTCTGCCCGGATCGTTGTCCGGGCAGAAAAAGATCAGAAGTTCAGACCGCCTTCGCGGGCAGCTTCAGCCACGGCCTTGATGCGGCCGTGATAGATGAACGCGCCACGGTCGAAAACGACTTCCTTGACGCCAGCCTTGACGGCGCGCTCGGCAACCAGCTTGCCGACAACAGCTGCTGCTGCAACGTCGGCGCCGGTCTTGAGCGAACCGCGCAGATCAGCTTCGAGCGTGGAGGCAGACGCAAGCGTCTTGCCAGCAACGTCATCGATGATCTGGGCATAGATGTTCTTCGACGAGCGATGAACCGACAGGCGCGGACGGCCGTTGGCAACCGCCTTGATCTGGCGGCGCACGCGGCTCGCGCGACGTGCAAGTGCTTCTTTCCTGCTAGCCATTTCGCGTGATCCTTACTTCTTCTTGCCTTCTTTGCGGACAATACGCTCTTCAGCGTACTTCACGCCCTTGCCCTTGTAGGGCTCGGGACCGCGGTATTCGCGGATTTCCGCGGCTACCTGGCCAACCTGCTGCTTGTTGATGCCGGAAACGATGATTTCCGTCGGCTTCGGAACGGCAATGGTGATGCCGACCGGAGGCTCGTAAACAACGTCGTGGCTGAAGCCGAGAGCCAGCTGCAGGTTCTTGCCCTGCATGGCGGCACGGTAACCAACGCCGTTGATTTCGAGCTTGCGCTCATAGCCGTCCTTAACACCCTTGAAGATGTTCTCGATCATCGTGCGGGACATGCCCCACTTCGAACGAGCTTCCTTGGTGCCGTTAGCCGGCGTTACGGAAACGCCGTTATCTTCGAGCTTCAGCTGAATGTCGTCGTTAGCGACGAAAAACAGTTCACCCTTCGGGCCCTTAGCAGTAACCTTCTGGCCGTCGACATTGGCCGTCACACCTGCTGGAACCGGAACGGGCTTTTTACCGATACGAGACATTATTCAATCCTGTCTGTTCGTTATGGAGATCCTTGCTCGGGCCTTAGAAGACCGAGCAAAGAACCTCGCCACCAACGTTCTGTTCGCGAGCCTGGTGATCGGCCATCACGCCCTTCGGGGTCGAAAGGATGGTGATGCCGAGGCCGTTCGCGACCTGCGGAATGGACTTTACCGAGACATAAACCCGGCGGCCCGGCTTGGAAACGCGGCCGATCTCACGGATCACCGACGCACCTTCGTAGTACTTCAGCTCGATGGTGAATTCGGACTTGCCGTTTTCAAAATCGACCTTGGAATAACCGCGGATGTAGCCTTCAGACTGCAGCACGTCGAGAACGCGTGCGCGCAGGCTGGAAGCAGGCGTGCTTACCGAAGACTTACGGCGAGCAGCACCATTGCGGATGCGGGTGAGCATATCACCCAAAGGATCAGTCATGGTCATGTGCCCGTCTCCTTACCAGCTCGACTTGACAATGCCCGGCACCTTGCCGGAATTGCCCAGCTCACGAAGCGCGATACGCGACATCTTGAGCTTGCGATAGAACGCGCGCGGACGGCCCGTTACTTCGCAGCGGTTGCGGATACGCGTCTTCGAGCCGTCACGCGGCAGCGAAGCGAGCTTCAGAGTGGCCTTGAACCGGTCTTCGATCGGAAGGGACTGGTTCATCACGATCGCCTTGAGGGCAGCGCGCTTGCTGGCCTGCTGAGCGACCGACTTGCGGCGGCGCTTGTTCTTTTCAACTGCGCTTGTTTTCGCCATATCGGAGTTCCTTTTCTACGCTCGTCGTTACGGTTAGTGACGGAACGGGAAGTTGAACTCTGTCAGCAGAGCCCGAGCTTCGTCGTCCGACGTCGCCGTCGTGCAAACGATGATGTCCATGCCCCACATCTGATCAACCTTATCGTAGTTGATCTCAGGGAACACAATGTGTTCCTTGATGCCCATGGCGAAGTTGCCACGGCCGTCAAAGCTCTTCGGGTTCAGGCCCCGGAAGTCGCGAACGCGCGGCAGCGCGATGTTGACCAGACGATCAAGGAATTCGTACATGCGGGCGCCACGAAGTGTAACCTTCGCACCGATCGGCATGCCTTCGCGAACCTTGAAACCAGCGATCGAGTTGCGAGCGCGGGTAACGACCGGCTTCTGGCCGGCAATCGCAGCCAGATCACCGGCAGCGATGGTGGGCTTCTTGGAGTCGGCAGTCGCTTCGCCAACGCCCATGTTGATCACGATCTTTTCAAGCTTCGGGATCATCATGACGTTTGCGTAGGAGAACTTCTCCTGCATGGCGCCACGGATACGGGAAACGTATTCCGTCTTGAGACGCGGCTCGTACTTATCAGCCATCGATCACTTCTCCCGAACGCTTGGCCACGCGGACCTTCTTGCCATCCACAACAGAGAAGCCAACGCGGGTCGGCTTGCCATCCCTGTCGACGATGGCGATGTTGGAGATGTGCAAGGATGCTTCCTTGTTGATGATGCCGGCTTCCTGGGCCTGGGTCTGGCGCTGGTGACGCTTCACCATGTTAACGCCACGCACAACGGCCCGATCTTCCTTCGGCAAAACCTGGATTACTTCGCCGGTACGGCCCTTGTCCTTACCGGTCAATACGACAACCTTGTCGCCTTTACGAATTTTCTGCATCGCATACGCTCCTTACAGTACTTCCGGAGCCAGCGAGATGATCTTCATGTGGTTCTTGGCGCGAAGTTCGCGCGGAACCGGTCCGAAGATACGGGTGCCGATGGGCTCTTTCTTGTTGTCGATAAGAACGGCTGCGTTGTTATCGAAACGGATGACGCTGCCGTCAGCGCGGCGGATGTCCTTGGCGGTGCGCACGACAACCGCCTTCATCACGTCGCCCTTCTTGACGCGGCCGCGCGGAATAGCTTCCTTGATGGAAACGACAATAATGTCGCCAACAGAAGCATATTTGCGCTTCGAGCCGCCCAGCACCTTGATGCACATGACACGACGTGCGCCGGAATTATCCGCCACGTCGAGGTTTGTTTGCATCTGAATCATGTCAGGTCGCCTTCTTGTTGTTACCGGAACGGTTGGGCAAACTCTCCCGAGCGAGCCCCCTGCCCCAGCTTATGAATATCTCTTTTTTTGCGCGGAAAAATCGTGACAGGGTGGTTTCCCGAAGGACCTTCCGTGCGCATCAAAGCAAAAGACGCTCGGGTCACGAGCGTCCTTGCGCTGCTTCATACAGGAATTCGCGCCAAGTGCAAGACACAAGGCGCGATTCTGATGAAATTAAGCCTGGGCGGAAACGACCGTCCAGCGCTTGTCCTTGGAGATCGGTGCGCATTCCTCGATGGAAACGACATCGCCGACCTTATACTGATTGTTTTCGTCGTGTGCCTTGTACTTCTTCGAACGACGAACGGTCTTCTGAAGCAGCGGGTGAGCGAATCGACGCTCAACACGAACTACGACAGTCTTCTCGTTCTTGTCGGACACAACGACGCCCTGCAGAATGCGTTTCGGCATATTATTCTTCCTTAGGCCTTGGCTTCTGCCGCCTTCTGGCGGGCAATGGTTTTAACGCGGGCGATATCCTTGCGGACTTCGTTGATGCGCGAGGACTTCTCCAGCTGACCAGTTGCCTTCTGGAAGCGCAGGTTGAACTGCTCCTTCTTCAGATCGGCGAGCTTGTCCTTGAGCTGGTCGGCGCTGAGGCCGCGAACTTCATCGGCTTTCATGTGCCTTGCTCCTTACTCTGCGATGCGCTGTACGAAGCGCGTCTTGACCGAGAGCTTGGCAGCGCCGAGACGAAGCGCCTCACGGGCGATCTCCTCGGACACACCGTCGATCTCGAACATCATACGACCGGGCTTGACCTTGCATGCCCAGTAATCGACCGAACCCTTGCCCTTACCCATACGAACTTCGGTCGGCTTTGCCGTTACCGGAACGTCGGGGAATACGCGGATCCACACGCGACCTGCGCGCTTCATGTAACGCGTGATCGCGCGGCGGGCCGCTTCGATCTCGCGTGCATTCACGCGGTTCGGTTCCTGCGACTTCAAGCCGAATTCACCGAATGCCAGGTCAAAGCCGCCCTTGGCGACGCCCTTGATGCGTCCCTTGAACTGCTTACGGTACTTAGTACGCTTTGGCTGCAACATTTTCTTACTTCTCCGAGCTTATCTTTCGCCAGCGTCAATCAAGCGTTTTCGCGACGACGATCGCCACGATCGCCACGCTCACGGCTTGCAGGGCCCTGTGCGTCGCCTTCGAGACCGCGACGCTCAGAGGCCATCGGATCGTGCTCAAGGATTTCGCCCTTGAAGATCCAGACCTTGATGCCGCAGATGCCGAATGCGGTTTCAGCTTCAGCCGTGCCGTAGTCGATGTCCGCACGCAGCGTGTGCAGCGGAACGCGACCTTCGCGGTACCATTCGGTACGAGCGATTTCAGCACCGCCGAGACGGCCGCCGCAGGTGATCTTGATGCCTTCGGCCCCAAGACGCATTGCGGACTGAACAGCACGCTTCATCGCACGGCGGAAAGCCACGCGGCGCTCGAGCTGCTGAGCGATCGACTGGGCAACCAGCGTCGCGTCGATTTCCGGCTTGCGCACTTCAACGATGTTGAGGTGCGTTTCGGAGTTGGTCATCTCGGAAAGCTTCTTGCGAAGCTTCTCGATGTCTGCACCCTTCTTGCCGATGATCAGACCCGGACGAGCCGAGTGGATCGTGACGCGGCACTTCTTGTGCGGACGCTCGATGACGACCTTGGCGATACCGGCCTGCTTGAGTTCCTTGATCAGGTAAGCCCGGATCTTGAGGTCTTCATGCAGCAGCTTGCCGTATTCTGCGGTGTCAGCGTACCAGCGGCTATCCCAGGTACGGTTGATGCCGAGGCGGAAGCCGATCGGATTGATTTTCTGACCCATTATGCGGCCTCCCCTTTTTCCTCAACTTCACGAACAACGATCGTGAGGTGAGCGAACGGCTTTTCAATGCGGGAAGCACGACCACGGCCACGAGCGTGGAAACGCTTCATGGTGATGGACTTGCCAACATAGGCCTCGGCGACGACGAGAGCGTCGACGTCGAGGTCATGGTTGTTTTCCGCATTGGCAATTGCAGATTCGAGCGTCTTCTTGACGGTGCCTGCAATGCGCTTGCGGGAGAATTCGAGCTCGGCGAGAGCGCGATCAACCTTCTTGCCACGGATAAGAGCGGCAACCAGGTTCAGTTTCTGGGGGCTGACGCGGAGCGTACGGGCAATGGCCTGAGCCTCATTGTCCTTCAGCCGGCGTTCGGTCTTAGCCTTCGCCATGATTACTTCCTCTTTGCCTTCTTGTCCGCGCCGTGACCGTAATAGGTACGGGTCGGAGAGAATTCACCGAACTTGTGTCCGACCATGTCTTCGTTGACCGAGACGGGCACATGCTTGCTGCCGTTGTACACGCCAAACGTCAGACCGACGAACTGCGGCAGGATCGTGGAGCGACGGCTCCAGATCTTGATTACTTCGTTACGTCCGCTCTCGCGCACCTTCTCAGCCTTGGTGAGAAGATAGCCGTCAACAAACGGACCTTTCCATACTGAACGAGCCATGAGTGACTACCTCTCTTACTTCTTACGCTGATGGCGCGAGCGCATGATGAACTTGTCGGTCGACTTGTTCGAACGGGTGCGCTTGCCCTTCGTGGGCTTGCCCCACGGAGTAACCGGGTGGCGACCACCCGACGTGCGACCTTCACCACCACCGTGCGGGTGGTCGACCGGGTTCATGACGACGCCGCGAACGTGCGGACGCTTGCCGCGCCAACGAGAACGACCGGCCTTGCCGTCGTTGATGTTGCCGTGGTCCGAGTTCGAAACAGCGCCGATCGATGCGAGGCAGGAGCCGTGCACCAGACGCTGTTCGCCCGAGTTGAGACGCAGGATGGCCATACCGGCATCGCGGCCGACGAGCTGGACATACGTACCGGCGGAGCGAGCGATCTGACCGCCCTTGCCCGGCTTCATCTCGACGTTGTGGATGATCGAACCGACCGGAATGTACTGAAGCGGCATGGTATTGCCGGGCTTCACGTCCACTGCCTTGTCGGAGGCGATCACCTTGTCACCAGCAGCGAGACGCTGTGGCGCGAGAATGTAAGCCTGTTCGCCGTCGGTATACGTAACCAGCGCGATGAACGCGGTGCGGTTGGGGTCGTATTCCAGACGTTCAACGGTGCCTTCAACGTCAAACTTGCGACGCTTGAAGTCAACCAGACGGTAGGTCCGCTTGTGACCGCCACCCTGGAAACGGACGGTGATCCGGCCCTGGTTGTTACGGCCACCCTTGGAGCTGAGGCCCTGGGTGAGAGCCTTTACCGGCTTGCCCTTGTAGAGCGAAGCGCGGTCCACGATAACCAGCTGACGCTGGCTCGGCGTGGTCGGATTGAAACTTTTCAATGCCATATTCTTGTTCCCTTTTGGGTCTTTGCCCGCTTGGGCCTAACCTTTAGAGTCCGGTGGACACGTCGATGGATTGACCTTCGGCGAGCGTAACGACGGCTTTCTTGACGTCCTTAAGCTTACCGGCGAACCCACGGAAACGACGGGTCTTACCCTTGCGGATAAGCGTGTTCACAGCCGTGACTTTGACGCCGAAGAGAGCTTCCACGGCAGCCTTGATTTCAGGCTTGGAAGCGCTTTTGGCGACGTTGAATACGACCTGGTTCTGTTCGGATACCAGCGTCGACTTTTCCGTGATCGAAGGAGATACGATCACATCGTAGTGGCGAAGATCCGTCATTTGAACCGCTCCTCCAGAGCCTCTACAGCAGCCTTGGAAAGCACCAGCTTGCCACGGCGCAGGATGTCGTAAACATTGATGCCCTGTACCGGCAGAACGTCCACGTTCGGGATGTTCTGAGCAGCGAGCTTGAAGTTGCCATCAAGTTCAGCGCCGCCGATAACGAGAGCGTTGGTCAGGCCAAGCGAAGCGAAGCTGCCCAGCAGAGCCTTGGTCTTTGCTTCGGACGCAACGAGCTGATCGACGATGATCAGTTCTTCAGCCTTCAGCTTTGCAGACAGGGCGTGACGCAGAGCGAGCGCGCGAACCTTCTTCGGAAGGTCGTGTGCATGGCTGCGAACGACCGGGCCGTGGGCCTTGCCGCCGCCGCGGAACTGCGGTGCGCGAGCCGAATGGTGACGAGCGCGGCCCGTACCCTTCTGCTTGTACATCTTCGCACCGGTGCGGGAAACTTCCGACCGGTTCTTGGACTTGTGGGTTCCCTGCTGCTTCTTTGCAAGCTGCCAGCGAACCATGCGGGCCAGGATGTCCTGGCGGGGGTCGAGGCCGAAGATCTCATCCGACAGAGAAACCTTGCCGGCGTCTTTTCCCTCGAGGGTCTTGACGTTCAATTCCATGATAAGGCTCCCTTACTTCGCAGCCGACTTGACGGCGTCGCGGACGATGATCCAGGAACCCTTCGAGCCGGGAACTGCACCCTTCACGAGGATGAGGCCACGGTCTTCATCGGTCGAAACGACTTCGAGGTTCTGGGTCGTAACGCGCGTCTGGCCCATATGACCAGCCATGCGCTTGCCCTTCCAGACGCGGCCCGGATCCTGGTTGTTACCGGTCGAACCGTGTGCACGATGCGATACGGAGTTACCGTGCGAAGCGCGGCCACCACCGAAGTTGTGACGCTTCATAGCACCGGCAAAACCTTTACCGATCGTGGTTCCAGTGACGTCGACCAGCTGGCCGGACTGAAAATGATTTGCGGTCAGTGTTGCACCGATGTCGATCAGGTTCTCGGGGGAAACCCGGAACTCGACGAGCTTGGCTTTCGGTTCGACATTGGCAGCGGCAAAGTGACCGCGAAGCGCCTTCGTCGTGTTCTTGACCTTGGACTGGCCGGCACCGAGCTGAACTGCGGTATAGCCATTCTTGTCTTCCGTGCGCTGGGCAACGACTTGTACGTTATCCAGTCGCAATACTGTTACGGGGATATGTTCACCTGCGTCGTTATAGACGCGTGTCATACCCACTTTCTGTGCAATCACACCTGAACGCATTGGTTCATCCTCTTGCGAGCCTTGAAGGGAAAACCCTCTCTGGCCTTTGTTAAGGAGTGCCCTTCGACATCTCACGATGTTTCCGGTCTCCGGTTTGGAAGTCGTTGGATTGCTCCACGTACCTTCCTTGTTATTTCAGCCCTCACCTTGGATGGATCGGGCCGGGTCTTAGAGCTTGATTTCCACGTCAACGCCAGCAGCGAGGTCGAGCTTCATCAGAGCATCGACAGTCTGCGGGGTGGGGTCAACGATATCGAGAAGACGCTTGTGCGTCCGCATTTCGAACTGTTCACGGCTCTTCTTATCAACGTGAGGAGAGCGGTTGACGGTAAACTTTTCGATGCGGGTGGGGAGCGGAACCGGGCCGCGAACGCTGGCGCCGGTGCGCTTTGCGGTCGACACGATTTCACGGGTAGAGGCATCGAGGATCCGGTGATCGAACGCCTTGAGGCGGATACGGATATTCTGGCCGTTCATTCGTCTTGTCCTTGTTCTTTGTTATTCATTTCCGCACGCGGAAACACATGAACTTCTATTGATCGTGGCGCCGCAGATTTTCAAAAATCGAGAGGAGATGCGCGTCGCACCCCAATCATTTCAGTAGTCTGTATTGCTAAAAACACCGCGCTTCGCAATCGCTTGCGAATCCAGCGGTGATTGTGAGTGCGCGTTTACGCGCTTTCACCGAATTTTTCAAGCACTAAAAATGCAACGCCGCCAGGCTTTTTATGAAAAGTCCGGCGGCGGTGTTGTTCACACCGCCGCCAGTCAGAATTTCAACGGTCGAAATTACTCGACGATCGAAGCCACGATGCCGGCGCCGACGGTACGGCCGCCTTCGCGGATAGCGAAGCGCAGCTTTTCTTCCATCGCGATCGGAACGATCAGCTCAACTGCAACCGTGACGTTGTCGCCAGGCATAACCATTTCCGTGCCTTCCGGCAGGGAAACGATACCGGTAACGTCCGTCGTGCGGAAGTAGAACTGCGGACGGTAGTTCGTGAAGAACGGCGTATGACGGCCGCCTTCTTCCTTCGTCAGGATGTAGGCTTCTGCCATGAACTTCTTGTGCGGCTTGACCGAACCCGGCTTGCACAGGATCTGACCACGCTCAACGCCGTCACGGGTAACGCCGCGAACGAGTGCACCGATGTTGTCGCCAGCCTGGCCCTGGTCGAGCAGCTTGCGGAACATTTCAACGCCGGTAACAGTCGTCTTCGAAGTCGGACGGATGCCGACGATTTCAACTTCTTCACCAACCTTGACGATACCGCGCTCAACGCGACCCGTCACAACCGTACCACGGCCAGAGATCGAGAACACGTCTTCGATCGGCATCAGGAACGGCTGGTCGATCGGACGCTCAGGCGTCGGGATGTAGGCGTCAACAGCAGCCATCAGCTCGCGGATCGCGTCTTCACCGATCTTCTTGTCGGAATCTTCAAGAGCAGCAAGTGCCGAACCCTTGATGATCGGGATATCGTCGCCTGGGAAGTCGTAGGACGACAGAAGTTCGCGAACTTCGAGCTCGACGAGCTCGAGAAGCTCGGCGTCGTCAACCTGGTCGACCTTGTTGAGGAACACGACGATTGCCGGAACGCCAACCTGACGGGCAAGCAGGATGTGCTCGCGGGTCTGCGGCATCGGGCCGTCAGCAGCCGAGCAAACCAGGATCGCGCCGTCCATCTGGGCAGCACCGGTGATCATGTTCTTCACGTAGTCGGCGTGGCCGGGGCAGTCAACGTGAGCGTAGTGACGGTTCGGCGTCTCATACTCAACGTGGGCCGTCGAAATCGTGATACCACGAGCCTTCTCTTCAGGAGCGGCGTCGATTTGGTCATACGCCTTGAACTCGCCGAAATACTTCGTGATCGCAGCAGTCAACGACGTCTTGCCGTGGTCGACGTGACCGATCGTGCCAATGTTGACGTGCGGCTTATTGCGCTCAAACTTGCTCTTTGCCATTAGTGGCTCTCCATTCTTGTCCCTTGACGGGAATAATCTTCAAAATTCGGTGGGGCGTACCCCGATCACTTCTGACCGGAGTACTTAGCCTGGATTTCCTGCGCCACGTTCGACGGAACCGGCGAATAGTGGTCGAACGTCATCGAGTACTGAGCGCGACCCTGCGACATGGAGCGCAGGTTGTCGACGTACTTGAACATGTTCGCGAGCGGAACATGTGCATTGATGACGACGGCGATACCACGGCTTTCCTGGCCCTGGATCTGACCACGACGGGAGTTCAGGTCGCCGATAACGTCGCCGACATAGTCTTCCGGCGTTACGACTTCGACCTTCATCATCGGCTCGAGAAGCTGTGCACCAGCCTTCTTCGCTGCTTCACGGAAGCAGGCACGCGATGCGATTTCGAAGGCGAGAACCGACGAGTCAACATCGTGGAATGCACCGTCGATCAGCGTCGCCTTGACGCCGAGCATCGGGAAGCCAGCGAGCGGACCGGAAGACAGAACGCTTTCGATACCCTTCTGAACGCCCGGGATGTATTCCTTCGGAACAGCACCACCGACGATCTTCGACTCGAACTTGAAGTCTTCGCCTTCGGGGTTCGGTTCGAAGATGATCTTCACGCGAGCGAACTGACCGGTACCACCGGACTGCTTCTTGTGCGTGTAGTCTTCTTCGTGCTGACGCGTGATCGTTTCGCGATAGGCAACCTGCGGCGCGCCGACGGTGGCTTCAACCTTGAACTCGCGACGCATACGGTCAACGAGAATGTCGAGGTGAAGTTCGCCCATGCCCGCGATGATCGTCTGACCGGACTCTTCGTCGGTCTTGACGCGGAACGAAGGATCTTCAGCAGCCAGACGGTTGAGCGCGAGGCCCATCTTTTCCTGGTCGCCCTTGGTCTTCGGCTCGATCGCGATCTGGATGACCGGCTCGGGGAATTCCATACGCTCAAGGATAACCGGCTTCAGCGGATCGCAGAGCGTATCGCCAGTGGTGGTTTCCTTGAGGCCAGCCAGAGCAACGATGTCGCCGGCAAAGGCTTCTTCGATGTCTTCACGGCTGTTGGAGTGCATCTGCAGCATACGGCCGACGCGCTCGCGCTTGTCCTTGACCGTGTTGATGACAGACGTACCCTTTTCGAGCTTGCCCGAGTAGATGCGTGCGAAGGTCAGCGAACCGACGAAGGGGTCGTTCATGATCTTGAACGCGAGCATGGAAAGCGGCTCGCTGTCATCGGCATGACGCTCGATTTCGGCTTCGGTCTTGAAGTCGATACCCTTGATCGCCGGGATATCCAGCGGAGAAGGCAGGTAGTCGACGACGGCGTCGAGAAGCGGCTGAACGCCCTTGTTCTTGAACGCGGTACCGCAGAACATCGGGTGGAACTTCACGTCGATGGTGCCGCGGCGAACGAGCGCACGGATCTTGTCGTTGTCGGGCATGATGCCGTTCAGGTAGTCTTCCATCGCTTCTTCGTCGATCTCGACAACGGTCTCGATCAGCTTTTCGCGATATTCGTCAGCCTTGGCCTTCATGTCCTCAGGGATCTCGACGACGTCCCACTGAGCGCCGAGCGATTCGTCGCGCCAGATGAGTGCGTTCATCTCGATCAGGTCGATAACGCCCTTGAACTCGGTCTCAGCGCCGATCGGCAGCTGCATGACAACGGCAATGGCGCCGAGACGGGTCTTGATCATTTCTACCGAGCGGTAGAAGTCAGCACCGGTCTTGTCCATCTTGTTGCAGAAGATCATGCGCGGAACATGATACTTCTCAGCCTGACGCCAGACGGTTTCCGTCTGCGGCTCAACACCGGCGTTGGCGTCGAGCAGCGCGATGGCGCCGTCGAGAACGCGCAGCGAACGCTCGACTTCAATGGTGAAGTCAACGTGGCCGGGGGTGTCGATGATGTTGAAACGGCGCATCTTGCCGTCGCGACCCTTCCAGAAGGTCGTGGTCGCAGCAGACGTGATGGTGATACCACGCTCCTGCTCCTGTTCCATCCAGTCCATCGTGGCAGCGCCATCATGAACTTCGCCGATCTTGTGCGACTTACCGGTGTAATAAAGAATACGCTCGGTGGTCGTCGTCTTGCCGGCGTCGATATGCGCCATGATACCGAAATTGCGGTAGTCTTCGATTTTATATTCGCGAGCCATAATGGACTGCCTTTCGATATGCGACCGTTTAAGATTACCAGCGGTAATGCGAGAATGCGCGGTTGGCGTCGGCCATCTTGTGCGTGTCTTCGCGCTTCTTGACAGCGGAACCACGGTTGTTCGCAGCGTCCATGAGTTCGCCGGAAAGGCGATCGACCATGGTCGTTTCGTTGCGCTTGCGAGCAGCAGTGATCAGCCAGCGGATGGCGAGAGCCTGGCGGCGCTCCGGACGAACGTCGACCGGGACCTGGTAGGTTGCACCACCAACGCGGCGCGAACGCACTTCAACGTGCGGAGCAACGTTGTCGAGGGCGGAGTGGAACACGCCGAGCGGCTCCTGCTTCGTCTTGCCCTGAACGACGTCGAACGCGCCGTAAACGATGCTTTCTGCAACCGACTTCTTGCCATGAAGCATGATGGCATTCATGAACTTGGTGACGACCAGATCGCCGAACTTCGGGTCCGGGTTGATCTCACGCTTTTCTGCACTATGGCGACGGGACATATTCTTTGTCTCTCAATGTTATTGACGCTTTACCACGCGGAGAACCTCGCGCAGCGCCGGAATTTGTTTAAACCCGAATTACTTCGGACGCTTCGCACCGTACTTGGAGCGGCGCTGCTTGCGGTTCTTGACGCCCTGGGTATCGAGAACACCGCGGATGATGTGGTAACGAACGCCCGGCAAGTCCTTTACGCGGCCGCCGCGGATCATAACTACGGAGTGTTCCTGAAGGTTGTGACCTTCGCCCGGAATGTAGCCAATGACTTCGAAGCCGTTGGTGAGGCGGATCTTGGCAACCTTACGGAGAGCCGAGTTCGGCTTCTTCGGGGTCGTCGTGTAAACGCGGGTGCAAACACCACGCTTCTGCGGGTTTTCCTGAAGAGCAGGAACCTTGTTGCGCTTTACCTGTGCCTGGCGAGGCTTGCGGATCAGCTGGTTTACGGTAGGCATATAACCATCCCTTGCAAAAACTACTTTAGCCACCCTCACGGGTGGCGGCTATGCCGTTGCCGGCGACGATGCACGCATATATCCTCATGCGCAAAACGTGGCCCGATCCGTTTTCACGGATGGACCACCAAGAGCAGAGGACACCGGATGAGGCGTCTTGCGTGCAACATTCGTGTCTTCTACGTGCAATGGAGACCCGTTTGAGATGATGTTCGGGAAAAAGCTTACCGAACGGCCAGCACCCACAGAGGCTCCGATGGCGGGCGTACTACTGTTTTAGCCAGCTTTCGTCAAGGGTGAATCCACATTTTGCGCCGCCACCCCTAGCCGCAAAGCCCGCGCCCGGGCCATTTCCAACGCGCTTTAACATAAGTCTGCGCAGAAGGCAGCGATTTTGACCTCCGCGCTTTGGCTTTTCACAAAATCCGTCTATTGATTCCCTCAGGGCGGGCCGGATCGGTCTCGCCACCCGCAGGACCGATTCCATCGGCCCGCATGACAGCAACGAAAGATCAAGGAACGCGTCATGACCACCCTCCCCGACAACGACAACGGACGCGACGAGCCGATGGTCTTCATCGTCATCGGCAAGGCTTACGAAACCGACAACTCCGAGGGTATCGACATTCACGTCATCCTCAGGGCGCCGGACGACGATACCGCCGTGCGCGAAACGCTGAACGCGCTTTCCGAGGAAGGCTTCATCGAAGCCGATCTCGACCAGATCGGCATGCTGACCGAGATCCCGGATGAAGAGCCTCACGCCTCCGCCTATCAGGGCGCGCTTGAAGGCGAAGTCGCCATCATCCGCTTCGCCTGAGGTTCAAACCATGGCGGTCAGACGTGTCGTCGCCAATATAGCAACACCAGACCCCGCGCGGGCTCAGGCGTTCTACGGTGACATTCTCGGCATGCCCGTCGCCATGGATCACGGCTGGATCGTCACCCATGCCAGCCCGCTCGAAGCGCGGGTTCAGGTGAGTTTTGCACGCGAAGGCGGCTCCGGCACGGATGTGCCGGACCTCTCCATCGAGGTCGACAACTTCGACGAGGTCCACGCTCGAATCCTGACGGCCGAGCTCCCGATCGAATACGGCCCCGCAGTCGAGGCGTGGGGTGTACGCCGCCTGTTCGTACGTGACCCCTTCGGCAAACTCATCAATATATTAAGTCACTTATAGATTATATACTTTGAGTACAGTAGTATTAATTTTTTATACATTGAACATCTAGCCGACATCAGCTTAGAGTAGTTCCGACGCAAATTTTCGGTGGCGGGTTGGATACTATATCGTCGGCAGACATTATCGATGACATTTATGAAGCGGCGCTTTTTCCTGACCGCTGGATACAGGTTCTGGTAGCTGTTTGCCGCCATCTCAATTTCTGGGCCGGCGCGATTACCTGGGGCAAGGGAGAAGACCAGGTCTGGCTTTACACGCCGAGCTTTCAGGAACTGATGAAGGACTTCGTCGCGGGCGGCTGGAACCACCGCAATGATCGTCTCAGCCGCATCGCGCGGGAAGGCCAATTCTCCTTCGCGCGGGATTTGGACGTCTTCAATCATGAGGAATGGGCCGAACTGCCGATCGTTCGTGACTTTCTCATGCCCCGCGGTCTCGGGCACGGCGCGGCGACACAGGTCGCTCCACCCGGCCATCCGGAGATGACAGTGCTGTTTGAACGCAGGCTCGACGCTGGCGTCATCACGCCTGAAACCATGGCAGCACTCGGCGGACTGAGACCGCATATCGCCCGTAGCCTCACGCTCGCAACACAGTTGCAGCGACAGAAGGCCGATGCGATGACCCTTGGTCTCAACGCCATTGGCGCGCCGGCCGCAGTGCTGCAGACGAGCGGCCGCATTCTCTCGGCCAACGATTTGTTCCTGTCATTACAGAAATGCTTCTCCGCCCGCACGCGCGACAGAATCACCATCGCCGATGAGAGAGTGAACCGGCTGCTCTACAAGGCACTCTCCGGGCAAGACGCCGGCTCCTTCCCTCTCCCCGCCAACGAAGACGGCGCCTGCATTCTCCACCTCATACCGTTGCGCAAGAGCGCGCTGGATTTTTCACCCAACGGCAACGCAATCGCGCTCGTATCGCAGCCGACGGGCACCATTGCCGACGCAAACACGTTACTGAAGGGTCTCTACGATCTGACTAAGGGCGAAGCGCGGGTAGCGTTGGAAATCATGAAGGGGCTTTCGCTCCCGGCGGTGGCGAAGCAACTGAAAGTCTCCCACGAAACCGTTCGCAGCAACGCCAAGTCGATCTACGCAAAGACCGGCAGCACCGGCAAGACCGACCTCGTTCGCCGGCTTTCCGTTCTCACTCGCTACAACATCCGCGGACAGGGCTAAGTCACCTTCCGTGGATGGAGATCCGGATTCACTGGCAAAGAGTAAGAAGCCTTCCAAATTCCGCTCAAACAAAAAACGCCCGGATTGCTCCGGGCGTTTTTCACTGAACTCTGGAGGGGCTTCGCAAAGCCCCTGCCCTTGCCTTATTCGGCGGCCGGAACCTGGTCCGTCATGTCCTGCAGCATCTGGTTCGCAGAGCCTGCGCCCGTACCCTTGCGGCGTTCCTCGAGAATGAGGTCGTCGCGCGAGGTGGCAATACGGCGAATCTGCGTCATGGTGCCGCCAGTACCGGCCGGGATGAGACGGCCGACGATGACGTTTTCCTTGAGGCCCTGCAGCGTGTCCGTCTTGCCGGCAATCGCAGCTTCCGTGAGAACCTTGGTGGTTTCCTGGAAGGATGCGGCCGAGATGAAGGACGGCGTCTGCAGCGAAGCCTTGGTGATACCGAGCAGAACCGGCTCGCCATAGGCAGGCTTCTTGCCTTCTTCGATCAGGCGGTCGTTGTTGTCATCGAGCTCGATGCGATCAACGTTGTCACCCACGATGTACTGGCTGTCGCCAGCATCGGTGATTTCAACCTTCTGCAGCATCTGGCGAACGATCACCTCGATGTGCTTGTCGTTGATCACAACGCCCTGCAGACGATAGACTTCCTGGATTTCGTTCACGAGGTAGGAAGCCAGAGCCTCCACGCCCTTGATCGCCAGAATGTCATGCGGTGCCGGGTTACCGTCGAGGATGTATTCACCCTTTTCGATATAGTCGCCTTCCTGAAGGTGGAAGGGCTTGCCCTTCGGGATCAGGTATTCGACCGGCTCGACGCCGTCTTCCGCAGGCTCGATCATCACGCGACGCTTGTTCTTGTAGTCGCGGCCCAGCCGGATCGTACCATCGATCTCTGCGATGATGGCGTGGTCCTTCGGACGCCGGGCTTCGAACAGTTCCGCAACGCGCGGCAGACCACCGGTGATGTCCTTCGTCTTGGCGCTTTCCAGCGGCGAACGTGCAAGCACGTCACCCTGGGAGACCTTCGCACCAGGCTCGACCGACAGGATGGCGTCAACCGAGAGCTGGAAGCGGGCTTCGCCACCGCGGGCAAGCTTCGCAACAGCGCCGGACGCGTCCTTGATGACGATCGCAGGCTTGAGGTCCGAACCGCGCGGTGTCGAACGCCAGTCAATGACCTGACGCTTGGTGATGCCGGTGGATTCGTCGGTCGCTTCCAGAACGGAGAGGCCGTCGACGAGGTCTTCGAAGTGAACGGTACCTTCCACTTCCGTCATCATCGGACGGGTGTAGGGGTCCCACTCTGCAAGACGCTGACCGCGCTTTACCTTGTCGCCATCGTCCACGAAGATCTTCGAACCGTATGCAACGCGCTGCGAAGACCGCTCCTGGCCGCGCTCATCGAGAATGGTGACGGCCATGTTACGGCCCATCGCGATAAGAACGCCTTCGGAGTTCCGCAGAATGTTGCGGTTCTTGATCTGGATCGTGCCTTCGTACGAAGCTTCGAGGAACGACTGGTCGACCACGTTCGCCGTACCGCCAAGGTGGAAGGTACGCATGGTAAGCTGCGTGCCCGGTTCACCGATCGACTGTGCGGCGATGACGCCAACGGCTTCGCCCATGTTGACAGGCGTACCGCGTGCAAGGTCACGACCGTAGCAGACGCCGCAGACGCCGATCTGCACTTCGCAGGTCAGAGCCGAACGGATGCGAACGGACTGGATGCCCGCCTTCTCGATGGCAGCCACGTCGGCTTCATCGATGAGCGTACCGGCCTTGACGATGTTCTCGCCGGAAACCGGATGATCGATATCATCCAGAGCCGTACGGCCGAGAATACGTGCGCCGAGCGAGGCAACGACCTGACCGGCATCGACGATCGCGGTCATGGTGAGGCCCTTGTCGGTACCGCAATCCCTGGAGTTGACGATGCAGTCCTGCGCGACGTCAACGAGACGACGGGTCAGGTAACCCGAGTTCGCGGTCTTCAGGGCGGTGTCTGCAAGACCCTTACGGGCACCGTGCGTCGAGTTGAAGTACTCGTTAACGGTCAGGCCTTCCTTGAAGTTCGAGATGATCGGGGTCTCGATGATTTCACCCGACGGCTTTGCCATCAGGCCGCGCATGCCGCCCAGCTGACGCATCTGGTTCGGAGAACCACGAGCACCCGAGTGGGACATCATGTAGATGGAGTTCATCGGCTTCTGACGGCCCGTTTCCGGATCGAACTCGACAGCCTTGATGCGTGCCATCATTTCTTCGGCGACCTTCTCGGTTGCCTTGCCCCAGGCGTCGACAACCTTGTTGTACTTTTCGCCCTGGGTGATGAGACCATCATTATACTGCTGTTCGTATTCCTTCACCAAGGCTTCGGTGTCGCCGACGATCTTCACCTTGCTGTCCGGAATGACCATGTCGTCCTTGCCGAACGAAATGCCGGCGCGGCAGGCGTGGCTGAAGCCGAGCTGCATGATGCGGTCGCAGAAGATGACCGTGTCTTTCTGGCCGCAGTGACGGTAGACCGTGTCGATCATCTTGGAGATGTTCTTCTTGGTCATTTCCTGGTTGCAGACGTCGAAAGGCACGTTGACGTTCTTCGGCAGAAGTTCGCCAATCAGCATACGGCCAGGGGTCGTCTCATGGATCTTCGAAACCGGCTTGCCATCGGCATCCACGGTCTTGAAGCGGCCACGGATCTTGGCATGCAGCGTCACGACCTTGTTTTCAAGCGCGTGATGTAGCTCACCGATGTCGGAGAAGGCCATGCCTTCGCCCGGCTCGTTCTGGTTCATGATCGACAGGTAATACAGGCCGAGAACCATGTCCTGCGAAGGAACGATGATCGGGTGGCCGTTTGCCGGATGCAGGATGTTGTTGGTCGACATCATCAACACGCGCGCTTCCAGCTGGGCTTCCAGCGAAAGCGGAACGTGAACAGCCATCTGGTCACCGTCGAAGTCGGCGTTGAAGGCCGTGCAGACGAGCGGATGCAGCTGGATGGCCTTGCCTTCGACCAGCATGGGTTCGAAAGCCTGGATACCCAGACGGTGCAGCGTCGGTGCGCGGTTCAGCAGAACCGGATGTTCGCGGATGACCTCGTCGAGGATATCCCAAACTTCAGGCTTTTCCTTTTCAACCAGCTTCTTGGCCTGCTTGACGGTCGAGGAATAACCCTTGGCGTCAAGACGGGCGTAGATGAACGGCTTGAACAGTTCGAGCGCCATCTTCTTCGGCAGGCCGCACTGGTGCAGCTTGAGCTCCGGACCGGTCACGATAACCGAACGACCGGAATAGTCGACGCGCTTGCCGAGAAGGTTCTGGCGGAAGCGGCCCTGCTTGCCCTTGAGCATATCGGAGAGCGACTTCAACGGACGTTTGTTGGCGCCCGTGATGACGCGGCCGCGACGGCCGTTATCGAACAGCGCATCGACGGATTCCTGCAACATACGCTTTTCGTTGCGGATGATGATGCCAGGCGCACGAAGCTCGATCAGACGCTTCAGACGGTTGTTACGGTTGATAACGCGGCGATAGAGATCGTTGAGGTCGGACGTCGCAAAACGACCGCCATCCAGCGGAACCAGCGGACGCAGGTCCGGCGGGATCACGGGAACGACCTTCATGATCATCCATTCCGGGCGGTTGCCGGATTCCATGAAGTTCTCGACGATCTTCAGGCGCTTCATCAGCTTCTTCTGCTTGAGATCGGACGTGGTCTCAGCAAGTTCGGCACGCAGGTCGCCGGCGATCTTTTCGAGGTTCATCGAAGCCAGCATCTCGTAGATGGCTTCAGCGCCGATCATGGCGGTGAACTGATCTTCGCCGAACTCGTCAACGGCGATCATGTACTCTTCTTCAGACAGAAGCTGGTTCTGCTTGAGAGAAGTGAGGCCAGGCTCGGTGACGATGTAGTTCTCGAAATAGAGAACGCGCTCGACATCCTTCAGCGTCATGTCGAGCAGGGTCGAGATACGCGAAGGAAGCGACTTCAGGAACCAGATGTGGGCAACCGGCGCTGCGAGCTCGATATGGCCCATGCGCTCACGGCGAACGCGCGACAGCGTGACTTCGACGCCGCACTTTTCGCAGATGATGCCCTTGTACTTCATGCGCTTGTACTTGCCGCACAGGCACTCATAGTCCTTGATCGGTCCGAAGATACGCGCGCAGAAAAGACCGTCACGCTCAGGCTTGAACGTACGGTAGTTGATGGTTTCCGGCTTCTTGATCTCGCCGTAGGACCACGACAGGATTTTTTCCGGCGAAGCGATCGAAATCCGGATGGAATCGAAATGCTGCGCAGGCACCTGAGGATTGAAAAGATTCATGACCTCTTGGTTCATGCCTTGTCTCCTTGAGAGGCTAGCTGCTGCCCCTGTTTGCATCTGGACCGGCTTCTTCCCGGGTCACCGTCCAGAGCTTTAAATACGGATTTAACCGCACAATGCGGCGAAAGTGTCCCGAGCCGACCAATACCCGCCCGGGAAACCGGCAGGCGCCCTTGCAGGCGCCCGCCTCTCTCAATTTTATTCCGCCGCGTCGGGCAGCTGGTCTTCCGGCTGGTTCTCGATCTTCGAGTTTTCCAGCTCGACGGACAGGCCGAGCGACCGCATTTCCTTGACGAGAACGTTGAAGCTCTCGGGAATACCGGCTTCGAAGGTGTCGTCGCCACGGACGATCGCTTCGTAAACCTTGGTACGGCCAGCCACGTCGTCCGACTTGACGGTGAGCATTTCCTGCAGCGTGTAAGCTGCGCCGTATGCTTCCAGAGCCCAGACTTCCATTTCCCCGAAGCGCTGTCCGCCGAACTGCGCCTTGCCGCCCAGCGGCTGCTGGGTAACGAGCGAGTAAGGACCGATCGAGCGAGCGTGGATCTTGTCGTCGACAAGGTGGTTCAGCTTGATCATGTACATGTAGCCGACGGTGACCTTGCGGTCGAACGGCTCACCGGTACGGCCGTCGTAAAGGACGGACTGACCGGATTCATGCAGACCTGCCTTCTTCAGCATCGCGGCAACGTCAGGCTCATGCGCCCCGTCGAAAACCGGCGTCGCGATGGAAACACCGCGCTTGGCTTCTTCGGCAAGCTTGACGAGCGAGTCGTCGTCAAAACGCTGAACCTCGTCATTGGCTTCAGACGCATAGATTTCCGTCAGCTCGCTGCGAAGCTCGCTGATGTCCATCGTCTTGCGATACTCTTCGAGCATCTCGCCGATCTTCTTGCCCATGCCTGCGCATGCCCATGCGAGGTGGGTTTCGAGAATCTGGCCGACGTTCATGCGCGAAGGCACGCCGAGCGGGTTCAAGCAGATGTCGACATGCGTGCCGTCTTCGAGGAACGGCATGTCTTCGACCGGAACGATACGCGAGACGACGCCCTTGTTACCGTGACGGCCGGCCATCTTGTCGCCGGGCTGGATCTTGCGCTTAACCGCAACGAAGACCTTGACCATCTTCATCACGCCCGGAGGCATTTCGTCGCCGCGCTGGACCTTTTCGACCTTGTCCATGAAGCGCTGTTCAAGGCGCGACTTGGATTCGTCATACTGGCCACGAAGCGCTTCCAGCTCGGACTGAGCCTTCTCGTCTTCGACAGCGAACATCCACCACTGCGAGCGGGGATATTCGGAGACGACGGCGTTGGAGAGCTCGACGCCCTTCTTGAAGCCCTTCGGACCGGCGATGGAAACCTGGCCACGCAGCATTTCGATCAGACGGCCGTAAACGTTACGGTCGAGGATCGCCTGCTCGTCGTCACGGTCCTTCGCCAGACGTTCGATCTCTTCGCGCTCGATAGCCATCGCGCGCTCGTCCTTCTCCACACCGTGACGGTTGAAGACGCGGACTTCCACGACCGTACCGAACGTGCCCGGAGGCATGCGCATGGAAGTGTCGCGAACGTCGGACGCCTTTTCACCGAAGATGGCGCGCAGAAGTTTTTCTTCCGGCGTCATCGGGCTTTCGCCCTTCGGCGTGATCTTGCCGACGAGGATATCGCCCGGCTGAACTTCCGCACCGATGTACACGATACCGGCTTCGTCAAGGTTCTTCAGCGCTTCTTCCGAAACGTTCGGAATGTCGCGCGTGATTTCTTCCGGACCAAGCTTCGTGTCACGCGCCATCACTTCGAATTCTTCGATGTGAATGGAGGTGAACACGTCGTCGGAAACGATACGCTCCGACATCAGGATCGAGTCTTCGTAGTTGTAGCCGTTCCAGGGCATGAACGCGACGAGCGCGTTGCGGCCGAGCGCCAGATCGCCGAGATCGGTCGACGGACCGTCCGCGATGATGTCACCCTTGGAGATGGCGTCACCGACGGAAACCAGCGGACGCTGGTTGACGCAGGTGTTCTGGTTGGAACGCTGGAACTTCTGCAGACGATAGATATCAACACCGGACTTGCCGGCATCGAGATCTTCCGTAGCGCGGATAACGATACGCGTCGCATCCACCTGATCGACGATACCGCCACGGCGAGCCGCGATGGCAGCACCGGAGTCGCGAGCAACGATCGGTTCCATACCCGTGCCGACGAACGGCGCTTCCGCCCGCAGAAGCGGAACGGCCTGACGCTGCATGTTCGAGCCCATGAGAGCGCGGTTAGCGTCGTCGTTTTCCAGGAACGGAATGAGAGCCGCTGCGACCGAAACGAGCTGCTTCGGCGAAACGTCCATCAGGTTGATGTTGTCACGCGGTGCGAGCATAACTTCGCCCGAGTGACGGCAGACGACGAATTCTTCGGAGAAGGAACCGTCTTCATTGAGTGGCGCGTTGGCCTGCGCGACATAATACTTCGCCTCTTCCATGGCGGAGAGGTAGATAACGTCGTTGGTGACCTTGCCATCAGTGATCTTGCGGTACGGGCTTTCGATGAAGCCGTACTTGTTCACACGGGCGAAGGTTGCAAGCGAGTTGATAAGACCGATGTTCGGGCCTTCCGGCGTCTCGATCGGGCAAATACGGCCATAATGGGTCGGGTGAACGTCGCGGACTTCGAAGCCGGCGCGCTCGCGGGTCAGACCACCCGGTCCAAGAGCCGAAAGACGGCGCTTGTGGGTGATTTCCGAAAGCGGGTTCACCTGGTCCATGAACTGCGACAGCTGCGAGGAACCGAAGAATTCGCGAACGGCAGCAGCTGCCGGCTTCGCGTTGATCAGGTCCTGCGGCATCACGGTGTCGATTTCGATCGAGGACATACGTTCCTTGATCGCACGTTCCATGCGCAGAAGGCCCAGACGATACTGGTTTTCCATCAGCTCGCCGACAGAACGAACACGGCGGTTGCCGAGGTTGTCGATGTCGTCGATTTCACCCTTGCCGTCGCGCAGTTCGACCAGCATCTTGACGACCGCGAGGATGTCTTCCTTGCGCAGGGTGCGCACGGTGTCTTCCGCGTCGAGGTCGAGACGCATGTTCATCTTCACGCGGCCAACAGCCGAAAGGTCGTAACGTTCGGCATCGAAGAACAGCGAGTTGAACATCGCTTCCGCCGAATCCATGGTCGGCGGCTCACCCGGACGCATGACGCGGTAGATGTCGAACAGGGCTTCCTGGCGGTTCTGGTTCTTGTCGGCAGACAGCGTGTTGCGGATATAGGCGCCAACATTGACGTGGTCGATGTTGAGAACCGGAATCTCGTCAAAGCCGGACTGCAGAATGAGGCCGAGCGTCTTTTCGTCGATTTCGTCGCCGGCTTCGAGATAGATCTCACCCGTCGAGTAGTTGACGATGTCTTCGGCAAGGAAGTTGCCGTACAGGTCTTCGTCGGTCGCCTTCAGCGCCTTCAGGCCCTTTTCCGTCAGCTGGCGGATAAGGCGCGGGGTCAGCTTCTTGCCACCTTCGACAACGACTTCGCCGGTGTCGGCGTCGATCATGTCGGTGATGACCTTGGCATTCTTCAGCGCTTCAGGCTGGAACGGAATGCGCCAGCCGTCGTCGGAGCGCTCGTAGCTCGCCTTGGTATAGAAGGTCGACAGGATTTCTTCGCCATCCATGCCGAGCGCCATCAGGAGCGAGGTCACGGGCAGCTTGCGGCGACGGTCGATACGCGCATAGACGATGTCCTTAGCGTCGAACTCGATGTCGAGCCAGGAACCGCGATACGGGATCACGCGGGCAGCGAAGAGCAGCTTGCCGGAAGAATGGCTCTTGCCCTTGTCGTGGTCGAAAAACACGCCCGGCGAACGGTGCATCTGCGAAACGATGACGCGCTCGGTGCCGTTGACGATGAACGTACCGTTATTGGTCATGAGCGGCATGTCGCCCATGTAGACGGACTGTTCCTTGATGTCCTTGATGGACTTCGCGCCGGTATCTTCGTCGATATCGAACACGATGAGGCGCAGCGTCACCTTGAGCGGCGCTGCATAGGTCAGATCACGCTGACGGCATTCCTCGACATCGAACTTCGGCGCTTCGAATTCGTAGGATACGAATTCGAGCATGGAGGCGCCGGAAAAATCGGTGATCGGGAATACGGATTTGAATACGGCATTCAATCCCTCGTCGGGACGGCCACCCTTGGGCTCGTCAACCATGAGAAACTGGTCGTACGAAGCCTTCTGAACCTCGATGAGGTTCGGCATTTCCGCTACTTCTGGAATTTTGCCGAAAAACTTGCGTACGCGCCTGCGACCGTTAAACGAAAGGGTCTGAGCCATCGTCGCTCCTTTAAAATTGCATCCGGGCCTGCAACGGACGGGAACCGATGGCCAGTCGATCCCGTCAAGCAATGGGTGTCATCAATCTCGTTCCACATCCCGGATCGATCAGGCCGGATTGCCTAGATGAGCCGGTTCGGAACCATTCTCTTGAAGAACCCATTACCCAAAAGCCATTTTCACGCGGCTTTTGGGTAATGAGTTTTAAAAACGATAACGACGGAAAGGGGCATGAAGCCCCTTCCCGCCAGCAATCGCAAGATTACTTAACGTCGACCTTGGCGCCAGCGTCTTCAAGCTTCTTCTTGAGGTCAGCAGCTTCAGCCTTGGAAACAGCTTCCTTGACAGCCTTCGGAGCGCCTTCAACGAGGTCCTTGGCTTCCTTCAGGCCGAGGCCCGTGATAGCGCGAACTTCCTTGATGACGTTGATCTTGTTGGCGCCAGCGTCAACCAGGATCACGTCGAATTCGGTCTTTTCTTCTTCAGCAGCAGCAGCAACGCCAGCACCGCCAGCAGCAGCAACAGCTACCGGAGCAGCAGCGGAAACGCCCCACTTTTCTTCAAGAAGCTTCGACAGTTCTGCAGCTTCCAGAACGGTCAGGGTGGAGAGGTCTTCAACGATCTTTGCGAGATCAGCCATTTTTTAGTTCCTTTAATTCGGTTCGAACCGGTTTGAATAATTACAGCGAAAAACCGCCTTAAGCGGCTTCGTCCTTCTTGGCGTAAGCCGAGAACACCCGAGCCAGCTGGCTTGCAGGTGCGGCGACAACCGTAGCGACGCGAGTTGCCGGGGCATTGAGAAGGCCCAGCAGCTTTGCGCGCAGCTCGTCCAGCGAAGGCAGGGTCGCAAGCGACTTGACTGCTTCGGCGTTGAGCGTGGTTGCGCCCATGGAACCGCCCAAAACAACGACCTTGTCGTTGGTCTTGGCGAAATCCATGACGACTTTCGGAGCGATCATCGGGTCGACGCTGTATGCAATCAGCGTCTGGCCCTTGAAGAGATTGGTCATCCCTTCCGACTCCGTGCCCTGAAGAGCGATCTTGGCCAGGCGGTTCTTCGCGACCTTGACGGTGCCTCCGGCAGCGCGCATTTTCGAACGGAAGTCGTTCATCTGCGCAACGGTGACACCAGCATAGTGGGCCACGACAACCGAACCGGAAGCCTTGAAGACTTCGTTCAGCTCCGTGACGAATTCGCGTTTTTCCGCTCTTTCCACTGTCTGTCTCCAGTAGACGGGACCACATGATTGTGAACCCGTCGGGTTTGCCTTTGCCCCAAGGGACCTTTTTACAAAGATCCCGAGCGACGCTCGAGGATCCTGTCCCCCGCTCTGTCGCCGCAAACGGCTTCAGGCACAGGCACACCAGGTTCGAACCGGACAGTCAGGCACCGCAAGATGCCTCAAATCCAGCCTCACCCGTCTCATGCAGGTTGAATGATTAAGGCCAGATCCCGAAAGACAAGGCCACCCACAATCTCGGACAGGAGTTCCGGGTTTCCCCGGAAATCTCCGGCTCCTGGGAGCCGGAAATTCTTTTATTCACACTTCCCTTGGGAAGCGCGAGAATTGATTAAGCGGTGACCGACGAAGGGTCGATCTTGACGCCCGGACCCATGGTCGAGGAAATCGCGACGCGCTTGACGTAGTTGCCCTTGGCACCCGTCGGCTTTGCCTTGATGACAGCATCGGCAAAAGCCTTGATGTTTTCTTCAAGAGCCTTGGCGTCGAACGAAGCCTTGCCAACGCCAGCGTGTACGATACCGGCCTTTTCGACACGGAATTCGACAGCGCCGCCCTTGGATGCCTTGACAGCACCGGCAACGTCCATGGTCACGGTTCCGACCTTCGGGTTCGGCATCATGCCACGCGGGCCGAGTACCTTGCCGAGACGGCCGACGAGCGGCATCATGTCCGGGGTCGCGATGCAGCGATCGAAGTCGATCTTGCCGCCCTGGACGATTTCAACCAGTTCTTCCGCACCAACAACGTCAGCGCCGGCAGCCGTGGCTTCATCAGCCTTGGCGCCACGGGCGAAGACGGCGACGCGAACGTCACGGCCGGTGCCGTTCGGCAGGTTGACAACGCCACGAACCATCTGGTCCGCATGGCGCGGGTCAACGCCCAGGTTCATCGAAACTTCAACGGTTTCGTCAAACTTGGCAACGGCACGTTCCTTGACCATAGAAATGGCGTCGGTGAGAACGTAGAGCTTGTTCGGATCCACGCCTTCGCGGATCTTCTGAATGCGCTTTGCTACCTTGGCCATGATCAACCTACCACTTCCAGGCCCATGGCGCGGGCAGAGCCCTCAACCATTGCCATTGCGCCTTCGATGTCGGCTGCGTTCAGATCCTTCATCTTGGCTTCAGCGATCGTCTTGACCTGAGCCTTGGTGATGGAGCCGACCTTGGCGCCCTTGCCAGGCGTCTTGGAACCGGAGGTGATCTTCGCTTCCTTCTTCAGCCAGTAGGTCATCGGCGGCTGCTTCATGACGAAGGTGAAGGACTTGTCCTGGTAATAGGTGATGACGACCGGGATCGGCATACCCTTTTCCATTTCCTGCGTGGCGGCATTGAACGCCTTGCAGAATTCCATGATGTTAATGCCACGCTGACCAAGTGCAGGACCGATCGGCGGGGACGGATTGGCCGCCCCGGCCTTTACCTGCAACTTGAGCTGGCCTGCAACTTTCTTAGCCATATCTCTCTGCCTTTCAATTCAAACCGGTTACCCGGCTTCTCTTAAGCCGGATTGCTCCGGCGGCTGCGGTTGCGTGGTGCGGCGCCCTGCCCCGGCTTAAAGAGCCAGTTTGCCTTCCACGCGCTTGGGGCTTCGCCCCGCCAATCAGACCTTCTCGACCTGATTGTATTCCAGCTCGACCGGCGTAGCGCGGCCGAAAATCGAAACTTCCACCTTCAGGCGCGAACGCTCTTCGTCGACATCCTGCACCACGCCGTTGAACGACGCGAACGGACCGTCGGAGACGCGAACCTGCTCGCCGATCTCGAACGAAACCGAAGACTTCGGACGCTCGACACCTTCCTGAACCTGACCGAGGATACGATCGGCTTCATAGTCGGGAATCGGAACAGGCTTGCTGTCCGAACCGAGGAAACCGGTTACCTTCGGCGTGTTCTTGATGAGGTGATAGGCCTCATCCGTCAGGTTGGCGCGCACCAGCACGTAACCTGGAAAGAACTTGCGCTCGCTATCGACCTTGCGACCGCGACGCACCTCGACCACCTTTTCGGTCGGCACGAGGATTTTCTCGAAAAGATGATCAAGACCCTTCTGGCGGGCCTTTTCCTCGATCGACTCAGCGACCTTCTTTTCGAAATTCGAATATGCGTGAACGATGTACCAGCGCGCTGCCATTTTTATTCTCCGTTCGATCCTTCTACCGGGCCTTCGAGCGTGCCGTTACCGGCCTACGTTCAGCACCAGGCTGAGCAGCCAGCCGATGAGCTGGTCCGCAGCAAAGAAGAACAGAGCCGCAAAAATGACCATCACCAGCACCATTGCCGTCGAAATCATGGTCTCGCGGCGCGACGGCCAAGTGATCTTTGACGCTTCGGCGCGAACCTGCTGCAGAAACGTAAACGGATTGGTTTTGGATGCCATTGACTGCCCACGCAATTACGGCGCGTAAAGCCGAACTAATCAGCCCCACGCACCGCGTGTCTGTTTTGACCTTACATAAACACCGATTCCACTTTTAACAAGAGGAAATCGACATTCGGCGAAATTCGCCGGTAAACCGGCCCCATCTGCCATGCAGCGAAAACCGCGCTTGCGAATGGAAAGTGGCAGGGGCAGTAAGGCTCGAACTTACGACCTGCGGTTTTGGAGACCGCCGCTCTACCAACTGAGCTATACCCCTTCAACACCTGAACCGGCCGCGAAAATCGCTTGGCCAATTCGGTATGCGCTCCTTTAAGACGCCGGGAAAAGAATGGCAAGTGTGTTTTTTGTTTTTTCCACTCTCGTCCCGAAAAAGCGTGCGCCTGTCAAATTTTAACGTAACTGCGCCAGTCGTGCTCCTCCTTGAAGCCGAGAACCTCGCGTATCTTGCGGTTAGAAATCAGCCCTTCATATTCTCCGATTTCGCGGCGGAAAGCCACATCGGGAAAATAGCGCCGGGCAATCTCGCGTGTGGGAACCGTTGCTGTCGCGGTGTCATTGACCGCGTTGAAGACCTGATATCCGAGACCGTCCTTTTCAACACAGAGATGGCAAATCTGCCCGAGGTCGCGCGCGTCAATATAGCCCCATGCATTGCGCTTGCGGATTTCGGGACGCGCAAAGAAGCCGTGGAAATTCTCATATTCATGGGGCTCGATGACATTTCCGATTCGCAGCGCATAAATGTCGCAGCCGCTTCGCTCGGCAAACGCCCGTGCGGTCTTCTCATTCACCACTTTTGACAGCCCGTAGGAATCCATCGGGTCCACATCATAATCTTCCTCAAGCGGGAATTGATGGAAGTTCCGATCACCTTCGGCAAAACAAATGCCATAGGTCGTCTCGCTCGACGCGATCACGATCTTCCGGATACCAAGCTTCACCGCCGCCTCGATGACATTGTAGGTTCCCATTGTATTGACGCGGAATGTCTCGTTGTCAGGCTTTATCAGGATGCGGGGAACCGCGGCGAAGTGGATAACCGCATCGTAAGGCAGAACGCCCTTCCCGCTTTCGAGCTCGGAGAAATTCCGGTGCATCGACAGGGCATTAAAGACCTGACCGCTGTCGGTGATATCGACGATGAGATTGGTGACGCCAGGCCGGTCAAGCGGCACGAGATCGATGTTGTGAACCTCATAACCCTTATCGATGAGCCAAGGGATCACGTGCCTGCCAGCCTTGCCGGAACCACCTGTAAACAGAATGCGCTTCTTCATGATACTCCTCTTCATTCCCCACCTTGACGTAACAGCCCCGTCCCCGGAGCGAAAGCTATCCTTGCCCAAGCCCTCGATACAAACAAAAAACCCCGCTGTCTCCAGCGGGGTTTTTCTCAAATCCCTTGCGGGAAAAGATTACTCGACGATCGAAGCCACGATGCCGGCGCCGACGGTACGGCCGCCTTCGCGGATAGCGAAGCGCAGCTTTTCTTCCATCGCGATCGGAACGATCAGCTCAACTGCAACCGTGACGTTGTCGCCAGGCATAACCATTTCCGTGCCTTCCGGCAGGGAAACGATACCGGTAACGTCCGTCGTGCGGAAGTAGAACTGCGGACGGTAGTTCGTGAAGAACGGCGTATGACGGCCGCCTTCTTCCTTCGTCAGGATGTAGGCTTCTGCCATGAACTTCTTGTGCGGCTTGACCGAACCCGGCTTGCACAGGATCTGACCACGCTCAACGCCGTCACGGGTAACGCCGCGAACGAGTGCACCGATGTTGTCGCCAGCCTGGCCCTGGTCGAGCAGCTTGCGGAACATTTCAACGCCGGTAACAGTCGTCTTCGAGGTCGGACGGATGCCGACGATTTCGACTTCTTCACCAACCTTGACGATACCGCGCTCAACGCGACCCGTCACAACCGTACCACGGCCAGAGATCGAGAACACGTCTTCGATCGGCATCAGGAACGGCTGGTCGATCGGACGCTCAGGCGTCGGGATGTAGGCGTCAACAGCAGCCATCAGCTCGCGGATCGCGTCTTCACCAATCTTCTTGTCAGAATCTTCAAGAGCAGCAAGTGCCGAACCCTTGATGATCGGGATATCGTCGCCCGGGAAGTCGTAGGACGACAGAAGTTCGCGAACTTCGAGCTCGACGAGCTCGAGAAGCTCGGCGTCGTCAACCTGGTCGACCTTGTTGAGGAAAACGACGATTGCCGGAACGCCAACCTGACGGGCAAGCAGGATGTGCTCGCGGGTCTGCGGCATCGGGCCATCGGCAGCCGAGCAAACCAGGATCGCGCCGTCCATCTGGGCAGCACCGGTGATCATGTTCTTCACGTAGTCGGCGTGGCCGGGGCAGTCAACGTGAGCGTAGTGACGGTTCGGCGTCTCATACTCAACGTGGGCCGTCGAAATCGTGATACCACGAGCCTTCTCTTCAGGAGCGGCGTCGATTTGGTCATACGCCTTGAACTCGCCGAAATACTTCGTGATCGCAGCAGTCAACGACGTCTTGCCGTGGTCGACGTGACCGATCGTGCCAATGTTGACGTGCGGCTTATTGCGCTCAAACTTGCTCTTTGCCATGTGAATTGCTTCCTGTGAACGTGAAGTAGTTTTCCCGGCGAACCGGTTTGGTGTCGCCGTTTAAGGCTTTGTAAGCGAATGCGCAAGACTTAATTGTGAAAGCGTCTTCGCGCGCGCTCTAAGCGTGCCCTGAGCCGCGTATATGGTATATGTTTTGCGACATTTAAACCCCGTGAAGGAGGGCGAAGCCGCGCGGGCCCGAAGAGCCGCTCCGCCCCATTGTTGATCACTAATTGAGATATTTGCATCACAACTTCTTTACCCGCGCCGGCATGATGGCTTAAGGACATTCAATCGTCGGGGGGAGACGGGCGATTGGAAAGACGCGCAGGGCATGCCTGCTGGGCTCTATATCGATCTTTCGCTTCTCCCCGTGTCCTTTTATCCGTTTCAGGACCGTTCCATGGAAATCTTCACAGCCGCCGGCTTCACGGCATTCTTACAGGTGATTGCGATCGATCTCGTTCTAGCGGGCGACAATGCGATCGTCATCGGCCTCGCCGCCGCCGGTCTCCCCGCCCATCTTCGCCGTAAAGCCATTCTGGTCGGCATCATCGCCGCCACGGTATTGCGCATCGGTTTTGCTGCAGTCACCGTGCAGCTCCTCGCCATTGTCGGCCTGCAATTGTTCGGTGGCCTGCTGCTTGCCTGGGTGTGCTGGAAGATGTGGACGGAACTGCGCGAGGCCTCGGGCTCCATCGAAGACGAGGTGACGGACGAAGAGGCCGATCTGACCAAGGGTCACAAGACCTTCTTCCAGGCCGCGACCCAGATCGTCATCGCCGACGTCTCCATGTCGCTTGACAACGTGCTTGCTGTCGCCGGCGCCGCGCAGGAACATGTGACGGTGCTGATCATCGGCCTCATCGTGTCGATTGCGCTGATGGGCCTCGCCGCCAACTTCGTCGCCAAGCTGCTGCACCGTTATCGCTGGATTTCCTATCTCGGCCTGATGGTCATCATCTATGTGGCGCTCAACATGCTGTATCACGGCACGATCGAGGTCCTGCCCTACATCCGGCCCTATCTGGGCTGAGACAGACGGCAGCGATACCTTCAAAAGAGGCCCGGAAACACCAGTTTCCGGGCCTTTTTCATGACCGCGCCCATCGGAGCCGCACCTCCCGCCTCCACGCCGGAAAGAGGGCGAGAATCAATCGCCTCGCTTGCTGCAACACCATGATGAGACAGGGAAATCGTAATTTTTTGCCGATGGATTCTGGCTATTGAGGTCAGCTACGGACAAGCCTAGGGAGCTAGGTAATAAGTCATAATAATAAAAAGAAAGGTAAAGCTGCCAATGGCTTATGACTGGAGCGGCGGGCGCACCCGCCGCCTTCGCCGGATGAAGCTGGGCGTAGTCGCCAGCTCTCTCATCCTGCTGGCTCTTCTTGCGTCGCTCGTTCTTGGCTGAACGCGTCGCACGCCCACGCTGACCGGCGGCATGGCAAGGTTTTCAGAAACCGCCCTGCCGCCGCTCCTTTAAGGGGGTATATCAAGCGATCAGGACTTCTTGGCCTCCACGCAGTGAACCGGCTTCTTCATGTCAGGATCAGCCATCAGATCATAGAGATCGGCTTCATCACCCTTTGACCACCAGACATAGACGCCACCCTGATATTTGGCGCCCGATCCGGAAATCACATTTGCAGCGACGGTGACGCCATCCTTTAGCCCCAACCGCACAAGGCTGATATCGCCGGTATTAAAATAGACGGCCTCTACCCTGTCAGCGGCGCATTGGTAGAGGGTCTCCACCTTTTCGACCGCCGTGTCCTTCGGAAGCGGAATCACCAGATCTTCCGCCAGAGCGTCTGCAGCAATCGATAAGGCAAAGGTTGCAAGACATGGTAAGGCAACGGTTTTTCTCATGATGACCCTTTCCTGATGGCATCCAACCATAAGGGCATGGCGGCATAGCCGAAATGAGGCAGCGACCCTTCGTCGATCACATTTCCGAGAATGCGCTGGGGAGATCGAGAATACGCTTGGAAGGATATTGTCGGGGCTCGTTACTGCGTCTGCATGGCAGCAATTTTACCATGATCCGCAAGCCGCGATACGACTATCGAAACAGCCAATAAACGACGCCGAGTATCACCGTCCACATCAGCAGAGATATGGCCAACACGGTGAGATAGTTTCGAAATCGCCTGGTCATCCGCCCACATTGCCGACCAGCCGCCATCGGCGAGCAGCAGTCGTCTTAATTGCTGGATGCGGATCGAGCCGCAGAATTAAACTCTTTCTATCAGGCGCCTGACCCGCGAGCCATCCGCAGATATTACCCGCCCGAAAACGGGGTTGCCCATGCCATCGTTTCCAGCCGACGCACAACCCGCTCATCCGCGGCCAACTCCTGACCGCGGATGGGCAACCATCTCGTCATGCGCCGACGATGGCGGCTGGAAACTCATGCACGAGCAATCACAGCCGAGTCGGCACATGCCTTAGCCAGTGCCGTTTCGCAAAAGCAGCAATGCTGGAGCAACGACCATCGGCCGCCGCTCCCACCCGTCTCAGCTCTTGAGAGCGGTGTTGCAGAGGCTCCAGTAGCCGCCGCCCTTCTGGATCCATTTCAGATCGCCGAGCGTGCCGTCATTCTTGTTCTTGTGATAGGAGTCGACACAGGTCTTCAGGCGGGCCTTCCCGGGCGTCTCGCTTGAATATTTCTTATCGACAGCACTCGGAAAAGCGACGCCCTTCGGGGCCTTTATCGTGGCTTTCTCGGGTTCTTTCTCGGTGGTGGCCGCGACCTGCTTGTCATCGGCGGCATCTTCAGCGGCTGCATCGCTGCCACAGAACTTTGCGCGATAGTCGTTCCACTTGACATCCTTGGCAGACCCGTCGGCTTTCGCAGCCTGATATTTCACGCTGCACTCCTTCATGGTGAGTGCGGATGCGGGGGAGACAAACGCCGCCGATGCCAGCAGCGCAAATGATGAGAGAATGACAGCCCTGTTAAACATAGAAGACTCCCGGTTGCATGATTGCCGGGCGACTATCCGACCGGATTTTCCACTTGTCAACGAGCAGTGCGGCATGGACGGAAAGTCGTGTTGGCGGCGGGGAAAAGGCGCTCATCGAGCAAATCGTGTTTGCGGTCAGACGGCATCGTATCGCCACTCGCCCCCCGTGCGCGAATGGCCTGACATCCGGTCTTACCGCTTCGACTGACGACTCGCCCCCTGCCCGGAGAATCACGTGTTCGTGTGCGATCACCTCTCCCACGGAACGAATATCCTAAGTTTTCGTTAGCATCTCGAACGAATAACGAGGATTTACCGATGTTGAGGATGCCGAAGACCATCTCCGCGTTCGCTCTTAGCGTCGCGATATCTGCCGCTTCTATCATGCCCGCGCAAGCACTGAGCCTCATACAGCCGGCCTACCAGCAGCACGAACAGACACAGGATTCAGACGCACGCGGCTACCCTGCCTCCGCCTTTGCCGCGGGTAAGGCCGAAGAAGCCTCAGCCAGCGGCTACGCGCTCTCGCAAGCCGAAATCAACCACGTGAAATGGTGCGCTGCACGTTACGCCTCATACCATCCCACTGACAACAGCTATATGGTCGCTGGCGCGCGGGCACAGTGTCGTTCTCCTTACTAAACCGGCACTGATGCGACGTGATGCGGTCGATAAGATAAAATTTACCTTAAACTTGATGGATTTGAACTTTTATCCCCTTGGGCTGTTGAACGCATGCCAACGGGAAAACGCGACCATGCTGTGGAATCTTGAAAAACTAGAACGAGAACGCATCGATCTGATCGAGGTGATTACCGCCCTGCGCCAACTAGAACGCCATTCAACGACGCATCTGCCTGCGATCTTTGAGGAAATCACGGCGCATATGGGAAGGCTCAGTGAGCTCGACGAAGAGAAACAGCGCATCTGCTCTGCCCTGGAGGCAAGCTGAAAACGCACTGCACAGTCAGAGAATGAACGGCAAAAAAATATCGATCGCGCTGGGAAATTTTTGGAGCGGGTAGCGGGAATCGAACCCGCGTATTCAGCTTGGAAGGCTGCTGCTCTACCATTGAGCTATACCCGCGGTGGTGATTTCGATCCGTGCAGAATGGTGGAGGGAGTTGGATTTGAACCAACGTAGGCGTAGCCAACGGATTTACAGTCCGTCCCCTTTAACCACTCGGGCATCCCTCCAGCTTTCTGCTAGGATCGAGCGACCAAGCTCTTCAGATTTCGCTGCGGCGAAGCGCCGTTGCGTCGTCTGTGGCGCGTATATGACGGCCTCGTTCGTTTCTGTCAACACGCCCTTTCACGAATTTTCGGGAAAAAATTCAAACCTCTTTCCAGGCCTGTGGATTATCGCGGGGGCTGGTGTGCGCCTCTTACCGGAGATATAAGGCGCCATGAGCAAAGACGATCCAAACAACAAATCCACCCGCGATACGCACTACGCCACCCTTCGCCGCGCCGTGCGCGACGCCAAGCGCGAAAGGGGCGAAATCCCCACCCCGCCGCAGCAGAGGCGCAGGAACCGCGACGCGGACGACTGGAAGCCGCCGCAGCTTGCGCCCGATCAGGTGCATCTTTACGGCCTGCATACCGTGCGCGCCGCACTCGTCAATCCCGAACGACAGATCGTCAAGCTCTCCGTCACCCAAAACGCCCTTGCGCGTCTGGATATCGGCGAGGCGGGTGCCCAGCCCTTCCCGGTCGAGATGGTTTCCCCGCAGGATATCGACAAGGTACTCGGCCCCGAGGCGATCCATCAGGGCGTGATGCTGGAAACGAAGCCGCTGCCGGTCAAGCGTCTCGGCGCGCTGAAGGACAGCCCCCTCGTTCTCGTGCTAGATCAGGTCACCGATCCGCACAATGTCGGCGCCATCATGCGCTCGGCGGTCGCCTTTAACGCCGGTGCCGTCATCACCACCATGCGCCATAGCCCGACCGAGTCAGGCGTCCTGGCGAAATCCGCTTCCGGCGCGTTGGAACTCATTCCCTATATCCAGGTCACCAATCTGGCCGATGCGCTGGGTGAGTTGCACAAGCTCGGCTTCTTCTCCGTCGGTCTGGATTCGGAAGGTCCCGCCCCCATCGAGCGGACTTTCAACGGCGAAAAGATCGCACTGGTGCTGGGAGCTGAAGGCAAGGGCCTGCGGCAGAAGACCCGCGAAACCGTCTCGGCGCTTGCGCGCCTCGATATGCCGGGCGAGATCAAATCGCTTAACGTCTCGAACGCGGCGGCGATCGCTCTTTACGCAACGCAGCAATTTCTGGGCAAAGCGTCGTCTTGACGCTTTCCCTTCCTTGCGAAATCACAAAGCACAACGCATGCTGCGCCTTTGTCATTCGCATGGAGCACATCTCAACATGACCGAGCAGACCATCAAACCGACCGGCGAGCTGACGCTCAGAACGCTCGCCATGCCGGCCGACGCCAATCCCGCCGGTGATATTTTCGGCGGCTGGGTCATGTCGCAGATGGACTTGGCAAGCGGCATCCGCGCCGCGGAACGCTCCCGCTGTCGCGTCGTCACGGCGGCGGTCAAGGAAATGGCCTTCGAACTGCCGGTGAAGATCGGCGATACGCTGTCCATCTATACCGATATCGCCCGCGTCGGCCGCACCTCGATTACACTGACGGTTGAAGCCTGGGCGCAGCGGTCACGTTTCGACAAACTCGAAAAAGTCACCGCCGGCACCTTCATCATGGTGGCTATGGACGAAAACGGACAACCGACGCCCATCCCGGCTGCGGAGTAGTCGTAGAGTGCGCGGAACCAAAGCGCCGCTTTGCTTCAAAAACATGTCCAGGACGCGCGCTGGCAACTACCCGCCAATGTGTCGCGGTGACATTGCAGCGCAAATGTGACATTTCAGGTCCATGGGGATCATTCGCAGGATCATGCAGGACAGGAGTTCGGCGGGCGCCATCGCCACGCTGGCGGTTCTGCTTTTCCTGTTGCAAGGCCTCGCGAGTGGCCTGACCCGCGCCAATATGGCAATGGCAGCGCTGGCGACGGATGATATCATCTGCTCCACCCGTATGCCGGAAGGCGGTTCAGGCAAGCAGGATCCGGCGGGAAAGATCGCCGGCGACTGTTGCGGCACGCTCTGCCGACTGGCATCGGCTACCATCGCGACCCTTCCCGTCACGCCCGTCGAGCGTGCGGACCTGCTCATCCCGACCGACGCGGTCGCCTATATAAAATTCGATGCGGCGTCACCACCATCGCCACCCAATCTGGAATCGCGTCCGCGCGCACCCCCTGCCTCTCCGCACGCTTGAGACCCTCCCGGCCTGCCGGAAATCCTTTCTTTCGCGGAGACATTCATGTCCGTCACGACCTCCTTCGGGGGCGAAAGCGCGCCTGCGCAATCCTCGTCCATCAATCTTTACCGCGCCGTCTGGCGCTGGCATTTCTACGCCGGTCTTCTCGTCCTGCCCTTCATGATAACGCTTGCGGTGACAGGTGCGCTTTATCTCTTCCGGGATGAATTCGACAATCTCCTCCATTCCGATCTGAAACGGGTGCAGGTGGTGCAGAACACGCCGAAAGCTCTTCCTTCCGATATCATCGCTGCGGCGCTAACGGCCGTACCCGGGACCGCCGTCAAATACACCACACCCGTCGATCCGGGCGCTTCCGCTGAGATCACCGTCAATACCGCCAACGGAAAGCAGGCGGTATATGTAGACCCCTACACGGCCGAGGTTGCCGGCTCCCTGCCGGATCGCGGCACCGTCATGTGGACGATCCGCTATCTCCACAGCCTGAAATATTTCGGCACCTATGCCCGCTATCTGATCGAGATCGCGGCGGGCTGGTCCATTCTTCTTGTCGCGACAGGCATTTATCTCTGGTGGCCACGCAAGCAGACCGGCGGCGTCATTACCGTGCGCGGCACGCCGAAGAAGCGAGTGTTCTGGCGCGATACCCATGCCGTCACCGGCATTTTCGTGGGCTTTTTCATCGTTTTCCTTGCGGTCACCGGCATGCCCTGGTCGGGCGTCTGGGGCGCGAAGGTCAACGAATGGGCAAATGGCAGCAATTTCGGATATCCCGCCGGCGTTCGCACTAACGTTCCGATATCTGGCGAGCATCTCGACCACGTTGCCAAGACCAGCTGGTCGCTGGAGCAGGCGAAAATACCTCAATCCACCGCTTCCGCCGGCACCCCGCCGATCGGGATCGACGTCGCGATCGCGCGCTTCGACGCGCTCGGCCTCGCTCCCGGTTACGCCGTTGCCCTGCCGGGAAAATCGACCGGTGTTTACAGCGGCTCGGTTTATCCCGACGATCTCGCGCAGCAGCGCGTGGTTCATCTCGATCAATATAGCGGCGAGGCGCTGATCGACATGAGCTATGCCGATTACGGTCCGCTCGGCAAGGCGCTGGAATGGGGCATCAACGTCCATCTCGGCCAGCAATATGGCCTTGCCAACCAGATTGTTCTGCTGGCGGTCTGCATCGGCATCGTCCTGCTTGCCGCGTCCGCCGGTATCATGTGGTGGAAACGCCGCCCCAGAGGCTCACTCGGCGTACCGCCCCTGCCACAGGAGAAACGCGTCCTGCGCGGTCTCATCGCCATGCTTGCCATCGGCGGCATCATTTTCCCGCTGGTGGGCGCGAGCCTGCTGGCAATGCTGGCGCTGGATTTGATCGTACAGTCGCGCCAGAAACGACGTGCAATCTGAAAATGAAAACAGCCGGGAGAAAATCCCGGCTGTTCCCCTGCTATCGGCAATGCGACGGCATCGGCCCTTAGAACATCGTATTATTGTTCGCCGCCGTTTCCGGAATAGACTGAATCACGTCCCAGTGCTCGGTGATCTTGCCATCGGTGACGCGGAAGATATCAACGATGGCCCTGCCGCGATCGCCCTCATTTTCCGTCGAATGGATGTGCAGATAGACCAGATCGCCATCCGTGGCGCTACGCACGATCCGCGCTTTCGACTGCGGATTCTCCTTGAAGAAGCCGGTAAAATAATTAACGAACGGCGCCTTGCCATCCGGCACCATCGGGTTGTGCTGCTTGTAGCTGTCGACGAGGACGGCGGCGCCCTTGTCAACCTCATGCTTGTTGAAGACCGTATCGTAGAACTCGATCACCAGCTTGCGGTTGGCTTCTTCCTGCGCGAAATCGCGTTTGGCGGTCTCGGCCAGAACCGGAGCGGCCATCAATGCGGGCACAAGCGCAAGCGTAGCGATGGCGAGGCGGCGTGTAACGAAATTCATGGGTGATCCCTCTCAATAACCGACCGTGAAACGCTGACGGGAATGTTGCGGCTTCTCGATTTCATCGACAAGCGCGATGGCGTAATCCTCGAAAGAAATCCGGCTGCCCTGATCGTTGCTGAGAAGGGTGTCCTTGCCGATCCGGAATTTCCCCGTTCTTTCGCCCGGCACGAATTCGGCCGAAGGCGACACAAAGGTCCAGTCCAGCTGCTTTTCCTGCTTCAGCCTGTCCAGGAATTCCGCGCCCTTCGTTGCCTCGGCCTTGTAGGCGGCGGGGAAATCCGGCAGGTCGACGACGCGCTGACCGGGTGCAATTTCGAGGCTGCCGGCGCCGCCGACGACGAGATAGCGCGGAACGCCGGAAGCGCGCACCGCCTCGATCAGCGTTGCAGGATCGCTGGCGGTGAAGTGTACCGAACTGATCACGGCATCGTGACCCTTCAGCAGCTCCGAAAGCGCCGCCTGATCGAAAACATCGCCCTTCTTTGCTACCACGCCCGGCAGGGCGGCGATCTTTTCGGGATTGCGGGCGATCGCCGTGACCTGATGGCCGCGATCGGAAAGTTCCTTCAGGATACGGGATCCGGCGTTGCCGGAAGCGCCGATGAGCGCGATTTTAGCCATGGCTTGTTTCCTCTGTTGATATCGTCATTGGTCTAAATAATAGACCGGAATGCAGAGCTATGGTATCGCAAAGCTGGCCGCAAGAAGTCAGCCGCTGGTGATCTGGTCACATGGCGATGACCTTGAGGCTCCAGAAAAAGGGCAAGGGGTAAGAAAATGTCGGAAACACAGACCAGGGAAATCTTCACCTTCGAGCAGCCCTGCCCCATCCGCGACGTCCTGGATCGCATCGGCGATCAATGGAGTCTTTTGGTTCTGGAAGCCCTTCAGGGTGGCGTTCTGCGCTTCAACGAACTGAACCGCAGGATCGACGATATTTCCAAGCAGATGTTGTCGCGCACGCTGAAGCGGCTGGAAGAGGACGGTTTCATCCGCCGCACGCTTTATGCCGAGGTGCCGCCGCGCGTGGAATATGAGCTCACCAATCTCGGCCGCTCCTTTCTGGTACCGATGAAATTGCTGGTGCAATGGGCCGATGAGAACCACATCCGCATCTGCAAGGCACGTCTGCAATATTCGGAAAACGACAATCGCAGCTGAATGCCCCGCCACGACATCTGCAAAAGCGGCGCTTAATCCAGCCGGTAAACCTTGCAGACAAGCCCTTCTGGCTGACGGTAGGTCGTGAATCCCATGGCATCATAATAACGCTGGCCGAGCACATTATCGGCACCGATGCTGGCATCGATATTTTTCAGGCCGCGGGCCTGCGCCGCCGTCCGGGTCGCCGCGAAAAGAGCGGACCCAACACCTTTTCGTGCGGCCTGTGGGCTGACATGGGTGCCGATAATGCCCCACCCTTCCGCCACCCCATAGGGGTTGTCGTCCCGCGCATAACGCAGGGACTGAAACCCCAGTATGCGCCCATTCTCGTCCTCGGCGACCGAGCACTCGATACGGTCCGTGTGCTCGATATAATTTGCCAGCACGGTCGACATATCCGTTGGCATCTTTCGCAGGCCGGCCGAGAATATCTCATTCTGAAGCGCCGCCATTTCCTGGGCATCGTCAATTTTTGCAGGCCGTATTTTCATCGATACACCATCTTGGATTTGTTACGATTGGTTCCAGCTGGCAGAAACCCCGTACGTCCTACGTCTTTGGCTTGGGAAAATAAAGAAAACATCGAGCCCCTGGAGTTCGCGAGCATCAGTTCCGGTCGCACGCAACGCATCCGGTCGGATTTCGTTCCGAACGCTTCGTTTCCTTTTTGTACTCATTTTTTCACCGCGTCCCCTTTCCTTTGCCCGTGACTCCCTCCATATTTCTCCCATGGCCAGATCACCGAAAAATCCCCCATCCTCGCCCTCCGGCTTTGAGGAAGCCCCGCAATCGTCGTTTGAAGGCGCGCCGCTCAGCGGCAGTGTTGCCGATTGGGTAAAGCAGCTCGAGGCGGAAGCCGAGGCGGGCTCGGTCGAAACCCAGCGCGAAATTGCCTCGAAAGCGGGCAAGCACCGCAAGAAGATCGAGATCGAAGCGCGCAAGGAAGCGCAGAAAGCGGCTTCGAAAACGGCGAAAAACACAACGGCCTCCAAGACAGCACGCGGCGTGTCCATCGGCGCATCGAGCGATCCGAAAACCAGAGCCGCTGCCGGTCTCAATCCGGTGGCAGGCATGGATGTATCGCTGGAGGATGCCGCCAATCTCGACCCGGGTGCTGTCACCGCCACGGTGGACGCGCTTTCGAAACTGATCGAGAGCGGCAATCCGCTGTTCAAGGACGGCAAGCTCTGGACGCCGCACCGGCCGGCCCGCCCGCCGAAATCCGAAGGCGGCGTCGCCATCCGCATGGCTTCGGACTACAAGCCCGCCGGCGACCAGCCGACGGCCATTGCCGACCTCGTCGAAGGCATCAATTCGGGCGAGCGCAGCCAGGTGCTGCTCGGCGTTACCGGCTCCGGCAAAACTTTCACCATGGCCAAGGTGATCGAGGAAACGCAGCGACCCGCCGTCATCCTGGCGCCTAACAAGACGCTGGCGGCACAGCTCTATTCCGAGTTCAAGAACTTCTTCCCCGACAATGCGGTGGAATATTTCGTCTCCTATTACGATTATTATCAGCCGGAAGCCTATGTGCCGCGCTCCGATACCTTCATCGAGAAGGAATCCTCGATCAACGAGCAGATCGACCGGATGCGCCACTCCGCCACCCGCTCGCTGCTGGAACGCGACGACTGCATCATCGTCGCTTCGGTGTCGTGCATCTACGGTATCGGCTCGGTGGAAACCTATACCGCCATGACCTTCCAGATGCAGGTGGGCGACCGGCTGGACCAGCGCCAGCTTCTGGCCGACCTCGTGGCCCAGCAATACAAGCGCCGCGACATGGATTTCCAGCGCGGCTCCTTCCGCGTGCGCGGTGATACGATCGAAATCTTCCCCGCCCACCTTGAGGATGCCGCCTGGCGCATCTCGATGTTTGGCGACGAGATCGATTCCATCACCGAATTCGACCCTCTCACGGGCCAGAAGACCGGTGACCTGCAATCCGTCAAGATTTACGCCAACTCACACTATGTCACGCCGCGTCCGACGCTGAATGGCGCGATCAAGTCGATCAAGGAAGAGTTGAAGGGCCGCCTCGCCGAACTCGAAAAGGCCGGACGCCTGCTGGAAGCCCAGCGGCTGGAGCAGCGCACGCGCTACGATATCGAAATGCTGGAAGCAACCGGTTCCTGCGCCGGTATCGAAAACTATTCGCGTTATCTCACCGGCCGCAACCCCGGCGAGCCGCCACCGACGTTGTTCGAATATATCCCCGACAACGCCCTGCTGTTTATCGACGAAAGCCACGTCTCTGTCAGCCAGATCGGCGGCATGTATCGTGGCGACTTCAGACGCAAGGCGACGCTGGCGGAATATGGCTTCCGCCTACCCTCCTGCATGGACAACCGCCCGCTGCGCTTCGAGGAATGGGATGCGATGCGCCCGCTCACCGTGGCTGTCTCCGCCACCCCCGGCTCATGGGAAATGGAACAGTCGGGCGGCGTCTTCGCCGAACAGGTCATCCGTCCGACAGGCCTGATCGACCCGCCAGTGGAAGTGCGGTCCGCCCGCAGCCAGGTGGACGACGTCCTCGGCGAAATCCGCGAGACGGCCGCCAAGGGTTACCGCACGCTCTGCACCGTGCTGACCAAACGTATGGCCGAGGATCTGACAGAATATCTGCATGAACAGGGCGTTCGCGTCCGTTACATGCACTCCGACATCGACACCCTGGAGCGCATCGAGATCATCCGCGACCTCCGCCTCGGCGCGTTCGACGTTCTCGTCGGCATCAACCTGCTGCGCGAAGGTCTCGACATTCCCGAATGCGGTTTTGTCGCCATCCTCGATGCCGACAAGGAGGGTTTCCTGCGTTCGGAAACCTCGCTGATCCAGACCATCGGCCGCGCCGCCCGTAACGTCGACGGCAAGGTCATCCTGTATGCCGACAACATTACCGGCTCGATGAAGCGGGCGATGGAGGAAACCGCCCGCCGCCGTGAGAAGCAGATGGCCTACAATGCCAAACACGGCATTACGCCGGAATCGGTGAAGGCGAAAATCTCGGATATTCTTGATTCGGTTTATGAGCGTGATCACGTAAGGGCCGATATTTCCGGCGTTTCCGGCAAGGGCTTCGCCGATGGCGGCCACCTGGTCGGCAATAATCTGCAGGCCCATCTCAACGCGCTGGAAAAATCCATGCGCGACGCCGCCGCCGATCTCGACTTCGAAAAGGCCGCCCGCCTGCGCGACGAAATCAAGCGCCTCAAAGCCGCCGAACTCGCCACCATGGACGACCCCATGGCCAAGGAAGAGGCAAAATCGCTTGAGGCTGGCGGCAAGAGCAGGAAAAGCGGAACGAGCGCTCGCCACGAGTCGATCTCCCCCCTTGAGGGGGAGATGTCCGGCAGGACAGAGCGGGGTGCCGCCGCGAACGAAAGCAGCAAATCCCTCTTCGCCAAACCCTCTCTGGACGAAATGGGCCCCGGCTCGGACACGGGGAAACCACTGTTCCGCAGGAACACCCTGGACGAAATGACGGTGGGCAGAACCGAAAAGCCCGTACGCGGCGCGGTGCCGGACAAACCCGAAACCGAATCCGGCAAACGTTTCTCACCGCTGCTGGAGGGGCAGCCGACGAAGGGCACTGACGATCCGCGACCACTGGTGCGCGGCAAGATCGGTGCGGGGTCTTACGAAGACGCCGGAGAGCAGAAGCGTAAAGGCAGGACGAAGGGCAAGACGGGTCGGCCGGGGCGGTAATAGGTCGAATAAAAACCGCGAGAGGACATCGCATGTATCGAGAACACCTTGCCGCTTTGTTTCTCGCCTTGCTCTGGACACCCGCCCTTTCCGGCCAGATCGAGGACGCCACCTTTCATAGCGCTGCCCTGAATGCGCCACTTCCCGTCAACATCTACCGTCCAGATGGCGCTCCGCCGGAAAACGGCTGGCCGGTGCTCTATCTCCTGCACGGCCATGATGGCGACCAGAACAGCTGGCGCGATCTCGGCAATATTGAAAAGACCCTCGACACGCTCATCGAAGCGGGCACCATCCGTCCGCTGGTGGTCGTCATGCCCGGTGTCAAGAACAGCTGGTACGTCGATTCTGCCGCTGTCGGCGGCCCGGGCGACTACGAGACCGCCCTGACCGGCGACCTGCGCCACCAGATCGAAAAAACCTTGCCGGTGCGCAAGGATCGGCAAGGTCGTGCCATTGCCGGCCTTTCCATGGGCGGTTTCGGCGCCCTGCATCTGGCCTATGGCCACGAGGACCTCTATGGCGCCGTCGCCAGCCTGTCCGGCGCCATCTGGCAGAACGTGCCCGCTTCCGATCTCGACAAGACACCCGCCGAATTGAAGCTCATCCAGGACAGCGCCTTTTTCCATCAGCTCGACCGCACCACAATCACCAGCGGCGTCGTGCTGCCTTCGACCGGCGATCATTTCTCCGGGGCCTTCGGCACGCCATTCGATGCAAGGCTCTTTAACGAGAAAAACGTCTTCACCCTCGTTGCCCAGCACGTCGCCGAAAACGAGGATGTGCCCGCCACCTATCTGACCGTTGGCGATGATGACGGCTTCTTCCTCTGGCGCGGCGCCATCGCCCTGCACGAGACACTACAGGCCGACAAGCGCAAATCCGAGCTGCGGGTGACCGATGGCGATCACGTCTGGTCGGTGTGGAAGGTCTCGATCATCGATGCGTTGAAATTCATCGATGGGGAGTGGGACAAGGCCGCGGATATCGCCGGGGATTGAGGCATGGCCCGGCCTCTCAAATCAGATATCGATCATTTCACGGTTCGCTTCTTCCCGCTCTTTTTCGCAAGGTTCAACGCCACTGCAGCGCGGATCAACCCCGCCAACGCTTCCTCATTCACGACATCCCCGTCGTGAAAATCAATCGCCCGCCGCGTATTGCCTTCCAGGCTGGAATTGAACAGGCCCGCCGGGTCTTCAAGCGAAGCGCCCTTCATGAATGTCATCTTCACGGCGCTCTTGTAGGTTTCACCCGTGCAGAGGATGCCGGCATGCGACCAGACCGGCACGCCGCGCCATTTCACTTCCTCAACCACCTCGGGATCGGCCTTCAGGATCACCGCGCGAATGCGTGCGAGCATATCGCCGCGCCAGTCGGCCAGTTCCGCGATTTTTTGGTCGATGAGGCCGGAGGCCCCGATCTCAGCCGCGTCTTTTTCCGTAACCTTTTTTGCCATGATGCCCTCCCGATTTCGCCGCAAGGCCACTCCCTCCCTGCTGCGCCTCTGTTCCGGCTTTCAACATAAACCAAATTTTCCTGTCCTCCCATGCGGAACCAAATTCGCCCTTCACCGTTTCTTTCCCGAACGCAATGTTCAGCATACAAAGGGAAGAAACATCATGAAAATCAATGTCATCGCTCTCGCTGCCGCAGCAGCGCTGTCCTCCTCCGTGGCCTTTGCCCAGACGGCAACCACGGCCCCTGCTGCTGGCGCGGATGCCACTCTGTCCGGACCTGGCATCACGATGGGCACCAAGGCAAGCGGCCCGCTGAAGTTCGTCAATGTCCAGAAGACCGATCTCACCGCTTCCCAGCTTGACGGCATGGACATCTACAACGCGCAGAACGAAAACATCGGCGAGATCGAAGATGTGGTGATCGGCGACGGCAAGTCGGTGATCGGCCTTGTCGCCAGCGTCGGCGGCTTCCTCGGCATCGACAAGAGCTATGTGGTACTCGACCCGGCATCTGTCGCCGTACACAACGACAACGGCACCTGGAAAGCCTATGTCGACACCACCAAGGACGCGCTGCAGAACGCCCCCAAGCTCGATTACGACAAGCTGGACGACTGATTACCCCTGCAGTTGTTCGCTTGTTCCCCCGCGCCGAGGCGCGGGGGTTTTCGTATGGTCTATTCCGCGCAGCAACTGAAACTCTCCGCGGACAGCCCCTTGCCTGAGAGCCCGGCCCTCGCCTATCTTCGCTGCGCAAACCAGCAAGGATCAATGCGTGCCCGCCCATCTCTTTTCCCTTTCCGTCAGGGCCGCCCTGTTGCTCAGCGCCCTTCCGCTGTCGGCGCAGTCCGCCGGCTGGAAACCTTCCGAGCAGATCAAGACCTATGCCATCAGCGGCAATACCGGAGGTGCGCTGTACCAGTCCATCGGCGAACGAGGCCCGACCGCGGGTGTGCAGGCGATTGCCCATACCACCTTCAAGCTGACATGGCGGCGGGATTATCGTCCGCAGCCGGATGGCGCCTGCGTGCTGGCCACGGCAAGGCCCAACCTCACCATCATCTATACCTGGCCGAAAGCACCGGCCAATTTGCCCCCCGCCGTCGCCGCCAGCTGGAAGACCTTCATTTCCGGCGTGGAAACCCATGAACGCGTCCATGGCGAGCATATTCTCGACATGGTGAAGAAGATCGAAGCCTTCAGCACCGGGCTGCGGGCGGAGAGCGATCCCAAATGCCAGAAGGTACGCGCCGTTCTTCAGCAGCGTCTCGGCGAGCTTTCCAACGAGCAGCGCCAGCGCGGCCGCGATTTCGACCGCGACGAGCTTTCGCCCGGCGGGCGCGTGCACCAGCTCATCCTGGCGCTGGCCAACGGCCCCTGAGCGACCCTTACTCCGCCGCTTCGCCTTTCAGGAGAGGTTCGGCGAGCGTCACGGTCTCCAATTCGTAGGAATAACCTTCCAGCATCGTATAGGCCTGCTCGATCGCCTCGATCTGGGTTTCGGCGTTGCGGATGGCTTCGGCGATGGACTGGCTGCGGGCGCGCAGCATGGAACTCAGCACGTCTGTTTCCGGCTTGCGGCCCAGACGATCCATGTGTTTGCGCACCCGGGTGCGGTGCCGTTCCAGTTCGAGAATATGGAAACGGCTTTTCAGAATGTCGTCGGTCAGCTTGCGGCGCATGGCCGCCACGGGATCGAAACTGCCGGGTTCGCGCTCATCCAGAATGAATTCATTGACCAGCGTTTCCAGCATCAGCAGGCCTTTGAGGTCCTTGGCGTCGGCAAGCTGCGGATCGTAGCCGGTATCATCGAACACCTTGCGCCGCACCGGATCCTTAAGAAGCTCGTAAGCCGTCTGCAGGCGCGCGAATTGCTCGGCATCGCCGCCGCTGTCGGGATGCGCTGCCTTGGCCACCTTGCGGTAGGCCGTCTTGATCGCCGCCTCGTCGGCATCGCGCTCCACGCCAAGCAAAACATAGGGATCGATCACAAAAACACCTTCAAACGCAAACTGTTACCCGCATGCCCGATGCCACACGCCTGAGGCCTGCCGGCGGATCATAGGCCAATTCCGCCCCGTGCGGCACCCCGCCCCGGCTTTTAAACCGGCAAAGCCCACACAAAGTCTCACGGCACAACGGACCGAAAAGCCCTTGATGCCCAAATTTGTCGGACAGAAGGCGACTATAATGACGGGCGGGACAAAATTGTGGAAAGCGATGGCAAAACATGTCGCGACATTCGACACCAGCCTGCCGCTGGCCGCCGGAAAATACCCTGCGAAGAAGCATATCCGGCGCATTTTCAGGGCCTTATGGTGGAAAGCCGCCAAAAGGTGTAGGCTCGGCTTTTGGATCTGAAGGGAGGACGATCCGATGCCGCAAACCATTACCCAGACCGTCACGGATTACGTCCATGCCATGGCCTATGCGGATGAGGGCCTGATGCGTGATGTCTTCGATCCACGCGCCAGCATCGTTGGCACCTTCGAATGTGAAACCGAATGGCTCTCACTGGAAGATTTCGTCGACCAGATACGCAAGAGCGAACGCGGGCTGCCCGACCAAGACCCCACTTTCGAAATCATCGGCATCGACAAGGAGGGCGACAGCGCCTCGGTAAAGCTGACGACCCGTTTCGACGGTATGGATTTTTACGAATATCTGTCGCTGCTGGAACGGGACGGCAACTGGTCGATCGTGCACAAGCTGTATCACATAAAGCCATAGGCATCATCGAAACCGGCGCACCCACGCGCGCGCTAAAGACTAAAACAGGTCGCTATAGATCGCCGTAATCCAGAGCGCGTTAAAGAAAAGCCAGACCACACCGAGCCACATGATGATGCGGTTAGTATCGGTCCTCATCGCCACGAGCGCGATGAGGAGGCCGCCGGCAATCCGTGCCAGATACCATGGCCCAAGCTGCTCGAAGTGTTCTTTCCCTTTGATGTAGGTATCCATCAGATCGAAGAGAAAGGAGGCTGCAAACAGCGCAAAAAACGCATGTCGCCGGCGCAGGAAAAAACTTTCCCGTTCGGCGGACTCCTGGATGTGATCGGGGTAAAGCAGCGTCGACATCAGAAAGAAAAGCGACGTGTAAACCAGAACGAAGATGTAAATCCAGAAATTCCAGTTGTGGATGAGCCGCAAGGCAAACTCCCACCACCAGAAATGAACCGCCCCAAGAAGCAGGGCCAGCGACCAGACGATCTGCGCATGCATGCGATCGGTTCTCTGCGGCTCCTGCAGCCTTCGCGAAAGACCGGACAAAACTCTGGTGATTGCAAGGCCGAGGATAAGGCTTACCAATATCCGCAAATGACCATATGCATCCATTTCAAGCCCCGCCTTTGCTCAACTTATACGCTGGACAATATGTTCAAAGCGGCAGACTTTACAACTCTGGCGGATATCTGGCCCGTTTCGCTCTCGCCTTAAGGCAGGCGAGACCATGCACATGAAGCGTGCGGCCCGGCAGCAGGCCCATTCGCCCAAACAGATTCGCGATGACGTGGATTGAAAATACTGGTGCCCCCGGCAGGGTTCGAACCCGCGACCCCCTGATTACAAATCAGGTGCTCTACCAACTGAGCTACAAGGGCAATCCAGTGCCCTGCCAACTATCAGATTCTGACTTGGTGTAAAGCAAAAACTGTGTGCGGCTCATCTGTCGCCTTCTTTTCCACACCTTGCCCCGCCGACGTCTCCGTCTGATCGCCATTAAAGCAAACCGCTATAAAATAAGCGAAGTATTTACGCGACGAAGCTAAAATGGCTGCAAACCATAACCTTTCCAGCGAGAATAACGCACCCGATGCGCGCGAGCATACAGAAAATCCAGCTGACAGGCACAATCGTTATTGCCGTAAGCGCCATCCTGCTGGCGACACTTGCTGCGCTGCCCAGCGTCTCCAGCTATCTTCGTTATCGGACGAATGCAAAGCAGCTGAACCGTTTTGAAACCGCGCTCCAGTCCGCATGGCTGGTCTCGGCCGAGCGCGGTCCGGCAAATAACCTGATGGCAGCCTCTTCTGCCGATCCAGGCCGGGTCGAGCATCTGGCCGCCGCGCGCAAGGCGACAGACGACAAGTTGTCGCAAGTCGAGATCTCCTTCGCCGAGGAAATCAAGGCGCAGCCCGGCCTGGCGAAGTCCCTTGCCGAAACGCGTCAGAAAATCGCGCAATCGCGCGAGGCCGTAGACGCGGTCGTCGCCCTTTCCCCGGAGGCGCGCAGCTACAGCGCCATGGCCAACGCCATTCAAGCGATGTTCAAGGCCGCAGACAGCGTCAACCTGCTGCGCGGTAAGGTGGCCCGGGCCATCATCACGAAAACACCTGACGTCGCCATCGATATCGCAATGACCGGCACCGCCGGTGTCATGCGCGACAGGATCGGCCGCCTCGGCTCCTACGTGGTCATGAGCCTGCAGGCAAACCAGCAGGACCGATTGAGCTATCGTGCGAAATTCGACACTGAAATGCAGAGCGTGATGCTGGTGAAATCCTCGCTTTGGAACTACACCGCCGCCTATCTGTCGACACCGCGCCTGGACGCTGCGTTTCGCGATTTCGATACCTATTATTTCGGCCAGTCGCTTCGCTACGCGCAGAATACGATTGCTATCGTCGTGCCATCCGCACGTCCTACCGCCCGCGATTTTTCCGAAAACTACATTCAGGGCATGAAGTCGTCAGATCAGCTGCGTGACCTTATCCTCGCAGAAACCCGCGCAAGAATCGAAAAGAACAAGCAACAGGCGCTTATCTATGGACTGGCCTCGCTCTTTCTCGCCTTGATCGCCGTACTGGTCCTGCTGCGCCTCACCTCGGTCTATAAAACCGCGTTGTTCCAGCCCATGCAGTCTGTCCTGTCCCAGATCTCCGCGATAGCAGCAGGCGATCTTTCCGGAGCTGAGCGCCAGACCGGCGTCGCACCAGAAGTGACGAAGATGTTCCGGGAACTCGATTTCCTGCGCGAGCAGCTTCGGCAGAAGGGGGAAATGGAGGACCAGCAGCGCGCGCTGGCCGAGCAGCTCCGCACACTTTCCGAAACCGACGCCCTGACCGGCGTCTTCAATCGCCGCGCGCTGGAAAAGTCGGTTCGGGCCATTCTGAGCGGCGATGAGAAATATCAGTCACTCGGCGTCATGATTGTCGATATCGATCACTTCAAATCGATAAACGACCGCTACGGCCACGCCATGGGCGATCTCGCGCTACAAAAGACCGCAAGTCTCTTGAAAGGCGCATTGCGCAAGAACGATATTCTGGCCCGGTATGGCGGCGAGGAATTCGTCGTCGTGCTGCAGGATGTCAGTCACGCCACGGCGACCGCGACCGCCGACCGCCTTCGCCGCCTGATAGAAGTTCAGACCTTCGACGAGCAGGCCGGATTGTCATTGACGGCGAGTTTCGGCGTCGTCTGGCAGGAGGCGCAGACAATCAACAGCTGGGACGAGCTGATCGCCATCGCCGACGATCGGCTTTACCAGGCCAAACGCGCAGGCCGCAATCGGGTATGGGCAACCTATTACCCCAAGGTAGCAAACGGCTAGACGGCATCCCCGCCAACAAATCTTGCCGCGCGCTAGGACACGTCCAGCAAAACTGCGTCAGCGGTTTTGCGCACGGACTGCGTAAAAACAAAGAGATCGAGCATTTCAGGTGATCCGGTCTTCACCGGAGATGCTCTAGATCAAATCCAGCGTCATCACGACAGGGCAATGATCGGACGCCTTCGGGCGATCCCAGCCGGTGCGCGGGTAACGTTCGACCTCCTGCCCCGGCGGGAAAACCGTGCGGAAAGGCTGCCCGTTGCGGATGATTTCGGGAACATGGGTGGCGTTTATTTCCGCCAGGCGCGGTGACAGCCAGACATAATCGAGCTGGCACAGGTGCTGTTCCTGCGGCCCGCGCGAATGGTAGAGCGTCCAGCGATCCATGACATCGCGGCGCGTCATCGGATTGACGACGAAACCATCGGCCGTGAAGATATCGAGCGCACTGCGCTCCTCCTCCACAGGCGCGAAACTGTAGCCGCTGCGCCTGTCGCCGGAAATCGCAACGCGCTCCTGATAGTCGTTCATATCGCCGCAGATCGCGAAATTCTTGTTGCGGGTATTGCCCACGCCCCAGCGGTTTTCGATGATGCGGCGAACGGCCATGGCCTCCGCCTCGCGAATCGGCATGGTGGCGATCCGCGCATCCACGGCGTCGCGGGCATTGGTCATGGATTTGAAATGCGTGACGTAAAGCGTCAGCGGTTTGCCGCCGATCCGCAGGTCGATTTCCAGGCAATCCCTTTTGAAAATCTTGTCATCGATCTGATTGGTCGTGGCAAGTGCCGGATTGAAGATATCGAGATTGCGGTAGGTCAGCGCCGCATGGCTCTTGATGTCGACCACCTCGATCTTCTCGCCGTCGCGCGTCTGCTCGCGCATGACAACGGCGACATCGATTCCGCGGCTGTCATTGCCCTCGACCAGATATTTCTGCAGGTAGCCATTCCCGACCATGCGGTAGAGATAGCCATATTCGAAGGCCTGCAGAGCGGCCATATTGTCGACCTCCTGCAGGCAGAGAATATCGGCATCCGCATCCGCAATGGCGAGCGCCGAAAGTTGGCGCGTATCGTCGGTGGATGACACCATCCGCGCACTTTCCAGCGCCTGATAGGTTGCCTCGTCCCTGATATCGAAAAGCTGGATCGCCCTGTCACGCCGCGTCTGGTTGCGAAAGCCGGTGAAATCGAAACGGGTGAGAAGATTTTCGATATTGAAGGTGGCAAGCCGAAGCGACATGAATCAATCCTATTGCAGCAAGGGGAAGCTTAGCCGCTCCCGTGCGACGTCGCCAGTGGTCTGGGGTATGGCGCGCTGGCGAGATGAGCTGCGGAGAGCCATCAGCCCCGCATATCCTCACCCTCGGACATCAGAGCCGCCAAGCCGCACGAATGGCAACCGGTAGTTTATCACCCACCGCCACCGCCTCGCGCGAATAGGCCCTCAGCACCTGCCCATCCGGCAGGTCGAGACGCAGAGCATATCGTTCGCCCTCATAGAGAACCGACGTCACCGTGCAGCCAATGCCTTCCGCATCCCGCACCACATCCTGCGGCCGCACGAGAACATCCGCCTGCGGCAATTGCTTACCCCTCTCCATCGCCGCCCGCAGGCTCCCCCAGTCAAGATCGCGCGACACCCCTGCCGGCACCGGCAAGGTGAGGATCGCTCCCTGCCCCACCAACGAACCGACCAGCTTGCCCTCCGGTCGCGCATAAAGCTCCGCCGGCGCGGCGACCTGCAGCAGCCTGCCCTGCGACATGACGGCGACATCGGTTGCCAGCGCCATGGCTTCCGCCTGATCATGGGTGACATAGATCATCGTCGCGCCGGAACGGGCGTGGAAATCACGAAACGTCTCCTCCATCTCCTGGCGCAGGTGCCGGTCGAGATTGGCGAGCGGCTCGTCGAGCAGCACCACGTCAGGCTCGGTCACGAGGCAGCGGGCGAGCGCCACGCGTTGCCGCTGGCCGCCGGACAATTCGGCGGGGCGGCGATCGGCAAAACTCTCGAGACGGACGGCGGCCAGTGCCTGGCGCACCTTTTCTCGATATTTCTCGCCCGATATGCCGCGCACCTTGAGAGGATAACCGGCATTGTCGGCAACCGACATATGCGGCCACAGCGCATAGGATTGGAACACCATCGCCATGTTGCGCCGCTCCGGTGGCACCATGGCTCCGGCATCGGCCAGCACGCGCTCACCGAGCAGGATCGAACCATCGGTCGGCTGTTCGAAACCGGCGATCATGCGCAGCACCGTCGTTTTGCCGCAGCCGGAAGGCCCAAGCAGAGCGAGAAAACCACCTTCGCGGACCGTTAGCGATACATCGTCCACGGCGGGCTTTGGTCCCGCACCAAAACTTTTAGAGAGGCGGTTGAGGATCAGTTTCGCCACGGGACGACTCCTTTCGGCAGATGGCGCCCCAGAATTTCGAGCAGCAGCATAAGGACAATGACCATGATGACGACGAGCACCGACAGTGCAGAGGCGAGATCGAAGCTGCCGCTGTCATCGAGATTGTAGATGAGCACGCCGAGCGTCTGCGTACCGGCGGACCAGAGGAGCGCCGACACCGTCAGTTCGTTGCAGGCGATCAGGAAAACGAGAATGACGGAAGCGCCGGCCGCAGGCCCAACCAGCGGCAGGATGATATCCCGGAGCCGCCGCCAGAAACCGGCGCCGGAGAGCCTTGCGGCCTCTTCCAGCGACGGATCGAATTGCAGGAAGGCGCTGACCATGGGCTTGAGGCTGACGGCAAAGAAGGAGGAGAAATAGGCGAGCAGGATGATCCAGATCGTGCCGTAAAGCGTGAAGCCCAGCAGCGGAATGGGGGCTGCGAACAACAGCACGAAGGATACGGAGATAACGACGCCCGGTAGAGCATAGGGAATATCCACCAGCGCCGAGAGCAGGAACATGAAGCGGCTTTCGCCCCGCACCAGAAAATAGGCCGTCAACACCGTCACCGCCAGCAGGCACAATGATGTGACTGTTGCCAGAAACAGCGAATTGCGGAAGGCCGTGCGGGTGACGCTCTGCCGATACAACAGCTCCTCATAGGCATGCAGCGTTGCGGTCTTGAGGCTGAGCGGCACCCCATAGGCGGGAGCGAGCGAGCTTGCCACCAGCGCCGTCAACGGCGCGACCAGCATGAAGAACAGCACGAGCCACAGGGCAAGCTGCGCCGGTACCCGCCACCGCGCCAGTCCAAATGTGGCCGCCTTGCCGGAGAGCCCGATGATGCGGTAATCCCTACCCTTCATCGCCCGTTCCTGCAAAGCAAGTCCGGCTACGGAAATGATCGCGATCATGGTCGAGAGCATGGCGATATCGCCGAAGGTGCTGGTGCCGAAACTGGCAAAACGGCTGTAGATCAGCGTCGGCAGAGTGAATATCGAGGCGGGTATGCCGAGGATCGCCGGAATGCCGAAATTGCCGACATTGGAGACGAAGGAGATCGCCGCCCCGGCAATCAGCCCCGGCGTGGAAAGCGGCAGGATAATATCGAACAGTACACGCCGCGGCGAAGCACCGGAAAGCTTGGCGGCCTCGATGCCGTCCTGCGGCAAGGCCAGCAGCCCGGCCCGCAGCGAGAGATAAACAAGCGGCGCGTGCTGCACGCCGAGCAGAAGCGCAATACCCGCAATGGAATAAAGCGGCTGCGGCGAGCCCATCGCGGGCGCGAGGCCGATGGCCTTCAGCAGCGTGCTCGAAGGGCCGGTCATGCCGATCCACGACAGCGCCGTCACCTGCGGCGGGATCATCATCGGCAGCATGAACAGGAAGCTCAAAACCGACTTGCCACGGATGTCGCAAAGCGTCAGCGCAAGCGCAAAGGCGCCGCCGATGACAAGCGAAATCAGCATGCCGAGGAAAGAGGTGGAGAGCGTATTCAGCGCCGCATTCCAAAGGGCAGGATCGGCAAGAAGCCGCCATATGTCACCGTTCAGTGATGACACGATGCCGGTATAGGCGAGCCGCCCGAGCGGCAGGGCGCTCAGCACAAAAACGACACTGACCACAAAAGGAAACAGCCAGCGCGGCTGGCTGTTTCCATAAGCCTTGGAACGGGTCATTCCGCTATATCAGCCCTTGGAGCCGAAGATGTCTGAGAAGGTCTTCAGATCCTGCTCGGAGTTCTTCAGTGCGTCAGCGGCGTTGAGCGGCAGAACCTTGATCTTGTCGCGGGCCGGGAAACCTTCCGGCATGCCGGCATCGGCACGAACCGGGATATAACCGAGCTTGACGAAGCCCTGCTGGCCCTTTTCCGAAAGCACGTAATCGACAAACTTCTTGGCCGCTTCCTCATGCTTGGTGCCCTTGATGATCGCGACCGGCTCGGTGACGGCCGAAACGCCCTCTTCCGGGAAGACGAACTCGACCGGTGCGCCCTTGGCCTTTTCACGGATCGGCATGTAATCGACGACCACACCATAAGCCTTTTCGCCCGAAGCAACGGACTTCAGCACCGCACCGTTGCCACCGCCGGAGATGGCTTCATTGGCCTTCAGTTGCTTGTAGTAATCCCACCCCAGGCCGTTTGCGGCAGCAAGCGTCTGCGCATGGATGAGCGCCGCGCCAGAGGTCAGCGGGCTAGGCATGGTGACGAGACCCTTGGCCTCTGCCTTCGCCAGATCTTTCCAGCTCGTCGGCTTCATCGCGGCGGCAGTGTTGTACATGATGCCTGTCGTGATGAGCTTGGTGGAGTAATAGAAGCCGTCCGCATCATAAAGCGAGGCATCGATATTCTTGGCTTCCGGCGACTTGTGAGCGAGAAGCTGACCGGCCTGCTTCATGCGCTCCAGCGTCACGATATCGGCGATCAAAAGCACATCGGCAACCGGATTACCGGCGCTGATTTCCGCCATCAGCTTGGCCATGATCTTTGGCGTTCCGTCACGCACCCATTCGACGTCGAGACCGGGGTTGGCGGCCTTGAACCCATCCACGGTCGCCTGCGCGTCCTCGTTGGGCTGGCTGGTATAAAGCACCAGATCGGCGGCATTGGCGGCGGTGGCGATGAAGCCGAGCGACACGATGGCGGTGAAAGCGGAAAGCAGCGTTTTCATGGGTCCAGTCCCTGTTGTTTCGTGGGACCGCTAAAACATGATTGCATAACATGTATGTGACAGGCAGGATTTTTGCGGGTGTGATCGCTACAAGGTTGAGAGCACCGGGCGGAAGAACGAAAGTTCTCTTGGAGGCCGGGGCATACCCCCCTCTGCCCTGCCGGGCATCTCCCCCACAAGGAGGGAGATCGGCAAGAAGCCCTCTCATCACTTCATTCTCAAGCGTCGAGATGGTCGAGACCTTTCCACAGGTCGATCTCCCCCCTTGTGGGGGAGATGTCCGGCAGGACAGAGGGGGGTGAAGCCGCACCCTCCGTCGCTACCGATAATTTACACGCCGCCTCAAATCGCGGGAACCACCTCAGCCGTGTCCGCCTGAGCCGTCGCAATCAACCGCCCAAGCCGCTTCATGCCTTCCTCAATCATCGCCTCATTGGCGCAGGAGAAGCTGATGCGCAGCGTGTTCGTGCCTGAACCATCCGCAAAGAAAGCACGGCCGGGGACAAAAGCGACCTTTTCCGTGGCGATGGATTTGGCGAGCAGCGCCGCCCCATCCATACCCTCCGGCAGCGTCACCCAAATGAACATGCCGCCTTCCGGCTTCGTCCAGCTGGTCGTCTTCGGCATATACTTCTCGAGCGCCGCCAGCATCGCATCACGCCGCGCGCTGTAGGCGGCCTTGATCTTGGCGACCTGCTTGTCGAAACCACGCGATGCGACACGCTCTATGGCGATCTGGTTGATGGTGGAGGAGTGCAGATCAGCGGCCTGCTTCATCAGCACCAGCTTGCGGATGACAGGGGCGGAAGCGACGATGTATCCGACACGAAGGCCGGGTGCCAGCGTCTTGGAGAAGCTGCCGCAATAGATCGTGCGAGTGTTCTCGATGCCGCCCGAGCGGGCAATGTCGAGCGCCATGATGGGCGGCACCGCTTCGCCATCGTAACGCAGCGACTGGTAGGCCGCGTCTTCGATGACGGCGATATCGAGCTCGTCAGCCAGCGCCAGAACCTTTTCGCGGCCGGCCAGGTCAACGGTTTCGCCGGTCGGATTGGAGAAATCGGCCGACAGATAAGCGAATTTCACCGCACCGCCAAGCTTGGCCGCGGTTTCGCGGTAGGCCTCAGGCGTGCGGTTGCCGCCGGGGTTCAGCTGGTCATAGTTCGGCTCATAGGCATTGAATGCCGAGAGCGCACCCAGATAGGTCGGCCAGGTCACCAGCGCCGTATCCTTCGGCGACAGGAACAGCTTGCCGAGATAATCGAGACCCTGCTGCGAACCGGAAACGATGAAGACGTTGTCGGCCGTGCATTCGATGCCGATCTTGTCCATTTCGCCCGCCAGCCATTCGCGCAGCGGCTTGTAACCCTCGCTGACGGAATATTGCAGCGCGGCGTTGACCTGCGCGCCGGAAAAAATTTCCGCGTAAGCCTGCTGAAACTCCTCTGCGGGGAAAAGAGCGGGGTCCGGAATGCCACCGGCAAAGGAGATGATATCGGGCTGTTCGAGCAGCTTCAGCAGCTCGCGGATTTCAGACGCTTTCATGCGCGAAGAGCGCGTGGCGAAAATTTGTTCCCAATCAAGCATGGGTACGTTTCCTCTTGTGTCGTTTTTATGCGTGCATCTTTACAGAAATGTCGATATGTCAGCAATACTGACTTATCAGTTTTTCGAATTATTTCTGCCTCCCTGCACATTGCCCGCAACTGGCCTGCATGGAGGCCCGATTTTGCGGACAAAGCCAAATACACCCTTGTGCAAAGCTTCACAATCACACCTTTGCGATTGACGCGGCATGGTTTTCCGGCTGGATTGCGCGCGCGCCGCGACACGGCGAAAGCATCATGGGAGTTTGACGACATGTTGAAAAATATCGACCCGGCGCTGAACGCCGATGTTCTACACGCGCTGCGCGCCATGGGGCACGGCGATACGCTGGTGATCTCCGACACCAACTTCCCTTCCGATTCGGTTGCCCGCCAGACCGCCGTTGGCAAGGTGCTGCATATCGACAACGTCTCGGCCGCCCGCGCCATGAAGGCGATCCTGTCCGTTCTGCCGCTCGACACGCCGCTGCAGCCGTCGGTCGGCCGCATGGAAGTGATGGGCGCGCCCGACCAGCTGGAGCCGGTGCAGGCCGAAGTGCAGAAGGAAATCGACGCGGCAGAAGGAAAACCAGCCCCCATGTACGGCATCGAACGCTTCGCGTTCTACGAAAAAGCCAAGCAGGCCTATTGCGTCATTACCACTGGCGAGACGCGGTTCTACGGCTGCTTCCTGCTGACGAAGGGTGTCATCCCGCCGGAGCAGAAATAACAAAAGGCCGGAGCTTTCGCCCCGGCCTCCAAAATTTCCATCAAGCAATGAAGCTTAGTTGACGGCCTTGTCGACCAGCTTGTTCTTGCCGATCCAGGGCATCATGCCGCGCAGCTTGGCGCCGACTTCTTCGATCTGGTGGCTGTCGTTGTTGCGACGAATACCCTTGAAGCGAGCGCCGCCGGCCTTCCATTCCTGCATCCACTCGGTGGTGAACTTGCCGGTCTGGATGTCGTGCAGAACGCGCTTCATTTCAGCCTTGGTGTCGGCAGTGATGATGCGCGGACCCGTGACGTATTCGCCCCACTCAGCCGTGTTGGAGATCGAGTAGTTCATGTTGGCGATGCCGCCTTCATAGATCAGGTCGACGATGAGCTTCACTTCGTGCAGGCACTCGAAATAGGCCATTTCCGGCGCATAACCGCCTTCGACCAGCGTTTCGAAACCGGCGCGGATGAGCTCGACGAGACCGCCGCACAGAACGACCTGTTCGCCGAAGAGGTCGGTTTCGCACTCTTCCTTGAAGTTCGTTTCGATGATGCCCGAACGGCCGCCGCCAACGCCGCAGGCGTAGGAGAGAGCGAGTTCAAGCGCATTGCCGGAAGCGTTCTGGTGAACGGCAACGAGGCAAGGAACGCCGCCGCCCTTCTGATATTCGCCGCGAACCGTGTGGCCGGGGCCCTTCGGTGCGATCATGACGACGTCGAGCGATGCCTTCGGCTCGATGAGGCCGAAGTGAACATTGAGGCCGTGTGCGAAAGCAATCGCTGCGCCGTCGCGGATGTTGCCAGCGATGTCGGCCTTGTAGATGTCTGCCTGCAGCTCGTCAGGCGTCGCCATCATCAGGAGGTCGCCCCACTTGGCGGCTTCGGCAACGGTCATGACCTTGAAGCCGTCGGCTTCGGCCTTCTTGACGGTCGGCGAACCAGCCTTGAGCGCGATAACGACGTTCTTGGCGCCGGAATCCTTCAGGTTCAGCGCATGAGCGCGGCCCTGGGAGCCGTAACCGACGATAACGACGTTCTTGGACTTGATGAGATTGAGATCGGCATCACGATCATAATAAACGCGCATTTGATGGTCCTTCCCTAATGCTTGTCTCTGTGTGTGAACCGGAACCTCAGGCAGCCTTGCCGCCCAGTTCCGAATGTACCTTTTCCGTGCCGTAGAGGGTCAGAAAGGCGACGACCGCCTTCTTCGCCCGGGCGGAAAAATCCTTGTCCGGCGCCTCGCCCAGCAGCATGCGCACATGCAGATCCGAAACGATGAGACCGTAAAAAATGCGATATGCCTCTTCGGCATCATCGAAACGCAGATAGCCGGAACGGCGACCGGCCTCGATAAGACCACGGGCGCGACGGTCGATCTGGCGCCGGCCACGCTCCAGCAAGAGATCACCTAGCTTCGACCCGTCGCGGCTCGCCTGCCCTATCGCCAGACGGTTCAGCGCCAGCGACACGTCGCCCGCCAGAACATCCAGCAGATCATGGGCGAAAACCTCGAGATGATCGGCAAGCTGCGGCGCGGACACTCGGTCCCCTGCTTTCTCGAAAGTGCGAACCTTGCTCTGCTGAAACGTGATCATCGCCGCCAGCAGGCCATCGCGATCACCGAACCACTTATAGAGGCTTTCCTTGGAACAGTTGGCGGCGCGCGCCAGCCCGGATGTGGTCAGCGCTTTCTCGCCGCCCTCGACCAAAAGACGCAATGCCTGATCCAGAACGGCGTTCTGGCGCGGCGAAAATTCCTGCGCTGTGATCGGGTCGGAAGCCAAGTCTTTCCACTCCTGGGGTTCGATTGATGTACCGTACGGTACGGTTCGAGCGCCATTTAAGCGGAGGTGGCGTTGGGGTCAAGCGGATTCTTCGGGAGCGGAGAAGAATTGGTGCGGTGCGGAATGTGTGAGGAGAGCTTTTGAACTCTTGGTTGGGTAGTGGATCGATGGCGCACGCGGCTCACCCCCCTCTGCCCTGCCGGGCATCTCCCCCACAGGTGGGGAGATCGATGTGCCGCTACGCTTCGCCAATCTCAGTGTTGAGGGTCGAGTGACGACAGTGCTTCTTGCTGATCTCCCTCCTTGTGGGGGAGATGCCCGGCAGGGCAGAGGGGGGTGAATCCTCAGGTACCGCAGCTCTGCCTCAATGGACACCGCACCCTACCCCGCCGCAATCTCGCGTGAGACATCCACATCACGTGATGGCGCCATGCCATAGAAGCGGCTGTATTCACGGCTGAATTGCGAGGGGCTCTGGTAGCCGACGCGGTGGCCGGCAGTGCCGACATCCAGCCTCTCCAGCAGCATCAACCGACGCGCCTCATGTAGACGAAGCTGCTTCTGATATTGCACCGGCGTCATGGCGGTAATCGTCTTGAAGTGATGATGGAATGAAGACACGCTCATGCCGATCTGTTCGGCCAACTCCTCGACCCGCAATTGGCGAGCAAAGTTTTCACGTAGCCAGGCGATGGCGCGGGCAATGCGGTTGCCGGGGCTTCCCGCCGCAATGATGTTCATCAACTGGCCGCCCGCCGGGCCTGTGAGAATACGGTAGAGAATTTCCTGCTCGATGAGCGGCGCCATCGCGGCAATCTCGGCGGGACGATCGAGCAAGCGCAACAGCCTGACTGCAGCGTCGAGAAGCTCCGGCGTGGCGGCATTCACGACGATGCCGCGCTGCGCATTAACGGGCTCGGCGGGTGGATCTATTGGCACGCGACGCATGAGATCGAGCAGCTTTTCGCCATCGATTGCCAGTGAAATGCAAAAGTGCGGCACGTCGGGGCTTGCCTCGACAACACGCCAGGCGACCGGGAGGTCGAGGGAGGTCAGCAGGTAGTCGCCCGCCCCGTAATTGATCGTGTCGGTCCCGAGCTGAACGCATTTCGCGCCCTGAATGACCATTGCAAAACAGGGGCGGTAGTTCCCGTGGCACGGCGCGCTCGGGGTCGTCCGTCGGCTGATCCCGAGAGAGTCAATGGCGGTCCTCACCTCGCCATCGGCTGTAGCGTGCCGCGCGGCAATGGATGTAATCTCCTGATAGAGATTGAACGGCAGGGACATGGGGATACCCTTCAAATGAGGAGGAAGCCTTGTTTATCTAGAATGCCTAATGCACTTCGCAAAGAGACGAATAGTCAATTTTTGCAGGATCGTGCAAAAAGCTCGGAGGATCGCTCTAACGGCTTCAGCATCTTCCATCGCATATTCCATCGTCCCCAAACTTCCGAAAGGATACTTAGATGGCTATTGCTAGAGGTTATGCTGCGACCGACGCGTCGAAGCCGCTTACCCCGTTCACTTTCGAACGCCGCGAGCCGAATGATGACGACGTCGTCATCGATATCAAATATGCCGGCATCTGCCACTCGGACATCCACACCGTCCGTAACGAATGGAAGAATGCCGTTTACCCGATCGTTCCGGGCCATGAGATCGCCGGTGTCGTCCGCGCCGTTGGCTCCAAGGTCACCCGGTTCAAGGTCGGCGACCATGTCGGCGTCGGCTGTTTCGTCGATTCCTGCGTTGGCTGCGCTACGCGCGATGTCGATAATGAGCAGTACATGCCGGGTCTTGTCCAGACTTACAACTCTGTGGATAGGGACGGCAAGACGGCGACGCAGGGCGGCTACTCCGACCATATCGTCGTTCGCGAGGACTATGTTCTCTCCATTCCCGAAAACCTGCCGCTCGATGCCTCTGCGCCGCTTCTGTGCGCCGGCATCACGCTTTATTCGCCGCTGCATCACTGGAATGCCGGTCCCGGCAAGAAAGTCGCGATCGTCGGCATGGGTGGTCTTGGCCATATGGGCGTCAAGATCGGTTCGGCCATGGGCGCTGAAATCACCGTCCTGTCGCAGACGCTCTCAAAGAAGGACGACGGCCTGAAGCTCGGTGCGAAGGAATATTACGCCACCAGCGACGCCTCGACCTTCGAGAAGCTCGCTGGCACTTTCGACCTGATCCTCTGCACCGTTTCAGCCGAAATCGACTGGAACGCCTATCTGAACCTGCTGAAGGTCAACGGCACCATGGTTCTGCTCGGCGTGCCGGAACATGCAATCCCGGTTCATGCTTTCTCGGTCATTCCGGCTCGTCGTTCGCTCGCCGGCTCGATGATTGGTTCAATCAAGGAAACTCAGGAAATGCTGGATTTCTGTGGCAAGCATAACATCGTCTCCGAGATCGAAAAGATCGACATCAAGGATGTCAACGAAGCCTATGAGCGCGTCTTGAAGAGCGATGTGCGCTACCGCTTCGTCATCGACATGGCCTCACTCGACGCTTGATTGAGACCACTGACTAAATAAAAAAGGGCGGGAAGCCAATGCTTCCCGCCTTTTCTGTTACCTGCCCTCACGCCTCGTCCTTCAACGTCTCTTTCTGGGTGATCAGGCGCGCACTGTGCTGGCCGCTCAGATAAATCCACAACCAGCTCCACGCCACAGCCAGCCGCGACCGCGTTCCGATCAGGAAGTAGATATGGGCAAGCCCCCATATCCACCACGCCAGCACGCCCTTCAGCTTGAACCTGCCGAAATCGATCACCGCCGCGCGTTTGCCGATGGTCGCGAGATTGCCCTGATGGCTGTAGCGGAAAGGCGACGGCGACGGCTTGCCCTCCAGCCGCGCCTTGATGACCTTTGCCACATAGGCGCCCTGCTGCTTTGCCGCCGGCGCGATGCCAGGCACCGGTTTGCCGTTTTCCTGATTGACGGCGGCCGTGTCGCCGATGACGAAGATATCGGCATCATCGTCCAGATTAAGCTGTGGACCCACAATGGTCCGCCCTGCCCTGTCGGCGGTGGCATTGAGCCATTTTGCGGCTGGCGATGCCTGCACGCCGGCGGCCCAGACCACGGTGCGGCAGGGATAATAGGTCTCCCCCACCGTCACGCCCTCATCCGTGCAGGCCGTCACCGGCGTGCCGAGCAGAACCTCGACGCCGAGCTTTTCCAGCGCTTGCCTGGCATAAGCCGAAAGATCTTCCGTAAAGACCGGCAGGACGCGAGGACCGGCCTCGACAAGCAGGACACGGGCCCTTGTGGTATCGACATTGCGGAATTCCGCCGGCAGCGCCTTGTGGGCGAGCTCGGCGATCATGCCAGCCATTTCCACGCCCGTCGGGCCAGCCCCGATGATGACGAAGGTCAAGAGCGCCTGCCGCTCCTCTTCACTGGTAGCAAGTTCAGCCCTTTCAAAGGCGAGAAGCAGGCGGCGGCGGATTGTCGTGGCATCTTCCAGCGTCTTGAGGCCGGGGGCGGAACGCTCCCATTCGTCGCGGCCGAAATAGGCGTGGCGGGCGCCGGTGGCCAGCACCAGCGTATCGAAGCCGATCACCTGGCCGGAATTCAGCTGCACGGTCCGTGCCACGCGGTCCACACCGGTCACCTCCGCAAGCAGGGTCGTCACCTCCTTGCGGTCCCGGTAAAGATGGCGGATTGGCCAGGCGATTTCAGATGTCGCCAGCGCCGTCGTCGCAACCTGATACAGCAAGGGCTGAAACAGGTGGTGATTGCGACGGTCGATCAATGTGATGCGGACAGGGGCCCCCTCCAGCCCGTGCACCAGTTGTAAACCGCCGAAGCCTCCACCCACGACGACAACATGATGTTCTTGCATATGTCTCTGCCTTCCAAAACTTGCGCACGGAGCATGCGCAAGGCAGAGCATAGGCGAAAAAATTGACTTTGGTTATGAATTAGGCTGACCGCAGGCCTGACAAAAACGCCGGACTGTTTCAGCCATGCCATATTCCAGCGCATCCGCCGTCAGCCCGTGGCCGATCGAGACCTCTGCCAGATAAGGGATGCGTTTCATCAGCCTGGGCAGGTTTGCGACGGTGAGGTCGTGGCCGGCGTTAACGGCAAGCCCGAGCGCTCTGGCATGATCCGCCGTCTCTCCGAGCTTTTCGAGAAGCGCGTCGCCCTTTTGTGCATCGTCAAAACAGCCGCCATACGGGCCGGTATAAAGCTCGATGCGCACAGCACCCGTCTCCGCCGCCAGCTCCACCGGCTCGCGCTCACCATCGCCATCGGCAAAAAGCGAGACGCGCATGCCACGGGCCTTCAGGCGTCCAACCACGTCCTTCAGGAAAACGCCGTGTTTGCGGAAATCCCAGCCATGGTCTGACGTCGCCTGCGACGGGTCGTCAGGCACCAGCGTCACCTGTTCCGGCTGGGTCTTTTCACACAGAGCGAGAAAATCTTCGGTCGGATAGCCTTCGATGTTGAATTCCGCGCCGGGGAAGCGGTCATCGATAAGCGCCCGAAGCACCGGCAGGTCCGAAAAGCGGATATGGCGCTGGTCGGGCCGCGGGTGTACAGTCAGCCCGCGTGCACCAGCCGAAAGCGCGATTTGCCCGAAATGCGCGACGTCAGGCCAGGGAAGATCGCGACGGTTGCGTAACATGGCAATTGCGTTCAGATTGACGGAAAGTTTTGCAGGCATGGCATCGGGGCTCCGGTTCGGAATTGACACCTTGTTTCACGCAGGTTGACGCCAACCGCAAGGAGGCCGATGAAATTTTTTAAAGGCGCGGGAACGAAAGCAGGCAATACACGTTATGGTTTTTTCGTTGCATTTGGCATGATGTCTTGATCAGAAGACAGGCACGTGACGGGGGAACGAATAACGAATGCCATAAAAATCAGGCACACTGTCAAAAAGCGCGAAGGGGGAGACGATGCAGGATGGCAGGATGCCGTTTGAACACGGCGACGAGGACAAACCCAATCTAAGGATCAGCAGCTTTCTACCGGATGTGAGCCTGCCTTCCTCCCTGCCCGCCGAACCCGTTCCCATCGCCGACATGGCCAATATTTTCGGGGTAACCCACCGGACACTGCATTTTTACGAGGAAAAGGCGCTGCTGACCTCGAAGCGCATCGGCCAGATGCGGGTTTATACCCACCGCAACGTCCAGCGCATGGCCGTCATCAACGTCTGTCGCGAAGTCGGCATCTCCGTCGCCGCCATTACCGAAATTATGGAAAAACTCGTCCGTTCACTTTCGCAGGAAGAAGCCGACGACATATTTCACGCCGCGTTGCGGCAGCGAAAAAGGGAGTTGACCGCCGAACTTTCCACCCTCCAGCGTCAGGCTCAGCAAATCGAGGAATTGCTGGTGACGGAGACCGATACGGACGGTGTGGATGGCGCTGAGCGGGCGCCGGCAAAGGACATCGCCCTGACCGATAACGAACGCAAATGCCTGGAACTGATGGCGGAGGGTTACGCGCCGGTGCGGCTTGCCCGTGCGCTTGGTCTTTCAGGCAGCGATCTCAACACGCTCGAGGCAAGGATCATCGGCAAGTTCAACGCGAGCAACCGTTTTCAGGCGGTGGCCAAGGCGGTTCTGCTCGGCGTCATCCGCGCCTGACGGAGCATTTTCAGGAAGTGCGCAGCGGTTTTCCGTCCGGACAATGCGTAGACAAAAAGACAGAGCATTGAAGTTGCTCCCGTTATTCGCCGGAAATGCTCTATCTCAACGAACGATCGTCAGGGTCTCTGCCGCGCGGGTGATGGCGGTATAAAGCCACCTTTCGCGGGAATCCCGGAAGGCGTAACTTTCGTCAAACAGCACAACATTGTTCCACTGCGAACCCTGCGCCTTGTGCACCGTCAACGCATAGCCGAAATCGAACTCGTCATAACGCTTGCGCGTTGACCACGGAATTTCGGTCTCCACGTCCTCAAAGGCCGCCTTCAGCAATTTGATCTTGGCCGCACCGCGATCCATATCGTCGTCTTCAGGCCGGATCATCAGGTTGATGCCGGGCTTAACCGTCTCACGCGAAGAGCTCATTACCTGCCAGAGCGAACCGTTCAACAGCCCCTTGGCGGGATCGTTCCGGAGGCAGACCAGCTTGTCGCCGGATTGTGGGTAATCGGCGGAAAACCCTTTGAGCTCGCGAAGCCTCTGATTATAGCGGCGGCGGGTCCGATTGGTGCCCACCAGAACCTGATCGGCCTCCAGAACCAGCGACTGCGTCACTTCGGATTTTGAAATCACCTGTGCGGCGCCATAATCGCCGCGCATGATCTCCCGGCCCTCACGCACATCCATGGCAAGATGGATGATGGGATTGTCCTTGGCCTGACGGTGGATTTCCGAGAGCAGATAATCCGGCTCCTGCTCGGTGAAGAAGCCACCGCCCGAAACCGGCGGCAACTGGCCGGGATCGCCAAGCACGAGGATCGGCGTGCCGAAACTCATCAGGTCCTTGCCGAGCTGTTCATCCACCATCGAACATTCGTCGATGATGATCAGCGCCGCCTTGGCGAGCGGGCTCTGGCGGTTGATGGAGAACATCGGCGCAATCGAGGTCTTGCCGGTTTCCTCGTCTTCAACGGTCTCCTCGCCGCGCGGGCGGTAGATCAGCGAATGGATGGTGCGGGCATTGGTTGCCCCGCGTGAACGCAGCACCTGCGCCGCCTTGCCGGTGAAGGCCGCAAACAGCACCTCGCCATCGACATTTTCCGCAAAATGTTTGGCAAGCGTCGTCTTGCCCGTTCCGGCATAACCGAACAGCCGGAAAACCGGTGTGCGGCCTTCTTTCAGCCAGCGGGAAACCGCCTTGAGCGCTTCGTCCTGTTGCGGTGAAAATAACATGCGCCCTCATCGCAGGATTCGAGCCTGATGCGCAACAGAAAAAGAACGAAAGATGAATCGCGGGATGAGAATGACGGCTTCAATGCGCCGCCTGCTTCTCGACAAGTTGCGCCAGCTGCTCGGCAACCGTATTCCAGCCATCGAAGAAACCCATCTCCGCATGCCTGTCGCGGTCGGCAAGGTTGTTGTGCATGGCATAAGCAACATATTCCATGCCATCAGGGTGATCGCGAAACGTCATCACGGCGGTGAGGAACGGCTGGGCGGAGGGGCGAAAACCTGCGGTCAGCGCATCGGTGAAGATGAGACGTTCCTCATGATCCACCGCCAGGAAACAGCCGCTGACATGCTGGCCGAATTCCTTGCCGTCTTCGCTGTAGCGCGTCTCGAAAGCGCCGCCGGGGTGAAGCTCCATTCTGTCCACCCGGCATTGGCCGGGATGCGGCACCCACCATTGTTCGAGGCTGGCCTTGTCGGTCCATGCATTCCAGACCAGCCGGCGTGGCGCCCTTATGATGCGTGAAATCTTCAGGTCGAGATCGGGATTGAAAGTCTCGGTCATTGGTCATTTTCCCTTTTTTTGGACATCCTGTCCTGTTGCGCCATGACGAATTGTTCGAGCCGGTCGGTTCGGCCTTCCCAGATGGCGCGCTGTTGCGAAAGCCAGCCATCGAGCATGGAAAACCTTTGTTTCTCCAGCGCGCAGAAGCGGACCCGCCCCTGCTTGCGCGTCACGATCAGCCCCGCCTCCTCCAGCTGACGGATATGTTTCATGAAGGACGGCAACGCCATATCGAAGGGTTCGGCCAGCATGCCGATGCTCGCCTCCCCGCCGCCCAGCCGCAGGATAACGGCCCTGCGGGTTGGATCGGCAAGAGACTGGAAGATGTCGTCGAGCGCGTCTGAATAGTTTTCCATAAGGCTAACTATCATGGCAAAACACTTAGCTCAATGGATAAGTTTAAAAATATCGCGAAACGGGGAATAAATCGGCGGGCGCCGGTGTCTCTTGATGTGCTGGCGGCTTGAGCCCGCCCGAACCAAGGAGGATATGTCCATGAAGATCCGCTTTATCGTTCCCGCCCTCGTTCTGGCTTTTGCCGGCACGGCCTATGCCGCACCTGCGGTCGAAACGGTCAAGACCGACAAAGGCAATGTGCTTGCCGGCGAAAAAGGCATGACGCTCTACACTTTCAAGAATGACAAGAAGGGCGTATCCAATTGTTACGACAAATGCGCGGTAAACTGGCCGCCGTTTTTCGCGGCCGCCAGTGACAAGGCCGAGGGTGCTTACTCGCTCGTGAAGCGCAAGGACGGTAAGATGCAGTGGGCAAAGGACGGCATGCCGCTTTATTACTGGGTCAAGGATACCAAAAAGGGCGATGCCACCGGCGACGGTATGAACGGTGTATGGGATGCCGCAAAACCCTGATGGCATGACGGGAAGAATGCGGGGGAGCCACTCCCCCGCAGCCGGCAGCTTCGAGACGGAGATGCTGGCGCTGATACCCATGCTGCGCCGTTATTCCCGCAGCCTTTCCCGCTCCGACGCCGATGGCGAGGACCTCTTGCAGGACTGCGTGGAAAAGGCGCTGGCCAACAAAAGGCAATGGCGCGGAACGGGTTTGAAAACATGGGCTTACACGATAATGACGAATCTTTATCGCAACCGTCACCGCGCCGAGAAACGTCACCCGTCGGAAAGCCTCGATGCCCATGAGAGCATCGCTGGCGCGGAAACGCTTTCCGACACGCTGGAGAACGACCGGCTGCATGGCGCGCTTGCGCTTCTCTCGCCGGATATGCGCGCCGTGCTGATGCTGGTGACCGTGGAAGGCTACAGCTATCAGGAGGCGGCAGAGACCCTGGCGATCCCGCTTGGCACCGTCATGTCGAGACTGTCCCGTGCCCGCGAAACCCTTCGCCAGCACCTGGCGGCGGATAATATCATTCCCCTGCGGAGACCAAGATGAAACGGCTAGAGGCCATAACCGAAGACGATCTGCACGCCTATGTCGACGGACTTCTTTCCGACGATGATCGCGCGGCTGTCGAGGCCTGGCTGGCGGAAAGGCCGGAAGAGCAGACCCGTGTGGAGGAATGGAGAAAACAGGCCGACATTCTGCGCAATGCCTTCGCCTCCTATGCCGCCGCACATCCGCATGACGCATCGCTGCTCAGCCCGCAAAAGAAGGCCCGTACATGGCGCGCAAAACCGGTTCTGCTGCAAATAGCGGCCGCCCTTTTGATCTTCGTGGTGGGTGCTGCGGCGGGCAGGCTTCTACCGCCGTCTTTTTCCACACCGCAGGACGTGACGCTGGCATCGCTGACGACTGATATTCCGGCGCAGGCGAAATCCGCCTATCTCATCTATGCAAGCGAGGTGCGCCATCCCGTCGAAGTCGGCGCAGGCGAACAGCAGCATCTTGCGACATGGCTCGGCAAGCGGCTGGGTTACCCCTTCGCCATTCCCGATCTCTCGAAGATCGGATATGACCTTGTCGGCGGGCGTCTTATTCCCGTCAGCGGCAAGCCGGGCGCGATGCTGATGTATCAGGACAAGACCGGCCGCCGGGTGACGGTGCTGATCGGCCACAACGAGGAAAACCGCACCACCAGCTTCCGTATGGCCAGCGCAGACGGCATCGAGACCTTCTACTGGATCGACAATGAACTGGGTTATGCCGTGTCAGCCGAACTGACGCGCGACGAGGTGCAGGCGATTGCCGAGGAATGTTACCGGCAGTTTCCGACGTGACGGTTGTTACTTCAGCATTGGCCAGAGGCTGACGACGAGCAGGACAGCCATGGTGATGTTGAACCATTTGAGCCGTACCGGCACCGACAGCCAGTCTCGCAGCGCGGAACCAAAACCGGCCCAGGTGGAAACGCTGGGAAGATTGACGGCCGCAAAGGCAAGACCGACGATCAGGACCGTCAGGAAATATTGGGCCTCATTGGTGTAGGTCGCCATCGCCGTCACCGCCATTACCCAGGCTTTCGGGTTGACCCATTGAAAGGCGGCGGCGGCAAGGAAGCTCATCGGCTCGGAAGCGGCCGAACCTTCGCTGAGGCTGCGTGACATCGCGATCTTCCACGCAATCCAGACGAGATAGAGCCCACCCGCGAATTTCAGCCCCGTGTACAACGCGGGCACGGAATGCAGCAACGCACCAAGGCCAAATCCCACCCCGATCAACAGCGACAGAAATCCGGCGCCAATGCCCAGCATATGCGGGATGGTTCGGCGGAAACCGAAATTCACACCCGACGCAAACAGCATCATATTGTTGGGGCCGGGCGTGATGGAGGTGGTGAAGGCAAACAGCACCAGCGCGGCGAAGGTTTCTATGGTCATGATCTCTCCTTGAGCCAAAACCCTATCCGCCGCCCTGCCGTCAAACCACCCCGACATGCCGATGGGCGAGGTCAAATTTTTTGATGGATCAATCATTTGCGCCATGGGTTTGAGAAGTCGACACAAAAGACTATTGTCCCACTGGCAACCGCTGGAGCAAAACCATGCATGAGGATATTCCTTCCGTCACCCTGCCCTCTGGAAAAGACGTTCCAGCCCTCGGCATCGGCACCTGGAACATGGGGGAGACGAGATCATCGGCAGACCAGGAAGTTGAAAGCATCCGCAAGGCGATCAATCTCGGCATGACGCTCGTCGACACCGCGGAAATGTATGCGGACGGCCGGTCGGAAGAACTGGTTGGAACGGCAATCGCCGGCCGCCGCGACGAGGTGTTTCTCGTCACCAAGGTCTATCCGTGGAACGCCAGCGCAAAAGGCACTGCGGAAGCCTGCGAGCGCAGCCTCGCAAGGCTCGGCACCGATCACATCGACCTCTACCTGCTGCACTGGCGCGGCGAGCACCCACTTGGCGAAACCGTGGCCGCATTCGAAAGGCTGAAGAGCGACGGCAAGATCGGCGACTGGGGTGTCTCCAATTTCGATACCGACGACATGGAAGAGCTTTTCGCGGTTCCAGGTGGTAAAAATTGCGCCGCCAATCAGGTTCTTTATAACCTCTCCCGTCGCGGACCGGAATTTTCGCTGCTGCCGTGGTGTCAGGAGCGCGGCGTGCCGCTGATGGCCTACTCTCCCATCGAGCAGGGCCGCATCCTGAAGAACCACGAACTCATCCGTATCGCCAAGGCCTATCAGGCAACCCCGGCGCAACTGGCTTTGGCTTTTCTTCTGGAAAGAGACGGCGTCATCGCCATTCCGAAATCCGCCAGCGTCTCCCGCGTCGAGGAAAACCGCGGTGCGACCGATCTTGAAATAACGGATGAAGACTGGGCGGCGCTCGACGCCGCCTTCCCGCCGCCGACACGTAAGACGTCTTTGGAAATGCTCTGACGTAACAGGGCATTACGAGGAATTTCGGAATCAGGTCCGAAGCGGTTGAATCGGAATGTGAGAAACCGGAGACGCGCATGGGCGACCAAAAACGGCGCGGCAAGCCGCGCCGTCTGTAAGATAGCCTGGGGGCTTTGTCACGGTATGCGGGGCTCGTATTCCTCTTTCAACGCCAACCACGTATCCCAGAAAGGTCCCGGTTCCTTTTCCTGAAGACGCGCCGCAAGAATATCGAGGTGCACGTGCCAGCCGGCGCTGACATTGAGCCTGGTCGTCCGCTCCGCCAGGCGGCGATGAACCAGCGTCAGAAGCACTTCCTTGCCCAACGGCTGAAGCTCGATCGACACTTCTGCACCCTCACCCCAGGTGAAGACCAGGCGATGCGGCGGGACAACGGTGATGATGCGCGAAGCCATCCGGTGTTCTTCGGAAAAACCTTCAGGGCGTTGACCTGGCGGATCGGAAAGCTCGTCGTTGCGCCAGACCAGTTCGAAGGGCGCATCCGGCGCTAGGCGCATTTCGCCCGACGCCAACCAGCGTCGGCGAAGCTCACTTTGTGTCAGATAAGCCCAAACCCGCTCGATCGGTCCGGGCAGCAGCCGTTCGATCCTCAGGGTCGTCGGCTCGACGAGACGGCCATAGGTTTCAGGCATTGCAATATCAGCCATTGTCATTTCCTCCATCTGCAGGGGTTTTTCCCTGATCTTCCTCCCTGAGCATCTGCTCAAGAATATCGAGGCGACTGCCCCAGAACTGCCGGTAGAAATCCAGCCATTCATGCGCTTCTTCCAGCCGTTCCGGCGCAAGGCGGCAGAGGTGGATACGCCCCCTCACCTCGCGGCGGATGAGCCCCGCATTTTCCAGCGCCTTGATGTGCTTTGAAGCCGCAGCGAGCGATATGTCGAACGGCTGAGCTAACTGGCTCACCGTTCGCTCACCACGCGAAAGATCGCGCAGCATCTTACGTCGCGTTGCGTCGCCAAGGGCATGAAAGACGGTATCGAGATGTGAAGCGGATAATTCAACCATGTTGTTGAATATAGACTCCCGGCCGAGAAAGTCAACCAAATGGTTGAATATATATCGGCCAAGAGCAGGCCATAAAAAAACCGCGGCAAAAGCCGCGGTCGAAGATGATGGCAAAGCCCAATCCCGAGTAGAGGTCATCCTTGGGCTTGTCCCAAGGATCTAATCACATCCAACAAGACTGAGACGTCGCAGATGCTCGGGACGAGCCCGAGCATGACGAGACAGAGCGTTCAAAATTTACAAGTCCGGCACGCAGCAAAGCACAGTCTGCATCGAGGGAAACCCGCTCCGCGCCCGGAGAAATTACATCCCCTGCGAACCGCGGTTCATCGCCGCAATACCTGTACGGCAGATCTCGATCAGGCCGAGCGGCTTGATGATGGCCACGAACTGGTCGATCTTGGACGACTTGCCGGTGATTTCGAAGATGAAATGCTCAACTGTCGCGTCCACCACCTTGGCCTGAAACGCATCGGCAAGCCGCAGCGTTTCGGCGCGGGCTTCACCCGAACCGGCGACCTTGATAAGCGCCACTTCGCGCTCGATCGGCCGTTCCTGCCCAAGCTCACGGGCGCGAACGGTGAGATCGAGCACCCGGTGCACCGGCACGATGCGCTCCAGCTGCGCCTTGATCTGCTCCAGCACGATCGGCGTGCCGCGCGTGACGATGGTGATGCGCGACAGATGCGCCTCGTGTTCGGTCTCGGAAACCGTCAGGCTTTCGATGTTGTAGCCGCGACCGGAAAACAGGCCGATGACCCGGGCGAGAACGCCCGGCTCGTTGCTGACGAGAACCGACAGCGTGTGGTTTTCGACGGCGGCCGTTTCCTTCTGGATGAAGTAGGCGGAGCCAGTGGGTTGTAGGTGTGCGTTCATGTCCTTTTCCTCTCCCGGCTCAGACTAGCTGACGGCCCTTGGCGTCAATGGCGTTGGCAACAGCTTCATCCGTCGCCTCATCCGGCAACAGCATCTCGTTATGAGCCTTACCAGACGGAATCATCGGGAAGCAATTGGCAAGATTGGCAACGCGGCAATCGAAGATGACAGGCTTGTTGACCGCGATCATCTCGGCGATCTTGTCGTCCAGTTCCTTCGGGTCGTCGCAATACATGCCAACCGCGCCATAGGCTTCCGCGAGCTTGACGAAATCAGGCATCGCTTCGGTATAGGAGTTCGACAGGCGGTTGCCATGCAGCAGCTGCTGCCACTGCCGCACCATGCCCATATATTGGTTATTGAGAATGAAGATCTTCACCGGCAAGCCATACTGGATGGCGCAGGACATTTCCTGAATGCACATCTGGATCGAGGCATCGCCGGCAATGTCGATAACCAGCGCTTCCGGATGCGCAACCTGAACCCCGATGGCCGCCGGCAGGCCATAACCCATCGTGCCGAGGCCGCCCGAGGTCATCCAGTGGTTCGGCTCCTCGAAGCCAAAGAACTGCGCCGCCCACATCTGGTGCTGGCCGACTTCTGTCGTGATATAGGTGTCACGCCCCTTCGATGCCTCATAAAGCCGCTGCAGAGCATATTGCGGCATGATGACATCGTTGGAATTCTTGTAGGCGAAGGAGTTGCGGGCACGCCAGCGCTCGATCTGCGACCACCACTCTGCGGTCTGCGCTTTCTCCGGCTTCTTCGGCAGAGCACGCCACAGGCGAACCATATCTTCGAGGACATGACCGACATCGCCGATAACAGGCACATCGACACGAACCGTCTTGTTGATCGAAGACGGATCGATGTCGATATGGATCTTTTTGGAATTCGGCGAGAACGCGTTGATGCGGCCGGTAATTCGGTCGTCGAAACGCGCGCCGACGCAGACCAGAACATCGCAATCATGCATCGTCATATTGGCTTCGTAGGAACCGTGCATGCCCAGCATGCCGAGCCAGTTCTTGCCGGAAGCCGGATAGGCGCCAAGACCCATCAGCGTCGACGTGATCGGGAAGCCAGTCAGCTCCACCAGTTCGCGCAGCAGGCGGGTGGCTTCCGGACCGGAATTGATGACGCCGCCGCCGGTGTAGAAAACCGGCTTCTTCGCCTTCGACATCAGCTCGATGGCGGCATGGATGGCATTGAGGTCGCCCTGAACCTTCGGCTTGTAGCTCTTCTGCTGAACGGCGGCCGAAGGGGGCGTGTAGGTGCCGGTGGCGAACTGGATGTCCTTCGGAATATCGACAACGACAGGACCCGGACGACCGGTCTGCGCAATGCGAAAAGCCTCATGGATGATGCCCGCCAGTTCATTGACGTCCTTGACCAGCCAGTTGTGCTTGGTGCAGGGCCGCGTGATGCCGACGGTGTCGCATTCCTGGAACGCGTCCGAGCCGATGAGCGTGGTGGGAACCTGGCCGGAAAGGCAGACGAGCGGAATGGAATCCATCAGCGCATCCTGCAGCGGAGTGACCGCGTTCGTCGCACCCGGGCCGGATGTGACGAGCATAACGCCAACCTTGCCGGTGGAGCGCGCATAACCTTCGGCCGCATGGCCAGCGCCCTGCTCGTGGCGCACGAGGATATGCTGGATGTCTTCCTGCTGGAAAATCTCGTCGTAGATCGGAAGAACGGCACCGCCCGGATAACCGAAGATGTGCTCGACGCCATTGTCCTTTAGCGCCTGCAGAACGATCTCCGCACCTGTCATGCGATTGCTGTTTTCCGTATTGTCCTTATCCGTCATTGCCTGTTTCCATCCCGCTTTGGCTTTGGATATCGAGGAGCCCGAGGGCCTGTTTGAAGACATAAAAAAAGGCCCCTAGAGGAGCCTCGTTCAGCGCATGGGTGCTTTCGCCGGATGGTTACACCATCCTGCCCATGCGCCGTCCCACCACGATAAGTACGTTAAGATTTTTCATGGGCCGGAGTGTTAGCCACAAAAGCCCCAGCCGTCAACGCATATTGCTGGAAAAAATCACCGCCGCCTTCTTTTATTACCCGAAAGCGGAGTTTCGCGAAATTTTCGAACGCGGCAGATACACCTGTTGTTAAGCATAATCTTTTATACCGAGATAGCAGATGCCGCCCGAACCACCGCGATCATCCGCATGTACCGGGAAAAAATGTGAATAACGACACGTTTCATAACGCGTCCCGCGCGGGCGAAAACGAACGGCGATCCGGCGAGCAGCCGGCGAACCGCATGCTCGGCCGCGTCATCGCCTGCAACGGTGCGCACGCCACCATTGCGGCCGAAACCGAACTGGGCACCACGGACGTGTCGCAGCTCTGGTCAGTCGGACGCCTGATCTCGATCGAAATGGGGACAAGCCGTGTCGCGGCGCTCGTCTTTGCCATGCGCACCGGTGAAGAATACTGGGCGGCGGATAGGCCGAACAGGCTGCTGATCGACGTTGAGCTGGTGGGCGAGGTCTACCGCACCGAGGACGGCAGCGAACGTTTTTCCTCCGGCATCTCTCGTTACCCCTATCTCGGCGCGGTATCGCACCGCATCCGCACAAGCGACCTTGCGAAGATTTACGACAGCGGCAAGCGCGATGCCTGCGTCATCGGCAAGCTGACGCAGGACGACACGATCAATGCCGCCATCAGCATTCCGCAGATGCTTGCCAAACATTTCGCCGTCGTCGGCTCGACGGGCGTGGGCAAGACCACCGCCGTTTCATTGCTTCTGAACAAGGCGATCGAGACCGATCCGAAGCTGCGTGTCCTCATTCTCGATCCGCACAATGAATTCGCGGCTGCTTTTCCCGATCATTCCGTTGTCATCGATACGGACACGCTGGACCTTCCCTTCTGGCTGATGCGGCTCGAGGAATTTGCCGAGGTGATTTTCCGCGGCCGCAAGCCCGTGCCGCAAGAGATGGATTTCCTCCGTGACCTCATTCCGGAAGCGAAAAAGGCGTTTCGCGGCACAGACGGTTCCGCTGTCCGCCGCACATCCGACAAGAGTGCGATCACGCCGGACACGCCGGTGCCCTACCGCATCGCCGATCTTCTCGCCCTCATCGACGAACGCATTGGCCGGCTGGAAGGCCGCGACGAAAAACCGGCGCTACGCACGTTGAAAGGCCGCATCCTCTCGGCGGTCAACGATACGCGCTATAATTTCATGTTCTCGAGCAATACGATCAACGACAACATTCTCGAGACGGTCGCGCATATCTTCCGCATCCCCGGGGAAGGCAAGCCGATTTCGGTGTTCCAGCTGTCAGGCATCCCCTCCGAGGTGGTAAATTCGGTGGTCTCGGTGCTCTGCCGCATGTCCTTCGAGCTCGCGGTTCTGGCCCGCGGTTCGCTGCATATGCTCATCGTCTGCGAAGAAGCACATCGTTATGTTCCGGCTGATCCCGAGCGCGGCTTTTTCCCCACCCGGCAATCCATCGCCCAGATCGCCAAGGAAGGCCGCAAATACGGCATTTCACTCGGCGTCGTCAGTCAGCGACCAAGCGAACTCGACCAGACCATCCTGTCGCAATGCTCGACCGTTTTCGCCATGCGGCTTTCGAACGAGATCGACCAGAAGATCATCCTGTCCGCCGTACCGAATGCATCGACATCGACCACCAGTTTCCTATCGTCCATCGGCAATGGTGAAGCCATCGCCTTCGGCGAAGCCGTGAGTGTGCCGATGCGCATGCGTTTCGACCGTGTAGCCACGGTCAAGCTGCCGAAAGCGAGCGGAACGATCAGCCATGCGAACCACGAGACCCCGGACACGGTCGACCTGAACAGTATCGTCACCCGCATGCGCGCCACGGCCAAGCCCGTTATCACCGGCTTCCAGCAAAGCGTGGAAGCGGCTTTTTCCGATCAGCCGGAACCGGCGGCATTCCAAGCGACGGACGATGTGGATCGCTGGAAGCGTGAACTGGGGACATCCGCAACGGAAGGATATGAACCCTACCGCCCCGATATGCTGCCCGGACGCGTATCGCCTGCGCCATCCAATACGGCGACCACGGATGCCACCTCCGGCGCCGTCAGCGAATTGCGCAAGGCCGGTTTCCAGATGCAGACACAGAATGGCCCGCCGGAAGCAGAGTCCCGCCCTTCGCTGCGCGAAAGCCTGTTGAAGAAACCGCTCGGCAGCCTTTATCGCAAGGACTAGGCCTTTTCACGGCTGGATGCGCGTCCAGTCGTCCCCCATCTGGTTGCGGAACCAGGTCATCTGCCGCTTGGCATATTGACGGGTCGCAGCCGCCGATCTTTCGATCACCTCCGCCTGGCTCATGCGTCCCGCCAGCATATCGGCTATCTGAGAAACGCCGATCGCTTTCATCGCCGTTGCATCCGGCGCAAGATCAAGGGCGAGAAGCGCCTGCACCTCCTCCACCGCACCGCTGTCCATCATCGCCTCGAAACGGCGGTTGATGCGGTCATGCAGTACTGGCCTCTCCGGCAGGACGACGAATTTCTGCACCCGCTCGGGATCAACAATCATCGGGCCGGTGGCACGCTGGAAATCGCGGATCGACTTTCCCGTCGCCTCAAGAACTTCCAGAGCCCGGACGATACGTTGGCCATCCCCCGATTGGAGTGCGTCCGCCATGGCCGGATCGCGGCGCTTAAGTTCAGCATGAAGGACCGCCGCTCCCTCTTCCACCAATCTCGAGCGCAATCCCTCGCGGATGCCTTCCGGAATGGCGGGCATATCGGAGAGGCCGCCCGTCAACGCCTTGAAATAAAGTCCTGTGCCGCCGACGATGACGGGGAAACGTCCCTGCCCGCGCAAATCCGCAAGCAAGGCGGAAACGTCGCGCAACCATTCACCGGTTGAATAGAGGCTGCTCGCCGCCACATGGCCATAGAGACAATGCGGCACGCCCTCCATTTCATCGTGGGAAGGCCGGGCGGTCAGCACCTGCAGCGTGTCATAAACCTGCATGCTGTCGGCGTTGATGACGACGCCGTTCCGCTGCCGCGCTAAGCGAAGCGCAAGCGCGGACTTGCCGCTTGCCGTCGGGCCGGTTATCAGGATCGCATCAAAATTCTCATCAAGGTTTTTCATCATGGCTCTGGTTGCCACGCTTATCGCCAATCCGTCAAATCCTGTTCTGACACCGGCCCTCGGCGAAGCGGCCGCAAAGGCCGTCAACGCGTCGGGCCTTTATTGGCTGGCCGATGGCATAGCCTGTGATATCGCTCTGCCCTCCGGCACAGCAACTGAGCAGGCGCGCAGCGCAATTGCAGCCACGCTTGCCGGAAAACCGGTTGATATCGTCATCCAGGAACAGGACCAGCGTCGCAAGAAGCTTCTGATCGCCGATATGGATTCGACCATGATCGGCCAGGAATGCATCGACGAACTGGCAGCCGAAGTCGGGCTGAAGGAAAAGGTCTCCGCGATTACCGCCCGCGCCATGAATGGCGAGATCGCTTTTGAACCTGCCCTGCGCGAGCGCGTGGCGCTGCTGAAGGGTCTACCGGTCTCCGTCATCGATGACGTCATCGAGAAGCGCATCACCCTCACACCAGGTGGCAAGGAACTCATCGCCACCATGAAGGCGAAGGGTTATTACACGGCCCTCGTGTCAGGCGGTTTCACCGTCTTCACCAGCCGTGTCGCGGCGATGCTTGGTTTCGATGAGAATCGCGCCAATCTGCTCGGCGAGGCCAATGGCGAGCTTGATGGCACCGTTGCAGAGCCCATTCTCGGCAAACAGGCCAAGGTGGATGCGCTGAACGATATTGCCGCAAAGCTCGGCATTTCGCCTGATGAGGCAATGGCGGTCGGTGATGGCGCCAACGATCTCGGCATGCTGCATGTGGCCGGCGCCGGCGTTGCCCTGCATGCCAAACCCGCCGTCGCCGCCGAAGCGCAGATGCGCGTGGACCACGGCGACCTGACCGCGCTTCTTTACATCCAGGGCTATCGCAAGACGGATTTTGTCATTCCATGATCATTCGCGAAACACAAAGACTCATTCTGCGCGAGTGGAAGGAGAGCGACCGCGACCTTTTTCGCGAGATCAACGCCGACGAAAAGGTCATGGAATTTTTCCCCTTTCGCCGCAGCCACGCGGAAGCGGACGCCGTGCTGGAAACCATCAACGGTATGATCCGCGGCAGCGGTTATGGCTTCTATGCCATGGAGCTGCGCGAGACCGGCGACGTCATGGGGTTCTGCGGCATATCCCCCGTCATGAACCTCGATCCGCCCTTCCCGCTCGGCACCATGGAGATCGGCTGGCGCCTCGCGACCCGCTTCTGGGGGAATGGCTATGTCACCGAAGCCGCACAATCCCTTCTCGTTATGGCCTTCGATGAAAAGGAGACGCCCGAAATCGTCTCCTTCGCCGTGCACGACAACCATCGTTCGACGGCGGTTATGGAACGCATCGGCCTCAGGCGCGATCCTTCCCGCGATTTCGACCATCCGCGCGTACCGGAAGAGACCCACCCGCATCTGCGTCCGCATGTCACCTATGCGCTGACGCTGGAGGAGTGGCGGGCGCGATAAGACGTTTGCCTGCCAACCCGGAACCTCATTTCACCGCGGCATTGCCACCATCGGCAAACAGCGCCGCCCCGGCAACAAAACTTGCCATCGGGCTCGCAAGAAAAAGCGCTGCCTGCGCAATTTCTTCCGGCTCGGCAATGCGTTTCATCGCATGCAGGCCGGCCGCCCATTCCTTCTGCGCCTGATTGCCTGCCATGGGCGTATCAACACCCCCGGGTAGCAGCGCATTGGCCCGAATGCCATTGGCGGCATAGTCAGCGGTAATGCCTTTCACCAGACCCATTAGCCCTGCCTTCGCAGCGCCATAAGCTGACATGCCCGCTATGCCGACGCTGGAGCCGACAAAGCTCGAGGTAAAGACAATCGATCCGCCGCCCCGCCTTAACATCAATGGAATTTGATGGCGCGCGCCAAGGAAGGCGGAGGTCAGGTTGACCTTGAGCACGTATTCCCATTCATCGGGCGAAATCTCCGCCATTGGCTTGGCGGCACCGACCCCACCCGCATTGTTTACGGCGATATCGAGGCCCCCGAAGACGCTGACTGCCGCGTCCGCCAGCCGGGCATGTGTTTCCGCAATACCGGCGTCACCGGAAACCGCGTGCACACGACCACCTGCTCCGCAAATCTCCGCGGCAACTTCATCCAGCGCCTTTTCACCACGCGCATTGATGACAACGGCCGCGCCGTGGCTGGCAAACAGCGTTGCCGTCGCACGGCCGATTCCTGACGACGCGCCGATGATGATGGCAACCTTGTTTTCGAGTAATTTCATATCCTTGGCCTCCATTTGATAGAGACTAAGGGATAGGGATCTGACGACGCCGTAACCACCCGATTCCTGACGGATCGGGCGAAAAGCATTTATTCCAGCGGCAGCGCCACAACGCGCAGATTGCCCTGGGCATCCGCCACCATCATATGCGCATTCTTGCGGCCCTCGGACTTCAGGCCGTTCACACGCACCAGCACATCACCGGGCACTTCCATGAAATCCTGCCCGACCTCGACGATGACGTCACCAGCTTTCATGCCCTTCTGTTCAGCGGGAGAACCGGGAGCGACGCTGGCGACAAGTACGCCTTCCACGCTTTCGGCAATGCCCTTTTCCGCGCGCAGTTCATTGCTCAGCACCACGAGGTTCATACCAAGCACGCTCTGCGGCGCCTCGCGGACTTCCGGCGTCTGGTCCTGCGCCTGATCGTCGCCGCCGTCTTTGTCTTCGGGCACAACCATGCCACCGTCGCCGTCTTCGCTCTGCTGGTCGTCGGTCGAGGCCTTTTCGTCGGTCGTATCCTGCAATTGGCCAAGCTTAACCTTCACGGTCTCTTCCTTGCCGTCGCGATAGACAACAACATCGACTTCCTTGCCAACCGGGCTTTCCGCCACGATGCGCAGGAGATCACGCATTTCATTGATGTCTTTGCCGTCGAATTTCAGGACGACGTCGCCAGCCTGGATCGGGCCGTTCTCCACCGGACCACCCTTGGCAACGCCTGAAATAAGCGCGCCCTTGGCGCTGTCCATACCAAGGCTCGCCGCCACGTCATCGGTGACCGGCTGCACGCGGACGCCGAGCCAGCCGCGACGGGTTTCACCGAACTCGATCAGCTGCTGGACGATATTCTGCGCGAGTTCCGTCGGCACGGCGAAACCGATACCGATCGAACCACCGCTCGGCGAAATGATCGCCGTGTTGATGCCGATCACCTCGCCCTTCATGTTGAAGAGCGGGCCACCGGAGTTACCCTTGTTGATCGCCGCATCCGTCTGGATGAAATTGTCATAGGGACCGGCATTGATGTTACGGCCGCGCGCGGAAATGACGCCCACGGTCAGCGATCCGCCCAGGCCGAAGGGATTACCCACGGCCATCACCCAGTCGCCGATACGCATGCTGCGCGAATCACCGAACTTGACCGCCTTCAACGGCGCCTTCGGCTCCACCTTCAGGACGGAAAGGTCCGTCTTGGTATCGGTGCCAACCAGCGTCGCCTTGAGCTTGGAGCCATTCGGGAAAATCACCTCGATGGCGTCAGCACCCTCGATGACGTGGTTATTGGTCACGACATAACCGGCCGGGTCGATCACGAAACCTGACCCCAGCGAATTGACCTTTTCACCACCTTCCGGCTTCTGGCTGTCGAAGTAGTCCTTGAAGAATTCCTGGAACGGCGAACCTTCCGGCAGCTTTGGCGGAACGGGCCCCTTGCCCTCGGTCTTGACGTTCTGCGACGTGGAAATATTCACCACCGCATCGAGCAGCGGAGCGGCGAGATCAGCCACCGATTCCGGCCCATGGCTCTGCGCTCTTGCTGCAACCGGCGCCGAAAGGCTACCCGCGACAAGCGCGATGCCCGCGAATGCGGCAATGCTGCTGCGAAAAGGCGAAAGAAGGGTCACGGCCATAAGCGTCCTCGCGTTTCAAATCGTCATGCCCTGCATATATCGTCAAAGCATAAGGCGGAATGATGAAGTGTAAAAATACCTTTTCGTGAACGGGCTGCTAACACCATGCCCGCTACCACAGCTTTGGCACGAAAACCGATCAAAAAGAAAGGGCCGGTAAAAACCGGCCCCTTCAAAATCAATCGATCCGTTATCAATTTGCCGGTGCCGGTTGAGGCGCAGCCGGAGCGGCAGGAGCCGCGCCGTTGATGTTGTTGAAATAACGGAAGAAGGTCGAATCCGGGGATAGGACCAGCGTCGTACCGGTGCCGTTCAGCGAGTTGGCATAAGCCGACATCGAGCGATAGAACTCGAAGAAATCAGGATCACGCTGGAAAGCCTCGCCGAACACCTTGTTGCGCTCCGCATCGCCTTCACCCCGAAGCACTTCGGACTGACGGCGGGCATCGGACTCGAACTCGACAACCTGACGGTCGGCAATAGCGCGGCGACGCTGGGCTTCTTCGTTACCCCGGGCGCGGATCAGTTCGGCTTCGGCCAGACGCTCCGACTTCATGCGCTCGAAGGTCTGCTGAGAGACTTCCTGCGTGAGGTCGGTACGGCGGATGCGGACATCCACAATGCTGATGCCAAGCGATTCCGCATCGGGACGCAGATCGTCACGCACTTCCTGCATCATCGATGCGCGTGCATCCGACAGTGCCGATTCGAAGCCGCGCAGACCGTAGACCCGACGCAGCGACGCATCGAGACGGGTGCGCAGGCGCGATTCCGCCGACATCTGGTCACCCGAGACCGTCTGGCGGAAGCGGCGTGCATCCGTGATGCGATAGACCACGAAAGCATCAACCTCGTAGAACTTGCCGCCGGAGACCTGAACGCGGATATTATCATGATCGAAACGCAGTGCGCGGTTCTCGATGTATTGCACGCGATCAGCGTCCATGAAGGCGAAAGGCAGCTTGAAATAGAGGCCCGGCGCCGTTTTGACATCCTGAATCTGACCGAAGCGGACAACGATGGCCTGCTGGCGTTCGTTGACCACAAAGATCGACGAATAGCCGAGGAAAAGCAGGACGGCGAGACCGACGAGAACGGCCGTAAGACGGTTACTCATATCAGTTGCCTCCCTGCTGTGCTGCGCCCGGATTGTTGCGCATGATCTCGTTCAGAGGCAGATAGGGCACGACGCCCTGTTTCTCGTCGATGATGATCTTGTTGGAACCCTTCAGAACCTGCTCCATCGTTTCCAGGAACATGCGCTGACGGGTCACATCAGGCGCCGTGCGATACTGGTCATAGATGGAAATGAAGCGCTGCGCCTCACCCTGTGCCTCGTTGACGACGCGCGACTTGTAGGCGTTCGCTTCTTCGAGGATCTGCGCGGCCTGACCGCGGGCGGCACCGAGCTTCTGGTTGGCGTACTGGTTGGCTTCCTGAACGAAGCGATCCTCGTCCTGTTCTGCACGCTGCACTTCGTCGAACGCATCAGCCACTTCGCGCGGCGGAGCCGCATCTTCGATGGCCACGGCATTGATGGAGATGCCGGCGCCATAACCGTCCATGGTGGACTGGATGATGCTGCGCACATCCGCCGCAATCGCCTGACGGTTATCGCGGAAGATATCCTGAGCCGGACGACGGCCGACGACTTCGCGCATGGCGCTTTCGGAAACCTGCTGCAGCGTTTCCGCCGGTGTGTCGACGTTGAAGAGATAGGACTTCGGATCGGAGACCGTATAGAGCACCGAGAACTGGACGTTGACGATGTTCTGGTCGCCCGTCAGCATCACGCCGCTCGATGAAGAGGACGAGGCGCGCGAGCCGATATTCTGCTGCTGCTCGGTAACCTTGACGATTTCCACCGTCTCGATCGGCCAGAGATGGAAATGCAGGCCCGGCATCGAGATTTCATCCTTCGGACGGCCGAAGCGCAGCTCCACGCCGCGCTCATCAGGCTGAACGGTGTAGATGGACTGGATGCCGAGGAAAACCAGAAGGATGAGAACCACGATGGCGACCACGCCGCCATTAAAGCCGCCGGGCAGCACATTCTTGAAACGGTCCTGGCTGCGCCGGATGATCTCTTCCAGATCGGGCGGGCCGCCATTGCCGCCGCCACCGCCGCGAGGCCGGTTCGGCCCCTGTCCCCATGGGCCGCCACCGCCGCCCTGGTTGTTTCCTCCACCGCCGCCGCCCCAAGGGCCGCCGCCGCCATTCTGATTGCTCCAGGGCATCAATACCTCTTTATAAAAGCCTCTCCCGGTTCCGTTCGTAAGCGATTGCTCGCGTGCGGCGGGAATATCGACCCGTTATAGGAAGGAGAAGCGTCCGTTTCAACGCAGAGGTGGTAACTAAATACCCGATCCGGGTAAATAGTTCACTTTGCCGCGGCTCTTCGCACATAAGTGGTAAACAGAACCGGATAATTGTCCTTTTCCCCTGCGGGCACGGCCTTTTCTTCGATTTTTTCGAAAACGGCAGGATCGATTTCCGGGAAAAAAGTGTCGCCATCGAGTTTTACCGCCACATGGGTGACGGAAAGTTGATCGGCAAAGGGCATCGCCTGGCGGTAAATCTCGCCGCCGCCGGCGACGAAAACCTCGTCCACGCCCAGTTCCGCCGCCTTCCTCTTTGCAAGCCTCACGGCCTCGTCCAGCGACGAGACGACATCGACACCTTCCGGCCGGTAATCGGCGTTGCGGCTGACGATGATATGCGGCCGTCCCGGCAATGGACGTTCGCCGACAGACAAAAATGTCTTGCGCCCCATGATCAACGGCTTGCCCATCGTCAGCGCCTTGAAGCGCTTCAGATCGGTCGACAGTTTCCATGGCATGTCGAGATCGCGGCCGATGACACCGTTCTCCGAGACGGCAACGATAATGGTGACGCACGGCTCACTCATACCGCGATCGGCGCCTTGATGCTTGAATCAGCTTCGTAGTTCTCAAGCGTAAAGTCCTCGAACTTAAAGCCGAAAAGGTCCTTTACATCAGGGTTGAGGCGCATCGTCGGCAAGGCCTTCGGCGTACGCGTCATTTGCAGCCGTGCCTGTTCGAAATGATTGGCGTAGATATGCGCATCACCCAGCGTGTGAACGAAATCACCCGGCTTCAGACCCACGACCTGCGCCACCATCAGCGTCAAAAGCGCATAGGAGGCGATGTTGAAGGGCACGCCGAGGAAAATATCCGCTGAACGCTGGTAAAGCTGGCAGGAGAGCTTACCATCAGAAACATAGAACTGGAACAGGCAATGGCAGGGCGGCAGCGCCATCTCGTCAACCAGCGCCGGGTTCCAGGCCGAAACGATGTGGCGGCGGGAATTGGGATTGGTTTTCAGAGCCTCGATCAGAAGCGCGATCTGATCGATATGGCGACCGTCAGGCGCCGGCCAGGAGCGCCATTGCGCGCCATAGACCGGACCGAGATCGCCATTTTCATCTGCCCATTCATCCCAGATGGAAACACCGTTTTCCTTGAGATAGGCGATATTGGTATCGCCCTTCAGGAACCACAGCAGCTCATGAATGATGGAGCGCAGATGCAGTTTCTTGGTGGTGAGGACCGGAAACCCTTCGGAAAGGTCAAAACGCATCTGGTAACCGAACACCGAGCGCGTGCCGGTGCCGGTGCGGTCTCCACGGTCGGAGCCGGTTTCCATCACATGCCGAAGAAGATCGAGATATTGTTTCATGCGTTCTGCCGCCGATTCCCTGATATCAGGGGAATATAATAGCACAGGGCGGCAGAACCAATCACCGAATGCGGGTTTATCCCCGCTCAAATCAAAGCGACTGAAGCTTGCCCAGTTCCTTGGCCACCAGATAATAGAAGGTCACGCGCGACTTGGAGCGATCCGCAGCCATGATTTTTGCCACGGCAGCCACTGCCTTGTCGGCGCTGTCATCGGTGACACCGAGCTTCTTGCCGCACCAGCTCGTCTTCACGCGCGCGAGCTCTTCCGGGTCGGAAGCGGACACCAGCGAGGAATCCCGGTTGCGCAGGGCAATGCCGAGATGCTTGACGATCTTGCCGACAATGGCTTCGTCGGCCGCTGCGTCGTATTTCTTCACATCTGCGAGATAGTCGGTCATATCAGCTCCTTCGTGTGTCCCCGGCCCGGTTGCTTCAAGTGACCGGTTGTATGGAGAATGAGACAGCAATCCCTCGTCGTCAAGAATTGTCTAAATTGTGCGCGGCAAATGCGAAATCTTTTCACGGAATTGTCATCGGCCTCTTTTCTCGGCCAGGGGAAACGCCTATATGGACCTTGCCGGGGCAACCCGGCTATGGCGATAAACGGTCGGTGTAATAAACCTATTGGACCCGGGGGCGGTACCCGGCGCCTCCACCAAAAACCGGCGGGCTCCTCAGGACGAGGGCGGCTTTTGATGGGGGCGAAATAGGATCGACAAGGGCGTAAAGATCGAACTTTTGCTCGGCATGATACCGCCGTTATCGGGTCACAAGTGTAGTTGCAAATGACAACAACGCTAAGGAATATGCTCTCGCTGCCTAATGGCGGTGCGGGAATTCCGCTCTAAAGCCCTTACGGTTAGCCCCGTAAGGCGGGGTTCGGAGGTACCTGGCAACAGAAACCTCCACCTTCTCCATTTTGTCTGAATTGAATATATGATAGCTGACATGCAAACGGTGTCGGCTTTTCCGTTGCTGCCGTTCGGGACATTGCGTATACTTGGGTAACGCGCGAGCGTCAGGATCGGAAATGATCTCGGCGCAAGGATTGCGCGAAGATTCAAAGTGTTAAAGCGTCCTTGGCGCGCAGGCCGCGCCGCATATGAAAAGACGTTCGAATAAGGGAAAGACAGGACCGCATGGGGCAGGATCATATCCGTTACGACATTCTCGCACAGGATGCCCTTCGCGGCGTTATTCGCAAGGTTTTGGGTGAAGTGGCCGCAACCGGCCGTCTGCCCGGCGACCACCATTTCTTCATCACCTTCCTGACCGGCGCGCCGGGCGTGCGGATTTCCCAGCACCTGAAATCCAAATATGCCGAGCAGATGACCATTGTCATTCAGCATCAGTTCTGGGATCTGAAGGTTACGGAAATCGGCTTCGAAATCGGCCTCTCCTTCTCCGATACGCCGGAAAAGCTTGTTATACCCTACAATGCCATCAGGGGTTTCTACGACCCGTCGGTCAATTTCGAACTTGAATTCGATGTGCCTCTGGCGGAAGAAGAAGAAATGGAAGATGCGGAAATCACCGCTTACCCCGTTTCCCACGAGGCCAAGCCCGCTTCCGAAACGCCAAAATCCGGCGAGGAAAAGAAGGAAGGTTCCGTCGTTTCGCTGGATGCTTTCCGCAAGAAGCAGTAACGGCTCCTGCCCCAATCCCTGTGAACTTAGCCTCGTGAAACTCAAGGAGACATATCCCCATGGCGGCCGATATCGTCAATCTGCGTCAGTTTCGCAAGCAGAAGGCCCGTAGCGAAAAAGAAAAGCAGGCGGAGCAGAACCGCCTCTCTTACGGTCGCACCAAGACGGAAAAGAACCTTACCTCGGCCCTGAACGAAAAAGCCGAAAAAGCGCTCGATCAGGGGCGGCTCGAAAAAGGCGATGACGGCGCCGGAAAAGACTGACGGACCGCAACGGATTTCGGGATTCGAAAAAGAATCGCAAAACAGGGACTTGCCGGCGAGACATGATCGAGATTTCCAACCGGACCCGCCGGAGACCGATCTGATGATCCGCAAACACTCCGCAACCTTGCACGGCCACCGCACCAGCATCTCGCTTGAGGATGCTTTCTGGGACGAACTGAAAATCATCGCAGAAAGACGCAAGATCAGTTTTGCCGCCCTGCTCGCCGAAATAGACGACAACCGCCCGGCTGATAGCAACCTGTCCTCGTCGCTGCGGGTTTACGTGCTGAACTGGCTGAAGACCCGCTGATCCAGACCGGCACGACGGGCCATCCGCCGTCGAGCGCAGATTGCAATGCCGCCTACCTGAAGCCGACTACAAAAATTCCCGCCGAAAACTCATAACGCCGCGAAAGCATTCATTAAACATTGGCGGCCTAGTCTGCGTTGCAAGGCATTTCCGTATTGCGTAGCCTTGCCTCCAAATATTTGCTTCAGACTGTCGGCTCCGCGCCTCTACCACAAGGCGCAGATGGCTTCAGCCGTCTCCGGAAACGAGGATTGCAATCAATCCTTAGGCAGAGCCGCCGCTATCAGATTTAAATTTTGATTGAAGCCTGAAGCCGGCTGAGAAGGGTAAATATCCCCTCTGCGTCCTCGGCCCTGTGCCGAGGATCTAGTCACGTCGAGTAAATCAAGCGATTGCATATAACGGGGACAACCCCGAGGATGAGGTTGGAGAGTTTGGTGCAACGGCTTTCCTGCCCTTGGCTTACGGGTTGGCGGGCGCAATTTCCGGCGCCAGTTGCCGGATGGCGTTTTCCGTGGGCGGCACCACAAGAGCCGGCGCGGACTGCCTCTCGGGTGCCGGCTGCTGTTGCTGCTGTTGCTGCAACCGCTCCTGCTGCTCCTTTTCCTGGCGCAGACGTTCTTCGGCCGCGGCCTTCAACCGCGCCTCTTCTTCTGCCTTGGCCTTGGCTTCCGCCTCGGCCCGTTCCTTCTCGGCCTGCCGCTCCGCCGCCTGGGAGCGGTAAAGCGCCACCTCGCGGCGCAGGCGCTGCTTTTCAAGAACGCTGGCCTGCATGGCTTCCACCCGGCGCCGTTCCTTTTCGAAAGCCCGCAGGGACAGGTAATTGCTGAGCGCGGAGACATCGGTCGTCAAAGCCGGCGCGGCAAGCGGGCCGTTATAGTTGAGACGCACGGATGGCTCGGCCCCGGCAACCGTTTCGGTGCCGGGATTGAACGAAAGATCGAGGTCGCCATTCACGGTCGAGGCAGCGATATCGACGGTCGCATCGGCGGTCAGCGTCACCGGATCGACCCCGGCACGCAGATTCTTGAAATGAAGCGCGCCGCCATTCAGGGAAAATGGCAGGGCCACATCACCGAGTGCTATTTCACCCTGCCAAAGGCTTTGATCCACCAGCGGCCGCACCTTCGGCGCATCGATCGGCTGCTGTAGACCATCGGCCGCCTGCAGCATCGGCGGCAGGGCGCCGGGATTAAGTCCCTTCAGCACCAGCCCGCCAGCCCGGATTTCACCTGAACCGCCCGCCGATTTCAGCATTTCACCGACACTCTTGCCGGTCGATTCGGCCGTGAGATCAATGGCGACCCGGCCTGCCGCAACAGGACCGTTGGCATTGGCCCACAGGATCGGCTCCGGATTGGCATCGGTCACTGCGATCTTGGTGCGGAAAATGCCCGCGCCCTCGCCCGTGGACATGGCAAGCCGACCGGTCAGCTTGCCGCCCATGAAGGTACCGGCAACATCATCAAGCGAGAGGCTGCCTGCATCATGTGTAACTTTAGCCGAAACACCCGTGACCGTGCCGAAGGGTCCGGCCTCGAAGCTTTCCGCCTTCAAGGCAAGCGAGGCCTTGAGCTGCGGGAATGCGGGCATGGCGAGAGGCTTGGCATTCAGCGCGCCGGTTTCCGGGTCGATCACCGGCCCATACATCACATCACCCAGCCAGGCGAGATCGGCCGTTCTGACCGACAGATCGCCCGTGACGGGATGAGGCGCGGCGCGCTCGACCGTGACATTGCCCGAGAAAGGATTGCCACCCACCTGCCCGCCGATCGAGGAAAAGGCAATCTTCTGCCCATCCACCGCCACCTTGGCATTGGCCTTCAGCGCCATGCCGCCACCGAGCTGCGGCAGGCCGACGGCATTCATGATCAGATAGGGTTCGATGTCAGCACTTTCGAGCGCAACATCCGCGCTGCCTTCACCGAAATTGCCGGCCGCAACGTTAAAGGAGCCGTTCATCGAAAAATGCGTGCGCTCCGTCGAAAAACGCAGGTCGGTCTGAGCAGGTGAACCGAGCGTGCCGTTGAGCTTGACGGAAAGAAGCCCCTCGCCATCCGCGTCAAAGGGCAGCGGGTCCAGCCCCGCCTGTCCGAACAGGATCGCCGTCGACTGGTTCTTCAGCACCGCCTCCAGCGACATGGCCGTATCATCCGTGATCGACAGGAAATCCGGCATCTTGGCGACAGCCGACAGGCGGCTGCCATTGACGGTGCCGGAAACGGCGACATTGGCGCCGCCGTTTTCACTGTTGACGGAAACATCCATCGCAAGATCGGAATTGGCATACCACGGGGCACTCGCCGCCAGGCGGGTGAAGAAGGGGTGGTTGGGCAGTTTCTGGCGAAGCATGGTCAGGAACGGCTGCATATCGGCAGCATGCAGGTTCACCGTGCCCTTGCCCGCATATTTCAGCAACGAACCCTGCAACTGGCCTTTGGCCTTCACTTCCGCGCCGGCAATATCGCCGGCGGTCATGTTCTCAAGCGAGAGAACCCCGCCCGCCATGGTGAAGGCGGTCTCGACATGATTGGCGGTCACGCCGGCCATGTTGAACCGATCGGCCTTGAATTTCGCGGTGATGCGATGGTCGAGAACCGAGCTTCCGACCTGATCGCCGAGCGCCAGGCTGCCAAGCGCCCGCAGAGCATCGAGATCGATTTCATTGCCGGCCAGATCGATGGAAAGATTGGAGGTCTTGCCATCGGAGCGCCGCTCCAGCTCGCCTTTCAAAGAAGCATCGCCGATCGCCAGTTCCAGATTGTCGAAACGCTGGTTCAGCGTCGTCAGCGAGACATCGGCGGAAAAACCGGCGGCATTGAGCTGCCGGATCGCGGGGTCGACCGAGCCGGAAAGCCAGTTTGCCAGCCCCGAAGGCTGGTTGGAGGCGAGCAGCAGATTGCCGTTGAAGGCGGGGCCGCCAAGCAGCGTCAGTGATCCCTTGGCTTCGAGTTGCGTCCTGCCGGGCAGCGTCGCAACCGCATTCACCACCTGCCAGCCGCTGCCATCCGGTCGCACATCCAGCCTTATGTCGCGGATCGTCGTATCGTCGGAAACGAGCGCCGGAAGGCTGATGCTCGCCTTACCCGGCACCGGCGGCACCGGAATGCGGGCAACCATGGCGGCGAAGGCTTCGATGCGCTGGCGCACCGAGATGGTGGGCTGGCGCGAGGTCTTGCCCGTCTGCACCACGGGCGGCGCAAAGCGGGCGACATCGATCTGCTGGCCATCCGCAGTCAGCAGGAATTCGGGCTTGGCGCCGGTATCCAGCGTCGCTTCACCGGTCACGATATAGGGATTTTCGTTGCCCCCGAGCTCCATGCGGTAGCTCGGGACGCGTACGCTCTCATTCGTAAGCTCGAAACTACCCCGTGTGCGCGGCGAGGAGAAAATGGATTGCCCCGCCTGCTGCTTCTGCTTTTCGTCTTCCCGGAAGCTGAAGGAGAAGGAGCCGCTATAGGCCGGTTTTCCCGCCGTCGCCGCAATCGCCCCATCGAGATCGACTTCGACCGGGTGTTCATCCGGCACAAGGCGGAGCCTCAGCCCCATGCGGCCATTGGCGTAATCCGGCTCGTTGCTGGAAAGCGAGAATGAGCCCGGATGCCCGTCGACGGCGGCGCGTCCTTCGGCTTTCCAGGGTCCGGCCAGCGAGTTGGCGGACATATCGGCGGTAAGGCCGGTCACGACGCGGTTGCGGCCGGACTGCTCATCGATGAATTCGATCTGCCCGCCTTCGATCTGCACGCTTTCCAGAACCACGGTGCGGGCGGGAATTTCCGCCCGGCTGCCGCGCATCCAGTCCAGTGTGCCGTCCTTCAGAAGCCGGATTTTCGCCTTCGGTTCCTCGATGCGCATGTCGAAGATACGCGCCTCCCCGGAAAGGAAAGGCGCCAGCTCGGCATCCATGGAAAAACGCGCGACCTGGATCAGCGGCGATCCATCCGCATCCGTTCCGGCGCGCACGTCATGCAGCGTCACGGAAGGGAAAGGCAGAAGCCGGGCTTCGACACGGCCGTGCACCACCACCTTCTTGCCGAGAATGCGGCTGGCCTGGTCCTCGAAATCGCGGCGGAAATCCGTCCAGTCGACGAAATAGGGAATGAGCAGCGCCGAAAACAGCACCACGGCCAGCAGTCCGCCCAGAAAAACCAGAATACGCCCGAGCACTGACCTGCATCTCCCTTCGCGAACGCTGCAAACCTATTCTTTTATGCCTTAACGGCAAGCAGCCTTTTGTACCAATCAAATATGAGAACGATCAGACAAGCCGGAACAATTTGCCCGGATTGAAGATGTTATCCGGATCGAGCGACGTTTTGATGGCGCGCATGAGATCCAGCGCATTTCCGGCCTCTTCGGCGAGAAAACTCATCTTGCCCTGGCCAATGCCGTGCTCGCCGGTACAGGTGCCGTCCATGGCGATGGCGCGGCGGTTGAGACGGGCCACGAAAGCCTCGGTCTTCGCGACGCTTTCGGCATCCTTGCCATCGAACAGAATAAGCACATGAAAGTTCCCGTCACCGGCATGGCCGACGATCGGCGCGAGAAAGCCGTTTTCCTCAATATCCCGCTGCGTTTCCACCACGCAGTCAGCGAGGCGCGAAATCGGGACGCAGACATCAGTGGAAAGACCATCGAGATGCGGCGCGAGCGCACGCGACGCCCAATAGGCATCATGTCGCGCTTTCCAGAGCTTGTTGCGCTCGGCGGCATCGCCCGTCCAGCGGAAATCGACGCTGCCGCATTCGGCCGCAATCTCGGCAAATTGCTGCGATTGCAGCGCCGCCGTCTCTTCCGTGCCATGAAACTCCACGAACAGTGTCGGCTTTTCCGCATAATTCAGGCCGGAATAAGCATTGCAGGCCCGCAACTGCACCTCATCGAGCAATTCGATGCGGGCAACCGGAACGCCCATCTGGATTGTCATGATGACGGCATCGCAGGCAGCTTTGATGCTTTCGAAGGTGCAGACCCCACCGGCGATCTTTTCGGGAATGCCCTGCAGCCGTAGCGTGACCGAGGTGATGACGCCGAGCGTACCCTCTGCACCCACGAAAAGCCGCGTCAGGTCATAGCCAGCAGACGACTTGCGGGCGCGCCGCGCGGTGCGGATTTCCTCGCCATTGGCGACGACGGCAGTGACGGCGAGAACATTGTCCTTCATCGTCCCGTAACGCACGGCATTTGTGCCGGAAGCCCGCGTAGAGGCCATGCCGCCGAGCGAAGCATTGGCGCCCGGATCAATCGGAAAGAAAAGGCCGGTATCGCGCAGATAAACATTGAGATCCTCGCGCGTCACACCAGGCTCCACCGTGACGTCAAGATCTTCGGCATTCACCTCAATGATGCGATTCATCCGGCTGAAATCGATGCAGATTCCGCCATTGGGCGCATTGACCTGCCCTTCGAGCGAAGACCCCGTACCGAAGGGAATGACCGGCACCTTATATTGCGCGCAGGCCTTCACGACGGCCTTCACATCATCGGCGCTTTCGGCGAAAACGACGCCGTCAGGCGCCTGGAGTGTCAGATAGGTGGTGGTGTGGCCGTGCTGCTCGCGAAACGCCTGGCCCGTCTGGACCTTCTCGCCCAGTTGCTGTTTCAGCACCGCAAGCGCGGACGCGATGCCCTCTTCATTCCGCTTACCTGCGACCACATCCTTCAGCGCCATCGTCCATCTCCACCGCAACATCTGCCCGTAACGGATTCGATCCGTTACGAAATTTCGTCAGGTGGTATGGGATAAGGTTAACGCTTTGTCCAGCATCGCGATTGCATCGGATGCGGTTTGGCGCCAACCCTACTCCGCCGCGAGCAACGGCTTGTCTTCCTCCAGCGCCTTGCGGCGGGCGGCAAGTTCCAGTTCGCGGTGGAGGCGGATTTCCTCATCCGCCTGCGGTTTGGCAAAGCGGGCAATCAGCAGGTAGGAGACCGGCGTGATGTAGAGCGTCACCAGCGTTGCAAAACCGAGACCGCCGACGATAACCCAGCCGAGCGCGATGCGCGCTTCCGCACCCGCCCCCTGCGCCAACACCAGCGGCACGCCGCCGAGAATGGTGGCGATCATGGTCATCATGACCGGGCGCAGGCGGATGCTGGTGGCCTTTTCGATGGCCTCGCGCACGGTCGCTCCCTGATCGCGCAGATGGTTGGCGAACTCAACGATGAGAATGCCGTTCTTGGCCATGACGCCGACAAGCAGCACGAGACCGATCTGGCTATACACATTGAGGCTGGAGCCGGTGACGAGCAGCGCGATGACGGCGCAGGCAAGGCCGAGCGGCACTGTCGACATGATGATGATCGAACTCAGCACGCTTTCAAACTGCGCGGCGAGCACGAGGAAGATGATGGCGATGGCAAAACCAAAGGTCAGCAACATGCCGCTCGAATTTTCTTCCAGCGTCGCCGCTTCACCCAGCGGCAACAGGCGGGCGCCTGATGGCATCACTGATTGCGCCAGCTCGTTCACCTTCTCCAGGGCCTGCCCGAGCGACACACCGTCTTTCAGATTGGCCGTGAAGCCGACGGAGGGAAGCTGCTGCTCACGGTTCAATTGCGGTGCGACCGCATTTTCCTTGAGCGAGGCGATGACCGACATCGGCACGATTTTGCCATCACCGGTTTTCAGGAAGACGTTTTCGAGATCGGTCGGATCGTTGATCGGCCGGGTGGAGGACAGGAGCCGCACCGGGATGGCATCGCCATTCACGAAGACATCAACGATTGAGCGCCCTTCCAGAAGGGACTGCATGGCTCGCGAGAGGCCGGTGATGTCGATACCAAGATCGGAGGCCCGCTCGCGGTCGATGGAGACGGAAAGCTGCGCCTGATTGGGCTCGTTGTCCAAGCGTGGTGTCTCGAACAGCCCGCTCTCTTCCATGGAAAGCAGCAATTTCTGCGTCGCCTCGGTCAGCGCCGCATAGTTGCTGCCAACCATGGCCATCTGCAAACCGTTGCCGGCGCCGCGGATACGCAGGCTGTTCGGCTGCATCGCGCTTCCGCGCAGAGCCGGAACCTTGTTGGCAGCGGAAGTCACATCAGCGGCGATCTGGTTCTGGGTGCGCTCGCGGTCGGCCCAAGGCGCCAGCGTCAGCACCATGAAACCTGTATTGGAGGAACCGTTCATGCCGGTTATGGAATAGATATTGCGGATTTCACCGCTATCGCGCAGCGGCTGCAGATTTTCCTCGATACGTTGCAGCTGGTCACGGGTATATTCGAGGCTCACGCCCTGCGGTGCAGTAACCCGCATCATGATCGAGGCGCGGTCCTCGCGCGGCGTCAGCTCGTTCTGGATCATGCCGAAGGCGATCCACGACAGGCCGGAAAAGATCAGCGCCACGATGATGACGATCAGCGGATTGTTGAGGCAGGCGGACAGCGTCGATTTATAGGTGGCAGCAAAAACATTGCCAAACCACGCAAGCGGACCCGTCGGCTCTTTCAGCCCCTCCTTCAACATGCGGGACGCGAGCATCGGGCAGAGCGTCAGCGCCACGATGGAAGACAGGCCCACGGCGAAGGCCAGCACGAAACCGAATTCGCGGAACAGACCGCCAAGCTGGCCGGGCAGGAAGGAAAGCGGAATGAAGACGGCAGCAAGCGTCGCCGTCGTTGCAATGACGGCAAAGAAGACTTCCTGCGTGCCGAGAACGGCGGCGGCCCGCGGCCCCATACCCTCCGCGCGGCGGCGCACAATATTTTCCAGCACAACGATGGCGTCGTCGACCACCAGACCGGTCGCCAGAACGATGGCGAGCAGCGTCAGAATATTGACCGAGAAGCCGACCATGTAGATGGCGATAATGGTGCCGATCAGCGCCACCGGCATGGTGATCGCCGGAATGAGGGTGGCGCGCCAGTCGCGAAGGAAGAGATACAACACGACTACGACGATAATCGCCGACAGACCGAGCGCCAGCTCAACCTCGTGCAGCGCGCCTTCAATGAAGACGGCGTCATCGCTGGTGACGACGATACGCGTGCCCTCAGGCAGATTGGCCTGCATGGCATCAACGGCGGCTTTCACGCCCGTTGAAATATTGAGCGTGTTGGACTGCGCCTGACGGATGACACCGAGACCGACACCCTGCACGCCATTGGAACGCAACGAGGTGGATTCATCATCAGCTCCGAGCATGACGGTCGCCACATCGCGCAGGCGGATATTGTTCTTGATAAGAAGATTGGAGAAATCCTCGGGCTTCGTCAGGCTCGCCGTAGCGCGCACGACGATATCCTGCGTCGTGCTTTTCAGCGATCCCGCAGGCACATCCAGCGCCGCACTTGCCAGTGCATTGGAAACGTCGGTCACCGTCAAACCACGGCTGGCGAGTGCCGCCTGATTGAGGTCTACGCGAAAGACCTTTTCCTGATCGCCGTAAAGCTCCACGTCCGCCACACCATCGACGGCAGCCAGACGGTCGATGATCTCGTCATCCACCAGCTTGGTCAGGTCTTCCATGCTGAGCGTGGAGGATGTGACGGCAAGACGCATGATCGGCTGGCTGTCGGAATCCGCCTTGATGATCTGCGGCTCGTCGGCATCGTCGGGCAACTGATTGGTGATGCGGCCGATGGCATCGCGCACATCATTGGCGGCAACGGCCATATCGACATTGTCGCCGAATTCCATCGTTACGCGGCTGGTGCCGAATTGCGAGCTGGAAGCGATGGACTTGATGCCGCTGACACGCGCCACCGCACCCTCGATGGTCTGCGTTACTTCCTGGTCAATCGTTTCTGGCGCCGCCCCCTCATAGGTGGTTCTGACACTGATCGACGGCCGGTCGACATCAGGCAATTCGCGCACTTCGACGCCAACCAGCGCGGCAAGACCGGCGACGACCAGCAGCGTGTTGAGAACCGCCGCCAAAATCGGCCGGCGCACGAAAAGCGCGGTGAAGGCAAGTTTGGAATCCTGACCGGAGGGCGACTGCGTCATTGGCTGGCAACCTCCTCGGCCTTCGGCGCATTACCGACGCGGACAGCGCCGCCTTCCCTGACGCGCTGCAATCCTTCAATGACAACAGACTCGCCGTCCGCCAGCTCGGCTTTCACCAGCACGGCGTCCGGGTTGCGCTGCACGATCTGCACCCGCACCTTGTTCGACTTGTTGTCTACGACACGCCAGACATAGGAGCCTTCCGCATCCCATTGCACGGCCAGCGGATCGACGGATGCATAAGTTTCGCCGGCAAAACGCATTGTAACGCCGAAGGACATGCCAGCCCTCAGCTCATCCTTTTCATTTCCAAATTTTGCGCGGATGCGAATGGTACGGCTCGCCTCATCCACGCGGTTGTCGACAGCCTCGACCTCGCCGGTGAAGGTTTCGCCAGGCCGCGAAATGGAGGTCGCTTCGACGGGCATGCCGATCTTGATTGCCGTTGCAAAACGCTCCGGCGCCCAGAAGTTGACGAGGATCTCAGACCGGTCATCGATGCTGACGATGGTAGACTGTGTCGTAACGTTATCCCCGATATTGGCGGCAACGATACCGGCAACGCCATTGATCGGCGCTACGATATCGCGCCGCTTCAAATTGAGCTCCGCAGTGCTGAGCGCAAGCTTTGCTGCCTCCTCTGCGATCTGCGCATCAAGCACGTCGAGGCGGGCAACGGATTTGAGGTTTTTGTAGGAATTGGATTTTTCGACAGCGCTGCGCAGCGCCACCTGGGCCTTGTCCCGCTCTATCAATTGTTCATCGTCATCCAGACGTGCCAATACCTGGCCCTTCACGACGCGCTGGCCGGACGAGGTGCGGATTTCAGAAAGCGTGCCGGATACCTGCGGCATGACCACAACCGACTGAATAGCCTGACCGTTGCCGATGGCGTTGAGACGATCGTTGACAACGCCGCGCTTCACAGGGGCCGTCACGACAAGCGTGGCATTGGAATTGCGGCGCGCGCCATTGCCATTCTGGCCACCCGACGAGCCCGCTGCTGCGACTTCAACAGCGCCGGGCGCCGGTTTTGCAAGTCCGACGCTGGCAAGCATAGTGCGGGCGTCAGGCGAATAAAAACCCCAGAGACAGAGACCTGCCCCCACCACGGCCAGACTGACACCCACCTGTTTCCAGACCCGCATATAGTTCTCCGGTTGATAATATCAGCATAAATGAGCCCTGAAGCGCAAACTTAGGGACACCAGCACTATTCCCGCTCGCTTAGAACGAGGCAACGCACAAATCCGTTTCTTACGTAATTGTAATTTGTGATGGATTCTCGTCGAACGCACGAAGAAAGCCATTTTTATCGCAAATATTCTTCAAGGCGATAATCTGCCGGCAGGAAATGAGCCGGAGGAAGCCATGAGCACCATCACGAAAACACGAAATCCCGAAGCCGATCCGCGTGTCAAAGCGGTATTCGATGATATCCGCACCACCCGCAAATCGGACTTCATCAACAATATGTGGCTTTATCTCGCCTTCGATCCTGATCTTCTGGAAAGGACATGGGCTGAGGTCAAGGCGGTGATGGCGACACCTTCGGCGCTCGATCCACTCGTAAAGGAAATGCTTTATATCGCAGTGTCCGTAACCAATGGCTGCTCCTATTGCGCCCATTCCCACACGGCGGCCGCAAAAGCCAAGGGCATGACGAATGAACAGCATGCCGATCTGATGCGGATTATCGCGCTTGCCGCCAAGACCAATCAGCTTGCCGTGGCTCTGCAAGTGCCCGTTGATGCCGCTTTTGATGCCGACCAGAGGACATGAACCCGAAATAATGCCTTGGAATAGGCGTTTTGAGCGGCGATACCGGAATAAAAGCAGAACGCGGTTCTAGCCTTTATATCCCGAATCACTACATTGGGCCGCATGAGCAACAGTTTTGACGATATGCCGTTCTTCGATGAAGAACCCGTGGCACCGCGCAGGGCGACGAAAAATGCCCCTTCGGACAACGGCGGTGGGCTTGGCATCGCCGCCCGCGCCATGGCTGCGCGCGATCAAACGCGTGCCGCACCCGATTATCTTTCCGGCCTCAACCCGGAACAGCGCGACGCAGTGGAAACCCTGGACGGACCGGTTCTCGTCCTCGCCGGCGCCGGCACCGGCAAGACCCGCGTTCTGACGACCCGCATCGCCCATATTCTCGCCACCGGCCGCGCCTATCCCAGCCAGATCCTCGCCGTGACCTTCACCAACAAGGCCGCACGCGAGATGAAGGAACGTATCGGCGTTCTCGTCGGCGGCGCGGTCGAGGGCATGCCCTGGCTCGGCACGTTCCACTCAATTGGCGTCAAACTGTTGCGTCGTCACGCCGAACTCGTTGGTCTCAAATCGGATTTCACCATTCTCGATACGGATGACGTGGTGCGGCTGATCAAGCAGCTCATCCAGGCCGAAGGTCTCGATGACAAGCGCTGGCCGGCAAAACAGTTCGCCGGCATGATCGACGGCTGGAAGAACAAGGGCCTGACACCGCCGGATATTCCGGAGGGCGATAGCCGCGCCTTCGCCAATGGCAAGGGCCGCGAACTCTACACTGCCTATCAGAACCGGCTGAAAACGCTGAATGCCTGCGACTTCGGCGATCTCCTGATGCACCCGATCAGCATCTTCCGCCGCCATACGGATATTCTCAAGGAGTATCACCAGAAGTTCCGTTACATTCTGGTGGACGAATATCAGGACACCAACACGGCGCAATATATGTGGCTGCGGCTCTTGGCCCAGCGCGCCAAGGGCGAGCCGCAGAACGTCTGCTGCGTGGGTGACGATGACCAATCGATCTATGGCTGGCGCGGCGCCGAAGTGGACAACATCCTGCGCTTCGACAAGGATTTCCCCGGCGCCAAGGTCATCAAACTGGAGCGCAACTACCGTTCCACCGAACATATTCTCGGCGCCGCCGGCCATCTCATTGCACATAACGAGGGGCGTCTGGGCAAGACGCTGTTCACCGAGCGCAGCAGCCCTGACGACGAAAAGGTCGTGGTGCATGCTGCCTGGGATTCCGAGGAGGAAGCCCGCGCGGTCGGCGAAGAGATCGAGCAGCTTCAGCGCAAGGGTCACCTGCTGAATGACATGGCGATCCTCGTTCGCGCCTCCTTCCAGATGCGCGAATTCGAAGACCGTTTTGTCACGCTCGGCCTCAATTACCGCGTCATCGGCGGCCCGCGCTTTTATGAGCGCCTCGAAATCCGCGATGCCATGGCCTATTTCCGCCTCGTCTGCCAGCCGGCTGACGATCTCGCCTTCGAGCGGATCGTCAATACGCCGAAGCGCGGCCTTGGCGATACGACGATCCGCAATCTACATGATTATGCGCGCGCGCGTGACATTCCGATGCTCGCGGCAGCGGCCGACATCATCGAGACTGACGAGCTGAAGCCGAAGGCGCGCAAGGCACTCTTTGATGTGGTGCAGGATTTTCGCCGCTGGCAGGGCCTGCTGGAAAACACCGAACACACCACGCTTGCCGAGCAGATTCTCGACGAAAGCGGCTATACCGCCATGTGGCAGGCCGACAAGACGGCCGAAGCGCCAGGGCGCCTTGAGAACCTGAAGGAACTCATCCGCTCGATGGAAGCCTTTGAAAGCATGCGCGGTTTCCTCGAGCATGTTGCACTTGTCATGGATGCCGAGCAGAACGAAAACCTCGATGCCGTCTCCATCATGACGCTGCATTCCGCCAAGGGTCTGGAATTCGACACCGTCTTCCTGCCCGGCTGGGAAGAAGGCCTGTTTCCGCACCAGCGGGCGCTGGATGAAGGCGGCCGCTCCGGTCTCGAGGAAGAACGTCGTCTTGCCTATGTCGGCATCACCCGTGCCAAGAAACTCTGCCATATCTGGTTTGTCTCGAACCGGCGCATTCATGGGCTTTGGCAATCCACCCTGCCCTCGCGTTTCCTCGACGAACTGCCGCCCGCTCATGTCGATGTGGCGGCGTCCGACAGCAATTACGGCGGGTATGGCGGGCGTGGCGGCTACGGACAATCACGTTTCGATAAGGCAGATCCCTTCGCCAACACCTACTCCACCCCCGGCTGGAAACGCGCGCAGCAGAACCGCAGCGACGCCACCCGCGATAACTGGGGCACCCGCTCCGGTCACGCCGTGGAACGCATCGGCTATGGCGAAAGCGGCCCGCGCACCCGCACCATAGATGGCGAACTGGTGGCCAAATCCGTGGCCGACACGCCCTCGAAATTCTTCGTCGGCGACCGCGTGTTCCACATCAAGTTCGGCAATGGCAATATCGCTGCCATCGAGGGCAACAAGCTCACCATCGACTTCGACCGCGCCGGCCAGAAGCGGGTGCTGGATGGATTTGTGGAAAAGGTTTGATTCGACAACTATGAGTGCCTGAAGACCGCTTTTCCCATAGCCCACGTCACGCCATTGCAATAAAGGAGTTGCAATGGGATGTGAGAACCGGGTGAGGACTGCTTTGCATATATTGCCGAAAAGCCAGCGTAAGCTTGCGGTTTTCCTGATCAATATGGACAGCGCCAAAAAGCGCCTCGCCGATATGAATGCCCGCCTAGATGCCTTGGGGCTGAAGGCGGAGCGCATTGCCGGCGTCAACGGCCGCGAACTGAAATATCCGATCCCGGAATTCAGCGAAATTTCCTACATGCTCATGCATGGTCGCCGTACCTCGCCGCCAGAAATCGGCTGTTATCTCAGCCATGTCGCCTGTGCCAATAAATTCATGGAAGGCGACGCCGATATCGCGCTCATTCTCGAGGACGATGTGGTCTTCGAGGATGATTTTCTTGATGCCATTGATGAAGCGGTTTTGAACGGCAGCGACTGGGATATTCTGCGGCTGACGACGGTCAGCAACGGCCGCAAATTCCCATTCCGCCCGTTGTCCAATGATCGATCGCTTGCAGTCGCGCTCACCAGGGAAAAAGGATCGGGCGCCTATCTCGTCAACCGCCGCGCCGGGAAATGGATATCGAAACTCATTCCCATGCGGCTCGCCTATGACATCGCCTTCGATCTCGAATATCTCTCCGGCCTGAAGGCAGCCTTCATCTACCCGCTCTGCGCCACGCAGGATGCGGATGGCGAAAGCCAGATTCAGAACAACCTGCGCATCTACCGTCTGCCGCGCTGGCGGTATTTTACGGTCCTGCCCTATCGCGCCTATCTGGAGACTAGCCGGTTTCTGTTGCGCGGCATCCGCCTGCTCGTGGCAAAGGCAAAAGTCGCAATGGAAGGTGGCAAGACGAACGCTGTTTCCGCCGGCAATTGAACGCCCGGTTCACACCTCGCCAGGCGTGAAGCCCACGAGGTAGACCGCTGCAATGACGGCTGCGAGAATAAAGATCGAAATGACGAAAATCGTCATCCGGTTCAATGGTTTGCGGGTCGTTTTCTTCATGATGCAATAATGCGGCAGGAGGAAGCTGGTTCCATGAAACCGCCGCTTGCCTGCGGCCTCGCAGCAATCAGGGAGCAGAATCCGCATCAGGCAAACGATGTAAGAGGTAGTCGCGCATTTGCGCCATTGCCGCTTCTCGCGACAGACCGCCCGATTGTAATCCCGACCGCAGCCACAGACCGTCGATCAGCGTGGTGATCCCCAGCGCAATGGGCTCGCATTCCTCCTCTGGCACGATATGCCGCAATGCTGAGAGAAGATTTGAGCGCATCCGTGCATGAATTACCTTCTGGATTCGCGCAAGCTGCGGCTCGCGGGGAACTTCCGCGCAAAGCGAAAGCCAGGCATGACAGATAGAGGGCTGGAAAAAGCTCTCGTCGAAGTTCCCTTCGATAATGGCGTCCAGCCTCTCCCTCGGGGTGGAGGCACGATTGAGGCGCGCGATGACAACTTCCGCCAGCTTCAGGTTTGCCTCACGCATTGCGTGCTCGAAGAGCTCCTGCTTGCTCGCGAAATAATGCAGCACAATGCCTTTGGAAGCGCCCGCCTGCGCCGCCACCCTTTCGAGGGTTGCGCCGGCCATCCCCTCTGTCTGCAACACTTCGAATGCTGCCCGTCTCAACTCGGCCCGACGGATATCGCTTATTTTAGTGAGTCGCATTTCAGTCTCCTTGCAGGAACACATTGACAAAGTTTCCGGAAAGATCAATTATTGTCCCACGGGTCAATTTAGTGACTGCTAAGACAAAAGGTCGCCTCATGAGAAGATGGGTGAGAATTTTTTCGGCGGCGACGCTGGTCGTGATAGGGGCAGGCGCCGCTTCTGCCGCTGATGCCGAAGCCTGCAAAATCGTCAGAATGGCTGAACCGGGCTGGAACGATCTCGCCTTCACGACCGGCGTCGCCTCGACCCTTCTCAAGGCGCTGGGCTATGCACCGCAGAGCCAGCTGCTCGGCATCGACGTCATCTATACCAGCCTGAAGAGCAAGGATCTGGATGTGTTCCTGGGCTACTGGGATCCGGCGATGACCAACTATTACAAGCCCTATAAGGAGGACGGTTCGGTCGAAAAGGTCCGCACCAACCTCATGGGCGCCAAATACACCTTCGCCGTGCCCACCTATGTGTGGGAGGCTGGCGTGAAGGACTTTTCCGACCTGCAGAAGTTCGCAGACAAGTTCGACAGGAAACTTTACGGCATCGAGCCCGGCTCGAACCAGTTGATGCTGGATGCCGTTAACGACCCCGCACTCGGCCTGAAGGACTGGGAAGTGGTGGAATCCAGCGAACAGGGCATGCTTTCCCAGGTCGCGCGGCTTAACCGCAACAAGGGGTTCATCGTCTTCCAGGGCTGGGCGCCGCATCCCATGAACAGCAGATTTGACATCAAATATCTAACGGGCGGCGACAAGTTTTATGGACCTGATTTCGGCGCCGCCACCGTCGATACACAGGTCCGCAGAGGCTACCTGCAGGAATGCACTAACGTCGCCAGACTGTTGCAGAATCTCCAATTCGATGTGGAATACGAAAACAAGGGCATGGACCTGATCATGAACGGCGGCCTCTCCCCGGACGATGCTGCCACGCAGGCGATCAAGGCCGAACCTGGCCGACTTGAGACGTGGCTGAGGGACGTCTCCACCTTCGACGGTCAAAATGGCCACGCAGCCGTCAAGGTGGCGCTCGGCCTATGACAGCGACGTCTCAGGATGCTTGGGAAAAGCGCAAGCGTTTTGTCGAATTGCCGCGCAAGCGCCGAATGGCGTTCATCGACACGGGAGGTCCGGGGCCGGTACTGCTGATGCTCCACGGATTTTCCGACACCAGCCGCAGTTTCTCCCTTATCGAACCTTATTTCCAGGAGTACCGGCTGATCGCTCCTGATCTGCCCGGCCACGGCGCATCCTCGGTGGGACATGGTTTCCATGTCGCGGATTTCGCGGAAACGATCGACCGTTTTCTGAGGCTCATGGGCATCTCTCGTTTCTTTGTGCTCGGCCATTCCATGGGGGCGATGACGGCAATCGAACTGGCGGCGCGGCGTTCTTCCGCCGTTCAGGGTCTTGCGCTTCTCTCTGGCACGCTGGAGCCCGATTTCGGCACCGAAAGCAAACTTGCCAAGGATATCCTTGCGCTACGCGACCCAATCAGGCCGGCCGGCGGTTTTTTGCGTGACTGGTATTCCTGCAAGCGTCCGGTAGACGAGGAATTCCTCTCCCGAATGAAATGCGACGCCGCGAACATGCCTGCCGCAACCTGGCACGGCGTTTTGAAAGCCTTTGCTGAAACAAACCTGCACTACAGCGCGTCCAAAATAAACGCGCCGGTGCTCTGCCTCGCCGGTGCCGAAGACCCCTTGTTCGATGAATCACATCGGCAGCAACTTTCCGAAGCTTTCCCCGTGGGGCAAACCGTGACGTTACCAGACCACGGGCACAATCCGCACTGGGAGAATCCGGAGGGTGTTTCCGCCTTCATCACCGAGTTCTTCGCCAAAGTGACGAAGGATGCCGGTCCGGTCCGCAATCTTCAGACGTCAGCGGACAAACGCTGACACGCCCATGTGAACGAGGCACAGGCGGAGAATTCGATTTTGATTCCGGCCCCGATGCGGTAACGCTTCCCAGCGTAAAACCAAATCCGGTCCGATATGACAGAAACAACTCACCCACGCCTGAACCCGCTGCATCTCGCCGCCGCCTTCGCGAGCGGTTGTCTTCTGACACTGATGGTGCATTTCAACGGTCAACTTGCCCATTATGGCAATGCGCTGTTTTCCTCCTGGACCGCGCATGGTACCGGCACGGTGGCGGCGCTGATCTATCTCGCCATCATGCGCCCGAAAAAAGACCCTGCGGCACCGGCAAAACCGAAGGCGCCGCTCTGGGCCTATTGCGGCGGGGTGGTGGGCGCTGCCATTGTCATCCTCACCTCCACGGCCGTCAATTCGCCCCTGGCGCTTTCCGGCACCATTGCGCTCGGGCTTGGTGGGCAGGTGATCTTCAGTCTGCTGGCTGATCTTTTCGGCCTCTTCGGGCTGCCAAAACGGCGACCGGATTTGCAGGATATGGCGGCGGTGGCCCTCATTCTCTGCGGCAGCGCACTCATCATCCTTGTCGGGAGAGCCGCATGATTGTCTGGATCGCCATGGCCTTTGCCGGCGGCGTCTTCGTGGCGCTGAGCCGCCAGATCAATGGCCGCCTCAGCCTGTCCAACTCCCCGCTGATCGCGTCCTTCTGGAATCACATCGTCGGGTTTGCCGTGCTGACCGTCATCGGCCTGATCGTCGGCGGCCTCATTCCGCCGGGCGCGGCCGACGCCCCGTGGTTTGCGTTCATCGGCGGTCCAATCGGCGTCGTTTTCATCGCTTCGGGAAGCTGGCTCATCCCCCGCATCGGCGCCGTCAATACCGCACTTCTGGTCATCAGCGGCCAGATGGTATCAGGCGTCGTGCTCGATCTCTTTAGCGATCATCCGCCGAAAATCTGGGCCAGCGCGCTTGGCATCCTGCTCATCCTCGCCGGCATGGTTCTGACGCAACGCCGACGCCGCTAGGCATTTCGCTAAATCGAAGGCAATCAGGAATCGCTGCCACGCGAGAACATGCCGAGCAGCGTCTTGCCGCCGCTTTTGCCGCCACTGCTGGCAAGCGTCGGGCGGTTTCCATTCAGCTTCGGCACCACCACCATGCGCTTGATTTCGCCGCGCTTGAAGGCCGCAAGGAAGCGCGGATAGTCGCGGAACACCACGCAGCCGTTTGATTCGCCGCGTTTCGCCAGCATGTAGGTGTGGGCGAGAAGGCCGTCGCGGCCGTGCGGGTTGACGCCATTTTCCGGTGTCAAACGAATGGCTTCCACGCCATGGAACCGGGCCTCGCGCATCGTCAGGCGGTAGCTGGAAGGCGGTGTCGAGCCGCGCATTCTCACATGCACATAATCAGGATTGTCGCGCATCTTGCCGATGCCGGAATGGGCTTCCAGCTTTTCGCCATTCGGCATGTGCACGACGCCAGAAGAAATATCGTAGATGGCCGTGCCATTGCCGCGATCCGGCCACGGAACCGCATCCATCTTGCTCGGCTCACGCATTGGATTGTCGGGCTTTGCAAAGGCGAGCATGGCGCCGGTGCTCTGCTTCGGCGGCGCAGGTGCACGAAGGGGAACAGGCGCATCAAAGGCCGGCGCCGAAGCAACCTCGGCCTTGGCAGGTGTGGCCGGACGCGGTGACGGTTCAACCGCCTGAGCCGTTGCGACTTCAGGTCGGAAACTCGGCAGCGGCACATCATCGGGAAGCAGACTGCTTGCCTCTTCCTCGATCTGAGGCCGCGCCAGCGCCACTTCAAATGCAGGATGCTGCGGAACCGCACTCTGATAGGCAACCTCGGAGGTACGCCCCAACGCCGAATCAACGATTGCCGAAGGCTTCAGCGCGGCAAGTTCCTTCACCGTCGCCTGCCCTTTGGCATTGGCGGCCGCACCGAAGCGCTCGCCGAACTCCTTCGCGCCGATTTCGGGCATGACGCCGGCAAGGCGAACGGCCTTCTGCTGACCGTGGCTGTGGTCGCTCAGGCGGGAAAACTTGCGGACGTGAATATCCCGCGCAGCCGTGCGTGAGATTGCCGTTTCAGCAGAATCGAGCCGTGCGACCAATGTCTTTTCAAATTGCCCGACACCATGCGACGCGGCCGCCATGCTGTGCAGCGAGGCAAATGCAGCAAAGGCGAAAAGGCCGGCAAAGGCGCCGCCACCGAGAAGCGCGGATATCCGTCCAAGCGAAGAGGATTTACCTCTCCTGGCGGAAGACGAACCGGCAAAGCCGGCACCATTATAGGCCGCAGCAGAAAACGCCATGATACTCGTTACTCGAACCGTTCACGCATACCCGGCCGACGCCGGAGGGATTTTTGGACATCCGAAGAGCGGGCGGACACCACGCCGGTTTCGGAATCGACTGGTTCGAAGCATGACGAATTATGGTAACCAAAGTGTTTACGAGTCCCTGCAAAAATATTTCGTTAAGGTCTGCGCATTGTAAGGCGAAGGCAAAACAATGACTTGCGCGGGTACTGCGTGCGTCCGCACTGCATCGTCCCGGGAAATGCCCCTTAAAGGAGCGTCATCGGCCTAAAAATTTCCGTCGCCGCTTTGTCAGGTAAATTCCGACTTGGCCGGAAATTTGCTGCAAATGCGGCAGGACTGCGACAAGGCCGGCTTCCGCCAGCAACACCTGTCTCTGACGCATAGGTCGAAAGGGGCTTGATCCGCCAAAGCCTGCTTGGCATCCTGCGAAAAAAGGGAGGCCATCATGAAGGCACTGCTGCTCATCGATATCCAGAACGGGTTTTGCCCGGGCGGCAATCTGGCCGTTGCCGATGGTGACAAGATCGTGCCCATCGCCAATGCCCTCATCGATAATGGCGGCTACGACCTCATCGTCGCGTCGCAGGACTGGCACCCGGAAAATCACGGCAGTTTCGCTTCGCAGCATCCCGGCAAGAAACCCTTCGACATGGGGGAACTCTCCGGCAAACCGCAGATGATGTGGCCGGACCATTGCGTGCAGGGCACGCCGGATGCGGAATTCCATCCTGACCTGAAGGCGGAGGCCTTCGACTACATCCAGCAAAAGGGTGAAAACCCCGCCATCGACAGCTACTCCGCCTTTCGCGACAATGACCAGGTGGCGACGACCGGACTGGCCGACTATCTGGCCCGCCAGGGCGTGACGCAACTCGATATCTGCGGCCTGGCAACCGATTATTGCGTCAGTTTTTCGGTGCTCGACGCCCTCTCCATGCTGCCTGATGTGAAGGTCCGTTTCATCGAGGATGCCAGCCGCGGCATCGACCCACGAGGCATCGAGGGCGCGATTGCGACGATGCGGGAAAAGGGCGCGGTCATTCTCAAAAGCCGCGACATATTGCGGGATTAGAGGACACTGAGCCTGCCACTTTCGTTACTTCCGTGACGGGCACAGGAATGAAAAAGGAGAGCGCCGTTAGCGCGGCTTCGCCTTTTCCAGCACGTCGATATCAGCAGCAGCATCGTCAAGACGCCTCAAGATCGCCGTATGGGCGTCCTTGAGCCCCTGATTGTAAAACACATATCCCATTTCCTCCGCCAGAAAATCGACGAATATCTCTGCCTGCAAAAGGCCGATTTCGGCTTCTGTCTCGCGGGCGAGATAAGCCCTGATACGTACGGCCAGATCGGCCTTTTCCTGCTTTTCCAGCATTGATCTTCCACGGTTGGCCTGTTGGGGCGTGCGAGAAAAAGGCGATGCCTCGTCCGCCCGCTGACGGGACTACCGTAACGGAAGGTTCAAGTTAATCAATCGATCCATTCATGCAATTCGTTTGCCAGTCGGCCTGAGCGGCGATAGAGCGGCGGGCAAGGAGTTTCCAGACATGTTCAATGCAGATTTTCGCGAGGGATTGAAGAGCGGTTTTCCGATCGCCCTCTCCGCCGCTCCCTTCGGTGCGCTGTTCGGCGCGGTCGCAGTCGATAATGGCCTCAGTATCACCGAAGCCACGATCATGAGCGGCACCGTTTATGCCGGCGCAAGCCAGCTCGTTGGTATCGAACTGTTCGGCCAGAAGGTCGCCCCCTGGCTGATCGTGCTTTCGGTCTTCGCGGTCAATTTCCGCCATATCCTCTATTCGGCTGCCATTGCCCGGATGATCTCGAACTGGTCGTTTTTGCAGAAGGCTACCGGCTTCTTTGTCCTTGTGGATCCGCAATTTGCCGAATCTGTTCGGAAATATGAGAATACCGGCCGCGTGGATTTTTCCTGGTACATGGGCTTTGCAGCGCCGATTTACCTGCTGTGGCTCGCTATGACCATTGTCGGCGCATCGCTCGGCAACCTCATCGGCGACCCGAAAGCAATGGGCCTGGATGTGCTGCTGCCGATCTATTTCATGGGCATGGTCCTCAGCTTCCGCCAACGGGAGAATTTCTACCCGGTGATGCTGGCAAGCGCGGTTGGCGCGACGGTCGCCTACCACTTCGTCGGCTCGCCCTGGCATGTCAGCCTCGGCGCAGTCGTCGGAATTCTTGTTGCGGTCATCTATCCGCCGAAACCGAATAACACCTTGAATTCCGAGAGCGGGGCGGACACGCCATGAGCGACATGCTGCACGCCGATACCCTCTTCCTGATCGCGCTCGCCGCCATCGCCACCTACCTCACCCGCGTCGGCGGTTACGTGCTGATGACGCGAATGAAATCCATTCCGCCGCGCATGGAGGCGGGATTGAACGCCGTGCCCGTAGCAGTTCTGACCACGCTCGTCGCACCCGCCTTTTTCGAAGGCGGATACGAGGTGAAGATCGGCATGGTGGCGGCCCTTGTGGTCTGCCTGCGCTTTCCCGGCCTGACGATGCTCGCCATCGGCTGGGCCATCGTCATCGCCATCAGGCATTTCGGGCTGTTTTAGGCGGCCCGCTCCAGCGGCTCGGTCGCGGCAACCAGCCACGCCTTAACCTCTTCGTCCGTGATCAGCGGCGAAAGCTTCTCCAGAACGCCGAGGTGGTAGGCATTCAGCCAGTCGAGTTCCTCGTCGGTCAGGAGGGACACGACGACCAGCCTGCGGTCGATGGGGCACCAGGTCAGCGTCTCGAAGGAAAGCATCGGCTGGTCGCCTCCAGCCACGTCTTCCGCCTCACGCACATAGATCAGATTCTCGATACGGATGCCGAAAGCGCCGGGACGGTAATAACCCGGCTCGTTCGACAGGATCATGCCGGGCAAAAGTTCCTGCGTCGAAAGCCGCGAGATACGCTGCGGCCCCTCATGCACGGAGAGATAGGAGCCGACACCGTGGCCCGTGCCATGGGCGTAATCGGCGCCTGCCTTCCACAGCGCGATTCGCGCCAGCGGATCGAGATCGCAGCCACGCGTTCCCTTCGGAAACCGTGCGGCGCTGATGGCGATTACGCCCTTCAGCACCAGCGTGAAGAAACGCCTCTGCTCTTCCGGCACCGTGCCGATCGCAACGGTGCGGGTGATATCGGTGGTGCCGTTGACATATTGCGCGCCGGAATCGACGAGGAACATCTCGCCATCGGCAAGTGTGCGGTCCGTATCCGTCGTAACGCGATAATGGATGATGGCAGCATGTTCGCCAGCGCCCGAAATCGTATCGAACGACACGTCCTTCAGCGGGTTCTGCATCGCCTGCCCCACTTTGGCGCGCGCCGCCTCCAGCGCCTTCACCGCAGCGATTTCGGTGACGCTGCCCGGCTGCTGGCTATCCAGCCAGCAGAGATATTCAACCATGGCCGCACCGTCCTGCACATGCGCGGCAGCCGAGCCGGCAAGCTCCGCCTCGTTCTTGCGCGCCCGCGGTAGACGGACAGGATCAGGCTCCTCAATCAGAGAGCCGCCCGCGAGCGTTATCGCTCCCGTCAACGCCACCGGCGTCAGATCGGCATCGACCATCACCCGACCCTTGGCACTGGCAATGGCGTGCAGACGGTCGGCGATGTTTGACGGCGGCAATTGTGTGGCGAGTTGCGCCAGATAGGCCTCGGTCTCGATGCCGGTCTTGCGCTTATCGAGAAAAATATCCGCCCTGCCGTCAGCATAAATAATGGCGCGGGCGAGCGGGTGCGGCGTGTGTGGCACGTCATTGCCGCGAATATTGAAAATCCAGGCGATGGAGGATGGATCGGTGACCAGCAGGGCTTCCGCGCCCTTGGCGGAGACAGTTTCCGCAAGCGCGGCGATCTTTTCCTTCGAGAGCTTGCCCGTGAAGACCTCAGGCTGGATGACGACGGGTTCCAGCGGCTCGGCGGGACGGTCCTGCCACAGAGCATCGAGCGGGTTCTTTGCCAAAAGAACGACCGAACCGCCTTTGCCGGCCAGTGCCTTTTCCAGCCGCTTAAGCTCGGCCCCAGTGTGCAGCCATGGATCGATACCAAGCCTGAAACCCTGTGGAGCATGTTCCGACAACCAGACGGAGGGTGGCGCCCCCACCAGATCACCCCCAGTAAACACCGACTGATCGACCTGAGACTTGAGCTGCGTCGTGTATCGTCCGTCGACGAACACCACCGCCTGCGTACGCGTGACCAGCGCAATGCCGGCCGAACCGGTAAAGCCGGTCAGCCAGGACAGGCGCTCGGCACACTCAGGCACATATTCCCCCTGATATTCGTCGGCGCGCGGCACGAGAAATCCGTCGATACCAAGGGCATCGAAACCGGCGCGCAGCGCCTCGACGCGGGCCTTGCCATATTGCGGCGCAGATTTGTTTTGGAAGGTCTGGAACATGGGTGTCTTTCAGGAACTGTCATGAGAAAAGCTGTCGCCCGCGCGATCAGACCGGCGGTCAGGAAGAACAATGCCATGCCGGTGGAGGCGCTTTCAAGCCATATATGACCGCGCGGATTGCGGCGATAAATTGTGCATTTTGTGCGGAATAAGTCGTACTCAAGGGAGAATGCTATGCATCCTATGCATTCCTACCGTGAAGCTTCCCACCTAACCAAACAAAAACACATCGCTTATATCAGGGTCAGCACAGCGAGAGAGACACTCTCCCGGCAAACAAGGATTTGAAGCAATGGCAAAATCTTTCCTCCGCACCGCCTTCGATCGCGTCATTGAAGCACGCGAGCGTCAGGTCAGCCGTCATGTCAACGCCGCCCTTCTGAACCTCGACGACAAGTCGCTCGAAGCGCTTGGCATGAACCGCGCCGATCTGCGTCGCAAGGCAAAGTCCAGCTACGTATTCTGATGACATCAGGCGCGACGATCCTCCCTCCACCGCGTCTGAACAGGAATACGTCGATCCGCTTGAGCAAGCTCCTCCCATGCTCGCGGGTCTCCAGGCGGCGCGAAAGCGCCGCCTTTTCTTTGTCCGAAATAGATATTTCGAGAACTTAGAGCATTTCCAGCAAAAGCGAGGTCGCTTTTGCGTCCGGACAATGCGTCAAAACAAGAGATTAGAGCATTGGAGGTGAACCCGTGTTCACCGGAAACGCTCTAGTCCTTGCGCAAATGAAGCGTCACCCAGCCATTGCGCCAAATGGTGCGGACATGGGAAAGCCTTGCGCCATTGTAGGCGGAGAGCACCTTCCAGCGCTGCGATGCGAGAATACCGGACAGGATGACGGTGCCTCCGGGCGCCAGATGCGTCACGAGCTGCGGCGCCATCTTGATGAGCGGCCGCGCCAGAATATTGGCGATGATGAGATCGAACGGACCATGCTTGCGAAAGGCATCCGAGTGGAAGCCCGGCGCGGTCTCCAGCGCCATCCCGGAGACGATGCCGTTCAGCCGCACATTCTCCTTCGCCACCTTGACGGCGATAGGGTCGATATCCGTCGCAAGTACGGGAATGGGACGCATCTTGCGCACGGCAATCGCCAGAACGCCGCTGCCGGTGCCAAGATCGAGCGCATTGCGCACGGTGCGCGCACGCAGAACCTCCTCGATCATCTCAAGGCATCCGGCCGTCGTGCCGTGATGACCGGTGCCGAAAGCCTGTCCCGCCTCGATCTCGATTGCCAAATCGTTCGCCCGCACCTTGTCGCGATCATGCGCGCCATGCACGATGAACCTCCCTGCCCGCACCGGCTTCAGCCCCTCGAGCGACTTGGCGATCCAATCGACATCGGGAACGATTTCCTTCTCGATGGCGAGACCGGGAAATGCGGGAGCAAGCAAGGAGCTGATGCGTTCGCGGAACTCATCCTCCTGCTCGGCCATCAGATAGACGGAAGCTTCCCAGATGTCGCGCTTCTCATCCACCTCGGTGGTAGCAATCGCGACATCCTCTTCACCGAAATAGTCCGACATGAGATCGAGGATTTCACCGGCCTTGATTTCGGTCGTGGTGACATAAAGGCGGATTTCGCTCACGGCGGCTGCTTTCTCTGGCTAAGGCTACTTAATCTGCCTTTGCCACAAAACCTTCATCAGTCCAAGGAGCCCAACGCAATTATGCCTTCGTACCTTTGAGAAGATTTTGAAGCTTCTGCTCGGCGATGTCAGGGTTTTCGCCGTAAGCGATTGTTCCTGCAAAGCGGCCATTGGCATCAAGCAGGATCACGGATGCGGTGTGATCCATGGTATAGTCGCCATTGGGATCCTTTTCATCCACCGGCACCTTCTTGGCGTAGATGCGATAGCCTTTCAGCGTTTCGGCAATCTTGTCAGCCGGGCCGGTGATGCCGGTGATCCGCTTCGAAACGTTGGAAACATATTGCTGCATGATCTCAGGCGTATCGCGCTCGGGATCGACGGACACGAAATAGGCCTGCAGCTTGTCGCCGGCCGGGTCCACCTTTTCCATCCAGCCGTTCAGCTCGAACAGGGTCGTCGGGCACACTTCCGGGCAATGGGTGAAGCCGAAGAATAACGCCGTCGGTTTGCCCTGAAACGCCTTTTCGGTGATCGGCTGGCCATTTTGCGCGGTCAGTGCGAAAGGCACGCCATAGGCCGTTTCTACCATTTCCTCACGGGTTTTCGTCATCTCGATCGTCAACCAGCTGACGACACCGGCGAGAACGACCACCACAGCCCACAATACGATGCGAATATTTCTCATTGTCCAATCCTACCCCGAAAGCCCGCGGCATATCGCAGGCCCTGCCCGACTGATATCGAACGGTGGCGGCGACCGCAAATCAACTGGGCGTATTTGGGTTGACCGCGCTGATTTGTCACAAAGCCACGATCGACAAAGGATTACAGGCACCAGGCAATGCCGCTCTGCACGGCGGAAATGAAGATATCCGTGCTGTGCCGCACCCAGCCGTCAAAGGCAAGAAGCACGATGACAAGCGAAACGGCCGCGGCAAGACTTGCCAGAATAAACTTCAGCGGATGGGACGTCAGTGCCTTCATGTTCCTGTTATAACCTGTTTGGGCAGGCGCGAAAACCGCCAAATACTGGGTTTTCACGGCCTGATGGCGGCAATTGTTAGGGAAAGTTTAAAATCTTGCTGCGCATGATCGCGGCAGCGGTTTTCAAATCCTCGACATGATGTCTCCCGGTCCATTCCGGCCACCGCATAAAGCTCAATCCTGCGCGGGCCTGTTAGAGAGCCATCAGAGGAAACCTGCCGTCATGTCCAACGCCATCAAGCAATCCGGCGCATATCTCGAAATCGTTTCCTTCCATCTGAGCGATCAGGAATTCTGCATCGACATCATGGCGATCCGCGAAATCCGCGGCTGGGCGCCGGTTACACCAATGCCGCACACGCCACCCTATGTTCTCGGTCTCATCAACCTGCGCGGCGCCGTCATTCCCGTCATCGACATGGCCGGCCGCCTCGGCATGAAAATGACCGAGCCGTCCGAACGCTCCGCCATCATCGTCACCGATATCGGCGGCAAGCTGGTCGGCCTCCTGGTCGAACAGGTTTCCGACATGATGACCATCCGCTCGGAAGACCTGCAGCCTGCACCCGATATCATTCCGGAAGAGCAGCGCAGCTTCTGCCGCGGTATCGTGGCGCTGGAAAAGAGCATGGTCTGCTTCCTCAACCTCGACACGGTTATTGCGGACGAACTGGCACGCGAAGCAGCCTGATCAGGTCACCGAGGTTTCAAATTAACGGGCGGGTTCTGCGGCTCGTCTAAGCACACGCCAACGTCGCAAACCTCTCCTCCGTCATGCTCGGGCCTGTCCCGAGCATCTGAAACTTATCATTTTAGGATACGTGGTTGGATCCTCGGGACAAGCCCGAGGATGACGACGCGGGTGGATTATGCGCAGAAGTACCGCAGGCAAAACCTCACGGCTTGCCCTTCTGCCACGTCACCTGCTGGTTATAAAGCGGCACCGTCGATATCGCCATCTTGGCCGAGCCATCCGTCAGTTCCCGCGCATGCACGAGATAAATCAGCGTGTCATTCGTCTTGTCGTAAACCCGGCTGACGACGAGCTTTTTCCATACCAGCGACATGCCCTGCCGGAACACTTCTTCCCCGCCCTTGGAGAGATCGATGTCGCCGATCTCAACCGGCCCCGTCTGGCTACAGGAAATAGCGTTGTTCGATGGGTCTTCGAACCAGTTGCCGTTTTTCAGCCGGTCGATCACGCCGCGGTCGAAATAGGTAACGTGGCAGGTCACACCCTTGATCTTCGGATCGGCAATCGCCTCGACGACGATGTCGTTGCCGATCCAGTCGACGCCGACCTTGCCGACGACCTCGGAATGCGCCGCTGTGACCGGCAGCAATGCCAGAAGGCCCGCAAACAAACCCGACAGAGTTTTCATCCTCATCGCATCTTCTCCGTTACGCTGCTTCAAACATAGGTGGACGAAGCCGTTACGCAACCCGGGAGACGGGGCGTTTTTTCATGCTGCAAGGCTGATAACCCGTGGAAGTGAGACGACCGGCCACCATGCCGATCTTTTCCGGCAGGTCGCGAAGATGGGCAACGCGCAGCGCCTTGGCAGCAGCGATGGACGCAGCCGCGCAGACAACCGCATCTTCGGCGGCATTGTGATGCACGAAACGCAGTTGGAGGTGGTGGGCAATGACGTTCAGCTTGTGCGACACCAGATTTGGCCAGACATGCCGGGCAATCTTGACGCTGCATAGATAAGAAAGATCGGGATAGGATTGCCGGTATTTGTCGAATGATGCGCGCATGACGCTGAAGTCGAAGGCGGCATTATGGGCGATCATCAGGGCGCCGTCGAAGTCGTCAATAAACTCCTCCATCACATCAGGGAATTCCGGCGCATCCTCGACATCGGCAGGGCGGATGCCGTGCACGGCAATGTTGAAGGGCGAAAACCGCATATCCTTCGGCCGGATGAGACGTTCCTCGACGCGAACGATCTCGCCCTCCTCTATCCACGCAAGCCCGACGGAGCAGGCGCTGCCCCGCTCTTCATTGGCGGTCTCGAAATCGATGGCAATGGTTTTCAAGAGTGATTCCCGTTGTTTCATTCCGGCATAAACCGAATTGGCCTCAAAGAGAACCGGCCTCGGCCGAACCCGCCTGCGAAAGCATCCAGTCGATGAGTGTCACAAGATCGGGATTGTCGAGCATGCGCCGCGGATAGACGAGGAAATAAGCTAGCGTACTGGCCATGTCCTTGCCAAAGGGTGCAATCAATGCGCCCTCCGCAAGTTCGCGGGAAACGAGGGAGCGCCGTGTCAGCGCAATGCCGTGTCCGGCCTTGGCCGCATCCAGCGCGCCGTTGCTGTCGATGAAGACGGTGCCACGGGAAGCGTCGACTTCGGATGCGCCGGCCGCCTCCAGCCAGCGCCGCCATTCGTTGCGATTTTCATCATGCAGCAGCGGCACGGATTTCAGGTCCCCCGCCTCCTGAAGCGGTCCGTATTTCTCAAGAAGCTGCGGCGAGCAGACCGGCAGTGTGCTGTCATCGATGAAACGGATGCTCTCCAGCCCTTCATAACGTCCAAAACCATGCCGCACCGCCAGATCGACATCGTCCCGCGAAAAATCCACCAGCCGGTTCGTGACGCTGATACGGACATCCACATGCGGGTGTTGCTGCTGGAAAGAGGGCAATCGCGGCATCAGCCACTGCACGGCGAAGGTGGGCGTGCAACTGAGTGTCAGAACCGTGATTTCCGAGCGCGCCGTCAATTCCGCCGTCGCCTCGCGCATCATCCGGAAGGCGGTGCGAAGCGCGCCGTAATAACGCTCTCCTTCCCGTGTCAGTTGAATGCTGCGCGGCTTGCGCAGGAAGAGCTGCACACCCAGCCGCGCCTCCAGCTCCCGGATCTGCAGGCTGACCGCACCGGGCGTGACATTCAGCTCGTTGGAGGCGAGCGTGACACTGCGATACCGCGCCGCGGCCTCAAAGGCCTGCAATCCTTTCAGAGATGGAAGCTCCGCGATCATGGTTTAGCTCAGCTCAATTATCAGACGAGAAACTATCGTTTGAAAACATCATAAATCAGGGACTAGATGGACGCAACAAGACGTGCAAAACGGTATATGACCCGGAATACTGGATTGAGGTAAACTCAACCGATATCGGGTGGATGGCGGCAGCTGCGTCTGCAACTATATCAATATTCATGCTCCTGGGAGACGAAGATGGCGATACAGAAACAGATGGATGCCCGCGAGTGGGCGATGCTCATAGCGCTCTCGCTGCTGTGGGGCGGATCGTTCTTTTTCATCGGCGTGGCCGTCAAGGAACTGCCGCCCGTCACCATCGTCACGCTGCGGGTCACGTTTGCAGCAACCGCGCTCCTGATCGTCTGCCGCCTCATGGGGCTTCGCCTGCCCAGGGAATGGATGGTATGGCGCGCCTTTTTTGGCATGGGCCTGCTCAATAACATCATCCCCTTCTGCCTGATCGTCTGGGGCCAGACCCAGATCGCCAGCGGGCTTGCCTCGATCCTCAACGCCACCACGCCGCTCTTCACCGTCATCGTCGCCCATTTCCTGACCGCCGACGAAAAGATGACCGGCAACAAGCTGACCGGGGTCGTGATCGGCTTTGCCGGCGTGGCGACCATGATCGGCCCGGCGGCCTTTGGCGGATCATCCGGTCTGTGGGGCCAGATCGCCATTCTCGGCGCGGCCATCTCCTATTCCTTCGCGGGCATATTCGGTCGCCGCTTCAAGGCCATGGGTGTACCGCCGCTGATGACCGCAACCGGGCAAATATCCTCATCGACGCTGATGCTGATCCCCGCCGCACTCCTCATCGACAAGCCATGGACGCTCGCCATGCCAAGCCTTGGCACCTGGGGCGCGCTTATCGGCATTGCGCTACTATCCACCGCGCTTGCCTATCTCATCTTCTTCCGCATTCTCGCCAGCGCCGGCGCCACCAACCTCGCGCTCGTCACCTTCCTCATCCCGGTCAGCGCCATTTTGCTAGGCTCGCTCATTCTCGGTGAGCAGCTGGAAATAAAGCACTTCGCCGGCATGGCGATGATTGCCGCCGGACTTGCGGCGATCGATGGCAGGCTGCCGGCGAAACTCCGAAGCCTGATGCGCAATGCGCCCGCTTGACAGGAACACGCAGCAAAAGCATTCTGCGCGCATGATCGCAACAAAACAGAGCATCATCCGTCGCTATACCATGACCGGCCATTCGGCAGGGGAAGGTATGTCGTCGCGGTAAGCGATCCATTTCCACCCTGCCAGTTAGAGCAGGGTTCGGACACCTGCTCCACACACGCCCCCAATGCGCCCAAGGAGACAGGCATGCAGACTGTAAAAATCGCCGACAATGAAGATAAACCTTTCCAGCTAAGCGACGTTGTCCTGCGCGCTACACGTTTGGACGACGCCGAAGCTTTAACCGACCTGTTCAACCTGCCGGGAGTTCGTTACGGCACCCTTCGTCAGCCGTTTCAGTCACTCGAAAAAACACGACAGGCGCTGGAAAATCGCGATCCGTCCGATATTTCCATCATCGGCGAATGGCGTGAAAAGATCGTTGCAAATGCGGGGCTGCGTCGGAGGGCGGGGAGGCAATCGCATGTGGCCGATCTGGCGATCAGTGTTCATGACGGCTTTGCCGGCAAGGGAGTGGGCTCGTATATCCTCGCGGCGCTGATCGACACGGCCGACAATTGGCACGATATCCGCCGCATTGAATTGAACGTCTTCACCGACAATCTAGCAGCCATCAGGCTCTACGAAAAATTCGGTTTCGAACACGAAGGCACCTTACGCAACGATGCCTATCGTGATGGAAAATACGTTGACGCGCATGTGATGGCGCGACTTCGGTAAAGTTGTCAGCCGTTCAGATGATCTTCAAACACTTCCCGAATGGTCCGCCGCGACCATTCGGCCATTTTTTCGTTCCGCCCGCGCGCGGCATCCAGCACGATCAGCGCCTTCCATAGTGCCCAGCCACGCCCGCGCTGCCATGTCGCCTCGTCCAGATCCAGCGCCCGGCGAAAAACAGCCCGGCTTTGCGCGTCGAGCAAATTCCACGCAAGAATGAGATCGGACGATGGATCGCCAACGCCGGAACTGCCGAAATCAATGACCGCCGAAAGGTGCCCGTCTCTCACCAGCAGATTGCCCTCGGCAATATCGCCGTGCACCCACACGCCCTGCCCCTGCCAGCGGCTTGAAAGGGCAAGCTGCCATATCTCCATGGCCAACGCCTGATCCACCTCATCGGCAAGCCGCATCGCAGACGCCCTCGCCTCGCCATCATAGACAACGAGCGATCCGCCACGATGGAAATTATGCGCACCAGCAGGCGGACCACCTGAAGCGTCGATATTATGCAAGGCCTTCAAAAACGTCGCAACATCAACGGCGATGATCGAAAGATCGACGCTGCCCAGAAGCCCGGCGAGAGGCTCGCCATCAAGCCAGCGATAGACGGACCAGCAGAATGGATAATCCTCGCCCGGCTGACCAAGCGCCAAAGGTGTCGGAATCGGGAAAGGCAGAAGCGGTGCAAGTTCCGGCAACCACCGGTGCTCCTTTTCCACTTGGGCCACATAACGGGCGGCGCTCGGCATGCGGATCAACATGTCATCACCGAGACGAAAACTGCGATTGTCCCAGCCGCTCAGCTCGACCGGGCGAATATCGAGCGCCGCCCATTGCGGAAATTGGCTGGCGATCAGCCCCCGAGCCTGCTCTACGCTGACGACAATGCGATCGTCCATGCTGTCCACTCCCATTCAGGCGCAAAGCTCTAGCGGACGTGAACAACATGGCAGTGACGACGCCTCAGCCGCCGATCAATGCCAGCCACTCATCCTCGTCCATGGTCTGCACGCCCAGTTCGGCAGCCTTGGCAAGCTTGGAACCGGCCCCCGGCCCGGCCACCAGAATATCCGTCTTTTTCGAAACGGAACCCGCCACTTTCGCACCGAGGCTTTCGGCGCGCGCCTTCGCCTCATCACGGGTGAATTTTTCCAGCGAACCGGTGAAGACAACGGTCTTGCCGGCCACCGGGCTACCTTCAGTCGAAGGCTTTTCGGCCTCTTTCGGGCGAAGCTCCCGTATCAGGCGGTCGATGACGTCGAGATTGCGCGGCTCCTTGTAGAACTCGATGATGGCGCGGGCCACCACCTCGCCGATGCCGTCAATGCTGTTGAGCTCGGCCCAGGCGTCACTTGCCGGATCAGCCGCTGCCTTCATCGCCTCTTCGAAATGCTCATAAGTGCTGTAGGAACGCGCCAGAAGCTTCGCCGTGGTCTCGCCCACATGACGGATGCCGAGCGCAAATATCAGCCGATGCAGATCGATCTCGCGGCGGGCATCGATGGCGTCGAAGAGCTTCTTGACGCTGACCTTGCCGAAGCCGTCGATATTTTCGAGCTTGGTCAGATGGGAGGCTTCCTGTCGCGCCTTTAGCGTGAAAATATCAGGCGCGGTCTTGATCGAGAGCGCGGGATCATCACTTTCGAAAAAGAAATCGATCTGTTTGGTGCCGAGCCCTTCGATATCGAAGGCATTGCGCGAAACGAAATGTTTGAGATGCTCCACCGCCTGCGCCCGGCAGACGAAACCGCCCGTGCAGCGCGTGACCGAATCGAGCTTGCCGGTCTTTTCATTGCGCTCCCGCACCGCATGGCTGCCACAGACCGGGCATTTCTCCGGGAAGGCATATTTCACCGCCTCAGTCGGGCGCTTTTCCAGCAGCACATCCAGCACCTGCGGAATGACATCCCCCGCGCGCTGGACGATGACAGTATCGCCGATGCGGATATCGTGATCCTCCGGGCGGATGCGCTCGCCGCTATTGCCGATGCCTTCAATGTAATCGGCATTGTGCAGGGTCGCATTGGTAACGACGACACCGCCAACGGTGATCGGCGTGAGCCGCGCCACCGGCGTCAAGGCGCCAGTGCGCCCCACCTGTATCTCGATATTCTCAACGGTGGTGAAGGCTTGCTCGGCCGGGAACTTGTGCGCGGTCGCCCAGCGCGGGCTGCGCGAACGAAAACCCAGCCGCTCCTGTAGATCGAGCCGATCGACCTTATAAACCACGCCATCAATATCATAATCGAGATCAGGTCGCGCGACGCCGATTTCATTATAATGCTCAAGCAATTGCTGGGCCGAGGTGAATCGCTTCATCAACGGATTGACCGGAAACCCCCACTCCCGGAATTTCTCGACGATACCATATTGCGTATCAGCAATCCGGGCCGGCTGACCACCATTCGAGACCTCCCCCAGAGCGTAGGCGAAGAACCGCAGCTTGCGTTTCGCCGTCACATTGGCGTCGAGCTGGCGCAGCGAGCCGGACGCCGTGTTGCGCGGGTTCACATAGGTCTGCTTGCCTTCAGCCTCCATCTGGGCATTGAGCGCCAGAAAGTCGCTCTTGGCCATATAGACTTCGCCGCGAACCTCCACCACATCGGGCGCATCCGAAGGCAGCTCGTTTGGAATTTCCTTGATGGTCCTGATATTGGCGGTAACGTTCTCGCCGGTTGTGCCGTCCCCACGGGTCGCCGCCGTCTTCAGCTTGCCCTTCTCGTAGCGGATGGACATGGAAAGCCCGTCGATCTTCGGCTCGGCGGTAAAGGCGATGGAATCGTCAGGCAGATGCCCCAGGAAACGATAGACCGAACTGACGAAATCGCGCAGATCTTCTTCCGAGAACGTATTGTCGAGCGAAAGCATCGGCCGCGCATGCACGATGGGTGCGAAGGTTGGCAGCGGCGTGAAGCCGACTTTCTTGGATGGACTGTCAGCCCGCACCAGCGCCGGAAAAGCCGCCTCGATGGCATCGTTGCGCCGCTTCAGCGCATCATATTCGGCGTCCGAAACCTCCGGCGCATCCTTGCCATGGTAAAGCGCGTCATGACGGGCAAGCTCGGCTGCCAGAAATGCAAGCTCGGAAGAGGCTTCAAGCTCGGTCAGGGTTTCGACGGGTTTCTGGTCTTTCGACATGGAAGAAGCCTCACAGATGAATCTGCAATGCTTTTAGCGAATTATTGCCAAACGCAAAACCATCCTCGCTTCTCATTGCCCGAGAATCCTCTATTCTGAACATCCGGACGAAACAGTTGCCGGAGCCTCCCATGGACCTCACTACGCTTCTTGCCTTCGCAGCGGCTTTCCTTGTCTTCGCGGCCAGTCCGGGCCCGGACAATATGACCATAGTCGCCCGCACGATCACCCACGGCGCAGCCTCAGGCCTCGCCTATGGGGCTGGCACCGTCGCCGGCATATTGATCTTCCTCACACTCGCAGCTTTCGGTCTGTCGATCCTGGCATCAGAAATGGGAACGGTGATGGCAGTGTTGCGCTATGGCGGCGCTGCCTATCTGATCTGGATGGGCTTCAAACTCTGGACAGCGGAGCCCGTCGTCCCCGATCTACAGCCGATGCGGGATGCGCGCGGCCTGCTCTCTGTCTTCGCCACCGGAACCGCCCTAAACCTCGGCAATCCCAAAATGCCGCTTTTTTACGTCGCACTCCTGCCGAACGTGGTCGGCACATCATTGACGGTCGATCACCTCTTGACACTCGCCTCCGTTATCATCGCCGTGGAAACAGTCGTGATAGGCGGCCACGTCTTCCTGGCGGTGCGAGCAAGAAAAATGCTGCGGGAGCCGAAGGTCGTCCGTAGGGTGAACCGCGCCGCCGGCGGCGTCATGATCGGCTCGGGCGTGGCAATAGCGGTCAGCCGCTAGTCCTTGGCGGCCAGAAGGCGCGCGGCAGCAGCCCGCGCCTCGTCCGTCACCGAGGCGCCGGCAAGCATACGGGCAATTTCTTCGGTACGGTGGTTCGGCTCCATGGTGGCGACGCGCGTGGCAATGCGCTCACTGCCGTCGCCCAATGGGCCCTTAGAAATGAGGAGATGCGTCGCCGCACGCGCCGCCACCTGCGGCGCATGAGTGACGGAAAGAACCTGCACGGTTTTAGAGAGGCGGCGCAGCCGCTGGCCGATCGCATCCGCCACGGCGCCGCCGACGCCCGTATCGATTTCATCGAAGACCAGCGTCGGCGCCGAACCGCGATCCGCCAGCGCCACTTTCAGGGCCAGCAGGAAGCGGGATAATTCGCCGCCCGATGCCACTTTCATGATCGGGCCGGGGCGTGTGCCCGGATTGGTCTGGACGTGGAATTCCACCGTATCGATGCCTTCGGCCGTTGCCTGCTCGGTATCGGACGTCACCTCGACGGTAAACCGCGCCCGTTCCAGCTTCAGGGCCGGAAGTTCGGCCATGACCGCATTCGATAGCGCTTCCGCCGCATTGCGGCGCTTTTCGGAAAGCGACTTCGCAGCACGGTCAAAATCAGCCTTCACGACGCCGAGATTGGCCTCAAGCTTGCCGAGCTTTTCTTCACCGGCATCAAGATCGGCGAGATCGGCCACCATCTTTTCGGCAAGCGCCGGCAGATCAGGCACGGCAACATTATATTTGCGGCCGGCGGCACGCAGGGCGAACAACCGTTCTTCCACCCGCTCCAGCTCACGCGGGTCAAATTCGGTGCGGCGCAGCGCCGCCTCCACTTCCATCTGCGCGTTGGAAAGGTTGTCCAGCGCGGCATCCAGCAATTGTACGGTATCTTCCAGCAATCCCGGTGCTTCGTGGCTCTTGCGCTCCAGACGCCGCATCATCGACGCGATGACCGGCACGGGCGAAGCGTTGCCGTTCAGGAACTCGCTGGCTTCGGCAATATCACCGGCGATGCGCTCGGATTTCTGCATCACCGCGCGGCGCTCGGCCAACTCATCCTCTTCACCATCACGCGGCGAAAGCGTTTCCAGTTCATCGACGGACGACCGCAGATAATCCGCCTCGCGTGCCGCCGCCTCCACCTTGGCCCGGTGGGTCTTCAGGGCACGGTCGGCATCCTTCCAGGTGCGATAGAGGCCCTGAACGCTGCGCGCCTCATCGCTCAAGCCGGCAAAGGCATCAAGCAGTGTGCGGTGAGCGTCGGTATCGACAAGTGCGCGGTCGTCATGCTGGCCATGAATTTCGACCAGCATCTGGCCAAGCTGGCGCATCATCTGCACGCTCACGGCCTGGTCATTGACATAGGCCTTGGTTCGCCCGTCAGCGGACTGCACCCGGCGAAAAATCAGGTCGCCATCATCATCAAGGCCGTTTTCGCGCAGGAGAAGCCGCGTCGGGTGATTGTTCGGGACTTCGAAAGTGGCGGTCACCTGCCCCTTCTCTTCCCCGTGGCGCACGAGGCCGCCATCGCCGCGGCCACCAAGCGCCAGCGAGAGACTATCGAGAAGAATGGACTTTCCGGCACCCGTTTCGCCCGTCAATACAGAAAGGCCCGCCTCGAAACTGAGGTCGAGCCTTTCTATCAGGACGATATCGCGTATCGAGAGCTGGACCAGCATGGCCTATGCCCCGTCTCAGGCGCCGATGAGCTTCTTGCCGGCGCGCGAAATCCAGGACCCCTTGTTTTCACGCGGCTCCAGGCCCTGGCCCTTCAGCAGCTTGTAAGAATCCGAATACCATTGGCTGTCAGGATAGTTGTTGCCGAGAACGGCGGCCGCAGTCTGCGCTTCGTCCACAAGACCCATCGCGTAATAGGCTTCCGTCAGACGCGCCAGCGCCTCTTCGATCTGGTTGGTATTCTGGTACTGCTCAACCACGATTCGGAAACGCGAAACAGCCGCAAGATATTCCTTGCGCTCAAGGTAATAACGGCCGACCTGCATTTCGCGGCCGGCGAGCTGGTCGCGGGCGAAACGGATCTTGGCCTGTGCGTCGGGGACATATTCCGAAGACGGGTAGTCGGTCACGACCTTGTTCATCGCTTCGATCGTACGCTGTGCGGCGCGCTGGTCCTGCGTGACGTCAGAAATCTGCTTCGAATAGGCAAGGCCGATCATGTACTGAACGTAAGCGGCATCCTTCGAGCGCGGATATTGCCGCAGGAAACGGCTGCCAGCCGTGATGGCCACATCGTTCTTGTTGGTGCGCGTGGCGATGAACGTCTGCATGACAAGCGCCTTCTGGCCCCATTCGGTGAACGGGTACTGCTTGTCGATCGCCTCGAACTTGCGTGAGGCTTCCGTCATATTGCCTTTGTTCATATTCGCCAGGCCCTGCTTGTACAGAACGTCTGGCGGATCGGTCTCGACGCCGAGCTTGGTAATGTCGATATCCGGATCGGACTGGCAGGCCGTGACGACGACGCTCGCGCCGACCAACATCAACGAAACGGCGATCCCCCGCATCGTACCCTTCATTGCACCAGACCCTACATGCTTCATTCGACAGTTCCCACTTCCCGCGCAAATACATAAGCATCGGCTTTGTATTGGCGTTCTAGCCATAAAAGCATCCGCAGGGCAACGCAATGATGACGCATTAACGCATTTTTATGGCATCGCTCCATGCAATCGCACGATTATCGGGCGATAATATGCAACTTCCTGCCCTGCCTCACGAAAAAGCCGCCCCAGAGGAGCGGCTTTTCCTGTCAATTGATAGCCCGCAAATGAACTTACGCAGACCAGGGTGCGAATTCCGGCATGTTGACAGCAACGAATTCGCGGGCGCGAACCATCTGGTTGCGGGCAGCCGGTGCTTCAACGATCTCATAGGCCGTACGGTCGCTCAGCAGCGCCTTCAGCGCATTGGCGTTGACCTTGTGACCGCCGCGATACGAACGGTAGCAGCCGATGAACTGCGCGCCAGCAAGTGCCAAGTCACCCACGGCATCCAGCGTCTTGTGGCGGACGAACTCGTCCTTGACGTAACGCAGGCCTTCCATGTTGATGACGCTGTTGTCGTCGGAGATGACGACCGAATTCTCAAGCGAGGAACCGAGCGCATAACCGGCGGCCCACAGACGCTCCACGTCCCGCATGAAGCCGAAAGTCCGGGCACGCGACAGTTCATTCTTGAAGGTCTCTGCCGTCAGATCACCCTTCCAGGACTGCCTGCCGATCAGCGGCGTGTCGAAATCAATGTCGACTTCGAAACGCGTGCCATCGTAGGGACGGAATTCCGCCCATGAAGCACCCGAATCGATACGCACCGGCTTGGTAACGCGGATGTAACGGCGCTTCACACCGAGATTCTTGATGCCGACCGATTCGATCGCTTCGATAAAGGGAGCGGAGCTGCCATCCATGATCGGCGCTTCCGGACCGTCGACTTCAACGATGAGGTTGTCGAGGCCCATGGCGTAGATGGCGGCCATGACGTGCTCGATCGTCGCCACCGACTGGGAGAGCGAACGGCCGAGCACGGTGCACAGATCGGTATTGCCGACATTGGCCGAAACCGCCTTCAACTCTGTGACGCTGCCATTTTCGTGAAGGCGCTGAAACAAAATGCCCGTCCCAGCTTCTGCGGGCTGGAACGTCATCGAGACCGGATTGCCGGAATGCACGCCAATGCCTTTAAGCTGAACAGCATGTGCGATAGTTGTCTGAAATCCGAGCAGTCCGATGGTCATGCGTCTATGCCTTGTTTTGCAAACCGCGCCGCTTGGGCCAGCGCCGTTCAAAGTTTTCAAGCCGGGTTTTAACGACCGGCGGAGTCAGTCTGTTCCTTTACCCAGCCTCATACATACGCACATGTAGGTGCCACGACAAATCACTGTTCGTTTCGGATTGTTACATGCACAACCCATTGAAAATGCGAATTAATTTAGTGTTAATAACGCAAAATAAACAAACGCCCGGATCGTGAGATCCGGGCGTTTCAAAGGGATTATGGAATCGCCTTTAGTTGGACTGGCGACGCAGGAAGGCGGGGATTTCCAGCTGGTCATCATCGTGATGGCTGGACGAGGCAGGCGTTGCACGGCCGTGGTCGTCAAGCTGGCCACGACGCGGTGCGTAGAGGCTTGCTTCCGGCGAAAGCGGCGCGCGGCGCTGCTGCGGCGCCATGCTCGGCGCATCCATCATTTCGGAAGGAACTTCTTCCTCTTCGCGTCGGCCAAGCGAGTTGGTGATGCGCTTCAGAAGACCCATCGGACCACGCTCTTCCTGGGCTGCAGGAGCTGCGTGGGCACGGTGATCCATCTCGGCCTTCACGACCGGCGGAAAGTCTTCAACCTTCGGCATGCGGACAGGCTCGGGCTGGCGGGCAACAGGAGCCTGCTCCTGATAGACCGGAGCCTGCGGCTGCTGCAGACGCGGAGCGGCAACCTGTTCCGGCGCGTGATAGACCGGTGCCGGGGCAACCGGTGCCGGAGCAGCCTGCTGAACCGGCTGGGCCGGACGGAGAGCTGCCGGTGCTTCAGCCGGAGCGGATGCAAACAGCTTGCTCTGCGGACGGAAATCCTGAGAGGGCTGCTGGTGTGCTGCGAAACCAAGTTCACGTTCCATTTCGGCTTCCGCCGAACGGATGGTCTGGGCGATCTGGTCTACGGTCTTTGGTGCCTGCGATACTGCTTGTGCAGGCTGAACTGCGGCCGGAGCGGGAGCAACGGCCGCGGAAGGACGGATAAGCGGCTTGGCGGCTGCGGCGCGCATATCGGCAACGTTCTGTTCGCCAACGCCCGCAACGCGGTCGATGCCGGTCGCCACGACGGAGACGCGGATGAGACCTTCAAGTGCCTCGTCGAAGGTTGCGCCGAGGATGATGTTCGCATCCGGATCGACTTCTTCGCGAATACGGGTAGCCGCTTCGTCTACTTCGAACAGGGTAAGATCGCGACCGCCGGTGATGGAGATCAGGAGGCCCTGTGCGCCCTTCATCGAGGTTTCGTCGAGCAGCGGGTTGGCGATTGCCGCTTCCGCAGCCTGCATCGCACGGCCCGGACCGGAAGCTTCGCCAGTACCCATCATTGCGCGGCCCATTTCACGCATGACCGAGCGAACGTCAGCGAAGTCGAGGTTGATGAGACCTTCCTTCACCATCAGATCGGTAATGCAGGCAACGCCGGAATAGAGAACCTGGTCAGCCATGGCGAAGGCATCGGCAAAGGTCGTCTTGTCGTTGGCAATGCGGAAGAGGTTCTGGTTCGGAATGACGATCAGCGTATCGACGGACTTCTGCAGTTCCTCGATGCCCTGTTCGGCAAGACGCATGCGGCGACCGCCTTCGAAGTGGAAAGGCTTGGTAACGACGCCGACCGTCAGGATGCCCTTGTTGCGGGCAGCCTGTGCGACGACAGGGGCAGCACCGGTGCCGGTACCACCACCCATGCCGGCAGTGACGAAGCACATGTGGGTGCCGTTCAGGTGATCGATGATCTCATCGATGCATTCTTCAGCGGCGGCGCGTCCGACTTCCGGCTGGGAACCGGCACCGAGACCCTCGGTGACGTTGACGCCGAGCTGGATGACCCGGTCTGCCTTCGTCATGGTCAGAGCCTGTGCATCCGTGTTGGCGACGACGAAATCGACACCCTGGAGGCCAGCCGTGATCATGTTGTTGACAGCGTTACCGCCACCGCCGCCCACACCGAAAACAGTGATGCGTGGCTTCAGCTCGGTGATATCAGGCTTTTGCAGCTGTATCGTCATTTTACCATTCCTTCTTTCTCTGGCCGCATCGCCCCGCTGGCCGATTCTTGAAACTCAACTCTGAAACCTCCGGCTTGCGCCCCGAGGCTACTCAAAAACTTTCTTTCAGCCATTGCCCTACCCGGGCTATCCGGCCGCTACCGTTGCCAAACGGCGAGAACATTCCGCCTTGCGCCGCATGAATTTCGATGTCCGCCACCTGCGGATAGATCATCAGTCCGCACGCCGTTGAAAAGGCAGGCCCCTTTGCCGCGACCGGAAGACCGGCCACACCCATGGGGCGGCCGATACGGACGTTGCGGGCAAGAATGCGCCGCGCCGTTTCCGGCAGACCCGTCAGCTGGCTTGCGCCGCCGGTGAGGACGACGCGCTTGCCGACAATCGGGCTGAAGCCGGACTTCTGGATGCGATCACGGATCAATTCCAGCGTCTCTTCGATACGTGCCCGCACGATGCGGGTGACCAATGCTCTTGAAACTTGCGATGGTTGATCGCGATCATCTTCGCCAATCGGCGGGATCGAAATCATGTCGCGCTCATCCGCGCCATTCAGCAAAGCCGAACCATGCACCACCTTCAGTCTCTCCGCATCTTCGATTCGTGTCGAGAGGCCTCGTGCAAGATCTGTCGTAACGTGATGACCGCCAAGGCCGATCGCGTCCGTATGGATGAGCCGGCCCTCGGCGAAAACCGAAATCGTCGTGGTGCCGCCGCCCATATCGATGGCCGCACAGCCGAGTTCAACTTCATCGTCTACCAGCGCTGCAAGACCGCTGGCGTAAGGCGTCGCCACCATGCCTTCGACGGACAGATGCGCGCGGTTGACGCAAAGCTCGAGGTTCTTCAGTGCCGTCCGTTCGACCGTGACGACATGCATGTCGACGCCGAGAAGATCGCCATACATCGACAGCGGATCGCGAATGCCGCGCTCACCATCCAGCGAGTAACCTGTTGGCAGCGAATGCAGGATGGCCCGGTCCTGACGCATGGATTGCTGGCTTGCCGCCACCAGAACCTTGCGCAGATCGCTTGCTTCCACTTCCTGCCCGCCGAGATCGATGCTCGCGGTATAGATATCGCTTGCCAGCCTGCCGGCCGAAACATTGACGATCAGGCTGTCGACGGTAAGCCCCGCCATGCGCTCGGCCGCATCAACGGCGAGACGGATAACGCCTTCCAGCGCATCGAGGTCGGCAATCACGCCTGACTTCACGCCGCGCGAACGCTGGTGGCCGATGCCTATGATTTCCACCTTGTGGGTGCGGCCGGGCAGGATTTCGCTTTCCTGGCGCGGCGTCAGCCGGCCGATCATGCAAACGACCTTGGTCGAGCCAATGTCCAGCACAGAAACGATGTGGCTGCGCTTGGAAGAAAGCGGCTTCAGCCGAGGCAGACCGAAATGGGAAGAACCGAAAAAGCTCATGTGTTCTTCTCCGCTTTCTTGAGAGCCTTGGTGCGCGCGTCAACAGCAGCCTGCCGGCGCTCGGCAGCGCCTTCGGTCAATTGAATGGTCGTGCGATCCGAAAGGCGCAGGTCCACCGCAGCGACGTCGCGCGACAGGACCTTTTCTTCCAGATCGAGCCGCGCCAGCAGTTGCAGCGCCTTCGGCAGATTTTCTTCCGGCAGCTTCACGACGATGCCGTTGTCGAGATGCAGGTCCCAGCGGCGGCCGGCGATGCGCACATAGGCGCGAACCCGGTTGCGGATTTCCGGCCAGTCGGCCAGCTGCTCGACGAAACCGGCAGCACCGGTTTCAGCGTCCCGTCCGACAAAGAGCGGCAGAGCAGCGAATTTATTGTCACGCAGCGGCGCGATAACGCTGCCGCTTTTTTCGATCAACGACAGTTCCGTTCCATGCTGCCAGATGCCAAAGGCCTGACGCTCCTTGAGGCGCACCTCGATCGTCTTCGGGTAGACCTTGCGGATATCGACATCTTCCACCCAGGGAAGCTGCACCAGCTTGCGCCGCGCCGCATCGATATCGAGTGCGATCAAGGAGGTGCTGCCATCGAGGCCGAGAAGCTGGAAGACGTCGATCTCCGAAGTCTGGAGATTGCCGGAAACCTTCACGTCTTCAACCGCAAAACCAGCCGCAGATGTCGTGGTCTGAGTGACGATGTTGGTGTGGCCGCCGAGCGACATGCCGTAGAGGCCTGTCGCCGCATAAAAAGCAACGGCCGCAATAGTACCGGTATGGGCGGGAATATGGATGCGTCCGGTCGCAAGGCTGACGCCGAAACGCACGACCCGGCGTAGCGGACGCGGCAATACCATGCGATCGTCGGCACTGGCCGCCGCAAATTGCTCGCGCTTTTTTGCCGTCGACTTTTTGCCGGTCACCGCAAACACGAAGCGTCCTCCACCATCCAGCTGACAAGGTTACCAAAGGAGCGGCCAGCATGGGCCGCCATTTCCGGCACCAGGGAGGTCGGCGTCATTCCCGGCTGCGTATTCACTTCAAGCCAGATAACTTCGCCATCTTCTGAGAAACGGTCGTCGTAACGAAAGTCTGAACGGCTTACGCCACGGCACCCGATCGCCTGATGCGCCATAACCGCCAATGTTTGAATCTTTTGGTAAATTTTCGGTGAAATTTCTGCGGGAATGACATGTTTCGAGCCACCAGCCGCGTATTTCGCATCGTAATCATAGAAATTGTGACCAAGCGGCACCACTTCGGTAACGCCCAGCGCCTGGCCATCCAGCACGCCGCAGGTCAATTCGCGGCCGTGAATGTAACGCTCGACCATGACGTGGTCGCCGTATCTCCATTCAGAGGACGTCAGTATCTGCGGTGGATGCGACTGATCTTCCTTGACGATCACGACGCCGAAGCTCGAACCTTCACGCACCGGCTTCACCACATAAGGTGGTGCAAGCGGATGCTCGCTGGTGAATTCGAAACGGTTCATGACGCGTTCGGCAGCGACAGGAACGCCAGCGGCCGCAGCCACCTTCTTGGCCTGCGCCTTGTCCATGGCAAGCGCGGAAGCAAGCACACCGGAATGTGTGTAGGGAATGGCGAGATACTCGAGAATACCCTGAATGGTGCCGTCTTCGCCGAAAGGACCGTGCAGTGCATTGAAGGCAACGTCCGGACGCAGCTCATCGAGTACGGCAGCGATATCGCGACCGACGTCGACGCGGGTGACCTTGTAGCCCTCGTCTTCCAGAGCCTGCGCGCAAGCGTTGCCCGACGACAGGCTGACCGGCCGCTCCGACGAAAACCCACCCAAAAGAACAGCTACGTGCTTGCCGCCCATCGAACCCTCTGACACCAACTCTCCGTTACGAACCATGCTGCGAACCGACCCATTTCGATCAACGGTGATTCTGGCACATGATCCTTGAGATCAGTTAAACGCCATTAAGGTTAATGAATCGTTTACTTTCGTTAACCGCCGCGTCCAACGTGCTGAGTTTCGTTAAAGAATCAGCACTGATCCGGATTCCCTCCTTGGAATCAGAGAGTTGCGCGGATTGCAACATGCAGGTTTTCAATGATCGGAAATAAAACCGCCCTGGTAGGCTCGCCGCTTCGCGAAGAAGGCAAGGTCGAAACGTTAACAGACGGGCTTATTCCCCAGGCAAAATTATCTGGTGTTTCAGCATTTTAAATCCGCGGCCTGAATCAGTCTCTCAATCGCCGGACAGCGGGCGGCGGCCTGCCGCAAGGCCCGACATGTTCAACAATCACATTATTTGCATTATTTCTTTTTTTGCATTCCATAAGAACAAAAATTGCGTTAACGCAGACACTGCCTTTTAAAGGCATGACATTCCAATCCTGCGAAATGGAACCAAACCATGACTGACGCGGTATCACGGGTATCGTCGACAGCTGGCAATTCGAACGTTGTAAAGACAAATTCGCCTGCACGAGTTCTCACTGCCAGCCTGGTCGGCACGACCATCGAGTTTTTCGATTTTTATGTTTACGCCACGGCCGCAGTGCTCGTGTTTCCGGCCTTGTTCTTCCCGAACAACGACCCGATGACGGCGCTTCTGGCGTCCTTCGCCACCTTCTCCATCGCCTTTTTCGCCCGCCCGCTCGGCGCGGTGGTCTTCGGCCACTATGGTGACCGCGTTGGCCGCAAGACCACGCTTGTCGCAGCGCTGCTGACCATGGGCGTCTCGACTGTCGTGATCGGCCTGCTGCCATCCTATGAAACAGCGGGTGTTCTGGCACCGCTGTTGCTGGCGCTTTGCCGCTTCGGCCAGGGCTTCGGCCTTGGTGGTGAATGGGGCGGCGCCGTCCTGCTCGCGACGGAGAACGCCCCTCCCGGCAAACGCAGCTGGTACGGCATGTTCCCGCAGCTCGGCGCACCTGTCGGCCTGTTCCTCTCGTCAGGCGTGTTCTGGATTCTGCTGCACTTCATGTCGCAGGAATCGCTCCTGAGCTGGGGCTGGCGCATTCCCTTCGTCGCTTCGATCATCCTGATCGCCGTCGGCATGTGGGTTCGCCTGTCCATCACCGAAACGCCCGACTTCCAGAAAGCCATCGAAAAGGAAGAACGTGTGGCCGTGCCGGTCGCGGAACTGTTCCGCAACCACAAGCGCAGCCTCGTGCTCGGCACCTTCGTGGCGCTTGCCACCTTCGTGCTTTTCTATATCGGCACCGCCTATCTGCTCTCCTACAACGTCAAGGTCCTGAAAATTCCGTTCCTCGACGCGCTGGAAGTGCAGATCCTCGGCTCCGTCGTTTTCGGTATCTTCATCCCGATCGCCGGCAAGCTTGCCGAGAAATTCGGCCGTCGTGAAATCCTGATCATCACGACTGTGCTGATCGGCCTGTTTTCCTTCCTTCTGCCCAGCCTGATGACCGGCGGCGAAGGCTCGATCTTCGTCTTCGCGGCTCTGGCCATGATGCTTATGGGCATGACCTACGGCCTGATCGGAACGGCGCTTGCCGCCCCCTTCCCGACCCGCGTCCGCTACACCGGCTCCTCCATCACTTTCAACATGGCAGGCATCTTTGGCGCCTCGCTGGCGCCTTACATCGCCACATGGCTGCAGGTGAACTACGGCATGGGCTATGTCGGTTATTACCTCTGCGTCTCCGCCATCATCACGCTGGCCTGCATTCTTCTGTCCCGCAAGGACGAAGTCTGAACCCGGACCAGCGATCAAAGAAGCCCGCGAAACCTTAGTTTCGCGGGCTTTTTATTATCTGCCTTGATCTTTATCTGACTTGCTTCAACCTTCACGCAACAGCCTGACGCCGCTCGACATGTCCGGTCATGCAGACGCGGTTGCGCCCGCCTCCCTTCGCCCGATAAAGCGCGAGATCGGCATCGTGCATGACCTTGTCGAAGATTTCGGCCTCACCGCGGAAAGCCACCCCGATGGAAATCGTGACCGGGATCTGCAGATCCTGATATTGCACGGGCGTGGTAGCGATTGCCGCGCGAACCTTCTCGCACCTCTGCATAAATGCCAGCCGACCGGTTTCCTGCACGACCACAAATTCCTCGCCGCCCAGGCGGGCGACATGCGCCTCAGTATCGAAATGCTCCCTTATCGTGCTGGCGACGCTTGAAATGACGAGATCGCCGACGAGATGGCTGTAGGTGTCGTTGACGGATTTGAAGTGATCAATGTCCAGAAAGGCAACGCAATAGTCACTGCCAAGTTCGGCGCTGGCTGCATAAAGGCCAAGCCGGTTGCTCAAACCGGTCAATGCGTCGGTATGGCTCAGATGGAGAAAGCGTTCGTGCGACTGCGCAAGAAGCTGAACTTCCTTTGCATTCAGCCAACTGACGAGGAACGTCACCGTAAAGGCGACAGCGCTCCCTAGCGTTAGGCTCAAAAATAGACCATTGGCTAAATCCGTCACGAACCCGAGTTTTGCTAAGAGAGACAGGCCCCCCGTGCACATCAGGACCACGATGATCGTCACAAGGCATGCGATACGAATGGAGAATTCCAGTGGCTCAAGGCGTCGGCGGCCTTGCGGCGCCGCTACCGAAAAACTAATCATTTTGATCTGTTTTTTCCAAAGACCCAACATCATATTCAAAAGTGCCTAAGTCACCGATGCGCCAATATTCCCAAATAAAAAGTATTTAATATCGCGGGTCGATATTTAGTCTCGCCCGCCGAAGTGTTTCGCCCCCACAGTATAGCAAAAAATATTGATCGACCGTTACGATAAACGAAACGGCCGATCAATATTGGTATCTTTCTAACTGCAGCGATGGCCTCGTATCAGGCCCCGAGGAAAGGCTCAACTTCGCGGCCCGGCATGAACAACCCAAGGCGCTTAATTTCCCATTCCAGCCGGATACCCGATTTCTCGAACACGCGCTTGCGAATGGTCTCGCCCAGATATTCCAGATCATAACCGGTCGCGTGGCCGGTATTGATCATGAAGTTGCAATGCAGCGACGACATTTGCGCGCCGCCGATGACGAGACCACGGCCACCCGCTTCGTCAATCAGTTCCCAAGCGGAGTGACCTTCGGGATTCTTGAAGGTGGAACCACCCGTCTGTTCGCGGATCGGCTGCACGGTTTCGCGGTGGTGACGCACGGCATCCATCTCGGCGCGGATCTTCGCCTTGTCTTCCGGGTACCCCTCAAACAGCGCGCCCGTGAAGATCAGGCTCGCATCGGCGCCGGAATGGCGATAGCTGTACTCCATCTCCTCATTGGAGATGACATGCTGGTTGCCCTGACGGTCGACCGCATAAACCTCAACGACACGTTCGCGCGTCTCGCCGCCGTTGGCGCCCGCGTTCATGCGCAGTGCACCGCCGATGGAGCCGGGAATGCCGTAATAGAAATGGAAGCCGCCAATGCCATTATCCATGGCCATGGCCGCAATATGCTTGTCCGGGCAGATCGCGCCAGCCTTGATACGGTTTTCGCCCGCAAGCTCAACCTGGCCGAAGCCCTTTGCGGACAGACGCACGACAACGCCCGGAATACCGCCGTCACGCACGAGCAGGTTCGAGCCGACGCCCACTACGGTTAGCGGCACATCTTCCGGCAGAATTTTAAGGAAGGCGATCAGATCATCCGTATCGTGCGGCTGGAACATCACTTCCGCAAGACCGCCGGCTCTGAACCACGTCACGCGGTCCATAGGCGCATCCGGTGTCAGACGTCCCCGCAATTCCTTTACCCCGTCGCCGAGCCTCCCCAGCAATTTAACCCCATCGACCTGTCTCATTCAGACTTTCCTGATATGCTCTTCAATTCCGAAGGCAGCGCCGCTGCCCATTGCGTGATATTTCCAGCCCCCAAGAGAACCACGAAATCACCCGGGTTCGCAATGGCTGCAACCTGCGACGCAAGGTCTTCCCGCTTTTCCAGAAAACGGGCGTCGCGGTGACCGGCAGCCTTGATGGCTGAAACCAGCGCTTCGGAGCTTGCGCCTTCGATCGGATCTTCGCCCGCGGCATAAACCGGAGCAAGAAGAATCGTATCGGCATCGTTGAAACAATGCGCAAAATCATCAAACAGGCTGGAAAGACGGCTGTAGCGATGCGGCTGATGCACGGCAATGATGCGGCCCTTGCAGGCCTCGCGCGCAGCCGCCAGCACGGCCTTGATCTCGACGGGATGATGGCCGTAATCGTCGAAGACCTGCACGCCATTGGCTTCGCCCGTCAGCGTGAAGCGCCGCTTGACGCCGCCGAAGGAGGCAAGGCCCTTCTTGATGTCGGCTTCCGAAATGCCGAGACGATTGGCAACAGCGATTGCTGCCGTCGCGTTCGACACATTGTGGCGGCCGGGCATCGGCAGGACGAGATCCTTGAAGGAGAATATCTTGCCGGTGCGGCGACGGCGGATTTCCACGTCGAAGACCGACCGCGTACCATCGATACGCACATTCGAAAAACGTACGTCGGCCTGGGGGTTTTCACCGTAGGTGATGACCTTGCGGTCCTCGATCCGGCCAACCAATGCCTGCACTTCAGGATGGTCAAGACACATGACGCCAAAGCCATAGAACGGCACATTTTCCACGAACTGGCGGAATGCGGCGCGCACGGCATCGAAATTCCCGTAGTGATCCAGATGCTCGGGATCGATATTGGTGATGACGGCCACATCGGCTGGCAGCTTCAGGAAGGTGCCGTCGGATTCATCGGCCTCGACCACCATCCACTCGCCCTCACCCATGCGGGCATTGGTGCCATAGGCATTGATGATGCCGCCATTGATGACGGTCGGGTCGAGATTACCGGCTTCCAGCAGCGTCGCGACCATGGAGGTGGTCGTGGTCTTACCGTGGGTGCCGCCAATGGCGATGGCGTTACGGAAGCGCATCAGCTCCGCCAGCATTTCGGCACGGCGAACGATCGGCAGGTGCTTTTCCCGCGCAGCGATGAGTTCCGGATTGTTCTTCTTTATGGCGGTGGAAACGACCACGACTTCGGCATCGCCGATATTGTCAGCCGTATGGCCCACAAAAACCTCGATGCCCTTGTCACGCAGGCGCTGCACATTGGCGCTGTCTGCCTGGTCGGACCCCTGCACGCGGTGGCCGAGATTATGAAGCACTTCGGCAATGCCGCTCATGCCGATCCCGCCTATGCCGATGAAATGCACAAGGCCTATGGCTTTCGGCATCTTCATGCCCCAACTCCTTCATTTTTTTTCTTGAATTCCTGTACGGACTGGCCGGAGGCAATCGCCTCTACCAGATCGGCCAGCACATCCGCCGCGTGCGGTTTACCAGTTGCCTTGGCCGCCGCCGCGGTTGCGGAAAGTCGATCCGGCTCCGCGAGCGCCGACGTCAGCAGGCCGGAAAGCTTCTGCGGTGACAGTTCCGCCTGCTTGATGACGCTTGCCCCGCCCGCAGCCGAAAGCGCCGCGGCATTGGCCGCCTGATCGTGATCGAGGGCATGGGGATAAGGCACGAGGATCGACGGACGGCCGATCACCGAAAGCTCAGATACCGTCGAAGCGCCCGAGCGGCTGATGACCAGATCGGCCTCACCGATGCGCGAGGCCATGTCGCCGAAGAAGGGCGAAACGTCAGCCTTCACACCAAGCTTCTGGTAGGAGGCGATGACGCTGTCCTTGTCTTCCGGCCGGGCCTGCTGGGTCACGACGATACGCTTGCGCTGCTCATCCTTCATCAGGCAGATCGCGGCCGGAACGGCGCTGGAAAAGAACTGCGCACCCTGGCTGCCGCCGAAAACAACGAGCTGGAAGGTGTCGCCCGTCTGAGAGGGCGTATAGGGAATTTCAGATGCCGCCAGCACCGCCGGACGCACCGGATTGCCGGTCGCCACCGTCTTGTCTGAATATTGACCGTTGGCGGGCGGCAGGAAACCGCCTGCAATCGCCTTCACGCGGGCAGCCAGCGCCTTGTTGGCGCGGCCCATCACCGCATTCTGCTCGTGAATGATCGACGGTACTCCGAGGCCGGTCGAAGCCAGAAGCGGCGGCACGGTGGGATAACCACCAAAACCGACGACCGCGACCGGCTTCAGTTTCGTTACCAGCCGGCGTGCGGCGCGCAGGCCTACCCACAGCTTCCAGAGCGAACGCGCTACGGAAATCGGATTTTTTGAGCCGATCGTCGCCGATGGCACTACATGAATCTCATCCGCCGGGAACTTGCCCGCATAACGCTCGGCGCGGCTGTCGGTGACGAGATGCACCTGATAACCGCGTGCCTTCAGCGTATGCGCGAGCGCTTCTGCCGGAAACACATGGCCGCCGGTTCCACCGGCGGCGAGAAGAACAATACCCTTGCTCATGATCGTTTACTCCGCGGGAACGCCGGAACCGACGCGGAAGAAACTCCGCTCCTGCGCCCGCTTTTCGGGTCTGTGACGTGTCAGCGCCAGAAGGAAACCGGCAGTCACGCATATCGCCATCATCGACGAACCGCCATAGGAAATCAGCGGCAAAGTCATGCCCTTGGCGGGCATCAGCTCCAGATTGACGCCGATATTGATCATCGACTGCATGCCAATTTGAAGGACCAGACCGGCCACGGCAAAACGGCAGAAATCGTCCTTCTCCTTGATGGCGTGCGACAGGCCGCGCAGCACGATGAAGGCGAAGATCGCGACAAGGAACATGCAGAAAACAATGCCGAATTCTTCCGCCGCCACCGAGAAGATGAAGTCGGTATGGCTATCGGGAATGATGCGCTTGACGATACCTTCGCCCGGCCCGCGACCAAACCAGTCGCCGCGAATGATCGCCTCGCGTGCGGTATCAACCTGGAACGTGTCGCCCTCACCCGTCCAGAAACGGTCGATACGGCCCGCGACGTGCGGCAACATCAAATAGGCGGTCACAATACCGCCGACGCCAAGGCCGCCGAGCATGATGATCCAGAACCACGGCACGCCGGCCATGAAGAACATGCCGCCCCAGACCACTGAAGTCAGGATCGTCTGGCCGAAGTCCGGCTGGGCGATCAGGAGTGCGGCGACGATACCGAAAGTGATGATGGCGAAGAGATTGCCCGGAATCTCGGGATGGCGCGCCCGCTCGGCAAAAAGCCATGCGCAAACGATGACGAAAGCCGGCTTCATGAATTCCGATGGCTGGATCGAGAAGCTGCCGATGGAAATCCAGCGCCGCGCTCCTTTCACCTCGATGCCGAAGAACAGTGCAAAGATCATCGTCAGCAGCGAGGCGATCAGCATGATGACCGCCACGCGGCGCACCTGGCGCGGCGACAGGAACGAAAGGCCAACCATGATCGCCAGCGACGGCACCATGAACATCGCCTGACGCTCGACGAAAAAGAAGCTGTTGAGGCCGATACGCTCGGCAACCGCGGGTGACGCCGCGAAGGACAGCATCAGACCGATACCCATCAGCGCGATGAACGCTGCCAGAAAGAAACGGTCAATGGTCCAGAACCATTCCGCGACCGGACCGCGATCAACTCGGCTTACCATGGCCTTCAGTCCCCTTTTCCAGAGTGAACGAGCATCGTCATGCCATCGAGCGCCGCAACCTCTGCGACGAACGAATCACCTCTGACTTCAAAGTTCTTATATTGATCGAAGCTTGCGCAAGCCGGGGATAACATCACGACATTGCCGGCCGTCGCATCTTTTTCCGCATCCGCCGCCGCGTGCTGTACGGCTTTATCAAGCGTGCCGGATATTTCGTAAGGCACGGCTTCGCCGAGCGTTGCGGCAAATTCCGCGGCCGCCTCGCCAATCAGATAGGCCTTTGCGATGCGCGGGAAGAGCGGCGAAAGGCTGGCGATGCCGCCCGCCTTCGGCAGGCCGCCAGCAATCCAGTAGATGCGATCGAAACTCGAAAGTGCAGGCGCCGCCGCATCGGCATTGGTGGCCTTGCTGTCATTGACGAAGGTCACGTTGCCACGCCGGCCAACCGGCTGCATGCGGTGCTTGAGGCCGGGGAAAGAGTTGAGACCGGCGCGAACCTCATCTTCGGAAACCCCGACTGCAAGGCAGGCCGCAATTGCCGCCGAGGCATTCTGCGCATTGTGACTGCCGCGTAGTGTCTGGATACCGTCGAGATCGACCAGCAGCGAGGACTTGCCACCATGAGCACGCAAGATGCGGCTGCCTTCCGCATAAAGACCTTCGGAAACGACATTGCGCTTGGAAATGCGCTCGACCTTCACACCAGCGCGCTCGATCCGGTCGGCAATCAGCGTCGAATAGCTGTCGTCGACACCGACGATGGCCGTGCCGCTGCCCGCGACCAACCGTTCCTTGACGTCGGCATAGTGCTGCATCGTACCGTGCCGGTCGAGATGATCGGGAGTGAGATTGAGAAGAATGCCAGCAGTCGGATTGATCGTGGGTGCCAGGTCAATCTGGTAGGACGAGCACTCGACAACGTAGAAACGTTGCGCCTTCGGGGGATCGAGGCTCAGTACCGCCGTGCCGATATTACCGCCAAGCTGCGTATCGCGGCCGGCCGATTTCAGAATATGCGCGATCAGCGCCGTGGTGGTCGACTTGCCGTTGGTCCCGGTAATCGCGATGAAAGGGCAATCCGGCGCATGAGCGCGACGCTCACGGACGAATAGCTCGATATCACCGATGATTTCAACGCCGGCGGCTTTCGCCAGATCGACCGACCAGTGCGGCTTCGGATGAGTGAGCGGCACGCCCGGTGCCAGCACGAAGGAGGAGAAACTCGACCAGTCTATCGTTCGAAGGTCCGCCGTCTTGATGCCCTCGGCCTCAGCCTTCGCGACACTGTCGGGATTGTCGTCGAAAGCAACGACATCCGCCCCGCCAGCCACCAGCGCCCGGGCCGTGACGAGACCCGAACCGCCAAGCCCGAAAAGCGCGACCTTCTTACCTTTGAACGACGTGACCGGGATCATCGCTCACCTCAGCTTCAGGGTGGCGAGGCCGAGCAGCGCGAGGCCTACGGAAATGATCCAGAAACGGATGACCACCTGGCTTTCCGTCCAGCCCTTTTTCTCGAAATGGTGATGGATCGGCGCCATCAGGAAGACGCGCCTGCCGGTGCGCTTGAACCAGAAGACCTGGATGATGACCGACAGGGTTTCCATGACGAAGAGACCGCCGACGATGACCATGACGATCTCGTGCTTGGTGGCGACTGCGATGGAGCCGATCAGGCCGCCAAGCGCGAGCGACCCCGTATCGCCCATGAAGATGGCCGCGGGCGGTGCATTAAACCACAGGAAGCCGAGGCCCGCGCCGATGACCGCGCCAACGATAACGGCAAGTTCGCCCGTGCCGGGCACGAAATTGATCTGCAGGTAATTGGCGAAAACCGCGTTACCCGCGAGATAGGCAATCACACCGAAAGTGGCGGCCGCGATCATGACCGGCACGATGGCAAGACCATCGAGACCATCGGTCAGGTTTACCGCATTCCCCGCGCCGACGATGACGAAAGCGCCGAACAGCACGAAGAAATAACCGAGATTGATCACGAATTCCTTGAAGAAGGGAAAGGCAATGGAGCTGCCGAGCGTGCCGCCATGCGGCGCGGAAGCGAGCGCCATCTTCATCATGAAGAACACGGCAATCGCCGCGATCAGGAATTCGATGCCGAGACGTGCCTTGCCGGAAAAGCCCTTGTCGCTCTGTTTCGTGACCTTGAGATAATCGTCGTAGAAGCCGATGGCTCCGAAACCAAGCGTCACCATCAGAACGGCGACGACATAGACATTCGACAGGTCACCCCAGAGCAGCGAACCGCCGAGGATACCGGCAAGGATCATCAAGCCGCCCATGGTTGGGGTGCCGGCCTTCTTGAAATGCGTCTGCGGCCCATCGGCGCGGATCGGCTGGCCCTTGCCCTGGCGCACGCGCAGCGAGTTGATGATGGCCGGCCCAAACAGGAAGACGATCAACGCAGAGGTGAACATCGCAGCACCCGCCCGGAAGGTGATGTACCGGAAGAGGTTGAAGACTTGAACTTTATCCGACAGTTCGACGAGCCAGATCAGCATAATTGCCCTTTCAAAAGGCTATTTCAGACTTGGCGTTCCGTCTCGGGGAATGCCGGATACTTGTCAAGCAGCGCGGCGACAATCTTGCCGAAACCGAGGCCAAGTGACGATTTTACCATCAGCGCGTCTCCCGGTTGCACCCATTGCAGGGCAAAATCGGTGAGTTCCGCCGTCGTCGGGAACCATATGACGGTCACGCTGTCAGGCAGCGCGTCACGCAGCGCCGCCATCGCCTCGCCCGCCAGCCACACATGTTCGATACCCGCCGCAAGCAAAGGTCCAGCCAGTTCCTCGTGCAACTGTGCCGAAAATTCGCCCATCTCCAGCATGTCGCCGAGAACGGCGACACGCCGGCCGTGCCCCTGCGTCGGCGTTTCCGCCAGCACGGCAATCGAGGCCCGCATGGAGGCCGGATTGGCGTTGTAGCTTTCATCGATCAGCAGGAAGGAGCCACCGTTGATCTGAAGATGGTGACGCTGGCCACGCCCCTTTACCGCCTCAAGCGATCCAAGCACCTCGAAGGCGCGGTCGAGATTGGCGCCCGTGATCGCCACAGCGCCAAGCACCGCCATTGCATTGTCGGCAATGTGCCGGCCCGGAATATTGAGATGCAGTTCGCTGGTTTCGCCATTGAGGATCGCCCAGATCGTCGAGCCGGTCGTTGTGCTCTCAAAATCGGCCAGGCGGAAATCCGCCTTGGCGTGCTGGCCGAAGGTGAGGATATGCTCGATACCCTGCTCCTGCGCCGCCTCTTCAAGCTGCTCGAACTGGGCGTTGTCGCGGTTGAGGATGACCGAACCACCGTCTTCCACGCCTTCGAAAATCTCCGCCTTGGCGGCGGCGATCTCTTCGATATTGTTGAAATTGCCGAGATGGGCAGGTGCAATCGTCGTGATGATCGCCACATGTGGGCGGACCATCTTCACCAGTGGCCGGATTTCGCCGGAATGGTTCATGCCGATTTCGAACACGCCGAATTCCGTGTCCGCAGGCATGCGCGCCAGCGTCAGTGGCACGCCCCAATGGTTGTTGAAGGACGCCACCGCCGCATGCACCCGGCCCGAAGGCACGAGCGCCTGCCGCAGCATTTCCTTGGTCGTGGTCTTGCCGACCGAGCCCGTCACCGCGATGATGCGCGCCGATGTTCTTTCACGCGCCGCGATGGCGAGCTTGCCGAGTGCGGCAAGTACGTCTTCCACCACAATCATGGGCACCGTCAGACGGCCGAGCGCGGGCAATTTGGCTTCGGCCACCACCAGAAGACCAGCCCCATTGGCAACGGCAAAGCTGGTATAGTCATGGCCGTCCACCCGATCACCCTTGATCGCGAAAAAGGCCTCGCCCTGCTTGACCGTCCGGCTGTCGATGGAAATGCCGGTGATTCCTGTCGGCAGGTTGCCCACCGGGCGTCCTGCGGTGATGGCGATCATATCGGCGACTGTCCATAACCAGCTCAAATCTTCGATCCTTCCAGCCCTGCCAGTGCAGCGCGCACCTGTTCATGATCGGAAAACGGCAGCGTGACCGAACCGACGATTTGCCCCTCTTCATGCCCCTTGCCCGCGACGATCAGCGTATCGCCGTGCGAGAGCATCGATACCGCATGGCGGATCGCCTCCGCCCTGTCGCCGATTTCCAGAGCGCCTGGTGCGGCGGCCATGACCTCCGAGCGTATCGTCGCCGCGTCTTCAGATCGCGGATTATCATCCGTGACGATGACGATATCGGAAAGACGCGTCGCGACCTCGCCCATGATCGGGCGCTTGCCCTTGTCGCGATCGCCGCCGCAGCCAAAGACAGTGATGATGCGGCCGGAGGTGAAGGGCCGCACCGAAGTCAGCACGTTCTCGAGCGCGTCAGGCTTGTGGGCATAATCCACATAGGCAAGCGCGCCGTTCCCTGTCTGGCCGACAAGTTCCAGACGGCCGGCGGCGCCAACCAGCTTTTCGAGCGCCTTAAGCGCCGTTGCGGCGGGAACACCCGTCGACATGGCAAGACCGGCGGCAACAAGCGCATTGGCCACCTGGAAATCACCCGCCAGCGGGACATCGACTTCGTGGATGACGCCGTCATGATGCACTTCGATCATCTGCTTGTGGCGGAAATGCTCGACGCGCTTCAAAGTGAGATATTGGCCGTTCCGTCCAACGGTGCGGACATCGAGACCCGCTTCGCGCGCCGCGCGGATCGCCTTGTCCGACCAGGGGTCGTCGGCAAAGATCACGGCAGGAGCGCCTTTTTCCATCAGCGTATCGAAAAGCCGCATCTTCGCGGCCATGTAATCCTCGACGGTTGGATGGTAATCCATATGGTCGCGGCCAAGATTGGTGAAACCGGCGGCAGAAAGATGCACGCCATCGAGGCGGCGCTGGTCGAGACCGTGGCTGGAAGCTTCCATCGCGGCGTGGGTGACGCCCTCGCTCGCAAGCTCGGCCAGAAGCGCATGCAGCGTGATCGGATCGGGCGTCGTCAGCGCGCCATAATCCTCGCGACCGGGAGCAATGACGCCGGTTGTGCCGATCTGGGCCGCTGCATGACCGGCGAAAGCCCAAATCTGCCGCACGAAGGAAGCAACGGAGGTCTTTCCGGCGGTACCGGTAACGGCAACCATGGTTTCCGGTTGTTTTCCGTAAAAGCGGGAGGCGGCAAGGGAGAGATAAAGGCGTGGGTCGGTGACGACTAGAACCGGCACGTCGGCTTCCACCGCGTGCCCGGAAACAACGGCGACAGCGCCCTTGGCAACCGCGTCCTTCACATAGGTCGCACCATCAGCCTTGGTGCCAGAAACCGCAACGAACAGGCTACCCGGCGCAGCCTTGCGGCTGTCTGCGGTGATCCCCCCGATTTCGATCGCCCCGATCTCAGACAGGAGCAATTCTTTCAATTCCGGAAACGCATTTCCGGATATATCTCGCAAATTCATCGACTGTTTCCGTCTTGTCCCCCCGGCACGAATCGCCGGAACATCATAAGCTAACAATCAATAAGACACGAGCAAGGCCGAGCCATCCTTGCCGAACTTCGGCTTCACCCCCAAGACCGCCGCCGTGCGCGTAATGATGTCGTGCACCATCGGTGCCGCAGACGTGCCGGCGAGTGCCGCGCCATTGCCCTTGTCCGTCTTCGGTTCGTCGATGAAGGACAGCACCACATATTGCGGGTCGTCCATCGGGAAAGCCGACAGGAAGGCATTGAAGTTCTTGTCGTGCACGTAGCGGCCGTTGACGACCTTGTCGGCCGTGCCGGTCTTGCCACCGACGTTGAAACCATCGACGCGTGCATTTCGGCCGGAACCATTGACGCCGTTCCACTCGAAGAGGAAACGCATATCCTTGCTGGCAGCGGGCTTCAGCACCTGCTTTGCCACCTGATCCGCCTGTTCGCGGGTGCGCGGCAGGAAGGTCGGTTCGATGAGTTTGCCGCCATTGACGAGTGCAGCACCGGCGACCGCCGTCTGCAGCGGTGTGGTGGAAACGCCGTGACCGAAGGAGATGGTGATGGAGTTGATCTTCTTCCACTCGCGCGGCTGCGACGGCAGCGCCACTTCAGGCAGTTCGGTCTGCATGCGGGTAAGAAGGCCAAGCCGCGTCAGGAATTCCTTGTGCCCTTCCGTTCCAACAGTGTCGGCGATCTTGGCCGTACCGATGTTTGACGAATACTGGAAGATTTCCGGCACCGAGAGCATGCGCCCCTTGCCGTGGAAGTCCTTGATGGTGAAGCCGCCGATGCGGATCGGGTAACGCGCGTCGAACATATCGCCGAGACGCACGCGGCCTGAATCGAGGCCCATGGCAATGGTGAAGGATTTGAAGGTGGAGCCCATTTCGAACGTGCCGTTCGACATGCGGTTGAGCCAGCCTTCTTTCGCGCCTTCGGCCGGGTTGTTCGGATCGTAATCCGGCACCGAGGCCATGGCCAGCACTTCGCCGGTATGCACATCCAGAACCACGGCACCGGCGCCGATCGCCTGGAACTTGGTGATGGCCGAGGTCACGACTTCACGCACGATGGACTGCACGCGCAGGTCGATGGAAAGCTTTACAGGTTCCAGCGGCTGGTCACTGGTCATGCCGAGCGCCGTCAGATCGGCAAGACCCTGGCTGTCGACGTAACGCTCCATGCCGGCAACGCCGCGGTTGTCGATATTGACGTGACCGACCACATGCGCTGCGGTCGGCCCGCCCGGATAAAAGCGGCGCTTCTCTGGTCTAAAGCCGATGCCGGGAATGCCGAGCGCCAGAATTTGGCTCTGCTGCTTCGGTGTCAACTGACGGCGCAGCCATTGGAAACGCGAATTGGAAGTGAGCTTCTGATAGGTGCTGCGCTGGTCGAGATCCGGCAGGACGGTGCGCAGCTTTTCGATGGCCTCATCGATATCGACGATACGATGCGGCTCGGCAAACAGCGACACGGTGCGGATATCGGTCGCAAGCACTTCGCCATTGCGGTCAAGCAGATCGGGTCTCGACGCCATCAGGCGGTCGGCGGGCGCAATGCTCGACACCGTTTCCTGTTCCGCCATGCCATATTGCACGAGACGGCCACCGACGACGCCATAAAAGGCAATGAAACCGAAAATGAGAAGCCCGACGCGGCTTTTCGCCTGGGCGGCGCGTTTCTTGCGGGCGCCCTCAAAAGCCGCATGATCCGTATAGACACCGGTGGTGCTGGCGGAAAAATGAGCCTTGCTCTTCAGAACCATGGCGCGGGAGAGAAAAGACATCAGCGGTTCACCGATCCTGTTATCGTGTCGTCCATGTCGTCGGTCTCGTCACCAACAGCGGCAGAAGCAACCGGCATGGGTGGCGCCGACGGGCGGGAAACGCGGGCGCGCGGCGTCGGAACCGGAACGCCGTTGACGGCAATCTGACCCGCCGGCGGTGATTTGGGTTTGGAAGCGCCACCCAACGTAGCACCCGGTTTGGAGCCATTGACCGCGGCTGCGATAACGTCTTCGACGCTCATGCCTTCCGGCTCGGGCGGCTGCGGCAATTGCGAACGCAACATCGGCAGCTCGCGCGGCTGCGCCAGTTGCGTTGGCAGTGTCGGCGAAAGGCCAAGCTCCGTCTGATAGGCATTGACCAAGCGATGCAGACGGTTCGGCTGCGTCAGCAGCGCCCAGTCGGCCCGCAGGAGATCGATCGTATCCTTCTCAAGCTTGATTTCGGCCTCCAGCTTGCGGACCTCCTCTAGCTTGAGATCAGCCTTGTGCTTGATCGAATAGGTCACGACCGCCGCAGCGACCATGACCCCCATCAAGATGACATCGAAAGTGCGCAGCATATCAGCCTCCCATCTTTTCAAGGCTGGCGAGATCTGGAAGCTCGAAAATCGAGAAATCCGCAGCGCGTGCCGGTGCCGTGGTGCGCAGGCCAGCGCGGAGCTTGGCCGAACGGGCCCGCGGATTAAGCTCCGCCTCCTCGTCGGTGGCGGCAATCATCGGCTTACCCATATTCTCGAAAATGGCGGGCTTGTCCTCCACCATCGGCAGATGCCGGGAACCGGCGGCCTTGCCCGAACGGTCGGAGAAGAATTTCTTGACGATTCGGTCTTCCAGCGAATGAAACGTGACGACGACCAGCCGGCCACCGGGCTTCAGAACCTGCTCGGCGGCAAACAGTGCCTGCGCCAGCTCGCCCAGTTCATCATTGACGAAAACGCGCAGCGCCTGGAACACCCGCGTTGCCGGGTGAATCTTGTCTTTCGCTTTCCGTGGCGTAACGATCTCGATCAGGCCCGCCAGATCGCGCGTGGTGCGGAAAGGCTCTTCAGCCCTCTTCTTCTCGATAGCACGGGCAATGCGACCCGGCTGCTTTTCTTCGCCGAGAAAACCGAAGATGCGAATGAGGTCGCCAACCTTGGCGCGGTTGACGACATCCGCCGCCGAAACGCCGGAAGCGGACATGCGCATGTCGAGCGGGCCGTTCTTCTGAAAGGAGAAGCCGCGCTCGGCTTCGTCGATCTGCATGGAGGACACGCCGATATCGAGAACGACGCCATCAAGCCCGCCCTCCGGCGCATGTTTTGCGAGATCGGAAAATTGCGATTGGATGAGCGAGAGCCTGCCGCCATTGGCTGCAACCATCGCCTGACCGCCGGCGATCGCCGTTGGATCGCGGTCCAGGGCGATGACATTGGCGCCCTGATCGAGAATGGCCTGGGTGTAGCCGCCCGCACCGAAAGTGCCATCCAGAATGACCTTGCCGGGGGCGGGTTCAAGCGCGCTGATGACTTCACGAAGCAGCACAGGAATATGGCGCTGAGGTCCGCCATCGGCATCAGAAGATCGTCCGCCAGAATTCGCCGCCATTGACTGTCCCCGTCCTAGGCGGGGCGAGCAGCCGAAAAACCGCGCCCCGCTCTTGCTTCCGCCTGCGCCGCCAAAAACGCATCCGGTTGCCAAAGCTGAAAATGATCCGCCCGTCCGACGAAGGTGACCTCGGTAGAGATGCCGGTGAATTCCCGCACAAAATCCGTCACCATCAATCGACCTTCCTGGTCGAGCTTCATGAAAACACCGCCGCCGTGAACCAGCAGCGACATTGCGTTTGCCTGCGGCGAGAAGGCATCCATGGACGCAATCTGCCGCTCGTAGCGCTCCAGCAGATCCGGACCGCCGACGCTGATTGCCGGAAACGCAAAATCCTGGAGACAATAAAGCTCCTGAATGCCGCGCTTCGCCAGCACCGAACGAAACGGAGACGGAATCGAGACGCGCCCCTTGGCGTCGATCCTGTTCGTCACGTTCGATAAAAAGCGGTCCATTACTCAACTCGCCAAAACCGCATGCCGCAAAGCGATTCATCCGCTCCGCAGCCGACACCGGTACGCACGACACATCGCCAAGCGCCAGGGCGACATGCCCTGCAGCAGCCCCTTGCAGGCTCCTCAAACGTTTCAGCGATTGCGGGTCAAAAACACGACCCAATGTGGTGTGCATTTGGGATACCATGGGACACTATGGGCGTCAATGGGATGAAGCCGGCACGATACCGCCTTCGCATCGGAAATTCATAAGCCGTTAAGTTTAACGAATGGTTTACTTTGCGCGCAGCAATCCCCCTTCACGACGCAATAATGCATCATGGAAAAAGCTATTTTCTTTTATGAAACAACAGGATGTCTTCATCCCGCCAAAATTTCCACCCTCGAAGCCAAAGAGGAAATTCGCCAGTTGGCCTGTAAGCCGGGTTCTGTATGGCCCCGGTTTGACCCGGAACGTGGCAGCCATTCATCTGGGACGGCATTTGCATGCCGCCTCGCGCAACCCACCCGGATGACGGGCCCGGAAACCGGCTGTGAACGGGCTTTCGCCCGCCCCGTGTCATCCCTATTCGGTCTTGCTCCCGGTGGGGTTTACCTTGCCGCCGCTGTTACCAGAAGCGCGGTGGGCTCTTACCCCACCCTTTCACCCTTACCATGCGATGCATGGCGGTTTGCTCTCTGTGGCACTTTCCCTGGGGTCGCCCCCGCCGGACGTTATCCGGCACCGTATTTCCGTGGAGCCCGGACTTTCCTCACCTTACCGTCTTTCGACATTGGTAAAGCGCGGCTGCCCGGCCAACTGGCATGGGCTGCATAACCATGTTCCGCAGCGAAAGCCACCGAAAAGCGCAGAGAAACATCAAAGAAATGCCGGTTTGAAATCCGTCGAGAAGGCACCATCGGCGATTTTTCCCTCACGCAGCAACAGAGCACCCAGCCGCCCGATCTCGTCGGAACTCTTGGCCGCCGTGCCGTTACCGCCGGTCAAGACCGCAATGCGCGGCGAGGCGGTGAAACCGATGGCAGGATAGCCGCTCTTGGTCTTGGAGACGACGCAAGCGGCCATCGAGACGCGAGAGAGATCAACGGAAGGCACCAGCGTTCCAACAATCGCCGAAAGGTGGTCACGCACGCTTTCACGTCCGCCGGAGCGGAACCATTCCCGGATTTCCGGGTCGCTGCCGACCCTCTTGTCATCGGGATCGCCGCCGATCTTCAGATAGAATTTGCCATCGGGATAACGCACTGGCGGCAGCAGGTAGATGTGTTTTGTGGTGTCGCGCGGCTCATAGATCAGCGACGGCATGTCCGCATACTGCTCCAGATCGCTCTCATTTATCTCGAAGAAAGCGACGGTACGGGCATAGACATCGAGCCCAACCGGCTGAGGCAGCAAATCCCTGGTGATCGAGAAACCACCGGCCGCCACCAGCACCCGGTCTGCGGAATAAACCGCGCCCGAAGCCGTCCGCACACGGGCGCGGCCATCCTCTTCCCGCGTCGAGACGACGATATCGTCAATCAGCGTAACGCCCGCCTCTTCCGCCAGTATGGCCTGTGCTTTCACCAGCGCGCGCGGATTGACGTAACCGGCATTATCCCTCTCGAAGACGCCTTCGCCGCCCTGTTCGAAGAAGAAATAGGGAAAGCGGCTTTTCAGGCTCTGGTCATCCAGGAGTTCCGTGGAAACTCCGAGCCGAGCCGCCGCTTTCAGAACATAATCGACAAAGGGATTGGCGCCGCCCCGTTCGGGTCCCACCATCAGGCAGCCGACCGGGGCGTAAAACTCGACGCCGCTGCGTGCGGCAATATCGTCATAACGTGCGATAGAACGGTTGGCGAGCAACGCCCAGTCGGCATCGCCATCGATAGTGCGGGTAATCCGCGCTTCATCGTAATGGCTGGCGAAGACGCCTTGATGCGATTTTATATCGGCAGGCTCACCGGGACCGATCAGCGCCACGCCCTCCACCGTTTCCGCCAGATGACGGGCGGCGGCGGCACCCATCATACCGCGACCGACGACGATATAATTGAAATGTCCCGACATGCCGCCCTCTTTACCCGTTCCGCTCAGCCGCATTCTTTTAGCTGCTTCCCATGGGATTGTCAGACAAAAACAGGCGACATTTCGGCGGCAAATTCATCTTCCATGAGCTGACCATTGAGCAGCAGCTGTGCGCCCAGTCGCCCGATCTCGTCCGAAGACTTGGCGGAAACGAAATTGCCGCCGGTCAGAACGGCGATATTGGAAGGTTGCGTATAGCCGATATAGGGATAACCGGTGCGGGTGATCGAGGCGACACAGGATCCCGAGGTGACCGGGGAGCCGGCAAGCTCCGGCATCAGCGACAAGGCTTTTTTCTTCAGGAAATCCACCTCGTCAGGCGCGCCGTCCGAGTGGAACCAGTCCACCGCTTGAGCAAGCGTTTCAAGCCTGCCCTTTTCGCTTTCGCCACCGATCTTCAGATAGACCTTGCCATCGGGATATCGCACCGGCGGCAGGATGTAGACGATCTCGTCCTCGGTTTCCGCCAGCACGATTGTCGAGGGCATCGCCCCGAACAACGTCTGACGCGCCTCATCAAGCTCGAAGAACACGATTGTGCGGCCGGTTGCCGCCATATCGACCGATGACGGCAAAAGCGCCGCCATGTTGGTAAAACCACCCGCCGCGACGATGACCTTTTCTGCCGTATAGGTGGCACCCTCCCGCGTCATGACCTCGACGCCATGGGAGGTATCGCGGATATGCGCGGCGGTCTCGCGCAGAAGTCGAGCACCCTGCGCTTCGGCAATGGCGCATTGCGCCTTCACCAGCGCCCGCGGATTGATGTGGCCGGCCTTGCTGGCTTCGAAATAACCGCCGTGATCGGCAGGCAGCGAGAACATTGGAAAGCGATCGGCCAACGCAGCATTGCCGCACGTTTCCACCTCAAGACCGAGACGATCTGCCGAGGAAAGCGCCCGCGTTACGTAGTCTCCCGCAAGCCCCCTGCCGTTGCCGGTAAACAAGCAGCCCGCTTCGGTGAAGAACGGGATGCCGCTTTTTGCCTCGATCTCGGCATAACGCCGGATGGAGCGCTGCGCGAGTTCCGCCCAGACGAGATCACCGTCAAACCCGCGGGTGATGCGCGCCTCATCGTAATGGCTTGAAAACACACCCTGATGTGTCTTGCGATCCGCGGGTTCACCCGGCCCGATCAGCACCACGCCATCCGTTTGCACTGAGAGATGCCGCGCCGCAGCCGCTCCCATCATCCCGGCCCCGACAACGATATATTTGAAATCCGGCATGTCATGCTCCGTATCAGCTTTGCTTCTGACTACAGCATGTGCGCCCGAACCGGAATCGCTTTTCGCAATGTCGCAGACGATCGATGCCGGCGTCAGCTCGCCAGCAGCGCCTGCACCTTGCCGCAATAGCGCTTGGACACCGGATTCATGCGGGTGGCACCGTGCCCGGCATTGTAACGCAGGATGGTGCTGCAAACTTCGCCGCCGCCAAGCTGATGCGCCGTCGCCAGATATTGCATTCCCCAGCGAATATTGGTCTCGGGATCGTAGAGCGCCTTGGTCGTGCCGCGATAGCCCATCATCCGCGCCGTCGCCGGCTTGATCTGCATCAGCCCGACCTCGCCGGCGCTACCACGAGCCTTGGGATTGAACTTGCTTTCCACCGAAACCACGGCATGCGCCAGATTGGTGGGAACGCCGTAACGCTTGGCATATTTGACGATCAGATCGGAATAGCCGTTCTTGAGAGCGGAAGGCAGGCTTTTCTCCGGAATGGGATAACCGGGCTTGCGGAAGAAGGTCCCCAGCGTCACGATCTTGGTCTTGACGTCCTCGTCTTTGGCAAAAGCAATCCCCGCCTGCGAAACGAGCATAGCAACGCCCGCTGCGACAGCAACAAAAACTCTGTTCATATGTAGAAAAAGTCTCCAGATCGGATAACCGGAACAATGAAACGATACAAATGTCCAGCGCGCAGAAAGTCGATTGCAACCTCCGCAGTCCAGTCTCCTTGATTGATATTGACGGCTGGTTCCCCTGAAGAACGGCACCGCATCCAGTGCTGTTCTTAAACTTCCTCAATGCGGATTAACTGTGGCACATCAAAAAAAGCGACTTAAACAGTCGGGAAACGGGGAACCATTTTCCAGAATTAGCGTTTAGGCGGCCGAAAATTTCGACAGGCTGGCAATCAACCGGTGAAGCGTGTCAATGGTGGAAAAATCTGCGATGCCATCCACCAGCGCGGGGCGGAAATGCCGCTGGAAGGCGGCCACGGCACCTTCGGTTTTCTCGCAATAAGCACCAGTTATTTCAACGCCATATCCGTAAATGGACAGCATCGACTGCAGCGCCTCCACGGGCTGACCGTGGTCGCCGCGCTGGAAAAAGCGTCCGCCGCGGATCGGCGCGGGCTCCACCCAGTGGCCGACATCGTGTTGCGACAGGATGTCCCACGGGAATTTTTCACCCGGATCGACCTTGCGGATCGGCGCGACATCCGAATGGGCAAGCACTCTTTCAGGGGCGATTGACCAGCGCTGGCCGCAATCGCGACACAATTCGATGACGGCTGCCACCTGCGCTTTGGGAAACTCTGGCAGGCCGCCGGGATGGCCCTTATTGGCGATTTCAATGCCGATGGAGCGGGAATTGATGTCTTCATCCCCTGCCCAGAAGCTTTTCCCCGCATGCCACGCACGGCGGGTTTCCGGCACGAGCTGGATGACGCGTCCATCCTCAAAAACGAAATAATGGCTGGACACCTGGCTTTCGGGGTTACAGAGCCACGAAAGCGCGCCGTCAGCCGTCGTCATGCCGGTATAGTGGAGAAGAATAATATTGGGGCCAGCAACGCCCAGCCTTTCGCCATGGTTAGGCGAAGGCGCAACAGTCGCGCCCCCGAAATCCGGGGTAAATTCCGGCAGACATTCATTCATGCGACGCGGCGTTCTTTCTCGATGGCCGCATAAGCGGCGTTGAGAGCCGCCATACGCTCATTCGCGGCCGCATGCAATTCCATGGGAACGCCGCGGGCGATGAGCTTGTCCGGATGATGCTCGGCGACCAGTGAACGGTAACGCTTGCGTATATCCAGGAAGTCGTCGGACGGCGAAACACCGAGCACGCGGTACGGATCGCGCCCGTCCATATGCACATGCCGCGCCATGATCGTTTCGAAATGATCTTCGGTGATACGGAAGATCTCTGCGATACGGCCGAGGAAGGCCAGTTCCCGCTCGTGGATCAGCCCATCGGCCTTGGCAATGTGGAACAGACCGTCGATGACGCTTTCCAGCATCTCGCAATTGTCGTGCCCGGAACCGCAAAGACCCGCGAGCCGCTCCGCATAGGCCTCGTAACCGGCAACGTCCTGACGCGCGAGATTATAAAGACGGGCAACGTTCTTAGCTTCTTCTTCCGGAAAATCGAAAATCTGCCGGAAGGCGCGAACCTCGGCATCGTTGACCACGCCGTCAGCCTTCGCCATCTTGGCGGAAAGTGCGATGATGGCCACGGAAAAGGATACCTTGCGGCGGGTTTCCGGGTCGCCCTCGAACAGGGTGCGGATGGCTTCGACAACGCGCCCGAGCGCATTGCCTGCCGCGTCGCCGATTGCGCCGAGCAGCCGTTCCCACAGGGATGAAATTTGCAGACAGGCGAAATCAAACATCATGCTGGCAAGCATGACGGGATATTGCCGCGAATGCAATACACCGGGCAGCCCGATGGCATTAACTTTTATTCATCTTTGCGACAGTTTTGCTTCAGGAACAAGTGCGCGACGTAAGCCGCAGACGTGGTTTTCCACAGGCGTGGCAGGCCAAGGCGTCCGTGCGACCGCGCGAATACGGATTGAAACGATTATATTCGACTGGTTTCGTCAAGCCGCTGAAAAACCGCGAGAAATCGGAGTTTTTCTTGATAAATTCACTTTACACCTACACGCGGCTGTCGCATCCATTTGCCAGAGATGTCTTTGAGTTTATGCAAAAAGGAGAGCCATGATGGCCAAACAGAAAGTCGCAATGCTGACCGCGGGTGGCCTTGCGCCCTGTCTCTCTTCGGCCGTGGGTGGCCTGATCGAACGCTACAGCGACATCGCGCCTGAAATCGATATCATCGCTTACCGCTCCGGTTATCAGGGCGTGCTTCTGGGCGACCGTATAGAGATCACGAAGGATATGCGTGAAAAGGCGCATCTGCTGCACCGTTACGGCGGCTCGCCGATCGGCAACAGCCGCGTCAAGCTCACCAATGCCGCCGATTGCGCCAAGCGCGGCCTCGTCAAGGAAGGCGACAATCCGTTGCGCGTCGCCGCCGAACGGCTGGCGGCTGACGGCATCACCATTCTCCACACCATCGGTGGCGACGACACCAACACGACGGCTGCGGACCTTGCAGCCTATCTCGGCGCCAACGGCTACAACCTCACCGTCGTCGGCCTGCCAAAGACGGTGGATAACGACGTCGTGCCGATCAAGCAGTCGCTCGGCGCCTGGACGGCCGCGGAAGTCGGCGCCGCCTTCTTCGACAATGTCAGCAACGAGCAGAGCGCGGCCCCGAAAACCTTCGTTATCCATGAAGTCATGGGCCGCCATTGCGGCTGGCTGACGGCCGCCACCGCCCGTGCCTATATTCAGAAGACCAGCCGCAACGACTATGTCGAAGGCCTGATGATGAACTCGCAGATGAAGAACATAGACGGCATATACCTGCCGGAAATGGCCTTCGACATCGAAGCGGAAGCCGAGCGCCTCAAGGAAATCATGGACAGACACGGCTATGTGACGCTGTTCGTTTCGGAAGGCGCCGGCCTTGATTCGATCGTTGCCGAACGTGAAGCCTCCGGCGAAGCCGTCAAGCGTGACGCCTTCGGTCACGTCAAGATCGACACCATCAATGTCGGCGGCTGGTTCCAGAAGCAGTTTGCCAGCCTCATCGGCGCGGAACGCTCCATGGTGCAGAAATCAGGCTATTTCGCCCGCTCCGCTCCGGCCAATGGTGATGACCTGCGCCTCATCCAGGGCATGGTCGATCTCGCCGTTGAAAGCGCCCTCAACAAGGTCTCCGGCGTCACCGGCCATGACGAAGACCAGAATGGCAAATTGCGGACCATCGAGTTTCCGCGTATCAAGGGCGGGAAGCATTTCGACCTCTCTGCAAAATGGTTTACCGAAGTGATGGAACACGTCGGTCAGCCGTTCACAGCGGCCTGATTTTACGATAGTCTAAAATAAGACTGCGACAGGGAGGGCAAGGAGGAAGAGAATGTCCGGACAGGCGTGGCTGATTTTCTGTGCAGCATGTGCCATTGTGTTCGCACTTCCCTCTCCCCTTGTATTCTCTGTCGCCTCCTATGCCGCCATTCGCGGCAGGAAGACGGTCTTCGCCTCCGTTGGCGGCGGCGCGCTTGGCATCGTCACGGCCATGACGATTTCCGCCATTCCGGTAGCCGGTCTCGTCTATGTCCCGCAACCCTTCGTCGAAATCGTGCAATGGGCAGGTATCGGCTGGCTGATGCTCTTCCTGTTATGGACTTTCGCTACGCCTGCCGCCCAGGCGGCCAATGCCGACAATGACAATCTGCCGGGTAAATCCTGGAGCGGCATCTTCCGAGATTGTTACGCCATTGCCGCCTTGCGCCCGCGCTATTTCGCTTTCTTCCTGGCGCTGCTGCCGCAATTCGTTTCCACATCGGGCAATGCGGTTGAAACTTTCGCCATGGCGCAGGCCGCTATCCTGGTTCTGGCATGTGTGATTCTGGCTGCGCAGGCCACGTTCGCCGCCCCGACGCTTGCGCTGGTACGCCGCATGTCCGGCGATAAAAAAATCCGGCCGAAATACCGAACCCACTTCATTTCCGGCCGTGCCGTCAGTGCCGGATACAGGCGGATCGCCGCCTGAAAATCTGCCTGAAAGCAGGGGTGCCACGTCCCCGCTTGCCGCTTTCCTTACAATAGGTTAATGAAAGCGCGACGGGACACTGCCTGCTTCGCTTGACGCGGGGGTATCGAGAGACAGGCATAACGAAGGCGGCAACATGCGAAATTCGGGCAAATTCCGCGGAAGAAGTGCACTTCTTCTGTCTTCCACCGTGGGTCTGGCACTGGCATTGAGCGCATGCACCAGCGTTGAGTACGCCGCGAAAGAAGGGCCGAACGGGCCGAAAATTGCAGCGGTCACCCCCACCGCCCCGGGCCAAACATCCCCGCAGCCCGCAACGGCTGAAGCCGTGGCTGGCGCCACACCGGCTGCATCGGCAGTTCAGGCCACCGAAGCCGCATCCTCTTCTCAAGCAGCAACACTTCCCACTGCCGTCGCCGTCAAGGGCGGACGCGTGGCGCTGCCGCCTGCCTCTGAAATTGCAGCCGCCGCCGCCATTGCCGCGCAGATGCAGGCGACCGAGGTGGCTGGAGCCGCAGCAACGACAGCCGCACCGACCACAGCCGCGGCGCTTGCACCGACACACGCCACGCCGGCGGTAGCAGCCATTGAAACGGCAAATGCGGCGGTAAAACCGGCCATGCATAATACCGCCGCCGATCTGCCGCAGGTGGCAGCGGTCAAGGGCAGCTTCCCGGCCGCACCGCCACCACCCGGCTCGCCCTCCATCGGCACCGAGTTGACGGCGGAACGCAAAGTCATTCCGCTGCCGAAACCGGACAGCACGGTTCTCGCTTATGCCGCTGGCCCGACCAATGCTGCTCTTGCCGCCATCCGCCAGAACGAATCATTGACGGCACCGCTGAGACCCGCACCCGCGGGACGCGAAAAGCTGAGCGGCCTTATTACCAAATACGCGACCATGTATGATGTGCCGGAAGATCTGGTTCACCGTGTGGTGCAGCGCGAAAGCAAATACAATCCTGGCGCCTATAATGGCGGCCATTTCGGCCTGATGCAGATCAAGCACGCCACGGCCCGTTCCATGGGCTTCGATGGCCCGGCCTCCGGCCTGTTCGATGCGGAAACGAACCTCAAATATGCCGTGAAATACTTGCGCGGCGCATGGCTTGTCGCCGATAACAACCGCGACAATGCAGTCCGTCTTTATGCGCGCGGCTATTATTACGACGCAAAACGCAAGGGCATGCTGCACGTTCTGCGGAAATAGCTGCAAGACCGCCGAGTGCTTCCAAGCAGCATTCCGGCCTCGCGCCAGAATTGAAAAACCACCCTCCATCACGCTGGGCTTAACTCTGCACCCAACCATGGCGCGTCTGCGCCGTGGAGTATTGTTTTGAGGCCGTTGCTCAATGCAATCGAAACATTGAACGTCGCCAGTCCGTGTCATCAAACTGTAGCGTCACGGCTGTAGACGCCTCTCAATCGACTGAGAGGTGAACATATGACGAGTGCGGCACCCAAGACCGGCTTCAGCAAAAACACAAAACTGAAGTCCGCATTGCTCCAGCACAAGGCACTCTCCAAAAGCGGCCTGTCCGAGCGGTTCTTCGGCGTCCTCTTTTCCGGCCTCGTCTATCCGCAGATCTGGGAAGACCCCGAGATCGACATGGAAGCGATGGAGCTTGGCGAAGGTCACCGCATCGTCACCATCGGCTCCGGTGGCTGCAACATGCTGGCTTATCTCTCGCGCAATCCGGCCAGCATCGATGTGGTGGACCTCAACCCGCACCACATCGCACTGAACAAGCTGAAGCTCGCCGCCTTCAGCCATCTGCCCGCCTATCAGGATGTAGTGCGTCAATTCGGCCGCGCCGGCACTCGCAGCAACAGCGTCGGTTATGACCGTTTCATCGCCGAGCATCTGGATGCCACGACCAAGGCATACTGGTCGAAGCGCACCCTTTCCGGCCGCCGCCGCATTTCGGTGTTCGACAGGAACATTTATCGTACCGGCCTGCTCGGCCGCTTCATCGGCGCCGGCCACCTCATGGCCCGGCTGCACGGCGTGAAGCTCACCGAAATGGCCAAGACTCGCACGCTGGACGAACAGCGCCAGTTCTTCGACAGCAAGGTCGCGCCGCTGTTCGACAAGCCCGTCGTGCGCTGGCTGACGAAGCGCAAAAGCTCGCTTTTCGGTCTCGGCATTCCGCCGCGCCAATATGACGAGCTGGCAAGCCTTTCCAGCGACGGTACGGTTGCCTCGGTGCTGAGGGAGAGGCTGGAAAAGCTCGCCTGCAACTTTCCGCTGCGTGACAATTATTTCGCCTGGCAGGCCTTCGCGCGCCGTTATCCCGAGCCGCACGAGGGTGCCCTGCCCGCCTATCTCAAACCGGAATATTACGAGACGATCCGTAACAACACCGCCCGCGTCGCCGTCCATCACGCCACCTATACCGAGCTTCTCTCCCGCAAGCCGGCAAGTGGTGTCGACCGCTATATCCTGCTCGACGCGCAGGACTGGATGACGGATGTGCAGCTCAACGAATTGTGGTCTCAGATCAGCCGCACCGCCGCACCCGGCGCGCGTGTCATCTTCCGCACGGCGGCGGAAAAGAGCGTGATCGAAGGCCGGCTTTCGCCTGACATCCGCAATCAGTGGGTCTATCTCGAAGAGCGCTCCAACGAGCTCAACGCCATGGACCGCTCCGCCATCTACGGCGGTTTCCATATCTACCAGAGGGCTATGGCATGAAAACCGTCGGCGAGAATGTGGGCCTTGCAGACAGCGCACATGCAACCCTGATGGACCGCATGTATCGCCACCAGCGGCATATCTACGATATCACCCGCAAATATTACCTTCTCGGCCGTGACCGGACCATTTCCGGCCTTGATGTGCCGAAGGGTGGCACGCTGCTTGAAATCGGCTGCGGCACCGGCCGCAACCTGCTGCTCGCCAGCCGTCGGTTCCCGGATGCGAAGCTCTTCGGTCTCGATATCTCGGCCGAAATGCTGCTGACCGCATCCGAGAATTTTGCCGGCAAAGCCGAACGCCCCATTCTGCGTGTCGCCGATGCCACCGCCTTCCGTGCGTCGGAATTCGGCCATCCCGACGGTTTCGACCGCGTCATGATCCCCTATGCGCTGTCGATGATACCGGACTGGGAAAAGGCGATCGAACAGGCACTCACGGCCCTGAAACCCGGCGGCTCGCTGCATATCGTCGATTTCGGCCAGCAGGAGCAATTGCCGAAGTGGTTCCGCACCCTTCTGCAGGCCTGGCTCACCCGCTTTCACGTGACGCCCCGCGCTAATCTCCGTTACGTCCTCGCCAATATGGCCGGCCGTTTCGACGGCAATCTCGTCTTCGAGGAAATCGCCCGGGGTTATGCATGGCGGGCTGTCATCACGCTTCCGGTTGCCGAAGCACAGCAGCCGAAGGTTCACCGCATATTGGCCGACGCCTGATTCCCGGCGGATTGCGAAACCGAGCCAATAGCATGTGGCACCCACTTCAAGGCCTCCTCCAGGCCGAAGCTCCGCATTAAAACCGCAAATCGCTTGAAATCCAGCGGCTTGCGAGGTGCAAAAAACACGCTCCCCCTTGCCATATCGATTTGTTTACCATGTTATGGGTAAATCGGGAGATACGGCGCGCCGTTTTGCGGCCGCGGGATGGGCAACAATAATCATCAGGGTTCCAATGCGGCTGCGTTTTTCGGCACTATTGTCGGCTTTGCTGTTGATCAGCGGCTGCACGTCCACCAGTTACGACCTGCTGGAAACCGCATCCGTTTCCAAACCGAAATTCTCCGATACCGACCCACAGGATTTCGGCATCAACAACCCGCACCGCCATGAGGTACACGGTATCGACGTGTCCAAATGGAATGGCGATGTCGACTGGCAAACCGTTCGCAAGTCGGGCGTTTCCTTCGTCTTCATCAAGGCGACCGAAGGGTCGGACCGCATCGATCCGAAATTCGGCGACCATTGGCGCAGCGCGGCCTCGGCGAATATTCTGCATGCGCCTTACCACTTCTATTATTTCTGTTCGACGGCGGACGCTCAGGCCGACTGGTTCATCAGCAACGTGCCGAAAGAAGCCGTCACCCTGCCGCCGGTTCTCGACGTGGAGTGGAATCCTTCCTCCCCCACCTGCAAGACCCGCCCTGCCCCGGGTATCGTGCGCGCCGAAATGCAGCGCTTCCTCGACCGCCTCGAGGCCCATTATGGCAAGCGCCCGATCATCTATACCTCGGTCGATTTCCACCGTGACAATCTCGTCGGCCAATTCAAGGACTACCATTTCTGGGTGCGTTCCGTTGCCGCCCATCCGGCCAAGATTTACGAAGACCGGAAATGGGCCTTTTGGCAATATACCGCAACCGGCGTCGTGCCCGGCGTAAACGGTCCCACAGACATCAATGTCTTCGCCGGAAGTGAGAAAAACTGGCGGAAATGGATTGCTTCCGCCAAATAACACGGCCAAGAAGCAACACTTTCGAAAAATCGGCGTTGTTCTGCAACGTCAGATCGTTCGGTCCGTTTTTTTGTCGCAAACATATGGGTAAAGCGGGCCGACAACCTATCGAGGAAATTCCCCATGCCCACCTTCCGGTCGCGCAGCATCGTTTTTGCCGCCGCTTTGTCGCTTCTTTCCACTGGCTCCGCACTCGCGACGCCGCCCGTCGCCTCGCCTGACGATCCCAAGCAGGTTGCCTGCGGCGGTGATCTCGGCGCGTTTCTCGAGGGCGTGAAAGCAGATGCGCTCGCCAAGGGCGTCCCGGCCGACGCAATCCAGAAGGCGCTTGCTGGCGCACAGATCGACCCGAAAGTGCTCTCGCGTGACCGCGCCCAGGGCGTCTTCCGCCAGACCTTCCTGGAATTCTCCCAGCGCACCGTCAGCCAAGCGCGCCTCGATATCGGCCGCAGGAAGCTGCAGGAGCTCTCCTCGACCTTCGCGCGCGCCGAAAGTGAATATGGCGTGCCGGCCGGCGTCATCGCCGCCTTCTGGGCCATGGAGACCGATTTCGGCGCCGTCCAGGGTGATTTCAACACCCGCAACGCGCTGGTGACCCTGTCTCATGATTGCCGCCGCCCGGAACTCTTCCGCCCGCAGCTGCTGGCGCTGATCGAAATGGTCCAGCACGGCGATCTCGACCCCGCCACCAATACGGGTGCATGGGCCGGCGAAATCGGCCAGGTACAGATGCTGCCCAAGGACATCATCGCTTTCGGTGTCGACGGTGATGGCGACGGTCATATCAACGTCAAGAGCAGCGCGCCGGACGCCATCCTGACCGCGGCGAAATTCATCCAGCATCTCGGTTTCAAGAAGGGCGAACCCTGGATTCAGGAAGTTTCACTGCCGGAAAATCTGCCCTGGGAAAAATCCGGCCTTGGTGGCCCGTTGACGGCCGGCGAATGGTTCGCGCTTGGCGTCACCCCGCGCGACGGCAACCGGAACTTTGCCGCCCTGCCCGCCGCGCTCATTATGCCGCAGGGTCGCAAGGGACCAACCTTCCTCACCTACCCGAACTTCAACATCTATCTGGAATGGAACCAGTCGTTCATCTACACGACCTCGGCTGCCTATTTCGCCAACCGTCTGATGGGCGCGCCCGTCTACGAGAAGGGCAACCCGGATCCCGGCTTCGATGATGCGACCATGAAGCAGCTGCAGACCAAGCTCGAAGCGCGCGGACACGATGTCGGCAAGGTGGATGGCATTCTCGGTTCCGGCACCCGCGTCGCCATCCAGAAGGAACAGCAGCTCCTCGGACTGCCCGCGGATGGCTGGCCGACGGCTGCTCTTTTGCAGGCGCTTTAACACCTCTTAACGGCGCTCTCCGGCCCTTAATCTGTCGGCCGGAATCAAGGCAGAAATCGTTAATCTCGACCTGATGACTGGGGATAACACCCCGGTCATTTACTTTTTTTAAACTTATGAAGCACTGCGTGATGGATAAATAATCTTTTATTTTCAATGAATTACAGAAACCGCTTTTTCACAGCGTGCCGAGCTGTGCTGCACCGCATCACAAAAACCGCTTTTCAACTGCCACAAAACGGTCATATTATCGAACCTGTCAACAACAGGAGGCACCCATGGGACTTACAAAATCTCTCAATGCCTTGGCAGTCGGTTTGGCGTTTTTGTTCGTAGCGATGATGCTGTTCATCTGACGAGACGTGAAGACCAAACGCAGTTAAGAACCGTAGATGACACGAATTTAAAAAGCGCAGGGCCTTAAGGGACCTGCGCTTTTTTCATGTCGGTAATCCACTGCCGGAAATCAGGCGGCGCTGCGGCGCAAACGCTCCAGCCCGAGGTTCTCAAGTACCGCGTCGACCAGCGGGGCGCGGTTCATGGTATAGAGGTGGAATTCGTTCACACCGCGCCGCTGAAGATCGGCTATCTGCTCGGCGGCAACCTCTGCTGCCACGCGGGCGCGACCTTCCAGATCCTCGTCATAGCCTTCAAAACGCTCATCCAGGAAACAGGGAATGCTCGTGCCACAACGGCCGGCGAAACGCTTGAGCTGGGTGAGATTCTGGATCGGCATAATGCCCGGAACCACCGGAATGGTGATGCCCGCCGCCGTGACCCGTTCCATGTAACGTTCGAACACGTCATTATCGAAGAAGAACTGTGTCAGCGCCCGGGTCGCACCATTATCGGCCTTGCGCTTCAACATGTCGATATCGACAGCCTCGCTTGCGCTTTCCGGATGTTTTTCCGGATAGGCCGAAACGGAAATCTCGAAATCGGCAATTTCACGCAGCCCCTTTACCAGAGCGGCGGCGTTCTCATACCCTTCCGGATGCGGCTGGTAGACTGTGCCGATGCCGGTGGAGGGATCGCCGCGCAGTGCCACGAAATGGCGAACGCCGGCATTGCGAAACTCGTCCACGACCTGATGTACGTCATCACGGCTGGCATCGACGCAAGTCAGATGGGCAGCGGTCGGCAGATGGCTGTCACCGATCATGCGGCGCACAGCATCCAGCGTCGGCGCCTTGGTGGAGCCACCCGCGCCATAGGTGACGGAGACGAAATCCGGGTTCCACTTCTTCAGCTCGGCAACCGTTTCCCAGAGCTGGGTTTCCATCTCGGCGTTCTTGGGCGGGAAAAATTCGAAAGACAACCGGATGTCGCCGTCACGGCGTGCGGTTTCTGACCTCAACATATCATGCCCTCCCGGAGCGAAGTAAAACCGCCTCTTGCAACACATCGTCTGCCATCAGCAGCCGCTGGTCGCGGGCAACCCATATAGTCACGTCCAAAGCTTCGTCGGACGCCTTTTCAGAATGAAGATCGACGGCGCGCTCCAATGAAAGCCCGGCCTTCTTCAACCATTCCTCCATCAGCGGATGCGAGAAGCCGAGCCGCACATGCGCGTGTTCATCGCGCAGATATTCGAAGGAATGCGGCGCAAGATCGATGACGATCAGCCGCCCACCGGGACGCAGCATGCGCGCGGCCTCAGACAGCGCGATTTCCGGCTGGTCGAGAAAATGCAGAACCTGATGGATGACGATCAGATCGAAATCCTGTCCCTCAAGCGGCAGGTTCAGAATGTCGCCATGGCGAACGGATGCATTCACCACGCCCGCCTTATCGAGATTGGCGCGCGCCACCGACAGCATGTCGCGGCTGGCATCCACACCGATCGCGCGGCGATAGATACCGCTCAGAAGCTGGAGGATGCGGCCAGTGCCGGTGCCCAGATCAAGAAGCGAATCGATCGGCGTTGTGCCCACGAGCTTCAGCAGCGCGCCTTCCACGGCCTCGTCGCTGACATGCAGACGGCGCAGCTCGTCCCATGCGGATGCGTTGCGGCTGAAATAATCCTGCGCCCGCTCCGCGCGCACCCGCTTGACGGTGGCAAGACGCTCGCTGTCACGCAGAAGAACGGCGTCCGAGGACGATGCGGCGCTAAGCAGCTGCCGGATGACAATGGCGGGCTCACCATCCTGCCGCAGGCGGAAATAAGCCCATGCGCCTTCCTGATACCGCTCGATCAGCCCCTCTTCCGTCAATAGCTTGAGGTGACGGGAAATACGCGGCTGAGACTGGCCAAGAATTTCGGTAAGGTCAGTGACCGTCAGATCGCCGGCAGAAAGAAGCGCCAGCAATCGGAAGCGCGTCGGTTCACCCGCCGCCTTCAAGAGATCCACCAATTTGTCCAGACCGAACGCCACTCTGTCGCGCCTCACATACTAATCAAGATATAAAGATATCTTTATGTCGATGTGGCGCGAGATGCAAGCGCAAAGTGGTACCTACGCCCTACAAGACTATCTCTTATTGGAAAAAGCGCTTTGCTGTCAGCCGTAAGACGAACGTCTCCGAACACTCTGCCGTCATCCTCGGGCCTGTCCCGAGGATCTGCCAACACAGCGATTTTGGTGGCGTGCTTAGATCCTTGGGACAAGTCCAAGGATGACGTCAGAGAGCGTTCGGAACGTCCTCATAAATCCGAAGGCCCGCTGTAGGCGGGCCTTCATGAAGAAATTTTGACAGGATCACCGTGTCAGGCGCTTGTAGCTCACCCGGCCTGGCTTGATGCTTTCCGGGCCAAGGCGGCGGACCTTGTCCTTTTCATAGTCTTCGAAGTTGCCTTCGAACCATTCAACGTGGCTGTCACCTTCAAATGCGAGGATGTGCGTGGCCAGACGGTCGAGGAACATGCGGTCGTGGCTGATGATAACGGCGCAGCCGGCGAAGGCTTCCAGAGCTTCTTCAAGCGCTGCCAGCGTTTCCGTATCAAGGTCGTTGGTCGGTTCGTCGAGTAGCAGCACGTTGCCGCCGGCCTTCAGCATCTTGGCAAGGTGCACGCGGTTGCGCTGACCACCTGAAAGGTTGCCGACCTTCTGCTGCTGATCGCCGCCCTTGAAGTTGAAGGCGCCGCAATAAGCGCGCGAGTTCACTTCGAACTTGCCGAGCTTGATGATGTCGTTGCCGCCGGAGATTTCTTCCCACACGGTCTTGTCACCCGCCAGCGCGTCACGGCTCTGGTCGACATAGCCGAGCTGAACGGTGTCACCAACGGTTACAGAACCGCTATCAGGCTTTTCCTGACCGGTGATCATCTTGAACAGCGTCGTCTTACCGGCGCCGTTCGGGCCGATGACGCCCACAATACCGCCCGGAGGCAGTTTGAAAGACAGGTTCTCGATCAGCACGCGATCGCCATAGGACTTGGTGAGGTTCTCGGCCTCGATCACCACACGGCCGAGACGCTCGGCAACCGGGATAACGATCTGCGCATCGCCGGGACGGCGGTTTTCCGCTGCTTCCACCAGCTCGTCATAGGCTTTGATACGTGCCTTGGACTTCGTCTGGCGGGCCTTGGGGCTGGATGCGATCCATTCCTGTTCACGGCTGATGGCCTTCTGACGCGAGGCATCTTCGCGGGCTTCCTGCTGCATGCGCTTGGCTTTCGCCTGCAGGTAGGCGGAGTAGTTGCCTTCGTAAGGAATGCCGCGACCACGGTCGAGCTCAAGAATCCAGCCCGTGACGTTGTCGAGGAAGTAACGGTCGTGGGTGATCATCATCACGGCGCCGGGATAGTCGCGCAGGTGCTTTTCGAGCCAGGCAATGGTTTCGGCATCCAGATGGTTGGTCGGTTCGTCGAGCAGCAACAGGTCCGGCTGCGACAGCAGCAGGCGGCACAGAGCCACGCGGCGGCGCTCACCACCCGAAAGGCCGGTCACGGGCGAATCGCCGGGCGGGCAACGCAGCGCGTCCATGGCCATTTCAACCTGGTTTTCGAGGTCCCACAGGTTCTGGCTGTCGATGATGTCCTGAAGCTTTGCGCCCTCATCCGCCGTTTCGTCGGAATAATTCATCATCAATTCGTTGTAGCGGTCGACGATCGCCGTCTTGCTCGCCACGCCTTCCATGACGTTTTGCATCACGGTCTTGTTTTCGTCGAGCTTCGGCTCCTGCTCGAGATAGCCAAGCGTTGCACCTTCGGCGAGCCAGGCTTCACCGGTATATTCCTTGTCCAGGCCGGCCATGATCTTGAGGACGGTCGACTTACCGGCACCGTTCGGGCCAAGGATACCGATCTTGGCATCAGGGTAGAAGGAGAGATGAACGTTCTCCAGAACCTTCTTCGCGCCATAGGACTTGTTCAGCCCAGCCATGTGATAGATGAATTGACGTGCCATTGTAGCGAATGCTCCACATCGGATTTTTAAGAGTACGTATCGGGAAATTTGCCGCTATGTAGGGTAAATAGGACCTTGGGGCAACCTCTGGCACGATTATGACCCCATGATTATGACAAGCTCAGTGATGACACGACGGGTATGACGATGAATGAGACGACGGATAACTTCGCCTTCAGCCGGATTGAGAGGCTGGAAGCCCCCTCCGGCGCATCCATCGCCTTCCGTCATCAGCCTTCCGCCCTCGCTTCCGCCCGCGGCGTGCTGATGATCTGCCACGGCCTCGTTGAACATGTCGGACGCTACCGCCGTTTTGCCGAGGTCATGGCGCAGCAGGGTTTCGAGGTCTATGCCCATGACCATCGTGGCCACGGTCGCACGAGAGCGGCGGATGCGCCTCTCGGCCGCTTTGCCTGGAAGGATGGCGCGGACAAGGTCGTGGCCGATGTCATGGCGATGCGGCGGATGGTCGGCGAAAGACATCCCGGCCTGCCGGTCATCCTGTTCGGCCATTCCATGGGCGGCCTTGTTGCGCTCAACACCGCCGTCAGTCATCCTGATGCCTTCGATGGTCTGTCGATCTGGAATTCCAATCTCAATCCCGGCGTCATGGGCCGCCTCGCGCAGGCGGTGCTGCGGCTTGAAAAGATGTTCAAGGGCTCGGATGTGCCGAGCGCCATCCTGCCTCAAGCCACCTTCCGCGCCTGGAACGCGAAAATGCCGGAAAAGCGCACCCATGCGGACTGGCTGAGCCACGACAAGGCAGCGGTGGACGCCTATGTGGAAGATCCACTCTGCCAGTTCGAGGCGAGCGTTTCCCTCTGGCAGGATGTCTTCGCACTCTCCTATCGTGGCCCAAACCTCATCGCGCGCCTGCCGAAAACGCTGCCGCTGTTGCTGGTCAGCGGCGATCAGGACGCCGCGACCAATGACGGCAGGGAAATTGTGTGGCTGGCGGAGCGGTTTCGGGAGGCAGGTTTCAGCCATGTCGAGCACACCATCTACAAGGGCATGCGGCACGAGACGCTGAACGAGATCGGCTGGCAGGCGGTGGCGGCGGATTTCGCCGCCTGGTGCGGCCGCGTCGTGGGTGACTGAAAACCTCTTTGCCGAAACGGAATAAGCCCATGAGATAAAATCACATGCGGCGCGGCAGGCAGCGGTCTATAAACCGGCAAGCAGAAAATCCCGGGGGACAGATGACCGACATGCCGAACAGGAAACCGCCGCTATCAGGCATTCGCGTCATCGAGCTGGCGCGCGTTCTGGCCGGTCCCTGGGCGGGGCAGATGCTGGCCGATATGGGCGCAGACGTCATCAAGGTGGAAAACCCCGAAGGCGGCGACGATACCCGCGCATGGGGCCCGCCCTTCGTTGAAGGTGCCGACGGAGAAAACCTGTCTGCCGCCTATTACCACGCCACCAATCGCGGCAAACGCTCCATCGTTGCCGATCTCAAGACACCCGAAGGCTGCGCACTGGTGCGCCGCCTCGTGCGCACCGCCGATGTCGTCATCGAAAACTTCAAGCGCGGCGGGCTTGACAAATATGGCCTCGATTACGAGAGCCTGAGGGTTCTCAATCCGAAGCTGATCTATTGCTCCATCACCGGTTTCGGCCAGACCGGTCCCTATGCCGATTTCGCCGGATATGATTACATCGTGCAGGGCATGTCGGGCTTCATGTCGATCACTGGCGAACCGGATGGCCAGCCGATGAAGGCTGGCGTGGCGGTTGCCGATATCTTCACCGGTATCTATTCCGTGACAGCCATTCAGGCCGCCCTCATCCACGCCATGCGGTCAGGTGAAGGCCAGCATATCGACATGGCGCTTCTGGACGTGCAGTCGGCCGTGCTCGCCAACCAGAATATGAATTACCTCATTTCCGGCACGCCACCCGTCAGGCTCGGCAACGCCCATCCGAATATTTCGCCCTATGAGGTGGTGCCAACGGCCGATGGCTTCCTGATCCTCGCGGTCGGCAATGACGGCCAGTTCCGCCGCCTCTGCAATATTCTCGGCATTGGCGCGATTGCCGATGACGAGCGTTACGCGACAAACAAAGCCCGCGTGGCGCACAAGGTCGAGGTCCGGCAGATCATTTCCACCGAAACGCTGAAATGGCAGAAGCGCGATCTTCTGACGGCTTGCGAACAGAATGCGGTGCCAGCCGGGCCAATCAATTCCATCGAGGAAATGTTCGCCGACCCACAGGTTCAGGCACGCGGCCTGCGTGTTGATCTCGAGGCTCAGGATGGCACTGTCATCCCCGGAGTGCGGACACCGATTATCATGTCACAGACGCCGCTGCGTTACGAACGCCCGAGCCCGAAGCTCGGCGAACATCAGGCGCAGGTGCTGGCCGAACTGGAAAACATCGAAAGGACCACGACGCCATGAAAAGAACAGGCGGGCAATTGATCGTCGAAGCGCTGAAGGCCAACGGTGTCTCCCGCGTGTCCTGCGTTCCGGGCGAAAGCTATCTGGCGGTGCTGGACGCGCTCTATGAAAGCGGCATTGAAACCGTGGTCTGCCGCCAGGAAGGTGGCGCCGCCATGATGGCCGACACCTGGGGGCGGCTGACGGGCGAACCCGGCATCTGCATGGTGACGCGCGGCCCGGGTGCAACCAACGCCTCGGCCGGCCTGCACATCGCACGGCAGGATTCCATTCCGATGATCCTGTTCATCGGTCAGGTGCAGCGCGAAGCGCGCGAGCGCGAAGCCTTTCAGGAAGTAGAATATCGCCGCGCCTTTACCGAATTCGCAAAATGGGTAGGCGAGATCGACGATGCCCGCCGCATCCCCGAATTCGTCACCCGCGCCTTTGCCGTCGCCACGTCCGGCCGCCCCGGCCCGGTGGTTCTGACGCTGCCTGAAGACATGCTGGTGGAAGAGGTCGAAGCACCCGACGCAAAGCCGTACACGCCCGTTGAAGCGCACCCGGGCCCGTCGCAGATAACGACCTTCGCAAAAATGCTCGGCGAGGCAAAGCGGCCCATCTTCATTGTCGGCGGCACCCGTTGGTCCGAGGAGAGCGTGACGAACTTCAGAATTTTCGCGGAACAGAACAAGCTGCCTGTCGGCTGTTCCTTCCGCCGCCAGATGCTGTTCGATCACCTGAGCCCTTCCTATGCCGGCGATGTCGGCATCGGCATCAACCCGGCGCTGGCAAAGGAGATCAAGGAATCGGACCTTGTGATCCTCCTCGGCGGCCGCCTTTCCGAAATGCCCTCATCCGGTTATACGCTGCTCGATATCCCCTACCCGTCGCAGAAACTCGTCCATATCTATCCGGAAGCCGAAGAGCTTGGCCGCGTTTACCGCCCCGATCTCGCGATCTGCGCTGCACCGGATGATTTTATCGCCGCCCTATCCTCCATCGCACTTTCCGGCAGCGCCGAATGGGCGGATCGCACCGCCGCCATGCATGCAGCTTATCTCAGCTGGTCTACCCCACCGCAGACCGGCCCCGGCGCTGTGCAGATGGGTCCAATCATGGACTGGATCGAGGCCAATGTGCCAGAGGACGCGATCTTCACCAATGGCGCGGGCAACTATGCTACCTGGGTCCACCGCTTCCACCGCTTCCGCCGCTTCAACACGCAATCGGCCCCGACATCAGGTTCCATGGGTTACGGCCTGCCGGCGGCGGTCGCGGCCAAGCATCTGTTCCCCGAGCGCGAGGTGATCTGCTTTGCCGGTGACGGCTGCTTCATGATGCATGGACAGGAATTCATCACCGCTGTGCGTTACGGTCTGCCGATCATCACCGTGCTAGTCAATAATGGCACCTACGGCACGATCCGCATGCATCAGGAGCGGGAATATCCCGGCCGTGTGAGCGGCACCGATCTCGTCAATCCGGATTTCAACGCCTTTGCCAAAGCATATGGCGGACACGGCGAAACCGTGGAAAGAACGCAAGACTTCGCCGCTGCCTTCGAGCGGGCGCGTGCGAGCGGCAAGCCGGCCATCATCGAGGTGAAACTGGATGCCGAAGCCATCACGCCGACGCGTACCCTGACGCAGATTAGGACAAAAAGCTGACATGACGCATGGACATGCCTCCGGCATGGTGTAAATCCTGACGCTCGCTGGACGTCATCCTCGGGCTTGTCCCGAGGATCCAAACACGTCGTGTTAAATCGATGGGTTGCAGATGCTCGGGACAGGCCCGAGCATGACGTGGAGAGGTTTTACGCTTCTCTCAGCATACACTAACTCAGGATAAAACATGCCGGACGTTGCCCCTCCCGTCATCACCCCACGCGGTACAAAGATCGAGCCCTCCGCCGGCGCGCCTTTCGAGGCTGTGCGCGTGGCCCGGGATGTGTTACACACTTCCCGCACCGCAGCACTTGCGACCCTCGATCCCGTCAGCGGTTATCCATATACGACCGCCACCAATATCGGCATCGAGCCCGATGGCACACCGTTCTTCTTTGCAGCGGGGCTGACGCTGCACGCCCGTAACATGGAGACGGACGCGCGCATCTCGCTGACACTCGCCCCCTTCGGCAAGGGTGACGCGCTGACGCTGCCGCGCCTGACACTGGTGGGCAAGGCGGAACAAATCAGCCCGGATGAAGTACCGCTCGCCATCGCGCGCTACATTGCCCGTTACCCCAAAGCGAAACTTTATCTCTCCCTTCCCGACACGAGGCTTTACCGGCTGCGGACGGAAGGCGTGCAGATCAATGGCGGCCCGGCCCGCAACGCCAGCAATATTATCCCCGCCGATCTGCGCACCGATCTATCAGGCGCAGAGGAACTGATGGCGGCGGCGGAAAGCGAAGCGACCCGCCTTAACGCCGTCAAGGGCGAAGCAGCTCGGCTCGCCGTTCTAGCTGGCGCAAAAACCGGCCGCTGGAAGATCACCTCCATCGACCCGGATGGAATCGATCTCGCCTCGGCCAGCGATCTGGCCCGGCTGTGGTTTCCAGAGCGGGTGACGACGTTGAAGCAGTTTAAGAAGGCGTTTTCTTAGCTTTTGAGGTGAAGGGCGCAAGCGATTCAAAAACCTGGGACAATCGCCTCTCCACCGTCGTGCTCAGGCCTGTGCCGAGGACGACGAAACAGGCACTTCGAATTTTCCATCAAAAAAAGCCGGGATGCATTCCGCATCCCGGCCTTTTCTTAAAAAATCAAACCATTGCTCAGAGAGCAGCGGTCACGATGAATTCAACCTTGTAGTCCGGCGTTGCCAGCGCTGCTTCGCTTGTCGCGCGGGCCGGCGGATTTGCCGGATCGATCCAGCCTTCCCAGACGGCATTCATTTCGCCGAAGGTGGACATGTCGGAGAGATAGATGATGGTCTGCAGGATCTTCGACTTGTCGGAACCGGCAGCGGCCAGCAGGCGATCGACTTCAGCGAGAGCCGACTTGCTCTGTTCCGTCACGCTGGTGCCTTCACCAACCTGGCCGGCCAGATAAACGGTGTTGCCGTGAACGACGGCGCCGCTCATGCGCTTGCCCGGCTCGATACGCTTGATGGTCATGGAGAACTCCTGTTGATTGGCATTAAAAATCGAAGATGCGCGGAAAATCAGCCGCGCAGATGGTGGGTCTTTTCGTAGATCGCCGTGGACCGCGCGCCGGAACGGCAATAGCCGAGCATCGGGCGCTGCAATTCATCGAGTGCATCCACCATGCCGGCAACGGCATCGGCATCGACGCCATAGCGGCCGACCGGGACGTGCATGATGGTAATACCGAGCTGCTCTGCGCGCTCGGCAATATCGGCAAAGAGCGGCTGGCCCTCTTCTTCGCCGTCAGGGCGGTGGCAGACGATCGACTTGAAGCCGAGCGCCTTGACCTCATCCAGATCGGCGACGCTGATCTGTCCCGTTACCGAATAGTCGTCGTCTATGCGCCTGATATCCATGTCATGCCTCCGCTGAAACCGGCGCCCGCGCCGCTGGCTGTCACCCTTGAAATCCGCATCCGATGTAAGCGGTCAAACCCTGTGCGTCAATGATGGCGCACCGTCATTCGCTACAGTTCAGAGGATGGAAAAGCGCAGGCCGAAGGAACGGCTTTCGCCCGGCTGGAGAATATTGAACTCGCCGGAAGCCTCAAGCTCGCTCCGCCCCACCCAGCGATGCGAAACCGGCTCGATGCCGAGCACATTGGCCGGCGCCTGCTGGTTGCGCCACATCTGCAGATAGGGCAGCGTTTCCGTGCGAAAACGCACGGTCAGCGTCTTCCCGCCGATGGCCGCAATCGGTCCGAGCGCGAGCGACGCCCACTCGTCATCACCGGCGGGAACGCAGAAAACGGTGCCCGGCTCTTCGCCGAAACGCCAGCCGTGGCCGCCACCATCCAACATCGCGCCTTCAAGCCGCACGGCATCGTCGAAAAGGCGCGCGCCGACATTCATATGATACATCAGAAACACCGGGATGGGCCGCGCCGAGGTGTTGACGATCTTATCATCGAGGCTGACTTCGCCGCTTTCCCCGTCGATTCGCCATGTCCGTTCTAGAAGCGCAGTGCCGCCATCGGCAAGCTTCACGGGAACCTCGACGCGCGCTAGTGCATTGGACTCATGAACATCGAACGCAATGACCGTCGCCGGATGCGAGGAAAAGGATCCATGCAGCGGATATCGACGTCCCTCACCGTCGCCATGGATCGGCTCGGGATGGCGGATGTGATCGGGACCGCAGGTGAACAGAAAACCTTCCAGTGAGTGGTCGATGCGTGCATCGCCATCGTCGGGAATGGCGCGGCCGGGCGCGATGTCGATGCCGTCGACGACACAGGAGCCAATATCGAAAACGGAGGTTTCGTCGAGGAAAATGCGTGGCGATCTGCCAGCCTGAAACGAACGCAAGACAACCTCCCTGTGGCAGTAAAAACGCATGGATCACGGAAACGCTACTAACCGTGACGGAAATTAAGATTGCATTAACCGCGAATTCACCTTTTTCACAATAGGGTCAAGATTAGCGTGTGTTTATCGGTGACGAAGCAAGGGATAGCAGAATCGTGAAACAGTTTCTTAACGCAGCTCTAGGTCTGACGGTCGCGCTGGCGTCGGTTTTCGCCCCGCTACAGGCTGGCGCGCAGCAGCGTTATGGCGACCAACAGCAGACCATGCTGGTCACGCCGGATGGTCGTGTTCTCGACTTCATGCCCGAGCGTGGCGATATCGTCATCAGCCGTGACACGATGGGCCGCACTGTATTTTACGATCGCTACGGCAATCTGCTGGCCACCGAAATGCCCTCCGGTTATCAGCAGCGGCAGCAAGTCCGCCAGCGCGACACCACCTATTATCCGCCTGCCCCCGGTGGCCAGTACGACGGCCAGTACCGGGAACCGCAGCGCGACTACGGCTATCAGGACAATGGCAGCGTACGCGACTATCGCGAATATCGCGGCGATGGCTCCGACGACGATGTCTATACCGGCTCCGTTCCCGCCCCCGGCGCGGTCGAAGGCGGACCACTTGGACAGCCGATGCCGGGCGAAAGCACCACGGCCGCCGTTCCACAGCCTGAACATCTGATCGAGCGCCACACGCCGGTGACGACGCCGGTCAACCGCTCGCGCCAGGAGATTGTCGCGCTCCAGACTTTCCTCGATCGCGAAGGCATTTCGCCCGGCGTCATCGACGGCAAGATGGGCGACAACGTCAACAAGGCGATTGCCGCGTGGCAGGACATGACCGGCGAAAAGCTGGATCCGAACAATTCCGATGATATTCTGGAAAGGCTGCGTGCTTCCGGCGGCATGCCGATCGTCGACTACACGATCACCGCCGCCGATGCCGCCGGCCCCTACGTCGCCTCCATTCCGGATGACTATGCCGCGAAATCGCAGCTGCCCGCACTCTCCTTCACCTCGACCACGGAAGCGCTGGCCGAACGCTTTCATATGGACGAGACCTATTTGAAGGAACTGAACCCCGGCATTGATTTCACCGTGCCAGGCACCATCATCAAGGTCGTCAATCCCGGTGAGCCGAAGAAGGGCCAGGTCGCCCGCATCGTCGCGCATAAAGGGATCAAGCAAGTCTTTGCTTATGGTCAGGACGGCAATCTGATTGCGGCCTATCCTGCCACCATTGGCTCCACGGATACCCCTTCGCCGAGCGGCACGCATACCGTGGAGCGCGTAGCGCTTAATCCCGGCTATACCTATAATCCGAAGATCAACTTCAAGCAGGGCCAGAACGACAAGATCCTGCAAATCCCGCCCGGCCCGAATGGTCCGGTCGGTACGGTCTGGATCGCCCTGTCGAAGCCCACCTACGGTATTCACGGCACGCCGGAACCGTCCAAGATCGGCAAGACCAACAGCCACGGTTGTATTCGCCTCACAAACTGGGATGCGACCGAACTGGCGAAAATGGTCCGCCCCGGCGTCGTGGTCGAATTCGCCGAATAAATCGACGGCAAAAAAGAAAAGCCCGCGTCTCGACGCGGGCTTTTTCGTCAGTGGGGTTTATCCGCGCTTTTCCGTCAGGAAATAAAGTAGCGCCGCCACCGGCAGGGCAAAACCGATCCACGAGGCGGCTTGCCATTCACCAACGGCATAGGCCCAGCCCCCCACGGCGGAACCGATCGCGCCTCCCATGAAAAACGTCGCCATGTAGATGCCGTTCAGGCGGCTGCGGAATTCCGCTCCGAGCGTGAAGATCGCCCGCTGACCAAGCACCAGATTGGTGGTAACACCGAAATCCAGAACGATGGCGGCGACGACCAGAATGGCGAGCGCCAGATGTGAGCCCTCCGGCGCCAGATGCGTGACGGCGAAGGAGAGTGCCACCGATACCAGTGCAAAAAGGGTAGCCACCCGGGTCCAGCCACGATCGGCCATTCGCCCGGCAATCGGTGCGGCCACGGTGCCGGCTGCGCCCGCCAGTGCGAACAGCGCGATCTCACCCTGGCTGAGATTGAAATGCGGTCCACTCAGATAAAGCGGCGTCGTCGTCCAGAACAGGCTGAAGGCGGCAAAGAGGAAAGCATGGTAGATCGCCCGCCGCCGCAGGATCGGCGTGTGGAGGGCGAGCCTGCCCATGGAGGCCATCAATGAGCCATAGCTCAGCCGGGCCTCGGGCATGCGGATGGGAAGAAGCCGGAAAAGCACCACGGCGAGAAGCGCCATGACGGCCGCCGACGTCAGAAAAACGCCCCGCCAGGAGACAACTTCAGACAGCAGGCTGGAAACCGGCCGCGCCAGCATGATGCCGGCCATCAACCCGCTCATAACATTGCCGACCACTCTTCCGCGAATGGCATGCGGCGCCATATGCGCGGCATAGGGAACGATAACTTGTACCGCCACCGAACTGACGCCGACCAGAAAGGCCGCGATCAGGAACGGTGCCGCGTGCGGGGCGAACGCAGCGGCGGCGAGCGACAATACCGCCATCGAGACCGAACTGACCACCAGCTTGCGGTTTTCGATGAGATCGCCGAGCGGCACGACGAACAGCAGGCCGACGCCGTAACCGATCTGCGTCAGCGTGACGATCAGGCCAGTGGCACCGGCGGAAAGACCAAGCTCCGATCCAATGATGCCGGCAAGCGGCTGGCCATAATAAAGATTGGCTGCAATCAGCCCGCAGGCTGTCGCGAGCAAAAACGTCAGAGCCGGGGAAATGGATGTTGCCTCAACATCCTCCCCATCAATTACACGCGTCGTCATCATTTTCTCCAATATGGAAACGAATGTTTCCTAAATATTCACAAAATTACGCGGCAAGCTTCATGGCGATATCAACCACGGCCACCATGTCCTTGAGGCTGCGCCCGGTTTTACCCACCACGCGCATACCATACATCATGCACAGCATCGCCCGGGCAAGATCATCCGGGTCGGCCTTCGAATGCACTGAACCATCCTTCTGCCCTTCGGTGATGATGCGGGCGACGATCCGTTCCCTCGCCTTCACCGCCCGCTCGACCACGACGGCGATGTCGTCATCTAGCGCAGCCAGATCGGCAGCAGCACCAACCACGAGACAGCCGTCGGAGCCGACTCCGCCATGAGATCGTTCGGCATAAAACATCAGCCCGGCTCTCAGACGCTCATAACCGGTCTCGAAACCAGCCACAGCCGCCTCGAAACGCTCGGTTTGTATAATCCTGTAGCGCTCCATCGTTGCGATGAAGATGGCTTTCTTGTCCTTGAAGGCCTTGTAGAGACTGCCCTGCGCCAGTTCCATCGCATCGGTTAGATCGCCAACCGAGGTCGCGTGGTAGCCGCGCCGCGAGAACACCTTGATTGCGCCGTCGAGCGCGCGATCGAGATCGAACTCGCGCGGGCGGCCGCGATGGCGTTGTTGGGGGGAACTGGACTGGCTCAAATTGCTCATCACCGGAATATAGGAAACGATCGTTTCCAAATCAAGAAAAATTTTCGCGCCGCGAAGAGGTACCAGAAAGCGCCTCGTAACGGCGCTTCTGCTACGTATTTTGTGGGAAGTCCATTTCGCCCAACGCCGCGATTTGCGTGCAAGCAGCTGGGATCGAAATAATGGATCAGGCAGCCCTGCGCGTCACCAGGCGTGCAAGGTGCGCGACGCGCCTCGGAAGTCTTTTCGGCAGAAGAGTAACGACTTCTTCGGCAAAGGCTGCAGCATTTTCGACCGCCTTGTCGATATTACTGACCTTCTTTCCATCCAGACAGAGAAGAGTTCCACCATAGTCGAAAATATCGCGATAGGCCGCCCGCTCCACAATCGCCGTGTTGAGCATGGAAACGTTTTTTTCCGACAGCAGCATTTTGACGAGCAGTAACGACCGCGTCGCCACCATCGCGTTAACCCGTGTTAAAACGATAGAATGCGCAATCTGCTTCCTCATCTTTCGGTTAAGGAATTCAATGTGGTCGAGCACTTCGGCGGCGCCTCGCGCGTCCATTGCCGAGCCCTGAACAGGGATCAGAACGTGATCGGAAATACCGAGAGCCATGGTTAGCAGCGGCGTTTTCGCTCCCGGAAGGTCAATGATGAAACAATCGGTATTGGCTCTATTCTCGCGAATGTGCGCTTCGAGCGAAGCCATCGTCACATGCGAGATTACAGCCAAATTTTCAACCACGCCGGATAATTCGTGCCATCGGGAAATCCACAATTGCGGATCGGCATCCAGAACCGTCACTCGATGACCGCTGCGGGCGAGTTCGGTGGCGAGAAGCAGCACGGCCGTGGTTTTCCCCGCGCCGCCCTTGGTATTGGCGAAAGTGATGACTGACATGATACCCCCTGTTTGTCAGAGCCGTTTCATGCTCATTCACGCACCGACCTCTTCATGGTGCTTTCCATAATCTTAACGAACAGGGTTAATAAAAAGCTAACGTCGGGGCGAAGCGTTTTAAGAAAAGCCCGCGACTGATCTCGCGGGCTCGTCTGCGTCAGAAGCAATCCTCGAACAATTTCTTCGTGTTCTCAAGCGTCATCGGCACCGGATTGCCGCCGCAGCTCGGATCCTTGATCGCTTCCGCCGCCAGTTCGTCGATACGATCCGGCTTGATGCCCATGGCGGTGAGATTCTCCGGCACGCCGAGTTCCTTGCGAAGCTCCAGCACATAGTCATAAAAGCCGTCGAAACCGCCGGAAATGCCAAGATAGGCAGCGGCGCGGGCAATCTTGTCCTCGATGGCCGGACGGTTGAAGCGCAGCACGGCCGGCATGACGACGGCATTGGTCATGCCGTGATGGGTGTTGTAGACTGCACCGATCGGATGCGAGAGCGAATGGATGGCGCCGAGACCCTTCTGGAAGGCTACCGCCCCCATCGCCGCCGCTGCCATCATGTTGGTGCGGGCTTCAATATCCGTCCCGTCCTTATAGGCGCGTGGCAGGAATTCCTTGACGAGACGCAGACCCTCAAGAGCCACGCCGGCGCTCATCGGATGGAAGAACGGCGACGAATAGGCTTCGAGGCAGTGGGCAAAGGCATCCATACCCGTGCCGGCCGTGATGACCTTGGGCATGCCGACCGTCAGCTCCGGATCGCAGATGACGACGCCGGGCAAGAGCTTCGGATGGAAAATGATCTTTTTCACATGGGTCTGCGAATTGGTGATAACGCTGGCGCGACCGACTTCCGAACCGGTGCCCGCCGTCGTCGGAACGGCAACGATAGGCGCGATCTTGGAAGCGTCCGCCCGTGTCCACCAGTCGCCGATATCTTCGAAATCCCAGACCGGGCGGGTCTGCCCGGCCATGAAGGCAATGGTCTTGCCGAGATCGAGCCCGGAACCGCCGCCGAAAGCGACGACGCCGTCATGGCCGCCATCGCGATAGGCCTTCACGCCGGCTTCCATGTTGATTTCGTTCGGGTTCGGATCGACCTCGGCGAAGATCGCCCGGCCGAGACCCGCCTCTTCCAGCACATCCAGCGCATGCGCGGTAATCGCCATATTGGCAAGGCCGCGATCCGTAACGAGAAGCGGCTTCTTGATGCCGAGCGTCTTGCAGGCTTCCGCCAGTTCCTTGATCCGGCCACGGCCAAGCTTCACGGCGGTGGGGTAGCTCCAGTTGGCGACGATATTCATTTCGTGACTTTCTTCAGATGGTATGATTTCGGACGGGTCAGGTTCTGGAAGCCGAGGACGGAGAGCGAGCCGCCACGGCCGGTTTCCTTCACACCGGTCCAGCAAAGCGCCGGGTCGAGATAGTCCGCACGGTTCATGAACACGGTACCGGTTTCTATGTCGCGGCCGATGCGCCCGGCGCGGGCGGCATCCTGCGTCCAGAGCGAAGCGGTCAGCCCGTATTTGCTGTCATTCATCAGCGCGATGGCTTCGTCATCGTTCTTCACCTTCATGATGCCAACGGATGGGCCGAAGGTTTCTTCGGTCATGAACTCCATGGAATGATCGACATTGACGAGGACTTGCGGCGCGACATAGGCGCTTTCGCCATCATCGGCAGGGAATAGCTTCGGATCGACCAGCGCTTTGGCGCCCTTCGCAACAGCATCGGCGACCTGCGCACGCACCACCTTGGCGAAACGCTTGTTGGCCATCGGCCCGAGCGTGGTTTCCTGCTCCAGCGGATTGCCGAGCTTGTAGTTGGACACCCACGCGACCGACTTCTCGACGAAGGCGTCGTAGAGGTTTTCATTAACGTAGATACGCTCGATACCGCAGCAGCATTGCCCGGAATTATACGTCGCGCCATCCATCAGCGTATCGACGGCGGCCTCCAGATCGGCATCCTCCATCACATAACCGGGATCCTTGCCGCCGAGCTCAAGCCCGAGACCGGTGAAGGTGCCGGCCGCGGCGCGCTCGATGGCGCGGCCGCCTTCCACCGAACCGGTGAAGTTGACGAAATTGAACAGCCCCTCGGAAATGAGCGCCGAGGTCGTGCCGTGGTCGAGGAAGACATTGATAAAGACATCGTCAGGCACGCCGGCCTCGACAAAGGCCCGCACCATGCGCTCGCCGACCAGCAGCGTCTGCGCCGCGTGCTTGATGACAACCGTATTGCCGGCCATCAACGCAGGCGCGACGGTGTTGATCGCCGTCATGTAGGGATAGTTCCAAGGCGCGATAACGAAGACCACGCCATGTGCCTCACGCTCGATACGGCGTTCGAAATTGCCGCTTTCCTCGATGACGAGCGGCGCCAGCGCATCGGTGGCGATGGACGCGACATAGTTCGAGCGCTCGTTGAAGCCCTTGAACTCGCCGCCATAACGAACCGGACGGCCCATCATATGGGCAAGTTCCGGCACGACCTCATCCACCATTTCATTGAGGCGTGCGACACCTTTCAGAACAAGCTGAACGCGGTCCTCAAGCGGACGTCGCGCCCAGTCCTTCTGCGCCTTGCGCGCTTTCGAAACGGCGGCGCGCGCCGCCTCCAGCGACATCGCCTCCCGCTCGGCATAGACCGAACCGTCGATGGGCGAGATATTCTGGATCATGGTCATGATGTTTTCCCGTAATGATTAGGCCCGTTCGAAACCGCGCGCCACTTCCCAGTCGGTCACGCGGCGGTCGTATTCTTCCTGTTCCCACGCCCCGGCGCGGACGTAATGATCGATCACATCGTCGCCAAAGGCGCTGCGCAGCATTTTCGATCCGTCCAGATGGGCAGTGGCGTCGCGCAATGTCTTGGGTATCTCGCGCACGTCCTCGCCGCCATAGGCGTCACCGACAAAAGCGGGTTCAAGTTCGAGTTTATTTTCGATGCCGTCAATGCCCGCCGCAAGAAGAGCCGCCATCGCAAGATAAGGATTGAGGTCGGAGCCACCGACGCGGCACTCGATACGGATGCCCTTTGTGCCTTCGCCGCACAGACGATATCCCGCGGTGCGGTTGTCGAGGCTCCAGATCGCCTTGGTGGGCGCAAAGGTGCCGGCCATGAACCGCTTGTAGGAATTGATGTAGGGCGCCAGAAAATAGGTGATCTCGCTGGCATGGGCCAGAAGCCCGGCAACATAATGCCGCATCAGTTCCGACATGCCATGCTTGGCGTCCTTGTCCAGAAACGCCGGGGTCTTGCCGTCGAGGCTCCACAGCGACTGGTGGATGTGTGAAGAACTGCCGGCAGCATTGTAGTTCCACTTGGCGAGGAACGTTACCGCCTTGCCCTTGGACCAGGCGATCTCCTTGGTGGCGTTCTTGATGATGGCGTGCCGGTCGGCCATGGTCAGCGCCTCGGCATAACGAACGTTGATTTCCGCCTGACCGGGAGACGCCTCGCCCTTGGAATTTTCAACCGGAATGCCGGCGCCCTGCAGCCCCTTGCGCAGCGCCCGCATGACGTCCTCTTCCTTGGTCGTCTGGAAGATGTGGTAATCCTCGTTATAGCCGCTGGCGAGGTTCAAGTCCCTGTAACCGCTGGCGCGCGCCGCATCGAAGGTCTGGTCGAACAGGAAGAATTCCAGCTCGGTCGCCATATAGGCTTTCAGCCCCATGGCCTCCAGCCGCGCCACCTGCTTCTTGAGAAGCGCGCGCGGCGAATGCGGCACTTCTTCGTGGGTGTGGTGATCGAGCACGTCGCAGAGCACCAGCGCCGTGCCTTCCAGCCACGGCACCCGCCGCAGCGTCGAAAGGTCCGGCTTCAGAATGTAGTCGCCGTAACCCTTTTCCCAGCTGGAGGATTTATAGCCGGGAACGGTTTCCATTTCCATGTCGGTAGCGAGTACGTAATTGCAGCTATGGGTTTCCTCATAGGCGCTTTCAACAAAGAACTCGGCCTGAAACCGCTTGCCCATCAGACGCCCCTGCATGTCCACAAGGCAGGCCAGAACCGTGTCGATGCGACCCTCAGCGACATCCATTTTAAGCGCGTCGAATGTGTAGCTCGTCATTTTATCCGTTCCCTTTATTGTCGTGACCGGGCGGCCGTATCCGGCCGCCCGTTTGTTTGAGTATCAGGCCTTTGCAGCCGCCGCTGCCATGGCAGCCTGCTTGTGCTCCAGCGCGAATTCCTCTTCCGGCGACAGGATGAGGCGATGGCGGCCGATGAAAGCGAAGTATGCGATCGCCACGGCAAACCAGACGGCAACCCAGAGCACACCCTTTGTGAAGTTCGGATCCTGGATCTGGTAAAGCAGCGTGACGATGGCGATGATGATTGTCAGCACCGCACCGGGAATGCCGAAGGGCGAGCGGAACGGCCGCTCGATATGCGGCAGGTTCTTGCGGAGCAGGATGAAGGAAATCGCCTGCATGATATAGGAGAACATCGCACCGAAAACGGCCATGTTCAAAAGCACGCTGCCGATGATGCTGCCGCCCTGTTCCGCACCCAGCGAGAACCAGATGACCAGCATGACCGCAAGGCCCACGATCGCGCCGGTGATGTTGGCTACATATGGCGTGCGGTATTTCGAGTGGGTAATGGACAGCACGGTCGGGAAATAACCCGCACGCGACAACGAATAGATCTGACGGCCCTGCGCATAGAGGATCGTATGAAAACTTGCGATCAGGCCCGTGAGCGCCACGAGACCAAGCAGCACCACCCCGCCATCGCCATAGATCGCCTTGAAACCGTCCAAAAGCGGCTCAAGCGACGAGCTGAGATGGAAGGCGCCGACGCCCGGAAGCGACGGGTTTAGCAGCACGATCATGAAGGCCGAAACCATCAGCGTGACCATGCCAAGGATGATACCCTTCGGCATGTCGCGTTTCGGATCGACGGATTCCTCGGCCGCCAGCGGCAACTGCTCGATGGCCAGAAACAGCCAGACCGCGAAAGGCAGCGTGGCGAGAACGCCAGAGAAACCGAAGGGGAAGAAGGATCCGCCGCCCTCCGGCAGTTCCACCGCCTTGCCGTCAGGACCGACACCGATGTTGAGCGCAAAACGCGAAAAATCGATGTTGGGGATTGCGCTGATCCAGAAGAACACCAGAACGGCAAGCGAAATCAACGTGATAACGAGCGTTACCTTGAACGAAAGCTCAAGCCCGAAGACGTTGAGTCCCAAAAAAATTGCATAAAACACGATCCACACGAAAGGTGAATAGGCCGGATCGAGGCCGAGAATGGAGTTCACATAGGCGGTGATGAAGGTGACGACGACCGCCGGCGTCAGCACATATTCGACATTCTCGCAAAGTCCGGTGATGAAGCCGCCCCACGGACCCATGGCCGTGCGGGCGAAGGAATAGGCCGCGCCGGTATGCGGTAGGGCCGGGCTCATTTCCGCGATCGAAAATGTCAGCCCAAGATACATGATGGCGATGATGATGCCCGCCACCAGCATGCCGCCCCAGCCGCCGGTGGAAAATCCGAAATTCCATCCGGAAAAATGCCCTGATATGACCGCGCCGACGCCAAGCGCCCAGAGCGACCACACGCCCGCATAACGGGAAAGTCCGCGTTTTTCGAAATAGGATGCATCAGCCTTCTTGTAGCTGACGCCTGATGATGAACTGTCCATGCCCTTCTCTCCTGATAAGAAAAAAACAAGCCAGTCAGCCATTATTGGCCGATTGTGCCCCAGTCTTCGACGCCGTCAGGGAATTCCCGGATCGCGCCGCACGCATCTGCTGTTCCCGTGCCGCTCCTTGCCCCGGCTTCTTTGACCGGCTTGATCGGATGGCGGCAGTCTCTCTTTTAATGGCAGGCCCCGGTGTGTTCACCGTCGGCCTCCCCTGCTCCCTCACTCGTCTATCGATGCGAGTGCTTTCCCCATAAGCTCGTAGAGAAAAGCGGCGATCTGCGCCTGCTCTCCTTCATTGGTGATAAGATCGTTGCGGATTTCGATCATGACGTTCAACAGCCCATCCGGCAGCGCGTGTAGCCGCAGCGTATGGGTCACACCGTCTTCCGGCCCGTATGGATCGTTGCGATTGACGGTGAGCGATGACCCCTCGGAACCGGCGAGCATCGCATCCGCAAGCCGGCTGTCGCTATCGTGCAGGATGCCGATTTCCACCTCGCGGAACTGGCCATGATAAACCGGCGTAAAACTATGGATCGTCACCACCACCACATTGCGGCCAGCGGCCTGACGCTCTGCGATAATCCCGCTCACCCGGTCATGAAACGGCACATAGAGCGCCGACGTTCGGGCAAAGCGCTCCGCTTCCCCGAGATCGAAATTGCCGGGAATATAATAAATCTCGCTTTTCACCGGCATGGCGGAAGGCGATTCGGGCGGGCGGTTACAATCGTATACGAGGCGCGAAAAGCGCTGGTAAACCAGCGTCGCGTCGAATTTCTCCGACAGCAGCCGGGCAACGGCGAGAGCGCCCGGATCCCAGGCCGCGTGGCTGGAAAGCACATCAGCCGCAAGCCCTAGATTACCCAGTTTCTGCGGAATGGTCGAAGACGCATGTTCGCAGACGAGAAGGATATCGCCCTTACCCCCGGCGTTCTCGACGCCGACGGCATGCCCTTCCGCTTCTGTGAAAAACCGCGACCGCAGCGTCATGCACGAACCCCACCCGGAACCCCCGCGTTCCTTCAATACCGAAAAGAATTCTTCACATTAATGCGAGTGTCAAATGGATTTTTGAAATTTTCTCTTCATTTTCCCATTGACTCGGCGGCGCGCGCAGATGTTTATTTTGACCATGTACCGGCAGAAGACCGGAAGGGGAAAAGTTTGCGCAGCACGACGGCGACCGTCTCGGATGTCATCCATGCCCATTACGACGCGTTGACCCGTTCGGAAAAACGGCTGGCGGAAAGCCTGCTTGGCAACTATCCCGTATCCGGTCTCGGCAGCATCACCACCATCGCTGACAATGCCGGCGTTTCCACGCCGACGGTGGCGCGCATGGTTCAGAAGCTGGGCTACAAGGGGTATCCAGAGTTTCAGGCGCATCTGCACCAGGAACTGGAGGCGACGATTTCCGGCCCCGTTGCCAAGCATGACCGCTGGGCGACCAATGCGCCGGGCCTGCACATTCTCAACCGCTTTGCCGACGCCATTACCGGCAATCTGCGCGATACGCTTGGTGATCTCGACACCGCCGTCTTCGACAATGCCGCAGCGCTTTTGTCGGACCGCAAGCGCAGCATCTATTTCGTCGGCGGGCGGATCACCGGTGCGATTGCCGAGTATTTCTTCACCCACATGCAGGTGATCCGGCCGAAGACGACGCTGATGTCGTCCAATTCCAGCGCCTGGCCGCAATATATGCTGAACATGAGCTCTGGCGACGTGCTCGTCATTTTCGACATCCGACGCTACGAGCACGATATGACGACGCTCGCCGAGGTGGCCAAGGCAAATGGGGTGCAAATCATCCTCTTTACCGACCAGTGGACATCGCCGGTGGCACGCCATGCGCTGCATATTTTCCGGGTGAAGATCGAGGCCCCATCCGCATGGGATTCGTCTGTCGTGACCCTGTTCGTCGTCGAGGCGCTGATCGAAGCGGTGCAGAGCGGGACATGGGACGAAACCAAGGAACGCATGAACGCACTGGAAGGCCTGTTTGAACAGACACGCCTCTTCCGGCGTCCCGACAGAACGTGAATATGCGTAGCCGGCATACGACTTGACGCCGATGCTGCTCGCTGATTGGATACCTGCTATCGCTACCAGCACGATAAAGTAGGGAAAAAACCAAGCTGGGGAACACATCTGGTCTAACGGACGAGAACGGACAACTCCCGCAATTGCAGGCCAAAAAGCCTGATGATGGCGGAAAACGGGTGTAAAGTGGCGGAATCCGGATAAATAAATTGCAATCCAGCCGTCACATTAGCTTCATCGAGACTCCGTATCAGCGTCCGCAATATGAGAACACGAAGAGGAGAAAAAAGTGATCTCGCACTGCCGCCGACTGCTTGCTACGACCACCGCACTGGTCATCGCTTCCACCGCAATTGCCGCCGCTGAGCCGAGCGCCGAACTGATCGCTGCCGCCAAGAAGGAAGGCATGCTGACAACCGTCGCGCTGCCGCACGACTGGTGCGGTTACGGCGACGTCATCGCCGCTTTCAAGGCGAAGTACCCGGAAATCACCGTCAACGAACTGAACCCCGACGCCGGCTCTGCCGACGAAGTCGAAGCCATCAAGGCGAACAAGGACAACAAGGGCCCGCAGGCTCCTGACGTCGTTGACGTCGGTCTCGCTTTCGGCCCGCAGATGAAGGCCGAAGGCCTGCTGCAGCCTTACAAGGTCTCCACCTGGGACGAAATTCCTGACAACGTCAAGGATGCCGACGGCTACTGGTACGGTGACTATTACGGCGTCATGTCGTTCTTTGTTAACAAGGACCTCGTGAAGAACACGCCGAAGGACTGGGCCGACCTGCTGAAGCCGGAATATTCCGGTCAGGTCGCACTTGCCGGTCCCCCGCTGACGTCTAACCAGGCAATTCTCGGCGTTCTCGCCGCCGGTCTTGGCCAGGGCGCAAAGTCCGGCAAGGAAGCCGGTGAAGCCGGTCTGAAGTATTTCGCCGACCTCAACAAGGCAGGCAACTTCGTTCCGACCGTCGGCAAGGCCGGCACGCTCGCACAGGGTTCGACACCAATCATCATCGCCTGGGACTACAACGCGCTTTCCTGGAAAAAGACGCTGAACGACAACCCGCCGACAGAAGTCGTCGTGCCTGAAAAGGGCGTTCTGGCCGGCGTTTACGTGCAGGGCATTTCTGCCTATGCACCGCATCCGAATGCAGCGAAGCTCTGGATGGAGCATCTCTATTCCGACGACGGTCAGCTCGGCTGGCTGAAGGGCTATTGCCATCCGATCCGCTTCAACGCAATGGTCAAGGCTGGCAAGGTTCCGCAGGAACTGATCGACAGCCTGCCGCCGGCAGCGGCCTATGAAAAGGCTATCTTCCCGACGCTCGAGGAAGTTGACGCCAACAAGGCTGCCGTTACCGGCGGCTGGGACAAGACCGTCGGCGCGAACGTCAAGTAAGTTGTTGAAAACGCACCCCGGCTGAAGAACGGCCGGGGTGTTTCTTTCGTGATAACCGCAATATATAGACCGTTTTAAAACGGCGTGTGGGGACAAGGCATGCCATCAACCAACACCGGCGGACCATCCGACGCGGGCAGAAAGCTGCCGCTTCATTGGATAGGTGTGCTGCCATTTGTCGTATTTGTTGCGATGTTTCTGATCATGCCGACGATGAAGATCGTCATCGGTGCATTTCAGGATCCGAGCGGCAGTTTCACGCTCGCCAATATTGCAGGGCTTTTCACGCCGGCGATCATGGGCGCTTTTACAATATCGATCAAAATCAGCCTCGCATCATCATTGCTGGGGTGTTTGATCGGCTTTTCCGTCGCAGCCGCCGTCATACTTGGTGGCCTTCCCAATGTGTTGCGCGGGCCGCTGATGACGTTTTCCGGGGTTGCGTCGCAATTTGCCGGCGTTCCGCTGGCCTTCGCATTTCTCGCCACCCTCGGCCCGGTCGGCATATTGACGGTTTTCCTGAAATCCCAGCTGGGGATAGACCTCAGATTGATGGGCTTCAACCTCATCTCTTTCTGGGGGCTGACAATCACCTATCTCTTTTTCCAAATTCCGCTCATGATACTGATCATCGCTCCTGCCCTGGATGGGTTGAAGCGCGAATGGCGCGAGGCAGCGGAAGTTCTTGGCGCGACGGGAACGCAATATTGGCGATTTATCGCATTTCCCATCCTGCTGCCGTCACTGCTTGGCACGTTCGCGCTCCTGTTTGCCAATGCTTTCGGTGCTGTTGCAACAGCAATAGCGCTGACCGGCTCTTCGCTTAACATTGCACCCATACTGCTTTTTGCCCAGATACGCGGCGACGTGCTGGGCGATCCCCATCTCGGTTACGCGCTTGCCTTCGGTATGATCGTCGTTACCGGTGTCGCCAACACACTTTATATCTGGCTGCGCGCCCGCAGCGAAAGGTGGCTGAAATGAAGCGTTTCTTCGCTTGGGGCGCGCTGATTTTCGGCCTGCTCTATTTTGCCCTACCGCTGATCGGCATGACCAACTTCTCGCTGAAAATGCGGCGCGGCGAGTACTCCTTCGACGCCTATGGCAAGGTGCTGACCGATCCGCGTTTCCAGGAAACCTTCAGCTATTCTGTGGTGATGGCACTGTTCACCATCGTTTTCGGTGTCCTGCTGGTGGTACCGACAGCCTACTGGGTGCGTCTGAAGCTGCCCGGCCTGCGGCCCTATATCGAATTCATCACGCTTCTGCCGCTGGTCATCCCGGCCATTGTCATCGTTTTCGGTTATATCAGGCTTTACAACACCTCAAGCTGGTTGCCGCTGACCGGCACGAGCTTTGGCACCAACCTGCTGTTGATGTTCGGTTATGCCACGCTCGCCCTGCCCTATATGTACCGCGCCGTAGACACCGGTCTTCGCACCATAGATGTGGCCACACTGACGGAAGCGGCGCAGAGCCTGGGTGCGGGCTGGACGACCATTCTCTCACGCATCATCCTGCCGAATGTTCTTGTCGCCGTGCTCTCGGGCGCCTTCCTGACCTTCGCCATCGTCATCGGTGAATTCACCATGGCGGCCCTTTTGAACCGCCCGGCCTTTGGCCCCTATATGCAGCTGCTTGGCGCCAACCGCGCCTATGAACCGGCAGCGCTTGCCGTGATTTCCTTCGGCATCACCTGGGGTTGCCTCGGTCTGATCCAACTCGTTTCCCGCTATCAGAAGGGCGCGCCTCCCAAGGCCTGAGGACAAGATTTTCATGAGCTTTTTGACACTTAGCAACATCAAGAAATCCTTCGGCTCCGTGCAGGTCGTACATGATTTCAACATGGCCATCGAAAAAGGCGAATTCGTCTCCTTTCTCGGGCCATCCGGCTGCGGCAAGACCACCGTTCTGCGCATGATCGCCGGTTTCGAAATCCCGACCGGCGGATCGATCGTCATCAACGGCAAGGATCAGACGGCGCTCAGACCGAACCAGCGCAATATCGGCATGGTGTTCCAGGCCTATGCGCTGTTCCCCAACATGAACGTCTATGAAAACGTCGCCTTCGGCCTGAAGGTCGCTGGCAAGCCGAAAGCCGAGATCGACGCCCGCGTGAAGGAAATGCTCCAGCTCATCCATCTGGAACATCTGGCCGACCGTTATCCCTATCAGATGTCGGGCGGTCAGCAGCAGCGCGTGGCGCTCGCCCGCGCGCTCGCCCCGAAGCCGGAAGTGCTGCTGCTCGACGAGCCACTTTCTGCGCTCGACGCCAAGATCCGCGTCTCGCTGCGTGAGGAAATTCGCCAGATCCAGCAGAAACTCGGTATCACCACGATTTTCGTGACCCACGATCAGGAAGAGGCCCTGTCGATCTCTGACCGCATCGTGGTGATGAATGGCGGCCGTGCCGACCAGATCGGTTCGCCCTTCGATATCTACAACAAACCCGCCACCCGCTTCGTCGCCTCCTTCGTCGGCACGCTGAATCTCATCGACGCGACCGTAGTGGATTCCTCGTCCAACACCATTCAGGTCGGGGAGCAGCAGATTACCCTGCCAAAGCCGGTCGATGCAGCCAACGGCGAAAAAATCACGCTGGCGCTTCGCCCGGAAGCTGGCTCCCTAGGCAGCGACGCGAAAGGCGACGTCGCCATTTCCGGCCTCGTCACCTCCAGCCAGTTCCTCGGCTCCGTCATCCGCACCCGCCTTGATCTGGGCGGTTCGACGCTGTCCTTCGACATGTTCAACGATCCCGGCACCGCGCCGCCCGCCGTCGGTGAGCGGGTGACATTGAAATTCGCAGCCGGCGACCTGATGCTGATCAAGGACTGAAGCGCTTCTCCTGACGTAAAACGGCTTCGCATTTTTCCTGAAAATGCTCTAGCAGCAGGTTCAGGTTTGAACCTGCTGATCAATGATGGAGGCCATGATGCGCGCACTTTATTACGAACACTTCGGCGAGAGCCCTGTAGTCGCGTCTCTGCCCGATCCGGAACCGAGCGATGGCGGCGTGGTTATCGCGGTGAAAGCGACCGGCCTTTGCCGTAGCGACTGGCACGGCTGGATGGGGCACGACCCGGATATCCGCCTGCCGCATGTGCCCGGCCATGAATTTGCCGGCGTTATCGCCGCAGTTGGCAGACACGTCACCCGATTCAAAACGGGTGATCGCGTCACCGTCCCCTTCGTCTCGGGCTGCGGCCATTGCCACGAATGCCGTTCCGGCAACCAGCAGGTCTGCGAAACGCAGTTCCAGCCCGGCTTCACCCATTGGGGTTCCTTCGCCGAATATGTCGCCATCGACTATGCCGATCAGAATCTGGTGCACCTGCCGGAATCGATGGCCTATGCCACCGCAGCCGGTCTCGGCTGCCGTTTCGCCACGTCCTTCCGGGCGGTGACGGATCAGGGACGCCTGAAGGGCGGCGAATGGCTGGCCGTGCACGGCTGCGGCGGCGTCGGGCTTTCCGCCATCATGATCGGCGCGGGCCTCGGCGCACAGGTCGTCGCCATCGATATTGCCGAAGACAAGCTGGAACTCGCCCGGCAGCTGGGCGCAACCGCAACCATCAACAGCCGTTCGGTTGCCGATGTTGCCGAAGCGGTGCGAGACATCACCGGAGGCGGCGCGCATGTCTCCGTCGATGCCCTTGGCCATCCGCAGACCTGCTGCAATTCCATCAGCAATCTGCGCCGGCGCGGACGCCATGTGCAGGTGGGATTGATGCTGGCAGACCATGCCATGCCAGCCATTCCCATGGCCCGGGTGATCGCCCATGAGCTGGAGATCTACGGCAGCCATGGCATGCAGGCATGGCGTTACGAGGACATGCTTTCAATGATCGAAAGCGGCAGGCTCGCGCCGGAAAAGCTGATCGGCCGCCATATCTCACTGACCGAAGCGGCAGCAGCCCTGCCCGCCATGGACAGTTTCCGGGAAAGCGGCATCAGCATTATCGACCGGTTCGAATAAGGCTCAAAACCTTTTCACACATTTCGGCGTCCGAAGGCTTGCACCGTGGCGCCGGTGCGGGTCGGCAATGGCTCCGCCTCGGCGACAGCATGATCCGCACGGGCGCGCGCAGCTGGATCGGCAACGCCGTCGCTCCAGTTTCGTTTCGCCAAACGCGCCCTGCGGACGTCAAGCGGTGCGGGCGGCTCCTCCTGCAACTTGTTTGCCGTGACCCCTGACGTCGTGGACAGTTGCGACATCCATCGCACGATTTGTATCGTCTTGTGGACCAGCACGAAGATGCCGATGATTGCCACCGCGATCACGATCGCAAGCGTCCAGGATGAATCGCGGCTCCTTGCCGCCCGCTCCATCCGGTCCTTTGTTGTCGGATCGAAGCCAAGCATTGCCTTCAGTCGGGCGATATCCGCTTCGGTGAGCTTGCTGTACCGCTCGCCGCGATAGAGGACGTACCCGCTGTTGTTATCGCTATTGAGATAACCGAGATCATAGGCCTCGCCGTTGCGAAGAAACAGCTCGGTCTCCGGAAGATCATAAACGAGATCGATCGTCTCACCGCCGCCAAACCATGAACCTCCGAAAAATCTAGATCCACGCGCCTCGGCTTCACTCACAGATATCGCGGAAAACAAAATAGCGGCCGAAAATAATGCAATGTGCTTCACCCGGACATCCCCAACGAAAAAACAATGTAAAACAATTATAATTACTATATTAATTTGAAGTTTATACTAAGTATATCACAAATTTAATCCGGAATTTTCAATTACAACTTAAATATATTTGAGTAATTTACATTTAGCTTAAGTTCAGGCAAACGACGCGACAGACACATGCCGTGTCGCAAGCATTGCGCAGAGGGCGGCCAACGATAAGCTGCAATCTTACGCAATCGATTGGCGACATGGGCCGCCATCACGCACCAGAGTGCAATGGCAATCGACATCACGGATTAAGGACTGCGATATGCTGTTTCTCGACAGCGTTACGATGAAAGAAATGCCGGACGGAAGGGATGATTATCCCTTCTCCGTTCCGGCCATGCGCCATCTGGAACGCCTCGAATTCAAGACGCCGATCACCTTTTTTGCCGGTAATAACGGCTCGGGAAAATCGACACTGCTGGAGGGTCTGGCGGCGGGAATGACGGCCTATGCCATCGGCAATCATGGTCAGGTCAAGGGTGACCTCTATCTCCAGCATGCCGAAACCGTGGCGAAGTCCTTCTATTTTGCCCGGAAGAAATATCCGAAGATCCGAATGTTCCTGCGCGCGGAAGACGTGCTGGGTTATATCCGTCGACAGAACGAGGAAGCACTGGACGATTTTCGCTGGGAGCGGGAAAAGGCTCTGAAAAACGGCGAGGATTTTCCGGAGGAAACGCCGGAGACATTTCGCGGGATTGTCAGGAATAATAGCCTTGACCGGCGATCGCATGGCGAAGGCTTCCTCGATATCATGCATCAGCGCCTGCATGGCGCCGGCCTCTATTTTCTCGACGAACCGGAAAGTCCGCTTTCACCGCAAAAGCAGCTGGAACTGGCGGCGATCATCCGCAACGCGGCCGATAGCGGCGGACAATTGATCATCGCCACCCATTCGCCCGTGCTGTTGGCCATTCCAGAGGCCACGATTTATTATTTCGATGAGGATGGCATCACCGAGCGCCTCTATGACGAACTGGAAAACATCGCCTTCCTGCGGCGCTTTCTTGATCGTCCATCCAAATACCTGAGTGATTAAGGATCGATAAGGCTTGAAATCCCGCCACTCTTGCCGCATGCCCATAAGTACTACGTAATTTAGAAAAGAAGCAGCCTCATGTCTCCCACCACTACACCGGCGGCAGCCCGGCCCCTTAACGGTCAGGATTACAAAACTCTTGGCCTTTCGGCCCTGGGCGGCGCGCTCGAATTTTACGACTTCATCATTTTCGTATTTTTCGCCACCGTCATCGGCCATCTGTTCTTTCCACCGGAAATGCCCGACTGGCTGGTGATGATCCAGACCTTCGGCATTTTCGCCGCCGGTTATCTGGTGCGGCCGCTGGGCGGCATCGTGCTGGCGCATTATGGCGACCGGTATGGCCGCAAACGCGTCTTCGCTTTCTCCATCCTGCTGATGGCACTCTCCACCCTTGGCATGGCGCTGATGCCGACCTATGCTACCATCGGTGTGGCGGCACCGATCCTGCTCATCATCCTGCGCATGCTGCAGGGCGCGGCCATCGGTGGTGAAGTACCGGGCGCATGGACCTTCGTTGCCGAACATGTGCCCTTCCGGCGCGTTGGGCTTGCCTGCGGCTTCCTGACATCAGGCCTCTCTTTCGGGATCATGCTCGGGTCACTGATAGCCTTTGCCATCAACTCGCTCTTCACACCGGAAGACGTCGCCGGTTACGCCTGGCGCATTCCCTTCCTGCTCGGCGGCATTTTCGGCCTCATCGCGGTTTATCTGCGTCGCTGGCTGGAAGAAACGCCGATCTTCATGGAAATGAAAAAGTCGAAGTCACTGACGGACAAGCTGCCGCTTGGCCTCGTGCTGAAGCACCATATGCGCGGCGTGATCATCTCTGCCCTGCTGACTTGGGTCCTGTCGGCGGCCATCGTCGTCACCACGCTGATGACGGCCACCTTCCTGCAGAAGCTTTACGGTTACACCCCGACGCAGGCACTGGCCGGCACCAGCTTCGGCACGCTGTTCCTGATCTTCGGCGTCATCATCGCCGGCGCCCTGATCGACCGCGTCGGCTCCGGCATCTTCTTCATGGGTGCGAGCATCTTCTTCGGCATCGCCACCTTCACCTTCTACAGCTATGCCGGCACATCGCTTCAAACCATGTTCGTGCTTTACGGCGTCATGGGCCTGTCAGTGGGTATGGCAGGTGCGGTGCCCTATGTCATGGTCCGCGCCTTCCCGGCGTCGGTCCGTTTCTCCGGCCTCTCCTTCGCCTATAACGTCTCCTATGCCGTCTTCGGCGGGCTGACGCCGATTGGCGTGACCACGGCGCTTGCCGTCAATCCCATGGCGCATGCCTGGTATCTGGTCTTCATCGCCGTCCTCGCCTTCGCCATCGGCCTCTATCTCTATCTGCGCGGCAGCGAGGTGGAGAGCCATGTCGGCATCGAGGAACTGGCGGCGTTACGGTCTTAAGCACCGACTAAATGCAAAAAGCGCGGGCAAAACCCGCGCTTTTTTATTGAATGGCAGCACACCGGAACATCAGGCCGCGCTGTCGATTTCCTCAGCACCATTCGTCGGCACGTAGTTGAGGACAGGACCGAGCCAGCGCTCCACCTCTTCCACCGGCATATCCTTGCGGCGCGCATAATCGAGAACCTGATCGCGCTCGACCTTGGCCACGCCGAAATAATAGCTTTCGGGATGACCGATATAGATGCCGGAGACGGAGGAGCCCGGCCACATGGCATAGCTTTCCGTCAGCTCCACACCTGCCGCATTGGTGGCATCCAGCAAGGCAAACAGCGTCTTCTTTTCGGTATGGTCGGGCTGGGCCGGATAACCAGGTGCCGGGCGTATACCGGCATAGGCCTCGCCGATCAGCTCCTCGCCAGCAAAAGCCTCGTCAGGTGCATAACCCCAGAACTCCTTGCGCACCCGCTCATGCATGCGCTCGGCAAAGGCTTCCGCGAAACGGTCGGCCAGCGCCTTGACGAGAATGGACGAATAATCGTCATTCGCCCGCTCGAAACGCTCGGCAATCGCCACTTCCTCTATGCCCGCCGTCACCACGAAACCGCCGACATAATCGGCAACGCCGCTATCGACAGGCGCAACGAAATCGGAAAGCGCCACGTTGGGGCGTCCATCTCGCTTGGAAAGCTGCTGGCGCAGCGTGAAGAAAGTCGCCAGCTCTTCCTTACGGCTTTCATCCGTGAACAGCCTGATATCGTCGCCCACAGCATTGGCCGGCCAGAAGCCGATCACTGCGCGCGGCCGGAACCACTTCTCGTCGATGATCTTCGCAAGCATAGCCTGCGCATCGGCGTAAAGCTGCCGCGCCGCTTCGCCCTGTTTTTCATCTTCGAGAATAGCCGGGAAACGACCCTTCAATTCCCATGTCTGGAAAAACGGCGTCCAGTCGATATAGCGAGAAAGCTCCTCAAGGTCGTAGGTCTCGAACACTTTGGTGCCGAAGAACTGCGGCTTGACGGCGCTATAGGTCGACCAGTCAATCTTGTGCGCATTCTCACGGGCGCGAGTAAGCGGCAGCCGCTGCTTTTCACGTTCGTTGCGGGCATGCGCTTCCGCCACCTTGGCATATTCGCTGCGAATACCGTCGATATAAGCGGGCTTCTGCTCGGCGGAGAGAAGCGCCGACACGACCCCTACCGCGCGTGAGGCGTCGGTGACATAGATTGCCTGCCCCGCCTCGTAACGCGGATGGATTTTCACCGCCGTATGCACACGGCTCGTCGTCGCGCCGCCGATCAGCAGCGGAATGTCGAAACCCTGCCGTTCCATTTCGGCGGCCACATGCACCATCTCGTCCAGCGACGGGGTAATGAGCCCGGAAAGGCCGATCACATCGACCTTTTCGGCAATCGCAGTTTCGAGGATTTTCGTCGTCGGCACCATGACGCCGAGATCAATGATCTCGTAATTGTTACAGGCGAGAACGACGCCGACGATGTTCTTGCCGATATCGTGCACGTCGCCCTTCACGGTCGCCATCAGCACCTTGCCAGCGGCGCTGCGCTCCGATCCGCCATTCAGGCGCTTTTCCTCTTCCATGTAGGGAAGCAGTACGGCAACGGCCTGTTTCATCACGCGAGCGGATTTCACCACCTGCGGCAGGAACATCTTGCCCGAGCCGAACAGGTCGCCGACCACGTTCATGCCGGCCATCAGCGGCCCTTCGATAACGTGCAATGGGCGCTCCGCCTTCTGGCGCGCCTCTTCCGTATCGGCGTCGATGAATTCGGTAATGCCGTTGACCAGCGCGTGCTCCAGCCGCTTCTCGACGGGAAGCTCACGCCAGGAGAGATCCTGCACCTTGCCCTGCTTCTCACCCGTGCCACGAAAACGCTCTGCCACTTCAAGCAGACGCTCGGTGGCATCGTCGCGGCGGTTCAGCACCACGTCTTCGCAGGCCTCCCGCAGTTCTGCATCGATATTGTCGTAAACCGCAAGCTGACCGGCATTCACGATCCCCATATCCATGCCGACCTGAATGGCGTGGTACAGGAACACGGCATGCATCGCCTCACGCACCGGCTCGTTGCCGCGGAAGGAGAAGGACAGGTTGGAAACGCCACCGGAAATATGCGTGAGCGGCATGGTTTCGCGGATGGTCTTGGTGGCTTCGATGAAGTCCACGCCATAATTATTGTGCTCCTCGATACCCGTCGCCACCGCAAACACGTTCGGATCGAAGATGATGTCTTCCGGCGAGAGGCCCGCCTTTTCGGTTAGAAGCTTATAGGCGCGCGTGCAGATTTCCACCTTGCGCTGATAGGTATCCGCCTGCCCGACCTCGTCAAAGGCCATGACGACGACGGCCGCACCGTAATTGTGGACGAGCCGCGCCTGCTGAAGGAACTTTTCCTCGCCTTCCTTCAGCGAAATCGAGTTGACGATCGACTTGCCCTGAACGCATTTCAGACCAGCCTCGATGATCTCGAACTTCGACGAGTCGATCATCACAGGCACGCGGGCGATATCAGGCTCGGCGGCGATGAGGTTCAGGAACTCCACCATCGCCTTCTGCGAATCGATGAGGCCTTCATCCATGTTGATATCGATGATCTGCGCGCCGTTTTCCACCTGGTCGCGGGCGACGGCCAGCGCCGCCGTATAATCGCCAGCGGTAATGAGCTTACGGAAGCGGGCTGAGCCGGTGACGTTGGTGCGCTCGCCGACGTTGACGAAGGGGATGTCCTTGGTCAGCACGAAGGGCTCGAGGCCCGAAAGCGACATGAACGGCTTGTGCTCGGGGATCGGGCGCGGCTTGTAATCCTTGACCGCTTCGGCAATCGCCCGGATGTGCTCCGGCGTCGAGCCGCAGCAACCGCCAACGATGTTCACGAGGCCGTCGCGGGCAAAACCCTGCACCTGGCGGGCCATCATCTCAGGCGTTTCGTCGTATTGGCCAAATTCGTTCGGCAGGCCGGCATTGGGATAAGCACAGACGAAGGTATCGGCGACATCAGACAGCTCCTGCAGGTGCGGACGCATCGCATCCGCACCGAGTGCGCAGTTAAGCCCGATGGTGAAGGGATTGGCGTGGCGCACCGAGTTCCAGAACGCCGAAGGTGTCTGGCCGGAAAGCGTGCGGCCGGATAGGTCGGTGATCGTGCCCGAGATCATCACCGGCAGGCGGATGCCCTTAGCCTCGAAGCGCTCCTCGCAGGCGAAGATTGCGGCCTTGGCGTTCAGCGTATCGAAGATCGTCTCGATGAGGATGATATCTGCGCCGCCGTCGATCAGGCCATCGATCTGCTCGCCGTAAGCAATACGCAGGTCGTCGAAACTGACGGCGCGGTAACCGGGATTGTTGACGTCAGGCGAAATGGAAGCCGTGCGGTTGGTCGGGCCGATGGCGCCCGCAACAAAGCGGCGGCGGCCATCTTCCCGCTCGGCGCGCTGGGCGGCGCGGCGGACGATCTGCGCACCTTCACGGTTGAGGTCGTAGACGGCATTTTCCATCTCGTAATCGGCCTGCGCGATGCGCGTTGACGAGAACGTGTTGGTTTCGAGAATATCCGCACCCGCCATGGCGTAGCGATAATGGATATCTTCGATGGCGTCAGGCTGGGTCAGAATCAGAAGGTCGTTATTGCCTTTCTGGTGACAGGCGCAGCCGATAAAGCGGTTGCCGCGAAAATGATCTTCGTCAAAACCGAGACCCTGGATCTGCGTGCCCATGGCGCCGTCGAGAATGAGGATGCGTTCGCTAGCGGCTTCGCGCAACGCCTTGAAAATTTCCGCGCCGTCGCGCTTTGCCCCTTCAGGGCCAAACAGATCGTCAAACACGGGCACACTCCTCATTTCGATTTGCAAGAAAGCAACTCGTCAAGTCACATAAAGATATGTTTATGTCAATATATCTTCAAGGGACAGGCATTGCTTTGCGTCGTTAGGGCAGGTTACGAAATATCGCTGACAGATGACAGGTTTATACGGCAAGGATATAAGCCGAAGCAGCAAACCGCATGGAGGACGAGATGCCTGAAGACGATCACAACAGCCGCAACTGGAACACCCTGCCCTGGCACCGCCAGTGGCTGGTGAAACAGGCCGAGGGACTTTTCGACTTCTTCCAGCACCGGGCCCTCAACCCCGCCGGTGGCTTCTTCGATCTGGACGCCAAGGGCGCGCCGTTGCAGCCAAACAATCCCGTGCGCGGCATCCATGCCTCCGCCCGCATGGTGCATTGCTTCTCCATCGGCCACCTGCTCGGCCGTCCGGGCTGCGGTGATATTGTCGATCACGGCATGACCTATCTTTGGAACAGGCATCGAGACAGCGAGCATGGCGGTTACTTCTGGCAGGTGAATGACGCCGGTCCCGTCGATGCCACCAAGCAGGGTTACGGCCATGCCTTCGTGCTTCTGGCCGCCTCTTCCGCCAAGACCGTCGGCCATCCGCTCGCCGACCAGATGCTGGCCGATATTACCGAAGTGCTCGAAACCCGGTTCTGGGAAGAAAAACACGGCGCGATCGCCGAGGAATTCAATCGCGACTGGTCACCCATCGATAATTATCGCGGCCAGAATTCCAACATGCACCTGACCGAAGCGCTGATGGCCGCCTATGAGGTGACCGGCGACAATAACTACCTTATCAAAGCCGAACGCATCGCCGATCTCGTCATCCGCCGCCGCGCCGGCGAACTGGATTTCCGCGTGCCGGAGCATTTCGACGCAAACTGGACCCTCGACAAGGAGTATCGCGGCAACGAAATGTTCCGCCCCTCGGGCTCCACTCCCGGCCACTGGCTGGAATGGGCACGTCTCATCCTGCAATTATGGGTGTTGGGGGAGCGCCGCCATGACTGGATGCCGGTGGCCGCCAAATCGCTCTTCGTGCAATCCATGGCGCTCGGCTGGGACCGCGAAAAGGGCGGCTTCTTTTATACGCTCGACTGGAACGACACTCCCGACAAGCGGGCAAAGCTCTGGTGGCCCATGTCCGAGGCGGCGGGTGCCGCGCATTTCCTCAACGAGAACCTGCCGGCGGATGCGTTCTATGAAGACAGCTACCGCCGTATCTGGAGCACCATCGCCAACAACTTCATCGACCATGAAAATGGCGGCTGGCACGAGGAACTGACGGAAGATCTGGTTCCGGCCCACACGCTGTTCCCCGGCAAGGGCGATATCTATCACGCGCTTCAGGCATGCCTGATACCGCTTTTCCCGGCAGCGGGCAGCCTGACGAAGGTGATCAAGGAGAGCGGTGGGGATTATTGAGGCCTTGGTTGTAGGCGGATGGCGACGGAGCTCTAGAACCACTCTCCGTCATGCTCGGGCTTGTCCCGAGCATCTGCAACCTGCCGACTTGGCGAGACGTGGATAGATCCTCGGCACAAGGCCGAGGATGACGTCGAGTGTGGAACAGAGGTGTCGGCTACAAACCTCTTTTGGGATATCAAAAGCCCCTGAACAATCTCAAAACCCGATGGTTTCCTCGAAATCATCCCAGGACTGGTACATTTCATAGCGCCCGATACCGGGGATCGGCACATGCCCATAATAGGGCGAAAGCTGAAATTCGGCTGCCGCCTCGCTCTTGCCGGCGACGGCAGCCACGTAAATGGCAGAGGCAAGCCCGGTGCGGTTGGCGCCATGTTCACAATGGATGAGAACGGGCTTTTCCGCGTTGCGCAGCACGGCCGCCAGCGTTTCCGAATCCTCCACCGAGACCTTTTCGCTTGAACTCAGCGGATAATCAACAAGCCGGATACCATTGTTTTTCGCCGCAACGCTTTCGGCCTCATACCAGCCCTCACGCTTTTCATCGCGCAGGTTGATGATCGTCTTGATGCCATAGGCCTTGGCGTAAGCGGCGATATCCTTGCCGCTCGGCTGGGCCGAACGATAGAGCTCTCCGGGTATGACTTCGTGAAAATTTCCGGTCAGCTGGCCGATGCCCATATGCGCGCCGGCCAAAACCGGCAAGGCGACTAGGCCAATGGCCGCGATTTTCAGAAATTTCAGAACGCTATACAAACCGTCATCCCGCAATATCACTCGGACGGACGGGGAGATGGCATCGTAAATGGACGAAAACAAGTCGGCCGCTTTGGCAGCGCGAGCCCCTGGCATTCACCTGTTTAATCAAGCCGCTGTGATACAGGGCTTTCCCAGCGTCATCCAGCGGCGTCGAAAATTCTCAAAATCGCGTGATAACGAAATTCCGCGAAAACAGCTCAGCCGAATTCAGCGGAAATGATGGTCACGCGCCATTCCAGCCGCTGCGGCTCCACCCTTTCATTGTTGCGCAGCCGGAAAGACCGGCAGGCGGCGAAAGTTTCGCCAGCCTCGATCCGCCTTTCGCTCACCTGGTAGGGATCGAAGGCAACGGAGGCGCGGAACGCCGGCTCGAAGCCTTCCAGCGTATAGGTCAGCCGCTGCAGGGCGACATTGTTGTCATTGCGGAAACTGACGCGAATGGGCAATGACGGATCCGCGCAGGTGGCATCGAAACTGGCGGTCGCGACGACATGATCGAGCCGCTGGCCGCCACGCCACCAATCATAAACGACAAATGCGGCAGTGGTGCTCCAGATCAGCAGCAGGCAGATGACGACGGGTTTGAGATGCCGCGGAAACGCAATGAGGGTGAGAAGAAGAACGGCGCTGAGAACGGCTCCGACAATCACATCATTCCTCCCCAGCCAATATAAAACCCCATACGTCCTCGTCCTCCCATGCCCTTTTTCGCCGCCATGACCACCCTCATCGAGTGGACACGGCGTCATTGTCTCGACCGCGAGAATGCCTGCTGAGATGCGGCGCGAAGCACCGGCATTGTCGCCGTCAGCCACAACTCTATGGTCACCTCCCCTCCTGTCAAGACAACCAAGCGTGACACCGGCTGACCACGACGCCCACCTTTGAAGAAGCGCCGATGGGAACCAAACGCGGCCAGGGACGTTCGCAGCATCAGAACCGCATGGTGGGGCGATAGAACGCCGCGATCCGGGGCAAGGAAGGACAAACGCCGGGAGGACACGGAATGCCTCTTGGAACCGCCGAACCCCGACCCATATTAAAAGTAGCTAATCTATGCTATGGATGTCAGTCAGCTCAGGGAGAAAAACGATGAAAACGCTGATCGTAACGTCACTCTTGGCCCTGTCGGCCAGCACCGCAATGGCTGCGGATGCCGTCTACGAAAATCCGGCCCCGCCGGTTGCGCAGGAAACCCTGCCGGTCTTCACCTGGTCTGGCCCCTATCTGGGTATTCAAGGTGGCGCGGGCTGGGCTAATGGCGATTTTTCGGCCGGTGGCCCGGTCGCGTCGGATAATTTCGATGGCGGCGTTCTCGGTGCCTTCGCCGGTTACAATTACCAGTTCGACAATAATGTCGTGCTCGGCATCGAAGGTGATGTCGATTATAACTGGAACGACAATGATTATGCGGGTGTGAACATCGGCACCGACTGGCAGGGCTCCGTTCGCGGTCGCGTCGGTTACGCCTTCGATCGCGCCTTGATCTACGGTACCGCCGGCTGGACCGCGACACGCGGCTTCATCGAAACGCCCGCCGGCAAGGACAGCACCACCTTTAATGGCTACACGGTTGGGGCAGGTCTGGACTACGCTTTCACCGACAACGTCTTCGGCAGGCTGGAATATCGCTATAACGACTATGGCGACAAGGACATCTTCGGCATCAACACCGATGTCGACCAGCATACTGTGAAAGTGGGTCTCGGCGTGAAGTTCTGAGCCGAACCATATAATTCAGCAAAAGCCCGGCCACCGCCGGGCTTTTTTGTTGCGGAAACCAAGCGAGAGCCCGTGATCTGCCCTCCCTAAGCCTCGAAAAGATGAACAGCCGGGACTGAACCATTCACAGGCCGTTCACCCGTGCCATGCCATCATGCAGGCATAATGAGCCTCTATCTCCCGAAGCAGGCTTATGGAGTCGCCCGATGAAAAAGATAATTCTTTCCACAATTGCTGCGCTGGTCGCCACCGGCAGCGTCTTCGCGTCCTACGGCACGGCTGCCGCGCAGGACTATCCCTATCGTCCGCGCTACGACCGTGGTTATGACCGCGGCGGCCCGCCCCCACCGCCCTATCGCGAACATCGCCGCCACAATGATGGTGCAGCGATTGCCGGCGGCCTCGCCGCAGGCGTCATCGGCGGCCTGATCGGCGGCGCCATCGCCAACGGCGGCAACAGCGGACCCCGCTACTACGAACCGCCACCACCGCCGCCGCGCTGCTGGTTCGAAGACCGCCGCGTTCCCAACGCCTATGATGGCGGCTGGCATATGGAGAGCATGCGGGTTTGTAACTGATCCGATAGCTGGAAAATCATAAGGATGATCCGATCAGTCTGAAAGGCTGGTCGGATTTTTTGTGGTAAATAGACAAATTACCTTGCGCATTCCTCTGGCGTTTCAAAGTTGGCACAATTCTCGCGCCCGAGCAAATTTAGCCCAAAACGTTTGTGGCTCGCCAATTTACCCGCTCCTTGTCTACATTCCTCGTGCGATAAGATTCAATAGGTTCAAGCTTTTTTCGTTTTCTGCTGGAACATAACTACTAATAAGTTCCGCAATATCATCGAGGTCCGAATCGGTTAATAGCGGAATAGAGACGCCGATGGGCGAATAGCGAGGCCCTATGCAAACCATGCCATACTCTTGCTCGAGATCAGAGGGCTCAAGTTCGGTGAAATTTTTACTGCTGTATGCGGCAAAAGCGACTTTCCCGAACGCGAACGTAGTTGTCTGATGACTAATTATAGTATTCGGGTAATTTTCATTACGTCCCAAACCGGTTCGCCGCCGTATCCGCCTTGATCTCATTTCTCCCGAGAACCGCCCAATAAATACAAACCAGTTTGTAGGCGGCTCAAGTTTTTGCTTCAAAAAAAATCGCTCTTCACTGCTTGAAGTTGCAGTCGTTTCATCCAATCGCTCCCAAGACAATGCAGTCATTACTACCCATGCAGCAATGATACGGCGTTCAATCTCAGAATTAGGAAGATCAAAGTTCTGCATCAGCGATACAATTAATGGTTTAGCGCTATTTTGGAGTGCGCTCATCCATTCATTGTTACACGTTACGCAAACCGCTCTAACTTTTCTGGTTAGCAAATCACCAAGGCGGTTATCTTTATCTAGGCGGACCTCTACGCTATCCCCATTGACGACTGAAGTGCTATGACCACTGCGATAAGCCGGTGTGGGAACATACTGTTGGAGCCACTTTGGAAACACATGTTCTTTGGAGAGATTACCGTTGCCACAATACATGCAAAAATTTCGCTTTTGAGTTTTTTTTGCCATCAAAATATCCGTATCTACGTGGACGCTCCAATATTAAAACAATATACCTCTAATTATGCCAATGTTTGCACCAGATATCCACAGATCAAAAGCCAATCCGGGGGACCGGCTTTTGAAACTTTAATCGGAACTAAAATTAATGGTGGGCCTGGAGAGACTCGAACTCCCAACCAAGCGGTTATGAGCCGCCGGCTCTAACCATTGAGCTACAGGCCCTTTCGGAAAAAATGATCCGAAACACCGGTTTCGCAATGGTTCGAATCCGGTGGTCACGCTCTAACGCAATTTTTTGAGCCCGACAAGCCATTGATGCTTCCGCAAAGCAGTGTCGCCGTATTAGCTACACAATCTAAGGCAATACCCTTCAGAGGGACTCAATCAACGAGGAAACACCATGAAGACAAAAACGGCCCGCCTTTTCGCACTCACCGCATTGACCGCAGCGGCCATGATGCCCCTTGCCGCCCAGGTATCTGCGCAGGAGGCCTCGCCGCGCGAAGCCACCATCAGTGTTTCCGGCGAAGGTCAGGCGGCCATCGCGCCCGATATGGCCATTCTTTCCTTCAGCGTCGTCAAGCAGGCGGAAACAGCTGCGGCTGCGCTGACTGAGAACTCCAAGGCGCTCGCCGATGTTCTGAAAGCGCTGAAGGATGCTGCCATCGAAGACCGCGACCTGCAGACGAGCAATTTTTCGGTGCAGCCGCTTTACAAGCATTATGAGCCCAAGGACGGCGTCTACGTCGCGCCCGAGATCACCGGTTATCAGGTTTCCAACGGCCTGACGGTGCGGGTGCGCGACCTGAAGAAACTTGGCGCGATCCTCGATACCTCCGTCAAGCTCGGCATCAACCAGGGCGGCGATATCACCTTCACCAATGACAAGCCCGAAGCCACGGTGACGGAAGCCCGCAAGCAGGCCGTGGCCGACGCAATCGCCAAGGCGAAAACGCTGACGGAAGCGGCAGGGGTAAAGCTCGGCCGTGTCATTCAGATCAGCGAAAACTCGCAGCGCCCGATGCCGGTACCGGCTGGCGCGATGCGTGCGTCGATGATGAAGGAAGCCGACAGCGTGCCGGTCGCTTCGGGTGAGAACAGCTACAGCGTGGTGGTCAACGTCACCTTCGCGCTCGACCAGTAAGATCGACGGCGGGCGGCGCCCTGGTGCCGCTCTGCCCATCTTCAGTTGCGCCACAGGCATATTCAAAATGAAATGCCCCTCGCTGCCATTTCGGAAGCGAGGGGCATTTTTCATCAATCTGCCATACGGGGATATCGACAGATCGATAATGTCAGCTGTTGTTAACGGCGAATAACCGGGCAGCCGCGCTCATTGGCGAAAACAACGCGGTCGCGGCCATAGCGGTTGAAACCTGCCACCACGACACGGCGCGGCGAGACATCAACCACGCGGGCACGGCGAAGACCCATGCGGCTTGCCTTTTCTTCCGCAAGCGAGGCCGAGCAGCCGCGACGCGGGCGGTCCGGGCGACCCCAGCCGGGACGATGACCATAACCATCCTGAACCTGGACTCTGTACTGAACATCCGGGCCTGCGGAAGCAGCCGGCGCGGTAAAGGAAATTCCACCAAGGGCGATGAGGGTAGCCAGGCCGGCTTTTGCAAAGGTGCTGAACATGAACTCACTCCGTTTGTGTCTCTGCCGACGGGGGAACATTCCCCCGGCGATTGACGGGACCGTAGACCCGCCCGTCTGAATATCAGCAGAACCGAATGTTCAGCAGGCGTTCAGGGTGGTTAACGCGAAACACCTCGATCCGGATCCCGATGTCAGGGTGAGATATGCAGCACGATTTCCCGCCGATGCGGCTGGTTTCGATGTTCGAAAAGATAAAGGCCCTGCCAGGTGCCGAGTACAAGCCTGCCCTCGCTGATCGGCACGCCGATGGAAACCGTCGTCAGCGCGGATTTAATGTGGGCAGGCATATCGTCCGGGCCTTCCAACGTGTGGATGATCCAGCCCATGGAGGGATCATCGGAAGGCGGCACGAGCCGGGAGAAGAACGCCGTGAGATCACGTCGCACATCGGGATCGGCATTTTCCTGAATGAGCAGCGAGCAGGAAGTGTGCCGGACGAAGATCGTTAGTAAACCCTCGTTGATTTCAGCCTCCGATACCAGCTCCGTTGCATGGCGCGTGAACTCATAAAGCCCCTGTCCGCGCGTTACGATCGTTATTTTCTTTTGCGGCACATTTTTTCTTTCTAATAGTCGGAACAAAATCTGAACTACCGACGTTTTGCTATGTCAAATTGTACCCGGCATTGATAGGGATGCATAAGTCAAGCAGCTGTAGTTTCTAAATTCCAAAACAAAGAAACTCATTTATAGTTGCAAGAAGAGGAAGGGCAAACCAATTAGGATGAGTTACTTCGGCGTCTCCTTCTCTAGGCAAGGACTATGTCTTTGCCACACGTATGCACTGGCTGCGGAAGACTAATTTATGGCGCCCAGTGATTATCATGTCGACCTGACCAATTGCGACCGCGAACCCATCCACATCCCAGGCTATATTCAACCACACGGCTGTCTCATCGCATGCGATAACGCCATGCGCATGGTGTTGCGGCATTCCCAAAACTGCCGCGAACTGCTCGGGATTGATGGCGATCTCAACGGCAGAACAGCCGAAGATGTGCTCGGTAAAAAGCTCGTCCACGATCTTCGCAACGCCCTGACCGTGACGGGCAGAACTACCCGCCCCGCCATGCTTCCAGCGATGGAAATGGCCGATGGCCGCAGCTTCGATATTTCGCTCCACCGCTATAAGTCCACCACGATCATCGAATTCGAGCCTTCAGGCAGCGATACGCAGCCGCTCGGCACTGCGCGCAAGATGGTGGATCGTATCCGCGAGGCGGACAGCATCGAAAGCCTGATCTCCAGAACGACCCGGCTGGTAAAGGCGACGCTGGGTTACGACCGGGTGATGATCTACCGTTTCGAGGAGGACGGCGCCGGCAAGGTCGTGTCGGAAGCAAAGCAGCCAGAGCTGGAAAGCTTTCTCGGACAATATTTCCCGGCCAGCGATATTCCGCAGCAGGCCCGCGCGCTTTATCTCAAGAACACGCTTCGCATCATCTCTGATGCCAGCGGCATTCGCGTTCCGGTCCTGCCGGCTTTCGATGCCTCCGGTGAACCGCTTGATCTCTCTTACGCGCATCTGCGCAGCGTCTCGCCCATCCATTGCGAATATCTTCGCAACATGGGTGTTGCCGCCTCCATGTCAATTTCGGTGATCGTTGACGGGGCCCTGTGGGGCCTGATTGCCTGCCATCATTATTCCCCGCGCGTGCTCACCATGCCGGTCCGGATCGCTGCGGAAATGTTCGGAGAATTTTTCTCCATGCATCTGCAAGTGCTGAAGCAGAAGCGCCGTCTCGATACCGTCAACCATGCGCATGCGGCACTCGACCGATTTCTTCAGCTTGCCGCCCATCACGCCAACATTGAAGAGCTGCTGGTCGATAGTTTTCAGGATTTTGCCGATCTGATGCCTTGTGACGGTGTCGGGCTGTGGGTCGGCAACAATTGGCACGGCCACGGCGCAACGCCGCCGCATGACGCCATTCCAAGGCTGGCGCGTTTCGTTGCTTCGGCTTCGGAAGGCAAGGTCTGGGCAACGCACGCCCTGTCTCAGGCCATACCGGAGGCGGAAATTTACGCCGGCACCGCAGCGGGAATGCTCGCGATCCCGCTCTCGCAGGTCAACAACGACTATCTGCTGTTTTTCCGCAAGGAAATCGTGCAGAACCTCAACTGGGCGGGCAATCCGGAAAAATCCTATGAAACCGGTCCGATGGGGGATCGTCTCACACCGCGCAAAAGCTTTGCGATATGGAAAGAGACGGTGCGCTTGCAGGCGCAGCCCTGGTCTGAGGATGACCGGGAAATTGCCGAAGCCGCCAGAATTGCGCTGGTCGAGGTCGCATTCCATCACAGCGAGCTCATGGCGGGCGAGAGGGAACGCGCTGAAGTGCGCCAGCGCATGCTGAACGAGGAACTCAACCACCGCGTCAAAAATGTCCTCGCCATCATTAAATCTCTGGTCGGCAACCCCTCGCAAGAGGGTAAGACCTTGCAGGAATATGTCACCGCGCTGAAGGGCCGCATTCAGGCGCTGTCCTTTGCCCATGACCAGATCATTCGCGGCGAAGGCGGTGGCGCGCTTCGCGATCTGCTGGATGCGGAATTGTCACCCCATCGGTCACCGGAAACGACGGTGAAGCTTGAAGGGCCGCAGGTCACGCTCGATTCCCGCGCTTTTTCGGTGATGGCGTTGGTTCTGCACGAACTGGCGACGAATGCCGCCAAATATGGCGCGCTTTCGCAGAATGGCGGTCAATTGCATGTGCGTTGGGACATCGACGAGAATCGCGATTGCGAAATCGAATGGCGTGAGATCCTGCCGACCACACTGCCGCTGCCCTCACGTGCCGGTTTCGGTACGGCACTCATCAGCCGCAGCATTCCTTATGATCTCGGCGGGCGCAGCACGTTGCGCTATTTGCCCGATGGTCTGGAGGCAGAAATTCTCCTGCCCTCCCGTCACGTCTCATCGGCCACGGCAAATGCCGACACGCGAACCGAACTTGAAATTGCGCCGCAGCCCAAAAGCTATAACAGGGAGGAGCCATTGAAAGTCTTACTCGTCGAAGACCAGATGCTGATCGCCATGGATGTCGAGAACATGCTGGAGGATAACGGCATCAAGACCATCGAAACGGCAACCTCGTCGGCGATGGCCATTGAAAAGCTGAAGAACTACATGCCTGACGTGGCCATTCTCGACATTAATCTCGGCTCGGACACCTCCATTCCCGTCGCCCGCGAACTCCATCGCCGTGGCATCCCGTTCATGTTCGCCACGGGGTACGCCGATGGCAGCATGGTGCCGGATGAATTTGGCGCTGTGCCGGTTATCCGCAAGCCTTATGATGAGGACGCGCTGATGGCTGGGATTGGGATTTTGGTGGGGGATACGGAGCGGGTTTGAGCGATAAGCGACAAGCGCCGCGAGGCCTACGATACGAAGTTTTCCGGCTGTTATGTCGGCGGGCGGCGCATTTTTCCGACGCGGTTCCCCATCTCTGTGACAAGCACAAGGATGAAGGTTTCGCTAGTCGCACAGGACCAAATATCCCTTCGGGGACGCATGAATATGACACAGCGCCCAACCCGCCCTCACTGAAATTGGGCGAAGCCCCGCTTTTTCGCGTCTTCCGGGCTGACTTCATTCCCGATTTTAAAGCGGAATTCCGTCACCGTGTAATTTTCCAGGTCGACTGCGCACTGGAATGAGACATCGTGCCAGCCATTCCCCGTATTGAACGCGCCGCCGGAAGCGTCGATCGAATTGCCTGAAATCCTGCCTCCGGTATCCGAATAGGGGATCATGCCCCTTGCCGCAAAACCCGCGCCCTGAATTTGAGCCAAAGCTTCGGTGCTACAAAGCTGGACGATGCGACGACGGGGCGGCAGATCGCCGAACATCTGCCGTCTCTGGGCCGGTGAAAGCAAGGACGAAGACAGCACATGTTTGGCGGCAGGAAGCTTCGCAGGTTTCTTTTCTGCGACCTCCGCAGGTTTTTCCTCGGCTGGCTTGGCCTGCGGCACTGGTGGCTGCTCTGGCTGTGTTTCTTCCTTCACGGGTGAGACCGCGATCTCCCCCTGCTCGGCGGAAGCCTGAAGATCACTGTTGGCAGTCGGTGGTGCGGGCTTCTCGTCAGCCACCTTTTCAGGCTGGCTTGCCTGCTCCTCTGAGACTTCTCTCTTTTCTGCTTCCTCCATCTTTCCAGGCTTATCTGCGGGGTCAGCCTGCGTCTCTTCGGGTCGCATGGCGATGGCCGGCAGCGTCGCCTGCGGCGGCGGCGTCGGTTTTGCCTCCTCCTTTGGCGGTGCGGGCGGTGGCGGCGGTGGTTCAGGCTTCTCCTCTTTAGCCGGCGCAGCAGGCGGCGGCGGTTCTTCCGCCTTTTTTTCCTCTGGCGGCGGTACGAGCTCGACGCTCACGCTCTCCGGCTCCTGCGGCTCGGCTATCCGCTCCGGCAATTCAAAGAAGAACAGTGCGACGATTGCAAGATGCAGCAACACGGAGACGGGCACAGCCCATCCTCCCCGCCGCCATTTGCTTGCCGAAACCTGTTGCATCCTGTTGAACCAAATCGAAGCTGAGCATTTCCAGTAAAGCGGAATGCCTGTTTTCACACATAAGGCTTGTCGCAGAGTTCGCCAGTGCATGAAACAAAAAACCCGGCCAGAGCCGACTGACCGGGTTCAATTTTGAAGGCAACGAGCAGCTTAGCTATCGAGGAAGCTGCGAAGCTTTCTCGAGCGGCTCGGATGCTTCAGCTTGCGCAGCGCCTTGGCCTCGATCTGGCGAATACGTTCACGCGTAACCGAGAACTGCTGGCCGACTTCTTCCAGCGTATGGTCCGTATTCATGCCGATGCCGAAGCGCATGCGCAGAACACGCTCTTCACGCGGGGTCAGCGAGGCCAATACGCGGGTCGTCGTTTCGCGCAGGTTCGCCTGAATGGCGGCGTCGATCGGCAGCAGCGCGTTCTTGTCCTCGATGAAGTCACCGAGATGCGAATCCTCTTCGTCACCCACGGGGGTTTCGAGCGAGATCGGCTCCTTGGCGATCTTCAGAACCTTGCGTACCTTTTCCAGCGGCATGGCCAGCTTCTCTGCCAGTTCTTCCGGGGTCGGCTCGCGGCCGATCTCGTGCAGCATCTGGCGCGAGGTGCGAACGATCTTGTTGATCGTCTCGATCATGTGCACCGGAATACGGATCGTGCGGGCCTGGTCGGCAATCGAACGGGTGATTGCCTGCCTGATCCACCATGTCGCATAGGTCGAGAACTTGTAACCACGGCGATACTCGAACTTATCAACCGCCTTCATCAGGCCGATATTGCCTTCCTGAATGAGATCGAGGAACTGCAAACCGCGGTTGGTGTATTTCTTCGCAATCGAGATCACGAGACGCAGGTTGGCCTCAACCATCTCCTTCTTGGCGATGCGCGCTTCGCGCTCACCCTTCTGCACCATCGAAACGATGCGGCGGAATTCGGCGATAGAGATGCCGGTTTCCGTGGAAAGGTTCTGGATTTCCTGACGGATTTCCCGGATCGTGTTGCTTTCTTCGCGTGCGAATTCCTTCCAGCCGCGGGCAGCCAGATTGGCGATCGACTTCATCCAGTTCGGATCGAGTTCCGCACCGTGGTACTGCTCAAGGAAGCTGTCGCGCTTGACGCCGTAGGATTCGGCAAGGCGCAGCAGCCGGCCTTCGTTCTGCATCAGACGCTTGGAAATATCGTAGAGCTGCTCGACAAGGCTGTCGATACGGTTCTGGTTCAGCGACAGCGACTTCACAGCCGTGATCAGCTGATCCTTCAGTTCCTTGTAACGGCGTTCCTGGCCGGAAGAGAGCGTACCCGTGCAGGCAAGACGCGCCTCCACCTGCTGGTCCTGAAGCTTGCGCAGCTTCTTATAGGTGTCGGCGATGGTGTCCAGCGTTTCCATGACCTGCGGGCGCAGTTCGGCTTCCATCGCGGCAAGCGAAAGGTTGGACTCGTCGTCGTCCTCTTCTTCCTCTTCCGGCGGCAGGCCGTCGCCACCCACGTCAGTCACGTCTTCGTCGCCGGTCGGGGCGCGCAGCTTGCGGGTCTTTTCCTTCTCTTCGGCGGCCTTGCGGTCAGCCTCGATCTTTTCCGGGCTCTGGAATTGGGGCGCCGCCTTGGCTTCCGGACCGGAATAGGTCGTTTCGAGATCGATGATCTCGCGCAGCAGCGTCGTGCCTTCGTTAAGCTCGTCGCGCCAGATGATCAGCGCCTGGAACGTCAGCGGGCTTTCGCACAGGCCCGAAATCATCGTTTCGCGGCCGGCCTCGATGCGCTTGGCGATGGCGATTTCGCCTTCGCGCGACAGAAGCTCGACAGAACCCATTTCGCGCAGATACATGCGCACCGGGTCATCGGTACGGTCGGTCGGTTCTTTCTTCTTGGCGGTCGCAAGCGCTGTGCCGCTGGAAGGCGCCAGTTCGCCGCCTTCGGACTCTTCGCCGTCGGAATCGCTGTCGTCTTCGCTGGCGGTTGCCTCTTCGGCATCCTCGTCCTCGATAACATTGATGCCCATATCGGACAGCATCGCCATCGTGTCTTCGATCTGCTCGGAAGTCACCTCTTCGGACGGCAGGACGGAATTCAGCTCGTCCATCGTCACGTAGCCGCGCTTCTTGGCGGCCTTGATCATTTTCTTGACCGCGTCATCCGAAAGATCGAGAAGCGGACCGTCCGTCGCACCGTCGCGTTCGTTTTCTGCTTCTTCGTTTTCTTTGACTTTGGTTGCCATCTATCTCGTCGCTTTCCCTGACGCTAACACCTGTTCCGCCGCATCGCCGTCCGCCCCTTGAGCATCCAGCGGTTTGCCGCGAATCACTGTCAGACACCTAACGGAGTGATCTTTAATTGCCGATTAACCACGGCAGCCTCAGGCAGAATGCAAAGACAGTGCACCCGGAAATGCTTGCTCATGCACTTTCTATCCGCCAAGGCTCATTCCACCTTACTTTTCCTGAATTGGTGATTCCCGCTATTTCCCGCCCCGTCAAGCCTTTGGAGGCGAGACAGCCAAGGAAATTCTCAAAAAAGGCCGCATTTTGCAGTTATCACCAGACTATCCCCTATTTAGGACGCTTGCCGCAAAAGGCAACCCCACACGTCTTTCAATTCTTGGTCACCCTTCTCAACCATGGCCGAAGGCCGGCCCCTTCACCCGCCCGGACATGACCCCGAAGCCATCGATGATCGCTTCCTGATTTTCCATGCGGCCGATTTCAAGCTGAACTTCGGCAATTGCCCGCACCAGAAGCGTGCCACGCTCGTCATCCGTCGCCTCGGCGATTTCGCGCTCCAACTCCCGTTTCTGCCAGAGCAGGGATTTTGTCCTCTTATGAAGCGAAAGCGCCTGCACATAACCTTCACGCGCATCCTCCATCGCCGCCTGTTCGGTGGCCGTCCACAGGCGGGCATTACGCACCTGCTGATCCATGGTCTTCAAAAGCGCCTCGAAACCCTGCTGCGACAGCCGCTCGATCAACCCTACCCTTGATATGTCCGCCGCATTCTCGGCCGCATAGGTCAGCACCGTCGACCACAACCGTTGCAGATCGCGGTTCTCGTAATCGATAGCGGCGATCTCGTCATATTCCTCCAGCAGCAATTCGGGATGGTTGACGATGGTGATGGCAAGAACGCTTTCTCGCAAAGAGGGCTTGGTCTGATGCCCTCTGACAAGACCGGATTGCGTCAGCCGGTCTGAAATGCTGCTGGCCGGTGCAGCCATGGCTCCGCCCCGCCCCGGCGCATTGCGCTGGAAACCGCGACCCGCGCCCTGACCGCCCTCGCGGCGGAAATTCCCGCCCTGGGAGCCGCCCGACTGGAAACGCGGCTGGAAGAAACCGTTCAGCCTGTCTCGCATATCCTGCTGGTAAAAACGGCGCACCGTCTCATCGGCAATCACGGCAACGATCTGGCGCAGACGACTTTCAAGCTGAGCCCGTTTTTCGGGCGTATCGAACGTGACGCCTGAGGTCTCGCGGCTCCATATCATCGCGGCAAGCGGCTTGGCTTCCGAAAGCACCCGGTCGAAGGGCGCACGCCCCTCCAGCCGTACAAGATCATCCGGGTCCTTGCCATCAGGCAACAGCGCAAAGCTGACGGAGCGATCCGGCTTGATATGCGGCAGGGCCAGATCGGCCGCACGGTTGGCGGCGCGAATGCCGGCCCCATCACCATCGAAGCAGAGAACCGGCTGCGGCGACATCTTCCAGAGCAGATCGAGCTGGCTTTCGGTCAGCGCCGTACCAAGCGGCGCGACGGCATTTTCGACACCCGCCTGATAAAGCGCGATGACATCCATATAGCCTTCGACGGCAATGACCGTACCGCCCGCTGCCTGCGAGGCGCGGCGTGCACGGGCGAAATTATAGAGAACATTGCCCTTGTGAAAGAGCTCGGTCTCGTTGGAATTGAGATATTTCGCCACCGCATCCGAAGCCATGGCACGGCCGCCGAAGGCAATCACCTTCTCCCGCGAGGAGAGGATCGGGAACATGATGCGGTCGCGAAAACGATCATAGGAGACCGGCACGTTTTCATGGACCACCAGCCCGCAGGCTTCCATCTGCTCCTTGGAAACACCCTTGCTCGCAAGATGCTCCTTCAGCGCGTTGCGACTGTCAGGCGCATAACCCAGCCGAAAAGTCTCGATGGTGCGCCCGGTCAGCCCGCGATCGCGCAGATAAGCCCGAGCCCGAGCGCCGAGCGCCGTTTGCAGCTGATCCTGAAAGAACAGCGTCGCCATTTCCATGACGTCCTGCAGAGAGGTACGCTCGCGCTCCCGCTTTTCCGCCTGCGGGTCGGGCTGCGGCATGGAAATGCCGGCCATATCGGCGATCTGCTGTACGGCTTCCGGGAAACTCAAGCCCTCAAGCTCGGTCAGAAAGCGGAAATGATCGCCGGAAACGCCGCAACCAAAGCAATGATACCGCCCCTTGCGGTCCTCACAATGAAAGCTCGGGCTTTTTTCGCCATGGAACGGGCAGCAAGCCCAATAATCCCCCCGTGGCGCATTGGTCTTCTTCTTATCCCAGGACACACGTCTGCCGATCACATCGGAGATGTTCACGCGGTCGCGTATCTCATCAAGGAAAGAGTTGGAAAAGCGCATGGGTTACCTGTTCGAGGCCAGTCTTTCATATAAGCGCAGAATGGCGCCAGCACCAACCCCATGAACCAGTTCACAGCCACAATACCCGATATTCACAGGGTGGCGCAACAAGCTGGCAAAGCCCTTTGCGCCTGCTTTGGGCAAATTTGTGGCGCTGCATCATCACTAAAAATTATGTTTTTGTAATTTGAGCAGTCGGTCCGCGCGATGTAAAAACATAGTCACAGTCAAAGTAACGAAATCGCAGAAATCTGCCGACGCCCGCAGGCACGTCCCCCGAAAAAACGCCTGCGCTTGAGAGCATTCTGATCCGCCGGAATGCGTTTTCGTCGACAGAAAAAAGGCAGGGCAGCCCACATCTGCCCTGCCTTTACTTTTTTGGCATTGCCGAATTTACTTCAGCAGATCCTTCACGACGCCCGAGGCCTTCGCAAAGTCGATCTGGCCGGGATAACGTTCCTTCAGCGCATTCATGCATTTGCCCATGTCGCGCAGGCCGGAGGCACCGGTCTCGCTGATGACGGCCTGGCAGAGTTCGCGCACCTTCTCAGCCGGAATTTCTTCCGGCATGAATTCCTTGATGATGACGATTTCTTCGCGCTCCTGAGCCGCAAGCTCGGGACGGCCGGCACCTTCATAGATGCTGGCGGACTCTTCCCGCTGCTTCACCATCTTGGTCAGAATCTGCATGATATCCTCATCGCTGACGGGATCCTTGCCCACGCCGCGATTGGCGATATCGCGATCCTTGATGGCGGTCTGGATGAGACGCACGGTCGAGGTGCGGCGTGCATCACGAGCCTTCAAAGCGTCTTTCAAAGTATTAGCGAACACGTCGCGCAGCATTTCTTCTTCTCCTTGGGAAAGCGCCTTCCGCAGCTTCTCGACACGGAAACTTTCCACCCTATTTTTCGAAACGACATAAACGAGCAAACAGGCTCAAGCAAATCAAATGCATAAGGCCTTGAATATACGGCGGTTTAATTCCGCGTAAATCTTGGCCCTGCGGTTGACCGCTTGGGCTGCTTTCGTTATTTTCCGGCACCTGCACGAGATTTTAACGAAGGGTCGGAACGCGAGCTTTATCGCGCGCCCCTTTATGTCACGAAGCCTGCGACAAAAATGGCCCCTTACCCCCTGCCTTTCAAGAGGCGGGGTGCGAAGCGGCAGAAACGGAACGAGATGACCGAGACAGCGCCCTGGACTACCCGCAAACCGACCGCAATGCTTGTTCTTGCCGATGGCACGGTGATTGAAGGAACGGGCATCGGCGCAACCGGCAAGGTTCAGGCCGAAGTCTGCTTCAACACGGCGCTGACGGGCTACGAGGAAATCCTGACCGACCCTTCCTATCTCGGCCAGATCGTGACCTTCACCTTCCCGCATATAGGCAATGTCGGCACCAATGAGGAAGACATCGAAGACCTGACGCCCGCCGCCCGCCGCGGTGCTGTCGGCGTCATCTTCAAGGCCGATATCACCGACCCCTCGAACTTCCGCGCCGTCAAGCACCTTGATGCCTGGCTGAAGGCCCGCGGCGTCATCGGCCTCTGCGGCATCGATACGCGCGCCCTGACGGCATGGATCCGCGAAAACGGTGCGCCGAACGCTGTCATCGCCCACGATCCGAACGGCGTCTTCGACATCGAGGCGCTGAAGGCGGAAGCCAAGGCATGGAGCGGCCTCGTCGGCCTCGATCTCGCCATCGAAGCCACCTCCGGCCAATCCTCCACCTGGGCTGAGACGCCGTGGGTGTGGAACAAGGGTTACGGCACGCTCGGCGAAGCCGATGCGAAATATCACGTCGTCTGCGTCGATTTTGGCGTCAAGCGCAACATCCTGCGCCTGTTTGCCGGCCTCGACTGCAAGGTCACCGTCGTGCCGGCACAGACCTCGGCCGAAGACATCATGGCGCTGAAGCCGGATGGCGTGTTCCTGTCCAACGGTCCCGGGGATCCGGCCGCGACGGGCGAATATGCCGTTCCCGTCATCCAGAACCTCATCAAGACCGACCTGCCGATCTTCGGCATTTGCCTCGGTCACCAGATGCTCGGCCTTGCCGTTGGCGCAAAGACTGAAAAGATGCATCAGGGCCACCATGGCGCAAACCATCCGGTCAAGGACTTCACGACCGGCAAGGTGGAAATCGTTTCGATGAACCACGGCTTTGCGGTGGATACCAAGTCGCTGCCCGAGGGCGTCGAAGAGACCCACATCTCACTGTTCGACGGCACCAATTGCGGCCTGCGCATCACCGGCAAGCCGGTCTTCTCCGTCCAGCATCACCCGGAGGCATCGCCCGGCCCGCAGGACAGCCACTATCTCTTCCGCCGCTTCGTCAACCTGTTGCGTGAAAAGAAGGGCGAGGCAGCGCTCGCCGAGCGCTGATACTTTTCCAATCCGGACGTTACATGCGGCCCGCTTCTCAGCGGGCCGTTTTCATTTCACGCTTCACAAGCAGCACGAAGCGGATGGTGAGAAGAACGGCGGCTGTCGAAAGACCGATCACAAAGCCGAACCAGACACCGCGCCCGCCGAAACCGAGCGGAAAAGCCATGGTCCAGGCAAGCGCCAGACCGATCGGCCAATAGGAGATCAGCGCCAGCATCGCCGGTATGCGGGCGTCCTTCAACCCGCGCAGCAGACCTGCGGTGACCGCCTGAATGCCATCGACAAGCTGGAAGATGCCGGCAATCACCACGAGGCTGCTGGCATAAGCGAGCACCTCGGCGGCCTCAGGCAATTTCGGATCGAGGAACCACTTCGCCAGAAATTCCGGCACCGCCGCAAACAGGATGCCGCCGCAAATGGCGATGCCGCAGGCGATGGCGTAAATCATGATGGAAGCACGGATGAGATTCCTGAAATCCCCCTGCCCGCGCGCCACGCCCACACGGACCGTCGCCGCCTGAGAAAGACCAAGCGGAATCATGAAGGCGATGGAGGCGAGCTGCAGGGCGATGCCATGCGCCGCAAGCTGCACCGTGCCGATCTGCCCCATCAGGATTGAGGCGGCCGCAAACAGGGTCACCTCGGCGAGAATGGTGATGCTGATCGGCAGGCCAAGACGCAGCACTTCGAAAAGCGCGTGCCAATCAGGCCGCCAGAAACGAACGAACAGCTCGTATTTCTTCGTTTCCTCGCGGGTCTGAACATAGGCGACAATGAAAATGAAGCTGAAGGCGTTGACGATGACCGCAACGACGGCCGCACCATTCATGCCCATGGTGGGCAATCCGAAATGGCCGAATACCAACGCATAGGCCAGCACACCATTCATTACCAGCATGATGATGGTGACATAAAGAATGATGCCCGCCCGCCCGATGGCGCTCACAAGCCCGCGCAGCACGTAAAATAGCAGCGCAGGCAAAAGGCCGAATTTCGCGATGGCGAGATAATGGCCGGTCAGCGCCGCCACATTGGGGTTCTGCCCAAGAGAAATGAGAATGCGCTCGGCATTGAAGAAAATCGGCAATGCAAGCAGCCAATAGGCGATTGCCACCCACATGCCCATGCGCAGCGAGCGGCGCGCGGATGTCGCATCACCCTGCCCGTAAGCCTGCGCCACCATCGGCACAACAGCGACGGAAAAGCCGGAGCCGAAAATGAAGACGACGAAAAAGAACTGTCCGGCCAGCACCATGGCCGCCAGCTTTTCGGCGCCAAGCTGGCCGACGATGACCATATCAGTGGTATGGATGCCAAGCTGCGCGAGCTGTGCGCCGATAAGCGGAATTCCCAGCACAAGCGTAGCCTTGAAATGCGAAAACCACGAACCCGATCCGGAAGGAACGGTTCCTGCAACAACCGACGAAGACATTGTAATTCACCTGAACTTTGGCCATTGCCCGCGAATTGCGCAACGGCAGCACGGTGATGAATAAAATATTCCCCTCCTGCACGCAACCTTTGCAGATCGATGATCAAAATTTACGCAAAACGGCAATCCGACGCGCCCCTTGGCCTACATCAAGTGACGAAAGACAAATTTAGCCGAATTTTACCATTTCAATTTACTTATTAGAATATTGCGTAGTTCTTCTAAACCAAAAGCTGCATGACGCAGAATATTCCCGCCTTTAAGGCATGTCTCTCCCCACCATTCCCCTAGATGAGCCGAACGGATTCACCCGGTTTCAAGGACGTGTAGCTTGCCTAAAAAAACCAATCTCATGACGCGCATTCTTGTTGCTGCGTCATCACTTGTCGTCGCCGCCTTTGCCGGCTTCTCTTTTTACATCGACAGCCTTCAGCACCGCGTCACGACGGAAGCGGTGGCGGAAAACATCGATTCATCAGGCAAACAGGCAGCGCAAAGCATTGCCAACTGGCTCAATGGCCGCATCATGCTGACCGAAACGGTGGCAAAGACGCTGGCCAAGCTTCCGGATAACGAAGCAAAGCTGCATTTTCTGGAAAACGACGTGCTGACGGCACAGTTCATGTCGACCTATTTCGGCAATGCCGACACCGGCAGCTTCACCACCTTCCCGAAAACGCCGCTGCCTGAAGGTTATGATCCGCGCAAGCGCCCGTGGTATCTGGATGCGGTGAAAGCTGGCAAGACGGTTTTGACCGAACCCTACAATGATGCATCGACCGGCGGCCTCATCATCACCGCCGCCATTCCCGTTTCCATCGATGGCAAGCTTGCTGGCGTGACAGGCAGTGACTTCTCGCTGGACTCGCTGGTGAAGATGATCAAGTCGGTGGATGCCGGCGCGGAGGGATATGCCTTCCTCGTTAGCAAGGATGGCAAGATACTCATCCATCCCGACCCAAAATTCGTCGACAAGCCGATGGCCGACCTCTTCAAGGTCAATACGCCAGCGATTTCCTCCGCGATTTCCCAGACCGAGATCGACGGCAAGGGCAAGATCACCAGCTTCATTCCGGTCGCCGGCCTGCCCTCGGTCGACTGGTATCTCGGCTTTGTCGTCGATTCCGATGTTGCCTACGGCGCAATCGGCCAGTTCCGGCTGGCGGCGACCATCGCCACGATCCTCGCAGCCACGATCATGATCGGACTTCTCGCAACCGTCCTTTCCCGCTTCATCGTCCGCCCCGTCACGCAGATGACGTCCGCCATGGAAGGCCTTGCCGCCGGCAATCTCGATGTCGCCATTCCCGGTCAGGAGCGCACGGACCAGATCGGCTCTATGGCCGCAGCCGTTGCTGTGTTCCGTTCGAACGCCATGGAGCGCCTGCGCCTTGAAGGCGACGCCGAACAGAACCGTACGCTCTCCGAACAGGAGCGCAACGAGCGTGAAAGAACGGCAGCAAAAGACGCGGCGGATATCCAGTTCGCAGTCGATTCACTTGCCCAGGGCCTGGCGCATCTTTCGGACGGCGATCTCAATTATCGCATCGACACGCCTTTCGTGGCCCGCATCGACCGCCTGCGCAACGATTTCAACAATTCGGTCGCCAAGCTGAACGCAGCCCTCAGCACCGTCGGCCAGAACGCCCTCGCAATCGATGCGGGTGCCGGTGAAATCCGCCAGTCGGCCGATGATCTGGCCCGACGCACCGAACAGCAGGCAGCCTCCGTCGAAGAAACGGCAGCAGCACTCGAGGAAATCACCACGACAGTGAAGGATTCCGCCCGTCGCGCCGAAGAAGTCGGCCGTCTGGTCGACCGCGCCCGCGGCAATGCCGAACAGTCCGGCGTCATCGTGGAAGATGCCGTGCGCGCCATGGAAGGCATCGAGAAATCATCGTCCGAGATCAGCAACATCATCGGCGTGATCGACGAAATCGCCTTCCAGACCAACCTGCTCGCGCTGAATGCCGGTGTTGAAGCCGCCCGCGCCGGTGAGGCCGGCAAGGGTTTTGCCGTTGTCGCCCAGGAAGTCCGTGAACTTGCCCAGCGCTCCGCCAATGCGGCAAAGGAGATCAAAACGCTGATCAACGCCTCGACATCGCAGGTGCAGTCCGGCGTCGAACTCGTCGGCAATGCCGGCAAGGCGCTGGAAACCATCGTCCGCGAAGTGCAGGAGATCAACCGCCATATCGACGCCATCGTCACCGCATCGCGCGAACAGTCGACCGGTCTTCAGGAAATCAACACCGCCATCAATACCATCGATCAAGGCACGCAGCAGAATGCTGCCATGGTCGAGGAACAGACGGCAGCAAGTCATGGCCTCGCCTCGGAAGCGGCGGCGCTGAATGAGCTGCTCGCACAGTTCCAGCTCGCCACGGCCAGCCGGCGGCAGCCGGAATATGGGCGAGCTGCTTAATGGGAAAAGACCGTGGCCGGAGCGCTATCGTCACCAGATCGCTGCCAGCCGCTAGCTACTCTCTTCCGTCATCCTCGGGCTTGTCCCGAGGATCCAACCACGTCGCGTTAAATCCGATCGGTTGCAGATGCTCGGGACAAGCTCGAGCATGACGGAAGAGAGGTCTTGCGCCTTTCTCACCACTCTGATGGCCGGAGCGATCCGGCCATTCTCATGTCCATTCGCAGCAATCGAAAAAAGCCTGTTCCCGCCACCGTCCCGATCCGCTAGATCTTGATCGATCACGATCATGCGGAGGGACATATGCTGGAACTGATTTGGCGCGGCATTGCCATGGGCATTGGCGGTACCGTGTTTATGGATATATGGGCAATCATACTGCACCGGTTCTTCGGCCAGTCCGCCCCGAACTGGGCGCCGGTCGGCCGCTGGTTCTGGCATGTGCCGAAGGGCCGGATATTTCACGACAGCATCGCCACGGCTGAACCCTATGAGCACGAACTGGCGCTCGGCTGGATTTCGCATTACGCCGTCGGCATTCTCTATGGTGTCATTCTTGCCTTTGTGGTCCCGGCCGCATGGTTTGCAAACCCGTCCTTCATAGCGCCGTGGATCGTCGGCATCATCACGGTGGGCGCAGGCTGGTTCCTGCTGCAACCGGGACTCGGCATTGGCTGGGCCGCATCGAAAACACCGAACCCCACGAAGGTTCGCGTCCTCAACCTCGTGGCGCATACGATCTTCGCCCTCGGCATGTATGTCGTGGCGCTCTTGATGCGCTAAACGAAAAAGGGGCTGAAAAGCCCCCTCTCCTTAGATATTCGCCGAGAAAGTATCGCAGTCCTCGACACGACCGCTCTGGAAGCCGCGCTTGAACCATTCCATGCGCTGCGCCGAGGTGCCGTGGTTGAAGCTGTCGGGCACCACATAGCCTTGAGTCTGCTTCTGCAGCGTATCGTCGCCGATCTGATGGGCAGCGTTAAGCGCTTCCTCGAGATCACCGGCCTCGAGAATGCCCTTCTGTTCAGTGAATTTGCCCCAGATGCCCGCGTAACAATCCGCCTGAAGCTCCACACGCACCGACATCTTGTTGGCGTCCGTCTGGCTCATGGACTGACGGCGGCGGTTGAACTCCGGCAGGACGCCGGTCAGGTTCTGAACGTGGTGTCCCACCTCATGCGCAATCACGTAAGCCTGAGCAAAATCCCCGGCCGCGCCGAAACGCTTGTCCAGCTCATTGAAGAAACTGGTGTCGAGATAGACCTTGCGGTCACCAGGGCAATAGAACGGACCGCTGGCCGCCGACGCAGAACCGCAGGCAGATGCCACCTGGCCAGAAAACAGCACCAGGGTCGGTTTCTGATAGGTTTCGCCAGCGGACTGGAAAATGCCGCTCCACGTATCCTCAGTCTCGGCAAGGACGGTGCGGACGAAGGCCGTCGTCTCGTCGGACGATTGCCCCTGTGGTCGCGTGCCGGACTGCTGGGTTCCCGATTGCGTCGTACCGCCGCCATCCATCGACAGGTCACCGCCGGTCAGCAGCGTCAGCGGGTTGATGCCGAGCACCCAGCTGATCAATAGAATGACCAGAAGACCGCCAATCCCGATACCGCCGCCGCGACGCCCGATTGGGACGCGCATCCCGCCTCGGGAAAAAGGATCACTCGGCCCCGCCGACATACCGCGCCGATCCTCAATATTGTCCGACTGGCGGCGCCCTCTCCATTCCATGCTATTCTCCCGGCGACTATCGCCTCAACAAGCTGCCTTATAACGGCACTATAATACATCTTGTTCCGGAAGAAAGCAGAGGCGGTCAGCGGAGTCTGTTATGCGGCTCTGCGCCTTTGTTTCAGCACGGTCAGAAACAGGAAGGCAAAGACGATAACGCCGGCGGAAACGGCCACAAATCCCGCTCCGCCGCCACCAAAAGCAACCTTATTCATGATGCGACCGGGAAGGAAGGTGAACGCTCCGGCAATCACGATGCCGCCCAGATAAACGCTCTGCATAATCCGCATATGGCGTCTGATATCGCCACGCCGTGCGAAGTAGATCGATTGCAGACAGCCATATATCGTGAAAGCGGAGAGGAGATGGATCGGGCTGAAACCGTAAAACATCCTCAATTCATGGATGAAGAACGTCGAAACGGAAGTCGAAACCATCAGCAGCACCCAGATCTTGCCGAGCAGCCGGTGAATGGCGGTTCCCTTGGGGCGCAGGAAGATGAAGGCGCCGAGAATGGCTACGGGCACGACGGTGGCGACATGGAATTGCACGGCAAGCGGTGCGTCTAACAGAGGCTGGAATGACATGGGTGCTGTTTCGGCTCGGTTGAAATCACCGGCAATTTCGGCGAAACATGCGGACAGGAAAAACGGATTGGCGCCATCAGCAGGAAAACTTCGTGGATCACCCGTATCTGCAATCCACGCTTCGTGAAATGCATGCGGTTCTGCAATCGCGCAGGCTGTGGCTGACATTCCTTGCCGTGCTGGCGATCTTCATCGTGACCGGGCCTTTCGGAACGAGCGAAACCATGAGCTTCGCCGACCGGTTGCTCTATTGGACAATCGTTCAGGCGGGTGCCTGGATGCTCGCCATCTCCTTTTCGGTCATCGCCAATACGATCCTATCAGGCCACATCGACAACATGCTGGCACGCATGATGATCGGCTCGCTGACGGCGGCACTGCCGATCGGGCTGCTGCTCACCATCACCAATCAGATTTTCTACGGCAAGGAGATGGGTTTAACACCGGTTTTAAAGAGCAGCCTCTCATCCCTGCCCCTCTCCGCGATCTTTTGCCTGTTGAGTTACCTCACAACCCGCCAGTCCTTCGAAAAAGCGGCGGAGGCTGAAACGGGCACAAATGCAAATGCAAATCGGGAGGTCAAAGGCATCATCCCCTTGCTGGAACGATTGCCGCCGCAAAAACGCGGAGAATTGTTGCGACTATCGGTGCAGGATCATTACACGCAAATCGTCACCACGCGCGGGCAGCAGCTGGTTCTGCTGCGTTTTGCCGATGCGCTGAAAGAACTCGGCCATACGGCGGGTCTGCAGGTGCATCGTTCCCACTGGATTGCCGATGCCGACTTTACTTCCCTGCGCAAGCAGACGGGCCGTCTGCACATCATCACAAAAGATGGCACGGAAATTCCCGTCAGCCGCTCTCACAGCGCGGCGGTGCAGGCCCATTTCGCCACGCTTGCCCCTGCCCGTTAAGAGTTTCTGTCGATTCCAGAATTTATGGGGTTCCGTTCTCAAAAACATTTGCCTATAAGCCGCTTCTAGCCTGAAAACATTTGAATTGCGCCCCCCCGGCCGGTGATCCCTCACCCTGGCCGGTGCTTTGCGCAACCGAAAAGCGGAACGAGAGAGCCATGCCGAAGCGCCAAGATATCAAGTCCATCCTCATCATCGGCGCGGGACCGATCGTCATCGGTCAGGCATGTGAATTCGATTACTCCGGCACCCAGGCCTGTAAGGCGCTGAAGGAAGAAGGTTACCGGGTCATCCTGGTCAACTCCAACCCGGCGACGATCATGACCGATCCGGGTCTCGCGGACGCTACCTACGTCGAGCCGATCACCCCTGAGGTCGTGGCCAAGATCATCGCCAAGGAGCGCCCGGACGCGCTGCTGCCGACCATGGGCGGCCAGACCGCGCTCAACACCGCGCTTTCTCTCAAGCGCATGGGCGTTCTCGACCGCTACAATGTCGAAATGATCGGCGCAAAGCCCGAAGCCATCGACATGGCCGAAGACCGGGCCCTCTTCCGCGAAGCCATGGCCCGCATCGGCCTTGAAACGCCGAAATCGATGCTGGCCAACGCCACCGAAATCAAGGACGCCGACCGCAAGAAGCACGAAGCTGCCCGCGCTGAACTCAAGGCGAAGCTTTCGGGTGCTGAACTCGACAAGGCGCTGGACGATCTGGAAAACCAGTGGAACCTTGGAGAGACCGACCGCAAGCAGCGCTACATGGCGCATGCAATTGCAATCGCCGCCCAGGCCATTGACCATGTAGGCCTGCCCGCCATCATCCGCCCGTCCTTTACGCTCGGCGGCACCGGCGGCGGCATTGCCTATAACCGCTCGGAATTCTTCGACATCGTCTCCGGCGGCCTCGACGCCTCGCCGACCACGGAAGTTCTGGTCGAAGAATCGGTTCTGGGCTGGAAGGAATATGAGATGGAAGTCGTCCGCGACACCGCGGACAATTGCATCATCATCTGCTCAATCGAAAATATCGATCCGATGGGCGTCCACACCGGCGACTCGATCACCGTCGCCCCGGCGCTGACCCTGACCGACAAAGAATACCAGATCATGCGCAACGCCTCGATTGCGGTGCTGCGTGAGATCGGCGTGGAGACCGGCGGCTCGAACGTGCAGTTCGCCGTCAATCCGAAGGACGGCCGCCTCGTCGTCATCGAAATGAACCCGCGTGTGTCGCGCTCCTCTGCGCTGGCCTCCAAGGCGACCGGCTTCCCGATCGCCAAGATCGCCGCCAAACTCGCTATCGGCTACACGCTGGACGAACTCGAAAACGACATCACCGGCGGCGCGACCCCGGCATCGTTCGAACCGTCCATCGACTACGTCGTCACCAAGATCCCGCGTTTCGCCTTCGAGAAGTTCCCCGGCGCTTCGCCGATCCTCACCACCGCCATGAAGTCGGTCGGTGAAGTCATGGCCATCGGCCGCACCTTCGCAGAATCGCTGCAGAAGGCGCTGCGTGGAATGGAAACTGGCCTTACCGGTCTCGATGAAATAGAAATCCCCGGCTTTGAAGAAGGTGAAGGCTCCAAGAACGCGATCCGCGCCGCCATCGGCACGCCGACGCCGGATCGCCTGCGCATGGTCGCCCAGGCGCTGCGCATGGGCATGACGGAAGAAGAAGTCCACGAAAATTCGAAGATCGATCCGTGGTTCATCGCCCAGTTCAAGGCGATCGTCGACACGGAAGCGCGCATTCGCGAGCATGGCCTGCCGCAGGATGCCGAGAACCTGCGCATGTTGAAGGCAATGGGCTTTTCCGATGCCCGCCTCGCCAGCCTGACCTCCAAGCGCCCGAAGGAAGTGGCCGAGCTGCGCAACAGCCTGAACGTCCGCCCGGTCTTCAAGCGCATCGACACCTGCGCCGCCGAATTCGCCTCGCCGACCGCCTACATGTATTCGACCTATGAAATCCCGTTCGTCGGCGCCGCCCGTTCGGAAGCGCAGGTCTCCGACCGCAAGAAGGTCGTCATCCTCGGCGGCGGCCCGAACCGTATCGGCCAGGGCATCGAGTTCGATTATTGCTGCTGCCACGCCGCCTTCGCGCTGAAGGATGCCGGCTTCGAAGCGATCATGATCAACTGCAACCCGGAAACGGTGTCTACCGACTACGACACCTCCGACCGCCTCTATTTCGAACCGCTGACGGCCGAAGACGTGATCGAGATCATGCGTGCCGAACAGGAAAAGGGTGAACTGGTCGGCGTCATCGTGCAGTTCGGTGGCCAGACCCCGCTGAAGCTCGCCGAAGCGCTGGAAAAGAACGGTATCCCGATCCTCGGCACCGCGCCTGACATGATCGACCTTGCAGAAGACCGCGACCGCTTCCAGAAGCTGCTGATGAAGCTCGATCTCGCCCAGCCGAACAACGGCATTGCCTATTCGGTCGAGCAGGCCCGGCTCGTGGCGTCGGAAATCGGCTTCCCGCTTGTCGTTCGCCCGTCCTACGTTCTGGGTGGCCGCGCCATGCAGATCATCCATTCGGAAGGCCAGCTCCAGACCTACCTGCTCGACACGGTTCCGGGTCTCGTTCCCGAGGATATCAAGCAGCGTTACCCGAACGACAAGACCGGCCAGATCAACACCCTGCTCGGCAAGAACCCGCTTCTGTTCGACAGTTACCTCACCAACGCCGTCGAAGTCGACGTCGACGCGCTGTGCGATGGCGAAAACGTCTTCGTATCCGGCATCATGGAGCACATCGAAGAGGCTGGCATCCACTCCGGCGACTCGGCCTGCTCGCTACCCTCGCGTTCGCTCAGCAAGGAAACGCTCGACGAACTGGAGCGCCAGACGACGGCACTTGCCAAGGCGCTCAAGGTCGGCGGCCTGATGAACGTTCAATATGCCATCAAGGACGGCACGATCTATGTTCTTGAAGTCAACCCGCGCGCTTCGCGTACCGTGCCGTTCGTTGCCAAGACCATTGGCGCGCCAATCGCCAAGATCGCCGCCCGCGTCATGGCCGGCGAAAAGCTTGGCCCGGCAATTGCCGCCTATGGCGAGAAGCCCGATCCGCGTAACCTCAAGCACATTGCCGTCAAGGAAGCCGTCTTCCCCTTCGCGCGCTTCCCCGGCGTCGACATTCTGCTCGGACCGGAAATGCGCTCGACCGGTGAAGTCATCGGCCTCGACACGGATTTCGCGCTCGCCTTCGCCAAGAGCCAGCTCGGCGCAGGTGTCGACCTGCCGCGCTCGGGCGCGGTCTTCGTCTCGGTCCGTGACGAGGACAAGGAAGGCGTTCTGCCAGCCATCCGCATTCTCGTGGAAAGCGGCTTCAGAGTGCTGGCGACCGGCGGCACCCAGCGTTTCCTTGCCGAAAAGGGCATCAACGCCGAAAAGATCAACAAGGTGCAGGAAGGCCGTCCGCATATCGAAGACGCCATTCGCAACCGTCAGGTCCAGCTGGTCATCAACACCACCGACAGCAACAAGGCGATTTCGGACAGCAAATCGCTGCGCCGTGCAACGCTGATGCAGAAGGTGCCTTACTACACAACGATGGCGGGTGCGGAAGCAGCAGCGCTTGCCATCAAGGCGCTGAAGGCCGGAAATCTGGAAGTGAAGCCGCTGCAGAGCTACTTCAACTAAGTTTTCTGCGGGAAAGCCCGCAATGCAATATTGAAAACAAACGCCGCGGGTCGTCTTGCCCGCGGCGTTTTTATTTTGCGCAATTCTGCTGCAATTCATTTCCCGTATCAAAACGGCATCATTCTCACATGAGGCTCGTGATGTCCTTTTGCATTCCCGAAAAACGTTTCTCCACCATCGGCCGCGCCGTTTCCCTGAATGGGAGGGTTAACCCATGATCGGACGTCCACCTGGCCCGCAGAGGGTGGCATTTCCGCTTCGGATCGAACCCGCGACGTTGAACGCGATCCGGCAGACCGCGAGCGGCGAGTTGCGCAGCATCAATGCCCAGATCGAAATTCTGCTGAAAGAGGCTCTGCGACATCGCGCCGCTGCGGAGGCGACGAACGAACCGAAAGGTGAGCAGAAGGCCGCCAGCCTGGAAAGAGGGGCGGCAGACTAGGCCACGCCCTAGGCGGCCAGCGCCTCACGAACGCAATTGCGTCCTTCAGTCTTTGCCCGGTAAAGCGCACGATCGGCCATTTCGGCAAGCGTCTGGAGATCGCAACGCATCTCGCCGGTAGCGGCAACGCCGATGCTGATGGTCACCCCGACACGCAGGCCCCCACAATCGACCTCATTTATCGCGACCGCGTCACGAATGCGTTCGCCGATCATGCAGGCCTTGCTCACGCCCGCACCCGGGAGGAAAATAATGAATTCCTCGCCGCCGTAACGCGCCAGCACGTCGCCGCCGCGGATGCTGCCGCCGATGCGCCTTGCGACTTCCTGCAGCACGCTGTCACCGACGGCGTGGCCGAAACGGTCATTGATCGACTTGAAGTGATCGATATCAAGCAGCATGGCCGCATCTGCGGGATTGGGAGTTGCGGGCATGGTCTGGAAGAAGAAACGCCGGTTCTTGACGCCCGTCAGCGGATCGGTGTTCGCAAGGACCAGCAATTTCCGTTCAGACCGCTCCGCAACCAGGATCATCACGAAGAGAGCGATAGCGAAGTTCAGCATGATGATGAAGAAAAACGCATTGACCAGATTGATGGTGGCATAACCGGGGAAAAGCACGCTTTTCATTACCGCAAGCGACAGCAGGCCGGAGACACCGGTGATTGCGCCAAGCGCCAGTCGCGAAAGAAGCGGCTCTTTCCGCCACCGTGCAAAAAGCACACCCGCCCCGCCAAGATAGGCCAGAGCCGCACAGCCATTAAAGAGCGCGGCACGAAACGCATTGTTGCCGGCCACCTGCAGCGCGACGCCAATCGCCAGCACGGCGATAAGACATGTAAAGACTACGGTTTTGCGATTTACGAAGCGCCCGTCGCTCAACGTCTTCAGACCGAGCCAGATCAGCGCGTATCCCGCAATACCGAACAAAATGCTGCCAAGCTCCCAGAGAGCCGGCGATAATATTTTCCATTCACCGTACCCGGCAAGCGTCGAACCGATCGCCATCGCCGCGAAACCCGCCGCAAGAGGAATGGGGCCGGGCAGAGCCCGATTACTCATCTTCAGGTAGATAAAGCTTAACAGCCCAACGATGTAAGAACATTTTTGCATCAGTATAACTGTCGCAAGGTCGAGTTCGCCCAGCATAATATGTCCATACGGTAAATAAATTTATGAGACCCTATTACAAGGTACATATAAAATTTCAATAAAAATAAGAGATAAACAAGATATAAAAGTATTGTCTACGACAAAATTCAACTTTCGAAGTAGCTACATAATACATAAAACAATATATTAGAATTTCCTTATTATGCTCACATCCGTCCGGAAGCGTGCCATTTCCGCCTCCTTCACCCTCACATCGGCAAGGCGCAGGAGATAGGACGGATGCACGGTCACAAAAAGCGTCCGACCTTGCTCCATCGGTAACGGACGCCCGCGGATGTCGGAAACCTTTTCCTTGCCACCGGTCAGCGCATAAAGCGCGGTCGCGCCCATGGCAACGATCAATTTTGGCCGGACAAGCGCAATTTCGCGGTTAAGCCACCAGCGACATTGCTCTACCTCTCCCGCATCCGGCCGCTGATGGATGCGCCTCTTGCCACGTGTCTCATATTTGAAGTGCTTGACGGCATTAGTGACATAAAGCTTTTTGCGATCGACACCGATCTCACGGAGGGTCTGGTCGAAAAGCTGACCCGCCGGGCCAACGAAGGGCTTGCCGGCGAGATCTTCGTGATCACCGGGCTGTTCACCGACGATCATGATATCGGCATCGTCCGGCCCCTCGCCGAAAACGGTCTGCGTGGCCTTGCAATGCAGGGGACAACGGGTGCATTGGCCAGCCTCCCGCGCCAGCGACGTAAGGCTGCCATCCAACACGGGTTGCGGCATCTCGCGCGCAGATGCTGCGGCCTGCAGGCGGTGGTGAAAGGGTTGCGGCTGGCTCGCCGCCTTCGCCGCCATCTCCAGCACCCGCGCTTCCGCCCCAAGGACAAGACCGGGTATGAGGTCCGCCTCCGGCAGGTTCTTCCAGTATTTTTTCGGCATCTCCGCCGTCATGGCCTTGATCTTCAGACGGGCAGGATTGAAAATATTGGCATAATAGGTCCGCCAGAGTTCATCCGTTTCGTCCGTCAGATCGGGTTTCACCGCCGCTTCCCGAGAGGTCTGCAGCACATTTCCGTCCCACCGCGCTGACCCCTTCGGTGTTGCGATCAACCAGTCCATATCGGTGAACCGGCGCTGGAAAAACGCCGCCGTCCGTTCGACGATGAAATGATCCGGCTCGAACCAGGCGACGAAGCGCCGACGCCCGCCCTGCCCTTGCGGTAATGGTAACTCCTTGAACCGAACGAAGGCCGTCATCTTGTGACAGTCACGGCGGACCGACTTTTCGAGCAGCCGCGCTTGTGACACATCCGGGTCGGATTTGAACTGCAGCAGGGCACGATCCTGCCTCATCCGCCACAGCAGCCGGTATAGCAGCGCGAAACGGCAGGGATCGCTGTGACAGATGACGGCCTGCGCCAGCGCCACGAAAGCGGACGGTACGGAAACCTGTGTTTCTCCAACCTTGAGCATCGGCAACGGCTCACCGTCGAAATCCAGCAGCCCCGCTTCGTCATCCCGCAACCGCCAGTCAATCGCCTCCGGCGGCACATTGGCGGCAAGCGCCATTCGAGCCGCATCACGCCACTCGCCAAACTCGCCCCGCCCTTCAAGAACCGGGCCATACATCACAACAGCGACAATTGTTCGGGCTGCGGCGCAAACATCGCCCGCAAATCCGGCCGTTCAATCAGTTTTCCCGGCGTCCAGCCATCCGCGACGATAAAGGCCTTCACTTTTTTTAAGGACACCCCAAAGCGGGCAATATCCTCCAGCCTTATCCGCCGAAACCGCCGCGACGAGAGAATGGAAGCGACCGTCTTGGTGCCGAAACCGGGAACACGCAGCAGCATTTCCCGATCCGCCACATTCACATCCACCGGAAAACGGTCGCGATTTTTGAGCGCCCAGGCCAGCTTCGGATCAATATCGAGATCGAGCATCCCATCGCCACCAATTGCGGTTATCTCGCCAATGTCAAAACCGTAAAACCGATAAAGCCAGTCCGCCTGATAAAGCCTGTGCTCACGCATCAAAGGCGGCTTGATCAACGGCAGGTTTTTCGAGGAATCCGGAATGGGGCTGAAAGCCGAATAATAGACGCGGCGCAAACCATAACTGCCATAAAGCCGGGCGCTGGTGGAGAGGATGGTGCTGTCATCGGCACCATCCGCACCCACAATCATCTGCGTGCTCTGCCCGGCGGGAGCAAAGCGTTTGGTCCGGCGCGTCCGCAGCGTCGGCTCGCCCGCCTCCTCGATCTTCAGGCGAATATCGGCCATCGAGCGGCGAATATTGGCAGGCTGCTTTTCCGGCGCAAAACGACCGATACCGCTATCGGTCGGCAACTCGATATTGATCGACAGCCGGTCCGCGTAAAGCCCAGCCTCCTCTATGAGTTTGGCCGATGCTTCGGGGATGGACTTCAGATGGATATAACCACGAAAACCATGCGTCACGCGCAGTTCCCGCGCCACACGCACCATCTCCTCCATCGTATGATCGGAGGAGCGGATGATGCCGGAAGACAAGAACAATCCCTCGATATAGTTGCGCCGGTAAAATTCCAGCGTCAGCCACACCACTTCCTCTGCCGTGAACCGCGCCCGCTCGACATTGCTGGAGGAACGGTTGATGCAATAGGCGCAATCATAGATGCAGAAATTGGTAAGCAGGATCTTCAACAGGGAAATACAACGCCCATCCGGCGCATAGGCATGGCAGATGCCGGACCCTTCCGTGGAACCCAGCCCGCCTGTTGCGGCCGAGTGGCGTTTCGTTGTGCCGCTGGAGGCGCATGATGCATCGTATTTCGCCGCATCGGAGAGAATGGCCAGCCGTTGCCTGATTGACTTCTTCATAGTTATGTTCACTATATGTTCTTTTGAAAAATGTCAATCGTAAAGGTTAAGTCTATGAATAAGACTATAAAATTGCCCGCCTCAAATTTGCTGGCATTTCGCTGTCGTCTTCTGATATAGTCGGCTCAGTTATGATTTTGGCATGGTTCCGGAGTTCCCCTCCGGAACCTGTTTCTTTTTGTGTCTGCAAGTACAGCGACCGGAATGCGAAGGATAAAAAAATGGTAGAAAAAGTACCGATGACTCAGGGTGGATTCGTCAAGCTGCAGGAGGAGCTGCGCTTTCGTCAGCAGGAGGAGCGTCCCCGTATCATCGAGGCAATTGCGGAAGCGCGCGCCCATGGCGACCTTTCGGAAAATGCCGAGTACCATGCTGCCAAGGAAGCACAGAGCCACAATGAAGGCCGCATCACCGAACTCGAAGACCTGACTGCGCGCGCGGAAGTCATCGATCTCTCCAAGATGTCCGGTTCCAAGATCAAGTTCGGCGCCACCGTTAAGCTGGTCGATGAAGACAGCGACGAGGAAAAGACCTATCAGATCGTCGGCGACCAGGAAGCGGATGTGAAGGCGGGCCGCATTTCCATCTCCTCGCCCATCGCCCGTGCCCTCATAGGCAAGGAAGTCGGCGACAGCATCGAAGTCAATGCACCCGGTGGTGCCAAGGGTTACGAGATCCTCGCGGTTCAGTGGGGCTGAGTGCCCCGATGCGATGCGCCCCGAGCGGGCGCATCGCTTCCTGACGAATCGATCCTAAGCCGTAAAGACGGAAGCCCATCTTGTCCCACGTCAGCCTGAAAGATGTGCAGGTACTCGCGCCTAACTTCAAGCGCAGGCTCTCCGGCGTCACCTCCACAATCGTTCAGTTGATACCGGCGCAGAACCGGCTGGGACAAAAGGTCGCCACCATCGGCCCCGGCCTGCCGCCGCACCTGCCGCATGTGCGCTTCCGCGATCTGTGGCGGCTGTGGCAGAATGGCCCGTTGGGCGGCCCGCGCATCTGGCACGCCCGCCGCAATCTGGAAATGTTGCCGGGCATTCTCATGCGTGACGTTCTGCGCATGAAGGTGAAGCTGCTCTTTACCTCCGCGGCGCAGAGGCGGCATTCCGCCTATACCCGGTTTTTGATTTCGAAGATGGATGCCGTGGTTGCGACCAATGCCCGCTCCGGCTCGTTTCTGGAAGTGCCCCATCGCGTCGTCATGCATGGCGTCGATATCGAGTTGTTCCACCCCGGCACCGGCCCGGAAGATACGATCACGGCAACCGGCCTGCCGGGACAATATCTCCTCGGCTGCTTTGGACGGGTGCGCCACCAGAAGGGCACTGATCTCTTCGTGCGCGCCATGGTCGAGCTTTTGCCCGCCTATCCGGACTGGACAGCCGTGGTGTCCGGCCGCGTCACGGCGGAACACCGGGCTTTCGGGGATGCGCTGAAGGCCGATGTCGCCGCAGCCGGCCTTGCCGACCGCATCGTGTTTCAGGGCGAAGTCGACGACATCAAGCCCTGGTACCGGCGGCTAACGCTTTATGTCGCCCCATCCCGCAATGAAGGTTTTGGCCTGACGCCGCTCGAAGCCATGGCCTCGCAGACGGCCGTTGTCGCCAGCAATGCCGGCGCCTACGAGGAAATGATCGTCACCGGCAAGACCGGGGCGGTAGTTGACGCGGGTGACTATGCTTCACTGAAAGATGCGATAAAAACCTATCTCGCCGATCCCGCTCTGGCCAAAGCCCACGCAAGTGCCGGACTTGCGCATGTGCGCAGCACGTTTCCGCTGGAAAAAGAAGCGACAAGTCTCGGCGAAGTCTACGAGGCGTTGCGGCGGGGATGATGCCCCCCGAAGTCGACAAAAAGCCTGTTGATCAGATTTCCACCAGACCGACGCGCTTCACCTGACGGATGGTGAGCATGGTGCGCACCGTATCGACATTTTCGTCCGCCGTCAGAACCTCGATGACGAAATCCTGAAATTCCGTCAGGTTTTTAGCCACGCAATGGAGCAGAAAGTCGCTTTCGCCCGACACCATCCACGCCTGCCGCACCAGCGACCAGCCGGCCGTTGCCGCCGCAAAGGCCTTCAGATTGCTGTCCGACTGGCGCTTGAGACCGATCATGCAGAAGGCGACAAGGTCGAAACCGAGCTTCGGCGCGTTCAACATGGCGTGATAACCTTCGATCACCCCCGCCTCTTCCAGCTTGCGGACACGTCTGAGGCAGGGCGGCGCGGAAATTCCGACCCTTTCGGCCAGCTCCACATTGGTCATGCGCCCGTCGCGCTGCAATTCGCGCAGGATTTTCAGATCGATGGCATCGAGTTCGACGCTGGTCACGGAGAAGTACCTCGTTAAGCTGGAGAACTTCCTTGTACTATCAGGCGCAGGATTCGCAACATTATGACGCCGCCCGGTCACAAAATTGCGCATGCATCCACAACTGCCTTGTTGGTAACGCACGGCTGCCCTTGAATAAAGACACTAGACAACCTTAAATACCGGGCAACGAAGGGGTTGCGGCCTGTCCGCCGTCTTGCGGCTGGAAGGCTCTGGTGCCGAAAGTCACAGCTACCGAGAGGCCCCGTTATTGAAAGGAACGTTTCCATGTCTGCCCGCCACACGAAGGTATTGATCATCGGCTCCGGTCCCGCCGGTTATACCGCGGCGATCTACGCGGCCCGCGCCATGCTGAAACCCGTGCTGATTGCCGGCATGGAACAGGGTGGCCAGTTGATGATCACCACCGATGTCGAAAACTATCCGGGCTTTGCCGATCCGATCCAGGGTCCGTGGCTGATGGATCAGATGCTGAAGCAGGCAACGCATGTGGGCGCGGAAATCGTCAGCGACCTCGTGACTGAAGTTGAAACCAACGTGCGGCCCTTCGTGGTCAGAACCGATTCCGGTCAGGTCTGGACCGCCGATACGCTGATCATCGCCACCGGCGCCAAGGCCAAGTGGCTCGGCATCGAGAGCGAGCAGCATTTCCAGGGCTTCGGTGTTTCCGCCTGCGCCACCTGCGATGGCTTCTTCTATCGCAATAAGGACGTGATCGTTGTCGGCGGCGGCAACTCTGCCGTGGAAGAGGCGCTCTATCTCGCCCATATCGCCAAATCCGTGACAGTCGTGCACCGTCGCGACAGCTTCCGTTCGGAAAAAATCCTGCAGGAGCGCTTGTTCGCCAAGGAAAACGTCAAGATTCTCTGGAACACGGAGATCGCCGAAATCACCGGCGCACCGGCCAAGCCGCCAATGCCGCCCTCCGTTTCGGGTGTGCGACTGCGTGACACCAAGACCGGCGTCATCAGCGACACCCCCATCGACGGTGTCTTCGTCGCCATCGGACACGCGCCGGCGGTTGAACTGTTCAAAGGCAAGGTGAAGCTGAAAGACAACGGCTACATGTGGACCGCCCCCGATTCCACGGCCACCGACGTGGAGGGCATTTTTGCAGCCGGCGACGTCACCGACGACATCTACCGCCAGGCAATCACCGCCGCCGGCATGGGCTGCATGGCAGCGCTGGAAGCGGAACGCTATCTCACCGCGCATCAACCGCTTGCTGTCGCAGCGGAATAACCGAAAGGCAGGATAGGCATGGCAATGCCATTGGACTGGGATAAACTGCGCATTTTTCATGCCGCAGCCGAAGCAGGGTCTTTCACCCATGCTGCTGACAAGCTGCATTTGTCCCAGTCGGCCATCAGCCGTCAGGTCAGCGCGCTGGAGCAGGATGTCGGCGTCAAGCTGTTCCATCGCCACGCCCGCGGCCTTATTCTGACAGAGCAGGGCGAGTTGCTGTATCGCACCGCCCACGACGTGCTGCTGAAGCTCGAAACGGTGAAGATGCAACTCACCGAAACGACGGAAAAGCCGAGTGGCAAGCTGCGCGTAACGACGACCGTCGGTCTCGGCCAAGGCTGGCTGACGGACAAGGTGCAGGAATTCCTGCAGCTCTACCCGGAAATGTCGATCCAGCTCATCCTCGACAATGAGGAGCTGGACGTGAACATGCGCCACGCCGATTGCGCCATCCGCCTGCGCCAGCCGCAGCAGTCGGACCTCATTCAGCGCAAGCTGTTCACGGTGCATATGCATGTTTATGCCGCACCGTCCTATATCAACCGACACGGAGAGCCGCAGTCGATCGAGGATCTCGACAATCACCGCATCATCTCCTTCGGCGAGCCGGCACCCAACTATCTGCTTGATGTCAACTGGCTGGAGAATGCCGGACGCTCCTCCGACAATACGCGCACGCCGCACCTGCAGATCAACAGCCAAACCTCGATCAAGCGCGCCTGCCTGCTGGGAATCGGTATTGCCTGCTTGCCGGATTATATCGTCGGCCGCGATCCCGGCCTCATCCAGCTTTCGCTCGCGGCAGATATTCCGTCATTCGATACCTATTTCTGCTATCCGGACGAAATGAAAAACGCTGCAAAGCTGAAAGCTTTCCGCGACTTTATCGTCGCAAAGGCTCGGAACTGGAACTTCTGACGTTAAAATAATCGACGTCAACGGATAATCTTTTAAATTCAAAGATTTACGAAGGCAGAAGCAAGAGGGGCGCATGGGTGTCCCTCTTCAGCTTTGCACATAAAATATACCGGAAATATCGAGGGCTGCGCGGTGCGCATGCCTGACCTGCACAAAAAAGAATTGTTTCGTGCACAAAAAAGCACCATATCGCTCTCAGCTGATGCACACGGTGGCTTTTCCTCCCAGTTCCACCGCATCAGCTGTTCCCCTCTGGAGGTTTTTGACCTTCACACTTAAAGGGCCCTGGATCTATCCGGCGGCCCTCTTTTTTTACCCGCAAGAATTTTCTCCGAATTGGCGAAATATCGCATGATGCAACCTTGTTTTGCATTATTCCCACACCCATATTTTAGTCAGCTGTCACGCTTGCTCAGGCACGCGACAGCTGTTCCCCTCTGGAGGTTTTGACCTTCAAACTTATCAGGCCGCGGAGACATCCAGCGGCCTTCTTTTTTTTAGCGACCTGCCACTCCGCATCGTCCTCACAGAGACGTGACTTGTATATCGAAAATTATCGATATAAATATCGATCATGTCAGATATCAAAGAAACCCAGATGAACCCGGAGGAAGTCCTCAAGGCCCTTTCACACCCGGCAAGGCTGAAATTTCTGGAATGGCTGAAAAACCCTGAAGGTCATTTCTGCCAGGAACATCCGCTCAGTATGGGCGTTTGCGCCAACCAGTTTCAGATTAGCGGTCTGTCCCAGTCCACCGTCTCGTCGCATCTGGCGGTGTTGCAGGCGGCCGGCCTCATCAGGTCGAAGAAGGTCGGGCAATGGGTGTTTTTCGAACGCAACGAAGAAACGATCGATGCCTTCCGCAATTATCTGCAATCCAATCTCTGAGCCTCCCAAGCTTTGAGCCTCGGGGTGCCGGACAGGGAACCGCAAGGCGGCTTTCATTCCGGCACCCAGTCAGAAAGACAGCGCGTCCCCCGCGCAATTTCGCCAACCGACCAGAAAGTGAAGTCGCATGACAAGTCTTTTCGAACCGGCACAGGCCGGCGATATCGCACTCGCCAACCGTATCGTCATGGCCCCCCTCACCCGCAACCGTTCGCCGGGCGCCATTCCCAACAACCTCAACGCCACCTATTACGAGCAGCGCGCCACGGCGGGGCTGATCGTCACCGAAGGCACGCCGATTTCCCAGCAGGGTCAGGGCTATGCGGACGTGCCCGGCCTTTACAAGCGGGAAGCGATTGCGGGCTGGAAACAGGTTACCGATGGTGTGCATTCAGCCGGCGGCAAGATCGTCGCACAGATATGGCATGTGGGCCGCATTTCACACGTCTCACTACAGCCGCATGGCGGCCAGCCGGTTGCTCCTTCCGCCATTCCCGCCAAGTCGAAGACCTATATCATCAATGATGACGGCACTGGCGCCTTTGCCGAAACCTCCGAGCCGCGCGCGCTCACCATCGACGATATCGGCCTCATCCTCGAGGATTACCGCAGCGGCGCACGCGCAGCGCTGGAAGCCGGTTTCGACGGTGTCGAAATCCATGCCGCCAATGGTTACCTGATCGAGCAGTTCCTGAAATCCAGCACCAACCAGCGCACGGATGATTATGGTGGCTCGATCGAAAACCGCGCCCGCTTCCTGCTGGAAGTCGTTGATGCGGTCGCGGAAGAAATCGGCGCCGGCCGCACCGGCATCCGTCTTTCCCCCGTTACCCCGGCCAACGATATTTTCGAGGCCGACCCGCAGCCGCTCTACAATTACGTGGTGGAACAGCTCGGCAAGCGCAATCTCGCTTTCATCCATGTCGTTGAAGGCGCAACAGGCGGACCGCGTGATTTCAAACAGGGTGACAAGCCCTTCGATTACGCAGCCTTCAAGGCGGCCTATCGCAATGCCGGCGGCAAGGGCCTGTGGATCGCCAATAACGGTTATGACCGTGAGAGCGCCATCGAAGCCGTGGAAAGCGGCAAGGTCGATGCTGTCGCCTTCGGCAAGGCCTTCATCGCCAATCCGGACCTAGTGCGCCGCTTCAAGGACAACGCGCCCTTGAATGAACCGAACCAGCCGACCTTCTATGGCGGCGGGGCCGAGGGTTACACCGACTATCCGGCGCTCGCCTGATAAAGAATAAAACAAAGACGCCGCATTGCCTGAAAGCGATGCGGCGTTTTTCTCTCAGTGCAGGCGTCGCGCCTGCCGGGCGGCGAAGTCGGAAAACGCGCCCATGATAAAAGCGTTGGGCACATGCAGCGCCTGCAGAAAACCATTGCCCGTTTCCCTGCCAATGCTCATCACCGCCACCTGAAGACAATAGAGACCGAGCAGGACCAGCGCGCGGCCAAGATGTGGCCGCAACTCGTCGTATCGCAGCGCAAGGATTACCAGTGACAGGATCGGAACCGAGATCAGGAGACCGAGCCCCTTGTGCAGCGAAATCAGCGATCCGTCATAATAGATAGATAACCCGGCCAGCAGCACCTGCGCGAAAATCAGTAACGGCACACTTGCCGAGATCACGACAAACACGCGACGCCAAACCGACACCCCAGTCACGACCCTCGCCATCACACCCTGCCCCCGGCATCGACCGGTTGAGCAAGGCTCGCCGTACCCTGCCTTTGCTCGAGGCAGCCGAGGCTCGCCAATGTCGTCGATATCGCGACATCGATCGGTGTCCTGGGCTCCGTTCCGAGGAAATCCGTCAGCTTGCGATTGCTCATCCGGATCGGCATATGCCAGAGATATTGCATTTCCACCACTTCCCGGAACAGGGGAACGAAGGGCGCGGCCAATTTGATGCCCGCCCAGAACAGCCGCCGCCGCTTGACCGGATGACCGACAACCCGCTCGATGGCTTCAACCAGTTGCAGCCCGTCGAAATCCCAAAAACCCTCCATGTGATAGACGGCGAAAGCCGGAAGCTCATCTGCCCGGTCCAGCAGCCGACCGATCGTCTCCGCCACGTCAGGCAGATAGGCCCATTGGTGTCCCGCACGAGGGGCGGCCGGATTCTGGACGCTGCGAACCGGCTTTCCGGGCTTCACCAGCATCTGCGAAAACCAGTTGTTTCTGGCGTCGGGCCCAAAAAAATCCCCCGCCCGAACAATCAGCACCGGCACGCCACGCATGGATGCCATTTTCAACCGGCGCTCCATCTCCGCACGCAACGCGCCCTTGCGCGTAAACGGCGTTTGCGGGCTCTCTTCGGTCAGCAGCGGAAAGGCGTCCGAACCGAAATTATAGACGGTACCGGGAAAGACTATCCTGGCGCCGCAGCTTTCGGCAGCGGCGATCGTGTTGTCCAGCATCGGCACGACCTGCTTCTCCCAATCGCTATAGCCGGGAGGATTAACCGCGTGGACGATGAGCTGCGCGCCCTGCGCCGCCTTCAGAACGTCCTGCCGGTCCATCGCATCGCCTGTCACGAATTCGATGTCGCCAGCGACTTCTGACGCTGGCTTTCGGCGAGTCATCGCCCTCAGCCGCCAGCCCCTTTGCAGCAGCATTCGCGAAACCTGGCCACCGACACCGCCGTTCACTCCCAAGACGAGAGCCAGAGGCTGCCCATCCTGCACTGCACTTGCATCGTTCTCGATTGACATTGCCATACTCCTTTGTGTGTCTGGAGTATCGACCCGATGTGCGATATACGAAATTGTCGAAATCAGTGGAGCGGCTATACAAAATATTATGACGAAGAACCGCGATATCAGCTGGGATTTCTACCGCACCTTCCTCAGCGTGCTGAGCGACGGTTCATTGTCTGCCGCCGCCCGCGAGCTTGGCATCACGCAACCGACGGCGGGACGCCATATCGGTGCACTGGAAGAGGCCGTTGGTTTTCCGCTGTTCATCCGCTCGCCCCATGGGCTGATGCCGACGGAAGCAGCACTTGCGCTCCGCCCCTATGCGGAAAACCTGGCCGCGACGACCGCCGCCCTGATGCGCGCGGCCTCGGGCGAAGTCGGCAAGATCGAGGGCACGGTGCGCATCAGCGCCTCTGACATCATCGGCGTGGAAATGCTGCCACCAATCATAGCAGCCATGCAGGAGGTTCACCCCCGGCTTGAAATCGAGCTTTCGCTATCCGATACGCTTGAAGATCTTTTGAGACGTGAAGCCGATATCGCCATCCGCATGACCGAGCCGCTACAGGACGCAATCGTCATGCGTTACATCGGCAATTTCCGGCTGGGATTTCACGCGACACGCGACTATCTGGCAAGAGCCGGCACACCGAAGAGCATGGAAGATCTGAACCATCACCGCATGGTCGGTTTCGATCGAAAGACTCCTTTTATCCGGGCGGCCATCCAACGGATGCGCACGCTCGATCCTGAAATACCCGATATTGAGGAAATTTCCTTCGAAATCCGCGCCGATAGCAATCTCGCCCAGCTTGCCATGATCCGCGCCAGCGCGGGCATAGGCGTCTGCCAGATCGGCCTTGCACGCAAGGACCCCCGGCTTGTTCAGGTGCTTCCGAAAATCGACATCCCGCTCCACACCTGGGTTGCGATGCACGAAAATCTCAAGACCTCGCCGCGATGCCGTGCCGTCTTCAGCGCCCTCGTGGAAGGCCTCAAGGGTCATCTTAAGGAGACTGACGCGAGTGCTCCGCCCAAACGGCGCTAGCACCCCTCATGAATGGTCGCCGCCGAGCCTCGATCCGCGATGATTATCGGCCGGCGAACCATGGAAGATGCCGGGTTTTTCACCGGAAAGGCCCGGGCATCAACAAAATCGTCAGGCCGGCGGTAAGGTCTTGTCGATTACCTCGGCCTCAGGCCGGTCGCCGCCTTGGCTGTATTCCTCATGCCAGTGGCCGCTTTCATCCTGATAGCTGATTTCCTCGTCATCGCCGCCCACCTGCTGTTCGGCGGCGACAATACGCGCAGCCTCACGGGCATCGGCATAGGTGGGAAACGTTTCGGAATAGGCGCCGTTCATGCGGTAGGCAAAACCTCCGTCATGTTCGACGATCTCATACACCACTTTGGTCATGCATTGTCCTCCTGTCTCGGTAGGCGACATGGCAACCACAACCGCGTTTCAAGCATTGCACCCGATGGGACAGCGCGGCATGAGCAGCATGTCCTGCGACACCACTATCCTACCAAAAGCATTCAAGCGCAAATCCTGCTTGATCTGAGGGACGATACGTCACAGCCTGCGACGACAAGGGGAAGAAAAATCAATGGTGGGTTCTATTCTGAAACAGGAGCGGATGCTGCTGCTCGCAATACCGGCGGCAATCCTCGCCTATATGGCCGAGCATACGATATTCGAAGCGGGACGGACGGCGGCACTGATTGCCGCAATCGTCCTGATCGGGCTCATCGTTCTGGTCTCGATGCGGGTCGCCCATCACGCCGAAATACTCGCTGCCAAAGTCGGCGACCCCTATGGCACGATGATCCTGACGCTTTCGGCGGTTGCTGTCGAAGTGCTGATCCTCGCCATCATCATGAGTGAATCCAGTTCGCCAACCCTGGTACGCGATACGATCTATTCCGCCGTCATGATCGACATCAACGGCATTCTGGGCCTCGCCGCCCTGCTCGGCGGTCTTCGCCACGGCGAACAGCCCTATAACGACGATTCCGGCAAGACCTATGGTGTGATGATCCTCACCGCAATGGGTATTTCGATGATCGTCCCGGAGTTCATTCCGGAACAAAGCTGGCACATCTATTCGATATTCACGATATTTGCGATGGTTGCGCTCTATGCACTCTTCCTCAAAATGCAGGTCGGACCACACAGCTATTTCTTCAGCTACGCCTACCCCAAAAAGCCTCGTCCCGCTGGCCAGCCCGGACAGGCTTCAGGCAGCCATGCGGAGGAAGAAGATGAGGACAGCGTGCCGCTCTCCATCGGCCTCATCATCGCCGGCGTGGTGCTGATCGGCGTGCTGGCGGAATTCATGGCGGCCTTCGTGAGTGAAAGCCTCGAAGGAACCAGCGCACCGCCCGCCCTGATGGCCGTGGTGGTCGCGACGATCTCCGCATCACCGGAAATCCTCACCGCGCTCCGCTCCGCCCTGCGCAACCGCATGCAGGCGGTGGTCAATATCGCCATGGGCGCATCGCTCTCGACAGTGATCCTGACCGTGCCCGTCATGGAGGGCATCGCGCTTTACACCGGCCAGCCCTTCATCATGGCGATGACACCCGTTCAGACCGTCATGGTGTTCATCACCCTCATCGCCGCCGCCATCAACCTCAATGACGGAGAAACCAATGCGATCGAGGGCATGACGCACTTCATTCTCTTCGCCACCTTCATCATGCTGCTTTTTCTGGGGCTTTAGCCGAAAAAAGCCCGGCATCGTTGAGCGTGACGGCAGAGAGCTTGCGGCACTTTGAAAACAAAAAAGCCCGGCATCGCTGCCGGGCTTCTTCATATGAGATCAAAACCGATCAGCGGCAATCGGCGCAGAAGCGCTGAATGCGCTTGCAGGCTTCTTCCAGCAGCGCTTCCGACGTGGCGTAGGAAATGCGGAAGTTCGGGCCGAGGCCGAAAGCCGATCCCTGCACAACGGCTACGCCTTCGGCTTCCAGAAGCTCGGAAACGAAATCCGTATCCGTCTCGATGACCTTGCCCGAGGGAGCGGTCTTGCCGATCAGGCCGGCGCAGGAGGGGTAAACGTAGAACGCGCCTTCAGGCGCCGGGCAGCTGATGCCCTTGGCCTGGTTGAGCATGGAAACGACAAGGTCACGACGGCCTTCGAAGATCTTCTTGTTTTCCGGAATGAAATCCTGCGTACCGTTCAGAGCTTCGACAGCTGCCCATTGTGCAATCGAGCTTGCGCCCGAGGTCTGCTGGCCCTGGATCATGTCCATGGCCTTGATCAGGGGCAGCGGGCCGGCAGCGTAACCGATACGCCAGCCGGTCATGGCATAGGCCTTGGAGACACCGTTCATCGTCAGCGTGCGGTCATAGAGCAAAGGCTCCACTTCGACCGGAGTGACGAATTTGAAATCGCCATAGGTCAGGTGCTCATACATGTCATCCGTCAGCACCCAGACATGCGGATGCTTGACCAGCACGTCCGTCAGCGCCTTCAGCTCGTCATGCGAATAGGCCGCACCCGACGGGTTGGAGGGCGAGTTGAACACGAACCACTTGGTCTTCGGGGTGATCGCCTTTTCCAGCGCTTCCGGCTTCAGCTTGAAATTGTCTTCGAGCGTGGCGTCGACGAAAACCGGCGTGCCGCCGCAGATCGCCACCATTTCCGGATAGCTGACCCAGTAAGGTGCCGGGATGACGACTTCATCACCCGGGTTCAGCGTGGCCATGAAGGCGTTGAAGAGAATCTGCTTGCCGCCGGTACCGACGATCGTCTGCTCCGGCTTGTAGTCGAGGCCGTTTTCACGCTTGAACTTGTCGGCAATCGCCTTGCGCAGTTCCGGAATACCGGAAATGGGCGTGTATTTGGTCTCGCCGCGTTTGATCGCGTCAATGGCCGCTTCCTTGATATTTTCGGGCGTATCGAAATCCGGCTCGCCGGCGCCAAGGCTAATCACATCGCGGCCCTGCGCTTTCAGCTCACGGGCTTTCTGGGTAACGGCGATGGTGGCGGATGGCTTTACGCGGGAGAGAATGTCGGCAAGGAAGGCCATTTTTAATCGGTCCTATTGAGGTTGACATCGGCAGAGGCGGAAAATCCTATCTGCTGCGGCAATTTCTATGTCGAAAGACGGGCATAGTTTCAAGGTCAAAAGCCGGCTTATCTGCTGCATCGGGGAATTTAAACCTTCCTTAACCCGGAAGTAACGCTTGATACGCTACATTGGCGAGCCTAGGGGTCGTGTCTCTATAGCTGGTTGAAAAATGGCGCCCAAAAGCATCTTTTCCAGTCTTGTTCGCGAGGTCGATGGCACATGGTCCACGGCCTATGGCACCTTCAACTTGAAATCGGCTCTGCAGCCGATTTTCCGTCGCACGGCAAGCGGCATGCTGGACATCGATTCTTTCGAAGGTCTGGTGCGACCCTACCGCAACGGCGAGCCGGTGACGCCGGGCGAATTCTTCTCGCTTGTGGCAGCAGAAGACATCGAAAACATCGACAGCATCCTGCGCACGATCCATATTCTCAATACCGGCAAGCTCGACCGTTCCCGCGCCCGCATCTTCGTCAACTTCCATCCGGGCCTTTTCCAGACCCCGGCCAAAATGCGGCAGGAAGTGGAGCGCATGCGGCTGACCGCCCACGAGGCCGGCATGACGGCGGATCGCATCGTTTGCGAAATCTCGGAGAAAAAGGCCTCCGACACCCAGATGGTCGCCGACTTCGCATACCATATGCATGATATGGGTTTCCGCGTGGCACTCGACGATTACGGTGCGGGCGATTCTGACATAGAACGCGTGAAGCTCATCAAACCGGACTACGTGAAATTCGAAGCGGGGTGGGTGCGCGATTTCATGCAGAATTCGGCCGGCGCCGCCCTTTTGCGCGTCATCGTCCGCCAGTTCCGCGAGGACGGAATAGAGCCGGTCTTCGAGGGGCTGGAAACCGGCTGGCAGGTAGATCTGTGCGAAGACCTCGGCGTCCTGCTGATGCAGGGTTATGTGCTGGCAAAGCCCGAACTCGCACCGACAAGTTTCGATACACGCTTCCCGGAGCTCGGCAGTGCAAATTTCTCCCCTTCAAGGGTGGAGAGAAACGCTGCGGCGCCGGCATTCTCCCGGGAAGACCGCGCTACCGATCCGCATCCGCTGCGCCAAACCAGGACTTTCGGAAAACGCGGCCTGTGACGCCATTTGCGGCGAAATAGCCTCTACGGGCCGCCCTGCCACAATATGGCCGCAATAAATGCCGCGGAACGCCAGAATTCGGTCTCCAAGCCGTCCATTTCGAAGCCTCTTTTATCCTTTAAGAACAGGGACAAGAGGCAACAGCCATGTTTACCAACGATCGGACTTCCGTTGAAAGGTTAAGGGCGCAGAGAACGCTGTTTTCCCTCTGGATGGCCGTGGCGGCTTTTCTTGTCATCGTCACCATGGCCGCCGGCATCGCAACCTCGGCCAATGCGGCCACCGAGGCACTCGACACCCTGCACACGTCAGCCATTCCGCATGTGGCGGCCACCACCGGGGCTGGCCCTCACCTGCTGCTCATCCTTCTCTCAGCCGCTGCCTTTATCGGCCTTGGCGTTGGCGGCCTGACGCTGACCCGGCGCAGCCTGAAGGACGAGGCCCGCCGCTACAAATAACCCGCCGCCGCCTCGACTTGCGGCATCGGCACGTTGCTGCTAAAGCACCAGGGAAAGAGCCATCCGCAACTTTGGATCGGCATTTCAAAAAAATTCCCTGTTTGCCACGGCCGCGACTGAACGATCTTCCCGGCCCCTGCTGTGCTGGTGCCCATAATGACGCGTGTTCAGGCCAATATGCTGCTTCTCCTCGCAGCAGCAATCTGGGGAGGCGGCTTTGTCGCGCAATCCTCCGCCATGGCCTCGATCGGCCCGTTCTGGTTCGTCGGCCTGCGTTTCGCCATCGCCGCAATCGCCGTATTGCCCTTCGCACTCATGGAAACACGGTCGCTGAAATCGCCGCCGCGCCGCCGTGAAATCGGCAGCTTTATCCTCGTAGGGCTAGCCTTGTTCGGCGGCGCCACCACGCAGCAGGTCGGTCTTCTGACCACGACCGTCACCAATTCCAGCTTCCTGACCGGGCTCTATGTCATCTTCGTGCCTGTCATCGCCGTCCTCCTTTACCGCCGTCATCCCCATTGGGTCGTCTGGCCCTGCGCATTGATGATGCTCGGCGGCATATTTCTCCTTTCCGGCGGTGCCTTTGAGACGCTGACGAAAGGGGATATTCTTAGCATCATCTGCGCCTTCTTCTGGGCGATCCAGATTACGCTGGCGGGGCGCTTCGTCTCCGAAAGTGGCCGGCCGCTGGCGCTCTCCTGCACCCAGTTCGCGGTTTGCTCCCTTCTTAGTTGCATGATCGGTGCCGTTTTCGAACCGATCAGCATGGCGGCCATCGAAGGGTCGATGGTGGAAATTCTCTACGTCGGCCTCGTCTCCTCGGGCCTCGCCTTCGTGTTGCAGGTCATTGCACAGCGCTATACGACTGCGCCGCAGGCGGCGATTTTCCTGTCGTCGGAAGCGCTCTTCGGCGCCCTGCTGGCCTCGATCTTCCTCAAGGAAACCATTTCCACCGCCGGCTATGTCGGTTGCCTGATCATATTCGTTGCGATCCTGATCGTCGAACTGGTGCCGGAACTGACGCGCAAACGACAAAAACCCATGGCCGGAGCAGCCTGACGCGAAAAGAACTTATTTTTCTGTTTTCCCAGAAAATTGCCGCTGTGCGTTTAAATTTTTGCCGGGAAAGTCCGGCGCGAACGGCAATTATTTCAGCAATTATCGCTTATGCGGAAAAAATGTGCGGTTACCAGGCGTTATTCTACCGCAGGTTTTTATCTGACAAAAAGCCCGTGAAAACTTTTGCTTGCCAATTTTCGATAAACGCAGCAATCTACTGCGGTTCGGGCAATTTGCGAGCATGGGAAGGCCTATAAATTTGCGCACTGGGGACGCTATAAACCTCGGGCGGTGGGACGAAAAACGTTGGATGAGAACGCCATTACTTCCCGCTGCGAAGGTCCATTTTCTCAATAGTCAAAAACTGCCTGCCAACGCCCACGCGGGGCAAAACTGTAATGCTGCCTGTAGCTGAACGCGGGCAGAGCGAAAAGGACCTGATGCATGGCCGAAACTGGCACCGTAAAATTCTTCAATACCGACAAAGGCTTCGGCTTCATTAAGCCAGACAATGGTGGCGCTGATATCTTTGTTCACATCTCTGCCGTACAGGCTTCCGGCCTGTCCGGGCTTTCAGAAAATCAGAAAGTGAGCTTCGACACGGAACCGGATCGTCGCGGCAAGGGCCCGAAGGCAGTCAATCTGCAGATTGCTGGCTGACCCTAAAACGGCTTTCTTTTCTAGTTGAAGCCCGGCAGGAATGCCGGGTTTTTTTATGCGTGCTGCAGGCCTTTAAGGGCCGGAATTCAGAGCCCCTTCAGATAGGGGTTATTGAGCCTTTCCTCGCCCAGCCGCCCACCGGGGCCATGGCCGCAGATGAAACCGACATCATCTCCCAGCGGCAAAAGCTTGTCGCGAATGGACGCCATCAATTGCTCGTGGTTTCCGCCCGGCAGGTCCGTGCGTCCGACGGATCCCGAAAACAGCACATCGCCGACATGGGCGAAGTTCTGGTCGCGGTTGTAATAGATGACATGGCCGGGCGCGTGCCCCGGGCAATGATAGACCTCGAAGACGTGGTCGCCAAAGGAAACCTTGTCGCCATCCTTCAGCCAAGTGTCCGGCACGACATTTTTCAGGCCGCTGATCCCGTATTTCTCCGCCTGCACCTCGATCCTCTCCAGCAGAGGGCGGTCATCCTCATGGGGACCGACCACCGACAGGGAAAGTTTCGCGCGCAGTTCGTCGGCACCGCCGGCGTGGTCGAGATGACCATGCGTCAACCAGATTTCCTTGAGCTTGATGCCGTTTTCGGCAACGACCTGCAAAATGACGTCCACATCACCGCCGGGATCGACGACGACGCCCTCCTTGGTATCCTGATCGAACAGGATGGTGCAGTTCTGCTCGAATGGCGTGACCGGAATAATGCCCGCCTGCAACTTTCCCATGTCCTGTATCTCCTGTCTGAACTGTTCCGCCTCCTATAGCCCGCGACCCGTTGCGGCACAATGGCGCCGAAAAAGCCTCCAGATTTCATCGGCTTGGCCACCCCAAAAATAGTCATTAAATCCAGTAAGATAACCAGAAATTTTGGGCGGGCGGCGCGAATTGCCTGCGAAAAATGTGGAACGCCAAGATGGTTTCGACGTTGTAGCACCAGTCTTAAAAGGAGTGAGACACATGGACAAGACGCTTAAAATGCTGATCGCTGGCGGCGCCTTTACTTTGATGGCGGGTTATGCAAATGCCGCCATGGTCGCAACTACCGCCTCGGATCTTTCCGTCCGTTCCGGCCCCGGTGAGGATTATCCCGAAGTTGGCCTCGCCACACGTGGCAGCAATGCGGTTCTGGATGGTTGCATGGAAGGCAGCAGCTGGTGCCGCGTTGAGGTGAACGGCTTGCGCGGCTGGGCCCACGCCGAGTACCTGAACGTGATGTATGAAGGTTCGCCCGTCATTCTCAAGGAACGCCGCACGGAACTGAGCGTGCCGGTCGTGACCTACGAAAAGACCTCAAGCGTACAGGCAGAGCCGAACCCCGGTGACCCGAACCTTGGTCGCGTCGGTGAAGTAGATCCGCCGCAGTCGGTCATCACCTATATGGACGAGCATCCTGCGGACACCGTCACCTACGACGGCGATATCGCCATCGGCAGCGTTCTCCCCGCGGATACCCGTTTGGTTGAGGTCCCCGACTATCAGTATCGCTATGTCCGGGTGAATGACGTACCGGTTCTCGTAGAACCTTCGACACGTCGTATCGTCTACGTTTACCAGTAACACCACTATCATAGCGAAAAATGAAGAAGAGCGCGGCCTTCCCGCGCTCTTTTCTATTTCCGGTAAAGGCCACTCAGGATTCCAGTTGCGCCCGCACCCGCGCCATATTATCCACCGCAACAGAAAATGATCGGCGGCATTCTCCCGAGCGGACGCATTTTCGGCTATGTTTACAGAATATTGGCGTATCGACGCCTGTCAGCCTATGATCAGACAGCGCAGGATATGAAGGAACCGCAGTGCCACCGCAATCGCTCAAAACCGCCGCCGCAAGGCAGACACCGGCACTCCCGAAGGTTGACGACGGCAAGATCGACTTCGACACGATCGAGGCGCTGTTTTTCGCCTATCGCGATTTTGTCTCCGACCCCGATGTCATTCTGTCGAAGCTGGACTATGGCAGGGCGCATCACAGGGTGGTCTATTTCGTCAGCCGGCAGCCCGGCATGACCGTGGCGGATCTGCTCGACACGCTGCAGATTACCAAGCAGAGCCTCGCCCGCGTGCTTAAACAATTGATCGACGATGGTTACATCCGCCAGATGGCCGGCCCGGAAGACCGCCGCCAGCGCAGGCTTTACCCAACTCTGACCGGCCGCGAACTGGCGCTGGCGCTCAGCGAACCGCAATCCCGCCGCATCGACCGGGCGCTGGAAGGGCTCGGGCCGGACGCCCGCGCCTGCGTGCGCAAATTCCTGGCGCAGATGCGCAGCCCGACAACGTCGACCACCGTAGAGGACGAGTGACGATGGCACAGGCTCCGACAAAACGTCCACCGGCAGATGATGATGCGGCCCATCTTCTGATCGTTGATGATGACGCCCGCATCCGCGATCTGCTGCAGCGTTTTCTTGGCGACAAGGGCTACCGCATCTCGGTGGCTGCCGATGCGGCCGAGGCCCGTCGCAAGATGGTGGGCATTCGCTTCGATCTGCTCATCCTCGACGTGATGATGCCGGGCGAAAACGGACTGTCGCTGACCCGTTCGCTGAATGAGGACAAATCCGTTCCGGTCATCCTCCTGACCGCCCGCTCGGAAGCGGATTCGCGCATTGCAGGTCTGGAAGCAGGCGCGGACGATTACCTCGCCAAACCATTCGATCCGCGCGAACTCGTGCTGCGCATCAATAACATTCTGCGGCGCAACACCTCACCGGACACGCCCAAGATCGAACAGATCATGTTCGGCCCCTACAGTTTCTCCATTCCGAAGAAAGAATTGCGGCGCGGTCCCGAAACGATCCGCCTCACGGATCGCGAACAGGAGATCATGCTGCTTTTTGCCCTGCGCGCCGGCGATACGATTCCCCGCCACGAGTTGGTGGAAGCGGAATCGGAAGTGGGCGAAAGAACCATCGACGTGCAGATCAATCGTCTTCGCCGCAAGATTGAGGACGACCCTGCCAATCCTGTCTATCTGCAAACGGTGCGCGGCATCGGTTACCGCCTGAGCGTAGACTGACGAGCACCCAACGAAGGGCGAACGCACGACCATGGCGAGCCTCGATTTTCTCGACACGTTCAAAAAAAGCGCCGTGGCCAAGGCCTGGCGCTCCTCTGGCAGATGGCTGCGCCACTGGCTTCCGACAGGCCTTTATACCCGCTCGCTGCTCATCATCATTCTGCCGATGATCCTGCTTCAGGCCGTTGTCGCCGCCGTCTTCATGGAACGTCACTGGCAATTGGTGACGGAACGCCTCTCTTCCGCCGTGACGCGTGATATCGCTGCGGTCATCGAACTGCTGCAGACGGACCCGGAAGAAGACGACTATCAGCGCGTCATCCGCATCGCGCGCGAAAAGCTCGATCTCAGCGTCTATATCGAGCCGAAGACCGATCTGCCGGCGCCCAGACCCGAGCCACTGTTTTCAATCCTCGACAGAATTCTCGCGGATCAGTTGACGCAGCAGATCGGCAGACCGTTCTGGATCGACACTTACGGCAATGGCTCACTGGTCGAAATCCGCATCCAGCTGGAAAACAAGACGCTGCGTGTCTTTACCAGCCGCAGTTCGGCCTATGCCTCAAACACGCACATCTTCCTCGTCTGGATGGTCGGCGCATCGCTGGTGCTGATCGCCATCTCCATCCTGTTCCTGCGTGGGCAGATCAAGCCAATAGAAGCGCTTGCAAAAGCGGCTGAAAACTTCGGCAAGGGCCAGAAGATCAGCGGTTATTCGCCCCGCGGCGCGGACGAGGTGCGGCGCGCCGGCCTCGCCTTCATCCTGATGCGCGAGCGCATCGAGCGGCAGATGGAACAACGCACCGCCATGTTGAATGGCGTCAGCCACGACCTGCGCACCATCCTCACCCGCTTCAAGCTGCAACTGGCGCTCGCCGGCGACAATCCCGATCTCGAGGGGCTTGATAAGGATGTCGAGGACATGCAGTCAATGCTGGAGGCCTATCTGACCTTTGCCCGCACCGATGTCGAAGAGGATGTCGGCACGCTGGAGCTTCCTGATCTTCTCGAAAAAATCGGCCACGATTTCGAACTGCACGGCAAGAAATTCAGCTACGAGCTCTATAATATCGAGAGGATCATCGCGCGGCCGAATGCGCTTTCGCGCCTCGTCGCCAACCTGGCCGAAAATGCCAGACGTTACGCCAGCAATCTCCACGTCGATATCCGCAAGGCGCCACGCTCCATCATCATGACCTTTGACGATGACGGCCCCGGCATTCCGGAAATCTCACGCGAGGATGTGTTCAAGCCATTCTTCCGGCTGGACGAGGCACGTAACCTCAATGCCTCTGGCACCGGCCTCGGTCTCTCCATCGTTCGCGATATCGCTCGCAGTCATGGCGGCGACGTATCGCTCGATGCAAGCCCGATGGGCGGATTGCGGGTAATCGTCAAGCTTCCGGCTTAACGGCAAACGGCCGTCAGCACATCTTCTCACCGTTCGGCACCGGCCGTTCGACCGCGGCCAGTACGATGTCGCCGTTTGCATCGGCAAACCCAAGCGTCAGAACTTCAGATCGAAAAGGGCCGATCTGGCGCGGCGGAAAATTCACCACGCCCAGCACCTGCCGACCGACCAGACTTTCCGGCGTATAATGTACCGTGATCTGCGCCGAGGATTTCTTGATGCCGATCTCGGGTCCGAAATCTATCTTCACCTTGATCGCCGGTTTGCGAGCCTCCGGAAACGGCTCTGCCTCCACGATCGTGCCAACGCGAATATCGACCTTCTCGAATTCGGCATAGGAGATTTCGCCGCTCATGACCCGTCCCTTCAGCCCGCCAGCTCTTTGGCGCGCGTTTTCGCGGCAGCAACCGCCCTGTCGAACAGCGGCTGCATGCCGTCTTCGGCCATCAGCACGGCGAGCGCCGCAGCCGTGGTGCCGCCCGGCGAAGTCACATTTTGACGCAGGCGCGCCGCCTCGTCAGTGGACTGGTGCAGAAGCTCGCCGGCGCCGGCCACGGTTTCACGCGCCAGACGCATGGCCACATCCGCCGGCAGACCGGCTTTGCGGCCCGCTTCAGCCATGCATTCCACGAGATAAAAGACATAGGCAGGCCCGCTACCCGAAACCGCGGTGACGGCATCGATATCGCTTTCGGCATCCACCCATTCGACCGGACCGCTGACCTTCAGCAATCCATCCACCACGGCTTTAAGCTCGGGCGTCACAAGTTCATTTGCATATGCGCCGGTAACGCCACGGCCCACCATAGCTGGCGTATTGGGCATGGCGCGCACCGCGGCAACCGCACCGAAATACGAAACGAAGGTGGCAATGGTGGTGCCCGCCGCGATGGAGACCACAACCGTTTCCGGGCCCAGCAGAGGCTTTAGCGAGGGCAGCACAGCTTCCATCATCTGCGGCTTCACCGCCACGAAAAGAATGCCGGCCTTGACGCCGTCAGGCGCGTTTTCACCATGGGTCGCACCGGCTTCCGCAATCGTCGTGCGCATGGCTTCGGAGGGGCGCGGGTCAATGACGATGACCTGCGATCCCGGCACGCCTTTCTTCAGCCAGCCAGACAGCATTGCGCCGCCCATATTGCCGGCGCCCACGAGGACGAGCGGCCCGGAAGCCTTGTATACCATTTTACGCTTCTCCCACGGTCTCGAACATGACCGCTTCGATTGCACTTTTAGCATCAAGTCCCGACCAGACGACGAACTGGAATGCCTGATAATATTGCTCGCAAGCCTCCAGCGCGCTGGAGAGCAGCACTTCGACCTGTTGGTTGTTCGGCTCGGCACCCCCGGACAGAAGCAGCGACTGGCGGAAGATCACGACGTCTTCCTGTCGCCACAGATCGAAATGCCCCATCAGCACCTGACCGTTGACCTGCGACAGCAGGCAAATGACTTCGTTGACACGGTGGTCCGGCACCTTGATGTCAAAGGCGCAGGCAAGATGCAGCGCTTCGAAATCTTCCATCCATGCAAAGGAAACGTGATAATCGGCCCAGTGGCCGGCCACAGTCATGGCGATCTCGTCTTCGCCCGAACGCTCGAACGACCAGTCATTCGAGGCGGCGACAATCTCGATCATATCGACGGGATTGGACTGACGCTCAATTTCAAATTCTATCAGACTCATGCGGCACCTTCTCAGCCGGTCAGAATGTCGTGTTTTGAACGCCGGGCACAAAACGCACATACAAACCGGGATAAACATTTGAGACGATTGCCCGACACCACCAGAATAACGCATTCACCCTGTCTGGAGCTTACCGGTCTTTTCGAATCATCATTTAAAATCAGTGTATAATGGCCGAGTCCTGCTGCCACCCCTTCCCCGCCATTTTTGCCTTTTGAGCAGTGGATATCTCCTCCCCCATCACCTCAGGCGAGAGTCTTAAGCGACTCTGCCGATTGCGTTTTTTGGAAGTGTCCACAGGCCCAAAAAATTCGCGTCCGAGCACGACTTTCGGCAACCGAAGGTCAAGTGGGCCAGAGGGAGCCAAAAAACAAAAGCCCCGGAATCGCCTGCGATCCGGGGCTTCTTGGAAAAGTGATGAAGAATCAGTCCTTCGTGGCTGAAAGCTTTGCTTCGAGAGCCTCGATCCGCGCGCGCAACGCGTCATTTTCATCCCGCGCCTGAATGGCCATTTCGCGCACTGCGTCGAATTCCTCACGGCGGACGACATCCAGACTGTTGAGCCAGCGATCCGCCTGCGCGTGAAACGCCGCTTCGGCTTCCTTGCGCACACCCTGCGCGGCACCTGCCGCATCGGTCATCAGCTTGGCAAATTCATCCAGAAAACGATTGGTGCCTGTCGTGCTCATGGCGCTCATCCTTCGTCGGTTCAGGGGCATCGTCTTGCCCGCTGTTGATACCATTCAGGTAGGCACTCCACTGTCGCCTTGCAAGCGAAATCGAAAAATCCCAAGAGCTTGCGTCACCTTCGGCATGTTAAGCCACAGCTTAAAGAATCACCTTGACCGCCGTCACTGCAATCGCCATTTTCCTTGGCGTCAAAGAACCGGTGAGCATCATCGCCCGGTCCTTTGAGACAATGGGTGATCCGTTGTCCGCCCAGCAACGATGACGGAATATATACGGATTGATAGCCGCTCCCACTTCACTCGCCATCATGCCCTTCCCGAATATCGACCCGATAGCGCTGTCCATCGGTCCCCTGGCGATCCACTGGTACGGCATTGCCTATGTCGCCGGCATTATGCTCGGCTGGCTTTACGCCCGTCGCCTCGCCCGCACGGATCGGCTGTGGCCAAACAACGTGTCGCCAATCTCTGCCCAGCACCTTGATGATTTCATTCTCTGGGCAGCGGGCGGCATCGTGCTCGGCGGACGTCTTGGCTACATCCTGTTTTACGATATGGCAGCCGTCGCCGCCAATCCCATCAGGGCCATCGAGATCTGGAATGGCGGCATGTCGTTCCATGGCGGCCTGATGGGCACGACGATCGCCATGATCCTCTTCGCCCGCAAGAACGGCATTCCGGTGTGGAGCATGTTCGATATCGTCGCGGCCGTAGCACCCATAGGCCTTTTGTTCGGCCGCATCGCCAATTTCATCAATGGCGAATTGTGGGGCCGCATCGCCGATGTCCCATGGGCGGTCGTTTTCCCGACGGGTGGCCCCTTTGCACGCCACCCGAGCCAGCTTTATGAAGCCGGCCTCGAAGGCCTCGTCCTCGTCATCCTTCTCGCCATCACCATTTATGCCTTCAAGGCTCTGAAGCGGCCCGGCACCGTCACCGGCATATTTGTCTGCGGTTATGCGCTGTCACGTATTTTCGTGGAATTCTTCCGTGAACCGGACGCGCAGATCGGTTATCTCGCCGGCAACTGGCTGACCATGGGCATGGTTCTGTCCACACCCATGTTCCTGTTGGGCCTTTGGGCCGTCCTGCGCGCGCATCGCGCGACAAAAACCGCCTAAGCGGTATGGCCCGCCATGACCACACCGCTCGCGCAACGCATCAAATCCCTTATTCGGCTTAACGGACCGCTCAGCGTCACGGACTATTTCTCGCTGTGCCTCGCCGACCCTGAACACGGTTATTACAGGAGCCGCGAACCCTTCGGCCGTTCGGGTGACTTCATCACCGCACCTGAAGTCAGCCAGCTTTTTGGGGAAATGCTTGGTGTTTTCGTCGTCCACGCCTGGCAACGGCATGGCGCACCCGGGCAAACGCAGCTGGTCGAAATCGGCCCCGGCCGCGGCACCATGATGTCGGACATGCTGCGGGTGATCCGCCGCATCGCGCCACCGCTTTATGAGACGATGCGGGTCCATCTTGTCGAGACCAGCCCCCGCCTTTCCGCCATCCAGAAGGAAACGCTGGACGAACATGCGGGTCGGCTGGCATGGCATGACAGTTTCGACGACGTGCCTGAAGGTTTCCTGCTGCTTGTCGCCAACGAACTTTTCGACGCCATTCCGATCCGGCAATTCGTCAGGACGCCGCAGGGTTTCCGCGAACGCGTGGTTAGCCTCGATGCCAATGACAACCTTGTCTTTTCGACGGGTCTTGCCAGCATAGACCCGGCCCTGCTGCCGCCGCAACCCGAACGGCAGCCGCTTGGCGCCATATTCGAGATTTCCCCTGCCCGTGAAGCCGTCATGACCGCAATCTGCCAGCGCCTCTCCGCCCATGGCGGCACCGCGCTCGCCATTGATTACGGCCACCTGGTCGCCGGTTATGGCGATACGCTGCAGGCCATGCGCAACCATGCCTTCGACCCCGCGCTGGCGCATCCCGGCGAAGCAGATTTGACCAGCCATGTCGATTTCGAAAGTCTTGTAAAAACGGCCGAGGCAACCGGCGTTCACGTCAACGGCACGCTGCGACAGGGCGACTTCCTATATGGCCTGGGCCTTAAGGAAAGAGCCGGCGCGCTCGCCGCCAAGGCAACGCCCGACCAGACGCTTGAAATTGCCGAAGCGGTGAACCGTCTCGCCGGCGAAGGCGCCGGCAAGATGGGGGAACTTTTCAAGGTCATCGCCGTTTCAAGTCCCGCGCTTCATCTTCTGCCGTTTCGCGCAGTGGATTGACAGCGCGACAAGCTCTGGGCCAACATCGCCACGACACACGAAGCAGGCACACTGCATCACACCGCCGCGCAATGCCGCGGCAACAGGAAACATCTCGCTTAACCCACTTCCACGGGCCAACAGCGATATTCTCCAAGGAATTCCCACACTATGCAGAACGCAACGCTCCCGCTCCCGCTCCAGTCACCCCTGCTGACCGCATCAGGTGAAAACCGCGTCCGCCACGGTTTCTTCACCCGGCAGGGCGGCGTCTCGGAAGGGCTTTATCAGGGCCTCAATGTCGGCCTCGGCTCCCATGACGAGCCCGAAAAGGTGCAGGAGAACCGCCGTCGCGTGACAGAATGGTTCGGCCTGCCCTCGGGCCGCCTCGCCACCGTTCACCAGGTCCATTCCCCCGATGTCCTCGTGGTCGATGACACCTATGACGGCAGTCGCCCGCAGGCGGACGCCCTGGTGACGGCGACGCCGGGTTTCGTGCTGGGCGTCTTGAGCGCCGATTGCGGGCCTATTCTGTTTGCGGATGCGGAAGCGGGTGTCGTGGGTGCCGCCCATGCCGGCTGGAAGGGCGCGCTCTTCGGCGTGCTTGAAAACACCATCGAGACCATGACGAAGCTCGGCGCCAGACGCGAGCGCATCGTCGCCTCGCTCGGCCCCTCCATCAGCCAGAACAATTACGAGGTCGGGCCGGAATATGTGGCGCGCTTCACCGATATCGATCCAGCCTATGCGGCGTATTTCGGCGAGACGGAGAAGCAGGGCCATGCCCTGTTCGATCTCAAGCAATTCACCATAGATCGCCTGACCGCAGCCGGCGTGAAGGCGGAAAATCTCGGCCTCTGCACTTATCCGGACGAAGAGCGGTTTTATTCCTATCGCCGCACCACCCACCGCGCCGAACCCGATTACGGCCGGCAGATTTCTGCAATCGCAATTCTGGAGGACTGACATGGCCCTGCATTTCGAGCTTTCGGAATTCGATGCCCGCCGCGAGCGGCTGCTCGCGAAAATGGCCGAGGAGAAGCTGGACGCGCTGCTGCTTTTCGCGCAGGAAAGCATGTACTGGCTGACCGGTTACGATACTTTCGGCTACTGCTTCTTCCAGACGCTGGTGGTGAAATCGGACGGCTCCCTGAACCTGCTGACACGCTCGGCCGATCTGCGTCAGGCCCGCAATACTTCCATCATCGAGAACGTCCTCCTCTGGGTCGATCGACCCAATGCCGACCCGACTCTTGATCTCAAAAACCTGCTGAGCGATCTCGACCTGCTGGGCGCAAAGATCGGCGTGGAATATGACACCCACGGCATGACCGGTCGTGTCGCCCGCCTGCTGGACAACCAGCTTGCCAGCTTCGGCCAGATGGTTGACGCCTCCTATCTCGTCAGCACCCTCAGGCTCGTCAAAAGTCCCGCTGAAATCGCCTATGCCCGCAAGGCTGGCCAGCTGGCCGATGAGGCTCTGGATGCGGCACTGCCCCTCATCAAGCCCGGCGCGGACGAAGCCGCCATTCTCGCGGCGATGCAGGGTGCGGTGCTCGCGGGCGGCGGCGACTACCCTGCCAATGAATTCATCATCGGCTCAGGCGCGGATGCGCTTCTCTGCCGCTACAAGGCAGGCCGTCGTGTCCTCGACAGCAAGGATCAGCTGACGCTGGAATGGGCCGGCGTCAGCGCCCATTACCATGCCGCCATGATGCGCACTGTGGTGATCGGCGAACAGGATTTCCGCCAGAAGGAGCTTTACAGCGCCTGCCTGCAAAATCTGACAGCGATCGAGGAGGTATTGCGCCCCGGGCAGACATTCGGCGACGTCTTCGACGTGCATGCCCGCGTGATGGACGAGCGTGGCCTCACCCGGCACCGCCTGAATTCCTGCGGTTATTCACTGGGCGCGCGTTTTTCGCCCTCCTGGATGGAGCATCAGATGTTCCATTCCGGCAATCCGCAGGAGATCACCGCCGACATGACGCTCTTTGTGCACATGATCGTGATGGATTCCGATTCCGGCACGGCCATGACGCTCGGCCAGACCTATCTCACCACCGACGGCGCCCCGGAACCGCTCTCGCGCCATAACCTCGATCTTCTCACAGCTTAAATCGCCACCGGGTTTGACAGACCGGGAAAACCGCCCTTACATTGCGCCACCTTGGGCACGAAGGAGCGGAACATGAGAGGGAAAATCGCATGAGCCGGACGGGGTTCACCCCCCTTTGTCAGGCCATCATTGTTCCAGCGCTTGTCCTGACCCTGTCAGGCTGCAACACGACGGAAGCGCTGACACCGCAGGTGGATGTCGGCCATAATAGCTCGCAATCGACGCCGGTAACGCAGGGCGACCTCGACCAGATGGCGGCCGCCGCCGACCGTGCGCCCACCGGCGCCCCGGCAACCGCGACATCCGTTCCCGCCTACGCCCCGCAAAACTCGTTGCAGGCGCAGGCACAGGCGCTGTCCAACGGCAACCAGTATGGCGAGCCGCTCCGCCAGAACCCGGCTGCGGCCCCGCCCGCCGTCGCGCAATCTGCCCCCTCGCAGCAGTCGGCGTCGCTTGCACCTGCCTCTTCGGCAAACTCCATCCGCTTCCTGCCCATCATCGGTGCGCCCGTTCAGGCCGTCACCCCGCTGTCGCGCCAGCTCGGGGCCGAAGCACGGGCGAAAGGGCTGACCATCCGCGCCTCAAACGACAATTCGGCCGAAAACATCCTGAAAGGGTATTTCTCGGCATTTGCCGATGGCGGCAAGGTCAATATCGTTTACGTCTGGGACATTCTCGACGCCAATGGCGTTCGGCTGCACCGCCTGCAGGGACAGGAAAGCGTCGCGGCAAAAGGCAGCGATCCTTGGGCAGCAGCAACCGACAGGGTCATGCAGGATATCGCCGCAAAAACGCTGGGCGAGTATGCGTCATGGAAGCAATCTCAACGCGGATGAGGTGAAACGACGGGAGAAGTCACAGAGATTTCACGAAAATCATTGCGAAAGCGCGGAGTCCTCTTGCAATCGGAAGCAACAGCGCTATTAAGGCGCGCATGGCAACAAGGCGTATCCGGCAAAGGCTTTTCAGCCGGATGTTCCTCCCCTTGAACGACGCTTTGGTTACGGTGGATTGAGCCCCGTGGCGCAAGGCGATGGCATGGAAACAGGCGGCCGCAATGAAGGTTTTCGCAGGCAATTCGAACCGGCACCTTGCCGAAGCGATCTGCAAGTATCTGAACGTTCCTCTCGGAAATGCCACTGTAAAGCGGTTTGCTGACCAGGAAATATTCGTAGAAATCAGCGAGAACGTTCGCGGCGAAGACGTCTTTATCGTCCAGTCCACCTCCTTCCCGGCAAATGATCATCTGATGGAACTGCTCATCATGATCGATGCCATGCGCCGCTCCTCGGCCAAACGAATTACCGCGGTGCTGCCCTATTTCGGTTACGCCCGCCAGGATCGCAAGGCAGGCCCCCGCACCCCGATTTCCGCCAAGCTCGTTGCCAATCTGATTACCGAAGCCGGCGCCGACCGCGTTCTCACCCTCGATCTTCATGCCGGCCAGATCCAGGGCTTCTTCGACATCCCCACCGACAATCTCTTCGCAGCGCCCATTCTCGCCCGCGACGTGAAGGACCATTACGACACCAACAATGTCATGGTCGTTTCGCCTGATGTCGGCGGCGTGGTTCGCGCCCGTGCCCTGTCGAAGCGTCTCGACTGTCTTCTGGCAATCGTTGACAAGCGTCGTGACCGTCCGGGCGAATCCGAGGTCATGAACGTCATCGGCGATGTCTCGGGTAAGGATTGCATCCTGATCGACGATATCATCGATTCCGGCGGCACGCTCTGTAACGCCGCCGAAGCGCTGCTGAAAAAGGGCGCGACCAGCGTTACCGCCTATATCACCCACGGTGTACTCTCGGGCGGCGCGGTTGCCCGCGTGGCCTCCTCGAAGCTGCGCGAACTCGTCATCACCGACAGCATCCAGCCGACCACCGGTGTGCAATCCGCGCACAATATCCGCGTGGTCAGCACCGCCGGCCTGCTCGGCGAGGCGATCAACCGCACCGCGCAGGAACAGTCTGTATCCGGTCTGTTTGACTGAATAAATTCAGCAATCGCCCCGAGGGCTGCCAAATTCGCTCCGATTTTTTGCGGCCTGCGCTTGAGCTGAAGTGGGTCCACATTCACTCAACGTCATCCTCAGCCTTGTGCCGAGGATCTAACCATATCAATAAAATCAAGACGTTGCAGATAACGGGGATAAGCCCGAGCATGACGTCCGCGTAATTGGCAGGTTTACAGCCAGTCAAGGAGCGCTGATTTTTTCGTGTCCAGTTCAAGGCGGAAATGTATAGCCGCTGCCCCCTTCACCTCAGTGAGGCCCCACCCGGAACTTCCCCTTAAGACGACGCCGCACCTGTATCCGGGGGCCGTTGCAAACGCGTGGCTGCGGCCTTGATTTTCGGCCACCAGCGCCGAACACGGGCAAGAACGGCATGGCGTCCATTGCGCCAAAGGCTCATCGTATCGGCGGAGACGGCATCACCCGTGAAGAGGTGGCGGTGGCGGCTTATCGCCAGCACCCGGTACAGAAACAGTGTCGTGAGGGCAGAGAACAGGGTGGACATCACCACATCGCTGAGGAAATGCCCGCCGGCTGCGATGCGAAGACCGGACATGAGGATGATTGCCCCGGCGGAAAGGCCGCCAACCACCCATCGGCCATAGGGACGCAGGCGCGGCCAGACAAGCACGCAGAACGGCAGGAAAAAGCTCGCGATCAGCGCGGTTTCGCCCGAAGAGAACGAACAGTTCGAATAACATTGCGTGCTGAACTGGAAAGGCGGCGTGAACAGCTGATGCCCGCCAAATTCGGTAACGCTGAACGGACGCGCGCGGCCGATCATGGCCTTCAGCACGCCATTGACGAGGAGCCCGGCGCAGAGGATCACGGGACCACACAGGAACGCCCAGACCCGCCAGCCGGTTCGCTGCAGAGCGCCCAACCGGAGATTACCGACGAGGGCGAGGAAAGCCAGAAGCGCGGCGAGCTCGACACCTTCCCGCAACGTGTCGCGCAGCCATTCGGGAAACGGCTCCCGGCCAGGCCATGGCTGTCCTACAGGCGAAAAGAACAGGGCGGAGAAGCGAAGATCAATTGAAGGAAAGGTCGCAAACAGGATCACCAGCGCGAGCGCGGCGAGCGTCACCCAGATGGTGATCCGCATATGCGAGAGATCATTGTCCATTGGCGCGCTCCGGAATGCACTGTGGCGGCAGGCGCCACAGCCCGATTTCCTTACCCTCGACATAGCCCGGGCCGGCGGTCCAATGCGCCACCGGCGCCGCGCCGGCAAGGCATGCCGGCAAGCCATCCGCACTTGCCAGAAACAGCGGATTTTTCGCTTCGCCCGGCTTCAGCGGATAAAGAAGGGCATAGTGGCTGGAGGGCACACCGGTTTCGGGAAGTGCGCGCGTCAACACCTGCTTCTCGTCCCGCAACTGGTAAAAAAGCTCGGCCAATATCGAACGATCATTGGCGACGATAGCGTCCGCCCCTACCTCACGCGCCCGCGAGAGGCCGGTCGACACCAACTCGGAGCTTCCAAGATAACGTGCCATCGCCAGTTTACCGTTCGGCAGGCGCAAGCCTGTTCCCGCAATCGTCATCAGCGGCAGCGCGATGGCGACGATGCCTCCGAGGACCAGCGTGGATACGATGAGCCAACGTCGTGATGCCAGGACCGGCGTGGCCAGAAGCACGCCTGCCGCATAAGCCCCGACCGCCCAGTTGGCGAGGGCACGCGACATCAGGCCCTGTGCCGTGATCAAAAGCACGATCGGCACGGAAAGAGCGACAAGCGCCCGGGCTTCGCCGGTTTTTGCGCGGAATGTCGCAACGATCATGCCGACAAAAACGTATGGTCCGACCACACCCGCTTGCGAGAAGAAAAATTCGAGCGCCGAGCCGATCTTCAGCTGTACGCCGTGCCAGTTCGCATTGTCAGCCGTGTGGCGCGCGGTCATGAAATCATGCGCGGCGTTCCACCACAGATTGGGCGCGACGACAGCAAGGCAGATCAGCGCGGCAATCGCCGCGTCGCGCAGCCGGATACGCCATGCCTCGCAAAGCCACCCGGCCGCGATGAAGCAGGGCAGAAAATAGATCATCGCATATTTCGACATCAGGCCGAGGCCGAAACAGAGGCCGAGAGCGATGCTCCAGCCAAGCGCACCCCTGCTTTCAGCCCGTGCCTGCGCAAGCTTCCTGACCGAAATCATCGACAGCACGATGAACAGCATCATCGGTGTATCAGTCGAGATCAGTAGGCTGCCGAGTGTCACGGCGGGCAGCGTCAGATAGACAAGGGCGGCCAGCGAGGCGAGCCTGACATCATAGATCATACGGCCGAGCACAAGAATCGCCGCCGCCGCAACGCCATGCACGACAGGGGCGGCCAACCGCACCTGGAACGTACCCTCGCCGCCGCCCAGAATCGTTGCAGCGCGAATGAGCCAGCCAATCAGCGGCGGCTTGGAATAGGCTCCCAGCGCCATCTCCCGGCCCCACAGCCAATATTGCGCCTCGTCGAGGAAAAGATCAGTACGGTTGAAGGCCAGCGCAAGAATCCGCAGCGCCGTCACGACAATGATCGCTGTGACCGCAAATGTCAGCCAACGGCGCTCTTCGCCTACCTGCGCATTCGGCAGGGCCACTCCATCATGCATGCTGGCGGCGTTCTGCATGGATCAGCCAAAGATTTCGAGCATAGATGAGTAGGCCGGAAGCCTGTCCGAGAACGAAGACCGGGTCGCGCCGCCACAGCGCATAGGAAAGCAGCACCAGACCGCCAAGAATGGAAAAATACCAGAAGGCGACCGGCATGACCGAACGGTTCGCCCGTTCAGAGGAAATCCATTGAACCAGAAAACGCATGGTGAACAGCATCTGGCCCATGAAACCGGTCAGGACCCATACAAATTCTTCCCAGCTGTTCACATGCAGCATGGACCATAAAGCCGGTACGTTCACGGCAATGTCTCCGTTATGAAAGTTTCAGCCCAGCTTGACCGCTTGCGCCGGCGCAAAAGCCAGGCGACGCCGATCAGGTCGTGGATCCCAACAAGCGCGCGGCCGATATTGGTGTAGTGGGAATTGCCGTGCTGCCGCGCCCGGTGCGTGACGTCGACATGGGCCACCTGCCAGCCGTCGCGATTAAAAAGCGCCGGGAAATAGCGGTGGTGGTGATCGAAATAGGGCAAGGCAAGATAGGCGTCGCGACGAAAGGCCTTGAGCCCGCAACCGGTATCGCGCGTGCCGTCCTTCAGGATGCGTGCGCGCAATCCGTTGGCGAAACGCGAGGAAAGGCGTTTTCCGAGCGTATCACGCCGGCCGACGCGCTGGCCGGCCACGAGACCGAGCCGGCTGGGCGCAGTGGCGGCGAGAAGCGGCGCAAGAAGTGCCGGCAGATTGTCCGGCGGGTTCTGGCCGTCGCCGTCAAGCATGCAGATGATGGGCGCGTGCGCCGCCTGCACGCCGCTATGGATTGCCGCCGATTGCCCACCCTGACGGTCATGCCTGACAAGCCGCAGCATGGGGTAACGATCACCGAGTGAAAGCACCGCATCCACCGTGCGGTCAGAGGATGCGTCGTCCACCACCACGATCTCGAAGGTGCCGACCGGCTGGCAGGCAGCCACGATCTCGGCCACGAGCGTTTCAACACTCGCTTCTTCATTATGCATCGGCACGATAACCGCAAAATCCGGGATCGATCGCAAAGGGGCTCCGTCATATCCATCTGCTCGGGTTCCGCAGACATCATCGATAGTGGCGAGAGAAGGAGCGCGAAAAGCTTGCATGAATATGAACAGCCGTTGATCTTCGCTGCATATGCGCCTGCTCTATTGCAGTTTTATAACGCAGGTGTGTCGGTGGCTGTTGAAGTTATTTCACGGCATGCGGGAAATAATCGTACAATTCGCAACCCTTTAACGCGACCGTAAGCAATTTTTGCCACCGTGCGGTCACGTTTTTTTTGGGGGGAGGAAACAGGATGCCGGGTGCAAATCCGACTGCTGTCAAAGCTAAATCATTGTCGATCAAGGCCAAATTTGCGGCGCTCGTCACGGGCGCAACACTGGTTTCCTGCCTGTCCGTGGGACTGTTATCCTACGAGATGGGCAAATCGGGCCTTATCGACGCCAGCGAAATCAGGCTCGAAACGGTTGCAAGCAACCAGTCCAAGCAGCTTGACGCCTATACGTTGCGTGTCGAACAAAGCATCACCGAACTGTCGCAGAATGCCGCGATCGCCCAGTCGCTGGACGCGATGACCGCCGTCGTGCCGACGGAAAAGGACGCCATCATCCAGGCTTTCCGCCGCGAAGGTGTTTCCGAAGAGGAGCGTGCCTCCTTCAATGGTGAAGGGTTACGACTGCTTTATGCCATTCGCCACGCGACCATCAACGCCGCGATCGCCAGCGTCTGGCGCAATACCCGCGTCAGCGACATTTACGTGATCGACAAGAACGGCCTCATTATCTATTCCGTGACCAAGGCAAAGAACTTCCTCACCAACGTGACGGAACCGCAGAACGCCGCGATCAACGACCTCTTCCAGCGCATCGAAGCCGGCAAGGACGGCGTCATCAGCACGACCGGCTTCACCGGCGGCGACAATGATTCGGCCATGATCGGCATGCCGCTCGCGGTCTCAAACTGGGGTCAGATTCAGCGCAAGGGCGCCGTCATCATGCGTATTGCCGCCGATCGCATCGGGGCTGTGGTCACTCCCGAAGAAACCGGCAAGACCATCGACGACGCCGTTCTTCTAAGCGCGGAGGGCAAACGTCGCACCGGCGTTCTCTCGGGTGGCGCTGAAGCCGCCATTTCCGAAAATCTTGCGGCCCTTTCGGGTGCAAGTGATGCTGGAATGGTGATGGCAGAGACGCCTGCCGGCAACATCTTCTATGCCTATCGCCCGGTCACCGTGTTTGGGCAGAAGCATCTTCTGGCCATCGGGCAGCAGGAGAGCAAGGTGCTGGCCGCCGCAAACGATCTCGCCTTCTGGGCAACCGTCGCAACGCTGGCCGTGCTTGCGATCATGACGCTGATCGGTATTTTTGTGTCCGCCAGTCTCACCAAGCCGTTGACCGGCCTTGCCGGATTGATGGAGCGCCTCAACGGCGGTGAGAACGATATCGAAATCAAGGCGGTTTCCCGCGGCGATGAGATTGGCACCATGGCACGCGCGCTGGAATCCTTCCGCCAAGGTATTCTGGACAAGCAGCGCATGGAAACCGAAGCCCATCGCAAGGGCGAAGAACTGGACGAAGAGCGCGCCCAGCGCGAAATGGAGAAGGCAAGAAGCGCCAAGGAGCTGGAAGAAGCTGTCGATGCACTCGCCACGGGCCTTGCCAATCTGGCCGCCGGCAGGCTCGATCTTCGCATCGAAAAATCCTTTGTGCCCTCACTCGATCATCTGCGCGTCGACTTCAACAACTCCATGGCGGGGTTGGAAGCGACGATCTCCAATATCGGCGAAAGCGCCAATGCCATCCGCTCCGGCTCCGGCGAACTGAAGAGCGCATCGGAAGACCTTTCACGGCGCACCGAACGCCAGGCCGCAGCCCTTGAAGAGGCGGCCGCAGCGCTCGGAGACATGACGCAGGCCGTCAATCTCTCACTGTCGCGCTGCAATGTCGCCGTCGAGGCAACGGCGGGCACGATGCAGGATGCTCACAAGTCCACGGCGGTCGTGAAAGAAGCGATCGTCGCCATGGAGCGCATCGAGACATCGTCGGCGAAGATCCGTCAGATCATCGACGTCATCGACCAGATCGCCTTCCAGACCAATCTTCTGGCGCTTAATGCCGGTGTGGAAGCTGCGCGCGCCGGTGAGGCCGGAAAGGGCTTTGCCGTCGTGGCGCAGGAGGTTCGCGAACTGGCCCAGAAATCGGCAGCCGCCGCCCGCGACATCACGCAGCTCATCGCCACCTCTGCGGGCGATGTGGAAAGCGGCGTGGCGCTGGTTCTGAAGACCGGTGAAAGCCTGGAGCAAATCCAGAAGCGCATCCAATCGGTCAACGACCAGATCGGCGACATCGCCACCGCCTCGCGCGAACAGTCAGGCCGCCTCAGCGAAATAAACGCCTCTGTCAACGAACTCGACCATGTGACGCAGCAGAATGCGGCCATGGTGGAGCAAACGACGGCCGCCGCCTTCTCGCTGGCCAGCGAGGCGGATGGCCTGACCGAACAGGTGGGGCAGTTCTCGGTAGGTGACGCCCGGCATCACGACCAACGTTACGCCGCGTAAACACATCAAAAAGGCCGGAGGCGAAACCTCCGGCCTTTAATTTCACCTAAATTCCGATCCGGGCTCCCAGGGGCCGAAGCCCCTGGGAATGCGCCGGCGAGCCCGGCACCCTTGCCCTCGCCGGCTTCCGGGGAGGAACTCAGAAGAAGCCAACCTTGTTGGGGCTGTAGGAAACCAGCAGGTTCTTGGTCTGCTGGTAGTGATCGAGCATCATCTTGTGGGTCTCGCGACCGATGCCCGACTGCTTGTAGCCGCCAAAGGCAGCGCCAGCCGGATAGACGTGGTAGCAGTTCGTCCATACACGACCCGCTTCAATGCCACGCCCGGCGCGATAGGAGATGTTCGTGTCACGGCTCCAGACGCCTGCGCCGAGACCGTAAACCGTGTCATTGGCGATTTCGAGCGCTTCTTCCACCGTCTTGAAGGTGGTGACGGAAACAACGGGACCGAAGATTTCCTCCTGGAAAATCCGCATCTTGTTGTTTCCTTCAAAGACGGTCGGCTGGATGTAGTAACCGTCTTTCAGATCACCCGACAGCGTCTTGCGATCACCGCCGGTCAGAACCTTGGCGCCTTCCTTCTTGCCGATCTCCAGATAGCTCATGATCTTGTCAAACTGTTCCTGCGAGGCCTGCGCGCCCAGCATGGTCGACGGGTTGAGCGGATCGTCCTGGCTGATGGCCTGCACGCGCTTGATCGCCTTTTCCATGAAGCGGTCATAGATCGATTCGTGGACCAGCGCACGCGAAGGGCAGGTGCATACCTCGCCCTGGTTCAGCGCGAAGAAAGCGAAACCTTCCAAAGCCTTATCAAGGAAGGCATCGTCCTCGTTCATCACGTCGGCAAAGAAGATGTTCGGCGACTTGCCGCCTAGCTCCAGCGTGATGTTGGTCACGTTGTCGGCCGCATAACGCATGATTTCCTTGCCGACCGAAGTCGATCCGGTGAAGGCGATCTTGGCGATACGGTTGCTCTGGGCCAGTGGCTTGCCGGCCTCGAGACCCGTGCCGTTGACGATGTTGAGGACGCCGGGCGGCAGCAGGTCCTCGATAAGCTCCATCACGATGAGAATGGAGGCCGGTGTCTGCTCGGCCGGCTTCAGCACAACGCAATTGCCCGCGGCAAGCGCCGGTGCAAGCTTCCACGCGGCCATGAGGATCGGGAAGTTCCACGGAATGATCTGGCCAACAACACCGAGCGGTTCATGGAAGTGATAGGCCACGGTATCGTTATCGATCTCGCCGATCGTGCCTTCCTGGGCGCGGATGCAGCCTGCGAAATAGCGGAAATGGTCGATGGCGAGCGGAATATCCGCATTGGTGGTCTCGCGCAGCGGCTTGCCATTGTCCCAGGTCTCGGCCCGGGCGATGAGGTCTAGATTGTCTTCAATGCGCTGGGCGATCTTGAGCAGGATGTTGGAGCGCTCGGTTATGCTCGTCTTGCCCCATTTGTCGCGGGCCTTGTGGGCAGCGTCGAGCGCGAACTCGATGTCGGCTGCATCCGAACGCGGTACTTCGCAAATCTTGTGCCCGGTCACCGGTGAGAGATTGTCCATGTAGCGGCCAGATTTCGGCTCCACCCACTTGCCGCCAATGTAATTGCCGTATTTCAGCTTGAAGGGCGCTTCGCCCGCTTTCTGCTGAACCTGAATGTTCATGATTTCATCCTCCCTGATGAAAACGATCCGCAGCGGATCGCATGGGAGGAAGGTGGGCCTAGATGGCGCGGTTCGGTAGAGGGGCGCCGCGGTTCCGCAGCGCACATTGTCTCACATCTGCGACAAAGACGCTTTTATCCGGCACGATCGGCCGGATCTTGCCCCGCACGCCCTCAATGCACGTCAAATTTCTTCATCTTGCGGTGAAGCGTGGCGCGGCTGATGCCGAGCAGCGAAGCGGCCTGCGTCACGTTGCCGTTGGTGCGCGACAATACGCGGCGAAGTGCTGAGCGTTCCGCTTCGGCGAGGTCGGAGCCGCCATCATGGCGCTGTTCCTGCAGAATATCGGCGGCTGGCAGGCCCTGCGCAATGCGGGCATCATCAAGCTTCAGCGCAAGGCGCGCCGCGCGGGTTGCACCCAGAACGAGATCATCCTGATCCACGGCAAGCAGCGAAAGCGCCGCCCCGAAACCGCTCGGCACAACAACAATGCGCGCACCCGGAAAAGCCCGTCGGAAAAGATTGCCCTCAATGCGTTGCGCCGCGTCCTTCACCGCCTGGGTGACGAAGGAGAAGGTCATCTCATTGATATCGTCGCGGCAGGTGGAAATATCGAGTGCACCCGTCACCCGACCGGTATGGTCACGGATGGGCGCTGTCGTGCAGCAGAGTTCGGTATTCGACGTGAAGAAATGCTGGTCGCGATAGACCACCACCGAGCGCTCATCGACGAGCGCCGTGCCGATGCCGTTGGTGCCGACACTCGCCTCGCTCCAGACCGCGCCGGACCAGAGACCAAGCGCCCGGAATTCTCGGTCATCGCCAGCCGCACCGCGTCTTTCCAGCGCAACGCCCTGTGCATCGGTCAAAAGCAGGCAGCAACCGGATTTGCCGACACTTTGGAAAATGCGGTCGAGCTCATCCGTGCTTTCGGCGATCAGGCCGGCGGCACTTTCGCGCGCGCGTCGAAATTCGACCTCGCTGAGAAAGATCGGCTTGCGATTTTCCTCCGGCGCAAGACGGTGCTTGACCATGCACCGCTGCCACGAGGCGACAATCGGAGAACTTGCGGCGGCGGAACGATGACGCGCGGTTTCATACACGCGTTCCGCATGGGCGATGTCTGTCGGCATACGCTCCTCCCAAAGCTTTTCGGCGATGGTGCGCTGGAAGCGTTCATGTTTCAACAAAAAATTTCGCGACCGGCCCGCCGGGAACAGCCATCGGCTGCAGCGGACTAGCGAACTGCCTTGATATAACGCCGGCCGGAGGCCTCTTCCGTTTCATCCTCCGTTGAAAGAAACGTGTCATCGACAAGATTGGCAATGGAGGTCAGCGGTCCGGGCTTGCCGAAAAAGAAGCCCTGCACCTGCAGGCAGCCTTCACGCCGCAGGAACTCGATATGGGCCTTCGTTTCCACACCTTCCGCGAGTACCGGAATATTGAGGCTATGCGCCAGAATGAGCGTCGAGCGAACGATCGCCTCAGACTGCACATTGGTGGACAGGCCATCGATGAAGGCACGGTCGATCTTGATCTTGTCGAAAGGAAAACTCTGCAGGGTCGAAAGCGAGGAGTAACCCGTGCCGTAGTCATCCATCGCGATCTTGACGCCGAGCGCCTTGAGCTTGCGGATGGTGACGAGCGCGTGGCGGTGGTCGGCGATAATGCTACCTTCGGTGATTTCAAGCTCGAGCCTTTCCGGCGCAAGTCCCGTTTCGGCAAGAATTCTCTCAACCTTGTCGGGGAAATCATTATCCGCAAGCTGCTGCGGCGCGACGTTGACGGCAATGGCGAGTGACTTTTTCCACTGCGCAGCCTGTGCACATGCTTCTCTCAATACCCATTCGCCCAGTTCGACGATGAAGCCGGTCTGTTCGGCAATCGGAATGAATTCGACGGGCGAGATCATGCCGCGTTCCGGATGTTTCCAGCGCAGAAGCGCCTCGAAACCGACGATGCTGCCACTCTTGGTGTCGTTCTGCTGCTGGTAATAAAGCTCGAACTCTTTATTGGCGAGGCCGCTGCGCATGGCGACGGCAAGCACGTTGCGCTCACGCGCGGCCTCGTCCATGGATTTGTCATAGAAGCAGATCGTGTCCGACGTGCCGCTTTTTGCCCGGTACATGGCGACATCAGCCTGGGCCATCAGCGTATCCGCATCGATGGAGCTGGTATTGCGCACCGATATACCGACGCTGGCGCCGACAGAAAATGTCTGCCCGTTCCATTCCACCGGCTTGCTGATCTGCTCGATCAAACGCTGGGCAAACTCCGCACCATCGGCGCGGGTATAGTAGGAATGGGTCATCGCCACGAACTCGTCGCCGCCCATGCGCGCCAGGAACTCACCGGTCTTCAGCACCGAACTCGCGCGGTCGGCGATGGCGCGTAGTACGGCGTCACCGGCCGCATGACCATGCACGTCATTGATTTCCTTGAAACGGTCGAGATCGATCGACAGAAGCGCGGTATGTGCGCCCAGCGAGATATGGCGCGTGCGGCGGTTGAGATGCTCGATGAATGCCGCGCGGTTGGGAATACCCGTCAGCGGATCATGCAATGAAAGATGGCGATAACGCGCGACCGCCTGCTGGGTTGACTGGGCGTCGATGACATAGGTGGAAAGCCCGAGCGCCAGAAGCAGCAGCGTCACGGCGATTGCGCCCCCGCCCATGATGGCCGGCGGCAGCAGATTTTCCGGGATGACGATGCGCGGATCGAAGACGAAGGACATGGAGGCCATGCCGGTATAGTGCATCGAGGCAATGGCCAGGATGAGAAACGCCACCGCACCATACTGGCAGAAGCGGTTGAGAGGCCGGGCAATGCGATTGACCGCAATGGCGCCCAGCACCGCCCCCAATATCAGTGAGGCGATGACATAGGCCTGATTCCAGAAGATCATGCCCTGAACATTATAGGCCGCCATGCCGGTGTAATGCATGGCGGCAATGCCGAGGCCGAGGATGACTCCGCCGGCTTCCACCAGAACGCTGCGCCCGCCATAGGCGGAAATGCCGAAACCGGCAGTCGTCGTCGTAATGGCGATAAGAAGTGACAGCCCGGTAAGGTACGGATCGTAACCCACATCACCCGCCGCGACATAGCCCAGCATCGCCACGAAATGGGTGGTCCATATCGCAGCACCACCATTGACGCCCGCCAGAAACAGCCAATTGACCTTCTGCACTCCCGTCGCCAGACGCGCTTTCGAAAAAAGGCGCATCGAAACGAAGCTTCCGAGCATGCAGACGAAGACCGCCGCGATGGTGTATCGATAGTCGTGATCGATGGTGAGGCACTGGAGAACTTTGAGCATTGTCATCTACGCGGTTGAAATTTTGCCCAGACTTACCATTCGCCAAGTTTTCACCAGGTTTATATGAATGGATAAGCACATATTAAAAGTTGCAACACGCGAGTGAATTAGTACGACCTAATGAAACCGTAGAGGTACGCAGACGAGAAGCGGTCCTCTCTTGTCTTTATGTCCCGTTTGTATTATAGCGCCCGCACCCGTGTAGACACCCTTGGAGGCAACGCGGGCGGGATGGCTTTGACGGCCTCTCCAGTTCAGGCCGCTTTGTTCGGCATGAACTCTCCATATAACCTCGAAAGGAACTGCCATGAGCAAAGAATCGTATGAGCTCAAGGCCGAGGCGCGCGAACGAGTTGGTAAGGGGTCCTCTCGTGAACTTCGCCGCAACGGTTTGATTCCCGCTGTCATCTATGGTGACAAGCAGGCCCCCATTTCTATCGCCCTGTCCACCAATGAAGTCACCAAGCGTATCCACGCTGGCGGTTTCATGACGACGGTTGCGACGATCGACGTCGACGGCAAGAAGATCAAGGTTCTCCCGAAGGATTACCAGCTTGATCCGGTCCGCGACTTCACCATGCATGTCGACTTCCTGCGCGTTTCGGGCAACACGCTCGTCAACGTCGAAATTCCGGTTCACTTCGAAAACGAAGAAAAGTCGGACATCAAGATCGGCGGCGTTCTGAACATCGTTCGCCACACGGTGGAATTCCACTGCCCGGCCAACGACATTCCGGAAGCCATCACGGTCGACCTCTCCGGCCTGAAGATCGGCGACAGCGTTCACATCTCGAACGTGAAGCTGCCGAAGAACATCACGCCCGTCATCGCCGACCGTGACTTCACGATCGCAACCATCGTTGCTCCGGCAGCAGGCGTTGAAGAAGAAGAAGCCGCAGCTGAAGAAGCTTCCGAGGAATAATCGGCGGCCGCAAGGCCTGATAGCTTTGAAGAACGAAGCCCGTTCCGTTTTCGGAACGGGCTTTTTAGTTTTTATGAACTTTAAAACCAGAAAGCTTACCGGCCGCAACTGAGACGGAAGCGGTTTCAGTGTCGATTAACACTTCCATGAAACGATACTCTTGCGCTGTCGTGGAACACCGGCCAGCTGGGGAAATGGATGGGAAAACAGGCTTTTGCCGAAAACCTTCGCCACACCTCCGTGGAAGGACAAAACGCGGCGCAGCAAGTCTGGGGTAAAGGGTAGCTGCAATCGAACATGGCTCATTCCGTCGAAAGTCGCTTTATCGCGATTGTTTCCGGTGCACTTCTTACAGTGGTCGCCCCGCTTTTCACGCTGTTGCTGACGCTTTCCTATAACGAGGCAATCCGCAGCCAGCGCAACCACATCGAAATTCTGCTGTCGACCAATACGCAGGCGCTCGCCCGCCCTCTGTGGGACCTTGATGACGACACCATAAACCAGATTACCGGAACCCTCGTTTCCGATCCCATGATCCGCATGGTCGAAGTCAAGGATACATCCGGCCAGCTGGATGTCGTCCAGACTGCCGGCAGCGACATCATTCAGGATGCCGCCTCGACGACACGCGAGGTAATCTACAAGACCACCAAGGGCCCCGTCACCGTTGGCCAGCTGACGGTCTATTACGATGATGTCGGCCTTCTGACCTCGCTTAGTCGTACCGAACTGGCCTTTATCACGATTTTCATCCTCGCCGTTGTCACGGTCGTTCTTGCCGCCATCATCGGCAACCGCTTCATGGTCATCCGTCCACTAATGCGACTGGCGGCGGCAATAGAGGCTACACGCCGCCTCGGCTCACGCCACCATGTCGACTGGCGCTCCAAGGATGAAATCGGCCGGCTGGCAAAAAGCTTCAACGAAATGCAGATCCAGCTTGAAAAAGAAGAGCTGGAAATCAAGAATGCCCACCAACGCAAGACGGAGATCTACAACCGCACCCCCGCCATGCTGTTCTCGCTCGACAGGCACGACCGGATTGCCGCCGTCAGCGACTATTGGGTGCAGGCGACCGGTTACGATCGCACGCGGATACTCGGCCTGAACTTCGCCGATCTAATCCATCCCGAGGACAGGTCCCTCTTCCAGCAGCGCAAGGCGGCACAGCCCTCGCCCGACGTTTCGCAGAACGGCATCACCGTGCGTTTCCATTGCATGGATGGCGGCATCATGGACGCGCTCATCCTCGAAAAGCCGCTCGATTCCGGCGGTGCCGCGCAGCAAAGCACATCCCTGTGCGTCATGACCGATGTAACCGAACTGAGCCAGTCGGAGAAACGCAACCGCCAGCAGGCCATCTCCGACCATCTGACCGGCCTCTTCAACCGTCAGGGTTTCGAGGCCATCCTCGACCTGCAGATCCGCGATGCGGACAGGAACGGCAGCGAACTGGCGTGCCTGTTCATCGACCTCGATCGTTTCAAGGCCATCAACGACAATCTCGGCCATGCCGCGGGTGACGCCGTTCTCAAGCAATTCACGCTGAAACTCGAACCCCTGCTGACGCCCCTCGACAGCGCATCGCGGCTTGGCGGCGACGAATTCGCCATTCTCCTGGCCGGCGACAAGGTGGAGGAGCGCGCCCTGGAATTCTGCGAGCGCGTCTGCACCATGCTGGACACGCCCTTCGAGATCGAGAACAACAGCATCCGTCTCAGCGCCAGCATCGGCATGGCGGTCTATCCTCTGCACGCGTCCAGCGCGTCCGAGCTTTTACAGAATGCCGACATGGCCATGTATAGTCGCAAGAGAACTGGCAAAAACGGCTCACAGGTCTTTGACAGCTCGATCATGGACCGCGCCCGCGAACATGCGGAGCTTGAGCGGGATATCGCGCAGGCGCTTTCCGAGGACTGGTTCGAAGCCTATTTCCAACCCATTCAAGACCTCGCAACCGGCCAGACGGCGGGTTTCGAAGCGCTGCTGCGTCTCAACCATCCCGACAAGGGATTGCTTCCCCCGGCTGCAATCATCAGCCTTGCTGAAGAGAACGGCACCATTCAACGCATCGGCAATGTGATTCTCGATCAGTCGATAGCCAATCTCGCCCGGCTATCGCGCCTGCCTGGCATGGAGCAGACCTATGTGGCGGTGAATTTTTCGCCGCTGCAATTCGAACCGGGATTGCCGACACGCATCGCCGGCGTCCTGCACCGGCACGGTATTCTACCCGGACGCCTGGTGCTCGAGATCACCGAAGCCGTCATCATGAAGGATGATCCGCAAATCCGGGCGATCCTCAACGCCATCCACCAGCTGGGCTGCCGCATCGCGCTGGATGATTTCGGCACGGGTTATTCCTCGCTCAGCTATCTCAGCCGCTTTCCGGTCGATATCGTCAAGATCGACCAATCCTTCACCCGCTCGATCTGCGATGACACGGTGGAAATCAGCCAGCGAAACCGTATGCTTGTCGAAGGCATCGCCGCCATCTCGCACAAGATGAACTGCACCGTCATTGCCGAGGGCGTGGAGACGGAAGAGCAGAAGGACCTCCTGACCGATATGGGCGCGGACTTCGGGCAGGGTTATTACTTTGCGCGGCCGCAGCCGGTCCAAAAGCTGATCGCCGCACTTGATGCGGCGCCAGGGCAAAGCCGCATAGCGGCAAGACAAGCGTGAACCCGGTGGAGGCAGCGATGCGATGGATCCGCTTTTGTCTGATCTTTCTTGCTCTTGCCACTCCGGCCAGCGCGGCCAAGCTTTTCCTGACGACCGAGGTCTATCCGCCCTATAATCTGCAGGCCAGCGACGGCAGCGTGCACGGCGTCTATTTCGACCAGCTAAAGATCGTGCTTCAGGACACCGGCACGGACTACGAAGTCGCCGTCATGCCCTGGGCACGGGCCATTGCGCTGGCCACAACACAGACCATGCACTGCGTCTTCGCCACGGCGAGAACGCCCGAGCGGGAAAATCTTTTCAAATGGGTCGCGCCGATCCACATCGACCGCAATATTCTCGTGGCGCGCCGCGAGGCGAATATTGAGGCTTCCAGCCTTGAGGAGGCCAAAAAATACCGGGTGGGAACCCAGCGGGGCGACTATACCGAAGCACTCCTGGAAAAACTCGGTTTCCCGCAGGTGGACGTCGGCGCGGATTTCGAGATCACGCTCAACAAGCTGAAGCTCGGCCGCATCGACCTCATGCCCATGTCGGAAAGTACCTTCAAGAGCCTGCCTGCGAACAACTTCAAGGAGGTGGTGACGCTGGCCCGGCAACAGCTCGGCCTTGCCTGCAACAAAAGCGTTCCTGACGAGCTCATCGCGAAATTGCAGGCCCGGCTGGACGGGCTGATCGCCGATGGAACGCAACAGCGGATATTCGACCGCTACGATCTCGTCCGCCCCTGACCAATCGGCCGATCTTACCGCAAACCCATAAAAAGATTGACATCAGGCCCTTTTCGGGGTGGTGACAACAGCATCATCAGGCAAAACGCGGACATGCCCCATGAAGATCATCGCAGGACTAGGTAATCCCGGCGCGCAATATGCGGGAAACCGTCACAATATCGGCTTCATGGCCGTGGATGCGCTGCAGCGCCTGCCCTTCTTTGCGCCCTGGTCGAAGAAGTTCAAGGCGGAGATTTCCGAAGGCGAGATCGGCGGCGAGAAGGTTCTGCTGATGAAACCGCTTACCTACATGAACCTGTCCGGCGAATCCGTCGGCGAAGCCATGCGCTTTTTCAAGCTCGCACCTGCTGACATCATCGCCATCCATGATGAACTGGATTTGCCGGCAGGCCGCGCCCGCATCAAGACGGGTGGCGGCCACGGCGGCCATAACGGCCTCAAATCGCTCGACGCCCATTGCGGCAAGGACTACCGGCGCCTGCGCCTCGGCATCGGCCATCCCGGCGACAAGGAGCGGGTGCATGGCCATGTGCTCGGCGATTTCGCCAAGGCCGATCACGTCTGGCTCGATCCGCTCCTCGACGCAATCGCCGACAACGCCGCCATGCTGGTGAAGGCAGAAGATTCGCAATTGATGAACAAGCTGGCACTGGCGACTAGCAGCAAACCTGACGCGGAAAAACCGGCAAAGGCGGCCAAGCCCGCCGCGCAGTCACACATCCATCAGGCGCGCAACAGCGCCCAGCCGAAAAAGCTGCCGGAAACCGGGCCGATGGCCGAGATGCTGAAGCGCATGTTCGGCAAGAAGGACTAAGCCCGCATGTCTTCCGACACCGATACCCTGCGTGCGGCGCAAACCAGCGATCTGCCCGATTTGCTGAAACTCTATCGGGCACTCAATCCGTCCGATCCTGTGTTGACGGCCCAAGAGGCAAGCGCGACCTTCGCCACCATGCTCGCCCAGCCCGGCCTGACGGTGTTTCTGGCGACGGACAATGGAGAGGCCGTTGCGACTGCCACGCTTCTGATTGTTCCAAACCTGACCCGCGCCGCCCGCCCCTATGCTTTTATCGAAAACGTGGTGACGCTAGAAACCCTTCGCGGCCGGGGATATGGCCGCGCGGTGGTGCGCCATGCCGTCGAGGCGGCTTTTGCGGCGAACTGCTACAAGGTGATGCTTCTGACGGGTCGCCAGCGCCCGGAAGTTCACGCCTTCTACGAAAGCTGCGGTTTCGTGCAGAACAAGACCGGTTTCCAGATCCGGCGCGATTAGGGAGCAACGCGTCCATTTCGGCGACCCGTTACACCCCACAAAAAGCCCTCACTCCTCCGGCTCGGTGGTGAACATTAACGGGAAGCCCGCCTCCTTGCCGAGGTCGGTCGCTTCCTTGGCCTTGGTTTCGGCGATATCGCGCTCGCAGACGACCACCACCGCACTGCCGAAGCGGTGCGCCGTCATCATCACGCGGTGGCCGGTATCCTCGCTCATGCGGAAGACGGCCTTCAGGACGACGGTCACGAACTCGCGCGGCGTGTAATCATCATTCAACAGGATGACCTTGTAGAGCTTAGGCCGCTCCAGCTTAGGTTTTACTCTTGGTTTCGGTTTGAGATCGACAGGACTGTCACTCATCATCGTCGCTCATCATGGTCGTTCATGGGGCAAAATACCCGGATGACGAAAGATCGCTGGTTTGACGCGCTCATATTGCGCCGCAACCGCGCCATCGGCAACCCTGCCCGGAATTCCGCACCTTTCAGATGGCTTTGCCTGCCCAAATCGACCCGCGGGCTTGACCTTGCCCTGCCGTTTCCGCAAAAGGCTCCTCAACGAATTCTTTCAAACGGACAGGTTTCAAGCCATGGGCTTCAAATGCGGTATCGTTGGATTGCCAAATGTCGGCAAGTCCACCCTCTTTAACGCGCTGACGAAAACGGCCGCCGCCCAGGCAGCCAACTATCCTTTCTGCACCATCGAGCCGAATACCGGCGAGGTTGCGGTGCCGGACCCGCGTATGCAGCAGCTCGCGGCCATTGCCGGTTCCAAGGAAATCATTCCGACCCGCATCTCCTTCGTCGACATTGCCGGCCTGGTGCGCGGCGCATCGAAGGGTGAAGGTCTAGGCAACAAGTTCCTCGCCAACATCCGTGAAGTCGATGCCGTCGTGCACGTGCTGCGCTGTTTCGAAGACGACGATATCACCCATGTGGAGGGCCGCATCAACCCGGTCGGCGATGCCGAAACGATCGAAACGGAGCTGATGCTCGCCGACCTCGAAAGCCTGGAACGCCGCGTAGAGCAGACGCGCAAGCGCGCCAGCAGCAAGGATAAGGAATCCCTGGCCCAACTGCCCGTCATGGAAGCCGTCATCACGCTGCTCAACGACGGAAAGCCGGCACGTCTGCTTTTGAAGACACTGGCGGCCGAGGAAATCGAAATCCTCAAGGGGCTCAACCTCCTGACCTCGCACCCGGTGCTTTATGTCTGCAACGTCTCGGAAGCCGACGCCTCCTCCGGCAACGAACACACCGCAGCCGTCGCGGAGATGGCAAAGCAACAGGGCGCCGAATGCGTGATCATCTCGGCAGCAATCGAGGCCGAAGTCGCACAGCTTCCTGCCGATGAAGCTGAGGAATTCCTCTCAGCCCTCGGCCTTAACGAGGCCGGCCTCGACCGGCTGATCCGTGCGGGATACCACCTGCTCGACCTCATCACCTATTTCACCGTCGGCCCCAAGGAAACGCGCGCCTGGACAATCGTGCGCGGCACCAAAGCGCCCGCTGCCGCCGGCGTCATCCATACCGATTTCGAACGCGGCTTCATCCGCGCCTTCACCATCGCCTTTGACGACTACATCGCCTACAAGGGCGAAGTTGGCGCCAAGGAAGCCGGTAAGGGTCGCGACGAAGGCAAGGAATATGTCGTCCAGGACGGCGACGTCATCCACTTCCGCTTCAATACCTGATCTGGTTTGGACGGGCTTGCTTCCTCCCCGACCGGGGAGAAGGTGGACCGGAGGGTCAGATGAGGACGCAAACCTCTCCTGATATCTCTACCCTCGCCCCCTCATCCGGCTGCCGCGGACTTCTCCCCCCGCGGGGAGAAGAAGCAAGACGCAGCCGCCCGCTTCCTAACACCTCCCCGTAGAACCAAGCGCACCCACGATTTGACCTTTACGTAAAGGGAAAAATCATTTTAGATGCCAGCTATACTGACTGCGTGAAGGGAGGACGCCATGACGCCGGTCGCGACTTATGCCTATGAGGATTTTCCCGTTGGGCAGGAATTTGCGCTTGGACCGCAATCGATTTCGGCAGAGCAGATCATTGTCTTTGCCAGTGAATTCGACCCCCAACCCATGCACCTTTCCGAAGAAGCCGGACGCCAGAGCATTCTCGGCGGGCTGGCGGCTTCCGGTTGGCACACCTGCGCCCTGCTGATGCGGATGATGGCGGACAGCTACATCGCCAACTCCACCTCGCAGGGCAGCCCCGGCATCGACTACGTCGACTGGAAGAAACCGGTTCTGGCTGGCGATACGCTTTCGGGAAAATCCATCGTGCTGGAGCAGCGCCCTTCCGCCTCACGGCCCGGCATCGGCCTCGTGAAACTACGCCACGAGCTTTATAACCAGCGCGGCGTCCTGGTCTCGCAGGGTGAAAATACCGTCATGTTCCTGATGCGCGGCAATGGAGGCGTTGCGGCATGAGACTGGCAGAACTTTCCCCGATCGGCGAACGCGTCACCCTTGATACGCTGCATTTTTCCGCCGAAGACATTATCCGCTTCGCCCGCGATTTCGACCCGCAGCCCTTTCATCTCGATGCCGAGGCGGCCAGGAACAGCGTTTTCGGTGGCCTCTGCGCCTCCGGCTGGCACACGGGCGCGGGCTGGATGAAATCCTTCCTTTCCCATTGGGCAAAAGAAGTGAAGAGGTTGAAGCTACAGGGGCTCGAACCTCCGAAACTCGGCCCCTCCCCGGGCTTCCGCGAACTCAAATGGAAGAAGCCGGTTTTTGCCGGGGACGACGTGACCTATTTCGTCACCCTGCTCGACGCCCGTCCGTTGGAATCGAGACCCGGCGTCTGGTTGAACACCACCTTCAATGAGGGCGTCAACCAGTCGGGAGAAACGGTGCTGACCTTCCAGAGCGGAGTTCTGGAATTCGAATAAAGCCAGGTCCGGGGCATATCGTCGCAACGTGCCCCGCCGGCTACCACCTCAATGGCCGGAAAATTCCACCAGCGTCCGCACCTCGACGCCGAGGTCCTCCAGCTTTTTGCGCCCTCCGAGATCAGGCAGATCGATGACGAAACAGGCGGAAACGATATCCGCGCCCATCTGCCGCAAAAGCTTGACCGCGCCTTCGGCAGTGCCACCGGTGGCGATCAGATCATCAACCAGAATGACCTTCTCGCCCGGCTGCACGGCATCAACATGCATTTCCATTTCGTCCACGCCATACTCCAGGCTGTAGGCGACCCGAACCGTGGTATGTGGCAGCTTGCCCTTCTTGCGGATCGGCACGAAACCGGCAGACAGTTGATGGGCGACCGCCCCGCCCAGAATGAAGCCGCGCGCTTCCATGCCGGCGATCTTGTCGATCTTCGTTCCCGCATAGGGTTGCACGAGTTCATCGACGGCACGGCGAAAAGCGCGTGGGTTGCCGAGCAGCGTCGTGATGTCCCGGAAGATGATACCCGGCTTCGGATAGTCGGGAATGGAACGGATGGCAGCGGCAAGCTCCGAAGCAATAACGGTCATGGTATTTCCAGTTAAATGGGAGATGGATCAAGGTTCGGGCCACCCTATCAACTTGGCGGCGGCGGACCAACTAAAAAGGACCGGCGCCATCGACGGCCATCGCCGATCGGCACGGAGCCTCGTAAATCCGCATTATGTGAACGGCAACCCGGCCAATTTCCAGACTTCAAATGAAAAAGGCCCCCCATGGAAACCATGGGGGGCCGATGACTGCCAGCACTGAAATACCGATCAATGTTCCTTGTTGGCGTAAACCGATTTCTTGGTGAGATAGATCAATGCCGTGAAGATGAACAGGAACACCATGACCATGAAGCCGGTACGCTTGCGGGCCTCAAGATGCGGCTCTGCGGCCCACATCAGGAAGGCAGCGACGTCCTTGGAATATTGATCCACCGTCTGCGGCGCACCATCATCATAGGTTACCTGATCAGCGCTGATCGGCGGCGCCATCTTCAGCGCAACCGCGCTGACGAAATAGGGGTTGAAATGTGTGCCTTCGGCCACTTCAACGCCAGCCGGCGGCTCCTGGTAACCGGTCAGCAGCGCGTGGATATAATCCGGGCCGCCTTCCTGATAACCGCCGACGATCGGGATCATGTCGATGATGAATTGCGGGAAACCACGTTCCACGCCGCGCGCCTTTGCAAGCAGCGACATGTCGGGCGGTGCGGCGCCACCATTGGCAGCCGCAGCCGCTTCATGGTTCGGGAACGGCGATGGGAAATGATCTGAAGGCACGGCCTTGCGATTATACATTTCGCCTTCGGCGTTCGGGCCATCCTGCACTTCATATTCGGAAGCGAAAGCCTTCACCTGCTCATCCGAATAACCGAGCTCCCCCAGTGTACGGAAGGAAACCAAGCTCATCGAATGGCAGGCGGAGCAGACTTCCTTATAGACCTTCAGGCCGCGCTGCAGCTGGCCCTTGTCATATTTGCCGAAGGGTCCGGCGAAAGACCAGCTCTGCTCCTCGGGCTTGATGACCGGGAAGTGACCGCCAGCAATCGCGTGCTCCGTCTTGGTGGCGAGATCATGGCTCTCCTCCGCCGCTAGAGCGACGGTGAAGGAACAGCCGATGGCGGCGAAAAGCGCGATGCTTGTTACAAGCTTCTTCATTGTCGTCATCCTTCCTTCGCGCTCAGACCTGGGCAGCCGCAGGCGCGGCACCGGTCTTGGCGGCGTTCTTTTCGAGAACGGCCTCGGTAATCGAATTCGGAATACGCCGCGGCGTTTCGACCAGACCGAGGATCGGCATGATGACGAGGAAGAAACCGAAATAATACAAAGTGCCGAGCTGCGACATCACGACATAGAGACCTTCCGCAGGGCGCGAACCCAGCCAGCCGAGCAGGATGGCGTTGGCCACGAACAGCCAGAAGAACATCTTGTACCAGGGACGATAAACGGCGGAGCGAACCTTCGACGTATCAAGCCAGGGCAGGAAGAACAGCACGATGATCGCGCCGAACATCACGAGAACGCCACCGAGCTTGGAATCGATCGGCCCGATATTGAAGGTGATGGCGCGCAGCATTGCGTAGAACGGCAGGTAATACCATTCCGGCACGATATGCGCCGGCGTCTTCAGCGGATCCGCCATGATGTAGTTGTCAGGGTGGCCGAGGAAGTTAGGCATATAGAAGACGAACCATGCATAGGCGATCAGGAACACTGAAACGCCAAGCGCATCCTTCAGCGTCGCATAAGGCGTGAAGGGAACCGTGTCGGTCTTGCTCTTCACTTCAACGCCGGTCGGGTTGGTCTGGCCGGTCACATGCAGCGCCCAGATGTGCAGGATGACGACACCCGCGATCATGAAGGGCAGAAGGTAGTGAAGCGCAAAGAAGCGGTTGAGCGTCGGATTATCAACCGCAAAACCGCCGAGCAGGAACTGCTGGATCCACTCACCCACCAGCGGAAAAGCGGTGAAGAAGCCGGTGATAACGGTCGCGCCCCAGAAGGACATCTGGCCCCAGGGCAGAACGTAGCCCATAAAGCCCGTCGCCATCATCAGCAGATAGATGACACAGCCGAGAATCCAGAGGATTTCGCGCGGCGCCTTGTAGGAGCCGTAATAAAGACCGCGGGCAATGTGCAGATAAACCGCGATGAAGAAGAACGACGCCCCGTTGGCATGCATGTAGCGCAGCAGCCAGCCATGGTTGACGTCACGCATGATCTTTTCGACGGAGTTGAAGGCAACCGTCGTTTCGGCCGCGTAATGCATGGCAAGCACGACGCCAGTAAGAATCTGCACGATCAGCATGACGGCCAGCATCGCGCCGAAGGTGTAGGCGTAGTTCAGGTTACGTGGGACAGGGTAGGCAACGAAGCTGTCATAGACCAACCGCGGCAAGGGAAGCCGCGAATCGATCCACCTCTCGATGCCGGTGGACGGCTGATAACTGGAATGGCCACTCATGAATATCTGTCCCCTTATCCGATCTTGATCACGGTATCGGATGTGAATGCAAATGTCGGGATGGCGAGGTTCTGCGGCGCCGGACCCTTACGAATGCGGCCCGCCGTATCGTAGTGCGAGCCATGGCAGGGACAGAACCACCCGCCGAAATCGCCGGCCTGGCCGAGCGGAACGCAACCGAGATGGGTGCAGGAGCCGATCATGACGATCCAGTTTTCCTTGCCCTGACCGGCCGAGCGGTCGATATCCGTCGCCTGCGCATCAACGGCGATGTTGGCGTTGCGCGCCACCGGATCCTTGAGATCACCGAGAGCGACCGCCTTGGCTTCCTCGATTTCCTTTTCCGTACGGTTGCGGATGAAAATCGGCTTGCCGCGCCACTTGACGGTAAGTGACATGCCCGGCTCGACGGCCGCGACATCCACCTCGATGGAGGCGAGCGCCAGCGTCGATGCATCGGGACGCATCTGGTCAATGAAAGGCCATGCAACTGCGGCGGCACCGACGGCGCCCGCCATTCCCGTCACTAGATAAAGAAAATCGCGACGGGTCGGTTCACCCGAAGCGTCGTGATTGGTTACGTGCTCGCTCACCGCTACACCATCCTCTGCGCTGTTTTTGCCGTAAATCGCATGAGTCCTCCCGCTATGATTTGATCCAGGACAATCTCCGTCCCACCGTCCTGGACACAACTGCGGCATTCAGAAACCGCGTCACTCTGTGTGATCGCAAAATATTGACCGACTTGGCAAGAGCAAAGCACACAAAGCTGCCGTAATTCTGCCCGAAGCGCCCGATTTGCTTCTCATTTTTTCGCCGCCTCTGGCAGTCGGGCAACATTGTGCACCCAATGGCGCCATGTTAGGAGACTTCAAGGGAGAGCTTTGAAAGCAGGGATTCGGATGACGGCGAAGCTCTCGTGCATGGTCTCCACGGCGGTTGCTGCCGTTCTTGTCATCGCCAGCCTGCGATACATCACCGATTTCTGGCTTCTAGCCTTCGTCACCAGCTTCCAGCTTCATATCGCCATCGCCTGCATCCTGTTGACAGGCCTCATTTTCTGGCTGACGCGTGATGCCGTTTCGGCCGTGCTCCTGGTGTGGTCACTGGCGCTTGCGATCCATGCGGTCGCGATGCTGATGGAATTTTCCACCACGGCCACCGCAGCGCCCGGCGCAAAGCCGTTTCGGCTGCTGACCTTCAACGTCTTGATGGACAATGCCGCCAATGCGGATGCGATCGCCGACAAAATTCTCGAATCGGGGGCGGATGCCGTCTACCTCTTCGAAGCGGCAGCCTTGCAATCGGTTCTGCCGCGTTTGCAGCAAACCTATCCGCACAGGCTCGGTTGTTATGAGGGTACACCGGGCTGCGATCTGGTCATGCTGTCCAAGAGACCATTGCTGGAAGGCCGGTTCCACAGTCTCAGCGATCTTAGACGGGACCGGTTTGCCATTGCGCATGTCGATCTCGACGGTACGGAGCTGACGCTCGCAGCCGGGCATCTCACCAAGCCCTATTTCGACGATTATCACCGCGATGAGCTGGACGAAGTCAGCGAAATTCTGTTCCGCGTCACCGGCCCGCTCATTCTGGCCGGAGATTTCAACTCATCCAGCATAGCGCCCGATATGCGCGCCTTCCTTTCCGCCAACGACCTGAAGAAAGCGACTTTCGAACCCCCGACTTGGCCAACGGAAGCCGGCCGCTTCGGCATAGCCATCGACCACATCTTCGCCCGCGAGCCGGCAACTCTGATGGAAACCACACGGCTGCCGGATAGCCTCGGCTCCAATCATTATGGACTGATGGCGGATTTCATGATCGGCCGGTAATGCGTGACAGCCAATACGTCGCCATACGAAACGGCGGCCCGTAGGCCGCCGCTGATTATTGCTCCCTAGACGGAAACGTCACTCAGAACTCCGTCCAGTCACCCACAGCAGCCTGACGCCCGCCAAAGGCAGCGGCGATTCTCTGACCCATCGCGCGCGCCGGTGAGGGTTGCGGCACCGAGGCAGGGCCTGCTGCAACGACGCTCTCGGCCTTCTCCTGAAGGGTGAACTGCGTCAGCAACCGGTTGAGGGCGGTTGCCTGCGAGGCAAGGCTGTCGCTTGCCGCCGTCGTCTGCTCCACCATGGCAGCATTTTTCTGGGTGCCCTGGTCCATCAGGTTGACCGCGGCGTTGATTTCGGAAAGCCCGGTCGACTGCTCCCGCGTGGAAACGGCGATGGATGAGACATGGCGGTTGATCTCCCGCACCTCGTCCACGATCCCCGCGAGCGCCTCCCCTGTCTTGCCCACCAGCGTCACGCCTTCGCGCACCTGTTCACCGGAACGGTTGATCAGAACCTTGATTTCCTTGGCGGCAGTGGCCGAGCGCTGCGCCAACTCACGCACCTCCTGCGCCACCACGGCAAACCCCTTGCCGGCATCGCCCGCACGCGCAGCCTCCACGCCGGCATTCAGTGCCAAAAGATTGGTCTGAAACGCAATTTCATCGATAACGCTGATGATGTTGCTGATCTCGTTTGCAGATTTTTCAATGTCCTGCACAGCGAGCACTGTGCGTGTAACGATCTGGCCGGACATTTCGGCACTTTCCCGCGCGCGCTCGACCAGACGTCCGGCTTCCCCGGCACGATGGGCCGAATCCTTCACCGCCGTGGTTACCTCCTCCAGCGCCGCCGCAGTTTCTTCCACGGACGAGGCCTGCTGTTCCGTACGCCGCGACAGATCGCCGGCCGCTGCGAGAATCTCGCTGGCGCCGGCATCGATGACCCGGGCGTTTTCCCCGACCGAACGCAGCGCCGCCTGCAGCGTGGCGACGGATTCGTTGAAATCGCCACGCAGACCGTCAAGCCGCTCGGCAAAGGCAACGTTCAGACGGCAGGTCATATTACCCTGGGAGAGCTGCTTCAGCCCGGCGCCTAGACTTTCCACGGCGAAGCGGATTTCGTCCGCTTCCTTTGCCTTCTGTGCTTCATGCTCCAGTCGCTCGCGCTCGCTGAGGCTGCGATTGGCCTCGGTCTCCTGTTCCAGACGCTCGCGTTCAATGGCGTTGTCGCGAAAAACGGCAACGGCGGCAGCCATTTCGCCGATTTCGTCCTTGCGGCCTGAGTGCGGAATAGCGCTGTCTTTATCACCCGCGGCAAGTCCGTTCATGGCGAAGGTGATATCGGTGATTGGTCGCGAAATATGTATGAAACTGAAGACAGCGGCGGCAGCGGCAACGGCAGACGCGATAATCATCGCGGCAAGCGACAGGGTAAAGGCAAACCGCCCCGTCTCCTCCGCTGCCCGCTTGTCATCCAGACCGAGTTGGCGGTTAGCCTCAATCATGTCCTTCAGCAGGGCGCCGGCGCTGTTACCAACCGGAGTCATCCGGCCGATGAGAGCGGTGGCGCCATCCGTATCACCGGCAACAATCATTTTCTTGAGTTCGGCGCCCATCGATTCATAGTTTGTAACGGCAGCGCTCAGCCGCTCGAATTTTTCCCGAATATGCGGAATCTTCAACCCAGCTGCATAGGCCTCAAAGGCTTTGGCCCGCTCTTCTTGTGCCTGGAGTGTACGCTGAAAAAGTGCGTTGCGTGCTTCCGGCGTCGTAGCCGTCATGACAGTCAGATAATTGCGACGGATATCGCCAAGCCTGTCTCCGAGATCTGCAATCGCAAGAGACCTCTCCATGCGAAGCACAATATTGTCGGCCTGCTTTTCCATCTCATCGACCGATAAGATGCTGGCTACGCCCTGGATGAGCGAAAAAACCACCGTGATGCCGAACAATGCCGGCAACAAAACGCGGATCCTTAGAAAATTCATGACTCAACCCCAAAAAACCCCACAGCGGTTGCCGCTGATAGTTTTTTCTCTCATAGGGTGCTAAACAAGAAATTACCCGCTTATTATAAAATCAACAATTGCATTATAATTGTCTTTAACAATTTATCCGTGGTAATTGACAACTTTCAATTACAACTTCCGAAACGGCACTCAACTCGAGGAAAGCTGCGCCGCGACATCATCTGCCGCGAGAAAGCCACCCGATTGGCGCGCCCACAGCTCCGCATAAAGCCCGCCCTGCGAGACAAGCTCGGTATGGGTGCCCTGTTCCACGATACGGCCCCGATCCATCACGATCAGCCGGTCAAGAGCGGCAATCGTCGATAGGCGGTGGGCGATGGCCAGAACTGTCTTGCCCTGCATCAGCTCATCCAAATTGCTCTGGATCGCCGCCTCCACTTCCGAATCGAGCGCCGACGTCGCCTCATCGAGCACGAGTATCGGCGCGTCCTTCAACATTACACGGGCAATTGCGATGCGCTGGCGCTGGCCGCCCGACAGCTTCACGCCGCGTTCGCCCACATGCGCGTCGAAACCGGTGCGGCCACGCTGGTCTTCCAGCCTTGTGATGAAATCATCAGCCTTGGCCCGGCGTGTCGCCTCCTGCAATTGCGCTTCGGTGGCGTCCGTGCGGCCAAACATGATGTTATCTCTGATAGAACGATGCAGCAGCGAGGTATCCTGCGTGACCATGCCGATATGGGCACGCAGCGATTCCTGCGTGACTTTGGCTATATCCTGATCGTCGATCAGGATGCGGCCTTTCTCGACATCGTAAAACCGCAGGAGCAGGTTGACGAGCGTGGATTTGCCGGCGCCGGAACGCCCGACGATTCCGACCTTTTCCCCGGCCTTGATTTCGAGATTGAGATTGTCGATGACGCCATTCGCCCGACCGTAATGGAAGCTGACATTCTCAAAGCGGATGCTTGGCTTTCTCACCTCGAGCACTGCCGCGTCGGGCGCATCGACGAGGCCGATCGGCTGTGAGATCAATTCGGCGGCATTCTGCACCGTGCCGAAATTGCGCATGATGCCGTTGAACTGCGTCATCAGCCGCCCAAGCAGAAAGTTGAGCCGCAGCACCAGCGCCAGCGTGAAAGCCACAGCACCGGAACTGATCCTGCCGGACAGCCACAGATCGATGCAGAGCGCCGCCATGGAGGTGATCATCACGCCTGATAGCAACGCCATGGAGGCGCGAACGCCGGTGATGAACCGGGTGAAGGTCATGGTCGCCTTCTGGAAGATATCGAAGCCCTGCCGCATGTAGCGGTCATTGGCATCATCGCGCCCGAACAACCTGAGCGTCTGGATATTGCTGTAGGCATCCACCATGCGGCCGGAGAGCATGGAAGCGGCCTCCGCCGTCTCCCGTGAATGGTAACGGATGCGCGGCACGAAATAACGCGCCAGCGCCGAAAAGATCAGCACCCAGACAAGGACGACGACAGCCAGCCGCCAATCCAGCCCGCCGATCAGGAACAGCATCGAGACGGAATAGATGCCGACGAACCAGACGCTTTCCATCAACGAGGTCACAAGATCGCCAGCGGCCTGACCACCGGACCAGACCTTGGTAACGATGCGGCCGGAAAAATCGTTCTGGAAGAAGGTCAGCGATTGCCGCGCCACATGCATATAGGATTGCCAGCGTACCAGATTGTAGAAACCCGGCGTAATGATTTGCTGATCCACCAGCGCCGTGATCATGGTGACGATAAAACGCACAATGCCGATCAGCACCAGCATGCCGACGAGCTCACCGCCATGGGCCGCAAGCAGCCCCGCCCAGCCCTCTTCCGGTTTCACCGTCGAGAGAATATCCACCAGCCGCCCGACGAACCAGAACAGCGCCGCTTCGATTGCCGCCGTCAGCCCGCCGAGCACCAGCATGGCGAAAAACGGCGCCTTCGCCTGCGAGATATAAAACCAGATGAAGGCAAACGTGCTTTCAGGCGGCCGCAAATCGTCCTTGCGGGCGAAGGGCTTTATCCAGTTCTCGAAATACTCGAAGATGCGGGTAATGACCATGATCCGGATATAGGCGGATTCCCGGGGCGGGAACAGCCGCAGCGGCTTCGGGAAGAGATTATATTTCGGTAACGTTCGGGAAATGAAAAAGGGCGGGGAATGTTCCACCGGCTTGAGACTGATGACAACCTTCCTTCACGCCGGGCGTCATCCTCGGGCCTGTCCCGAGGATCTAACCACCTGTCCAATATTCAACGGTGGCAGATGCTAGGGACAGGCCCGAGCATGACGGAGGTGAGGTTTTCAGCCTTTGTTGTCAACCTGAGGGCGGGAAACCTGTTCCCCGCCCTCCGTCTTTTCCTTACTCCGCGGCCACTTCCGCCTCGTGATCGGCAATGAAGCCGCCGGACTGGCGTCGCCAGAGGTCGGCATAGATGCCGCCCATTGCCGCTAGTTCCGCATGGCTGCCCGCTTCCACGATCCGGCCCTTGTCGAGAATGATGAGCCGGTCCATTTCAGTCAGAGTCGAAAGGCGATGGGCGATTGCGATCACCGTCTTGCCCTCCATCAGCGCGAACAGGTTCTCCTGGATCGCGGCCTCCACTTCCGAATCGAGCGCCGAGGTTGCCTCGTCAAGCACCAGGATCGGTGCGTTCTTGAGGAAAACCCGGGCGATCGCGATACGCTGGCGCTGACCACCGGAGAGCTTGACGCCCCGCTCACCCACCTGCGCATCGAGACCCTGGCGACCATGCATGTCGACAAGCGTCTCAATGAAGTCCCAGGCGTTTGCCCGCTTCGCCGCCGCAACCACCTGCTCGTCGGTCGCTTCGGGATGGCCATAAGCGATGTTGTCGCGGATCGAGCGATGCAGCAGCGACGTATCCTGCGTCACCACGCCGATCAACTCGCGCAGGCTGTCCTGGGACACCTTGGAAATGTCCTGCCCGTCAATGGTGATCCGGCCGCCTTCCAGATCATAAAAGCGCAGAAGCAGGTTCATCAGCGTCGTCTTGCCCGCACCGGAACGACCGACAAGACCAACCTTCTCGCCCGGCTTGATATCCAGCGTCAGCCCGTCGATCACGCCCTTGTTCTTGCCATAGTGGAAGCGGACGTTGTCATAACGGATGGCGCCCTGCGGGGCGGCAAGCTCAGGCGCCTTTGGAACGTCTACGATGTCATGCGGCTTCGTCATCATCGACATGCCGTCATAGACCGTGCCGATATTTTCGAAGAGCGAAGTGACTTCCCACATGATCCACTGCGACATGCCGTTGACGCGCATGGCAAGGCTGATGGCAATAGCGACCGAACCGGCGGTGACCGAACCCTGCATCCAGAAATAGAGACCAAGGGCGGCCGTGGAAAACAGCACCACGGCATTGTTGAGGTCGATCAGAATGTTGAAGCCGGAAATCTTGCGCATCTGGCGATGAACCGTGCCAAGAAACACGTTCATGCCCTCGCGCGCATATCTTTCCTCGCGGCCCGCATGGGAAAACAGCTTGATCGTCGAGATATTGGTGTAGCTGTCGACGATCCGCCCCGTCATCATCGAGCGGGCATCGGCCTGTTCCTGCGCCAGCCGGCCGAGCTTCGGCACGAAATAAGCAAGGATGGTCATATAGATACCGAGCCAGACCAGCAGCGGAATGACCAGCCGCCAGTCCGCCGCCGCGACCATGAACAGCATCGAGATGACGAAGCTGATCGCGTAGACGAAGACGTCGATCACCTTCAGCGCCACTTCGCGGATCGCCAGCGCCGTCTGCATCACCTTGGTGGAAACACGGCCGGCAAACTCGTTGGCGAAGAAGTTCATGGAATGGCGCAGCAGGAAACGATGCATTTTCCAGCGTGCGATCATGCCGAAATTGCCGGCCAACGTCTGGTGCATCGTCATGGTGTGGACCGCGCCCATCAGCGGCAGCACGATAAGCACCAACCCGGCCATGCCGATCAGATGCCACCCCTCATCGGCAAAAAACGTCTCGCGATTGGCCGTGGACAGCCAGTCGACGATATTGCCGAGGAATTTGTAAAGCATGGCTTCGGCAATGGCGATGCCCATGGACATCAGGCCAAGCAGCAGCAGCCACGGCCAGGCGGGCTTCACATAGTGCCACAGGAACGGCAAAAGCTTCTGTGGCGCCACTGATGGCGCCGAAGCAGGAAAAGGATCGAGGCGTTTTTCAAACCAGCCAAACATAGGCCAAGCTCCGGCAATCAATCGCTCCATCGTGGCATGGTGAGCGGACACAAATAGGGCTCACGACGAAACGGAAAAGTCTTTTAACATGGCCACAACAGCCACATGGTGAATTTAAAAACGGGAGACGCGGCAGCGCCGCGGAATACCACCTAAGCCAGCAGGCGAACCACTGGGGCCGGGAGGCGAATGCGAATGTCATTTGGCATGGGAACCTCCTTTGGCTGGTGTTGAAGACGCCGCTCTTTTATCGCAAAAGAAGACGAAACGCCAGCCGCCTGCCTTAAAAAAGTGCAACCGCATACAGGCACGGATTTCCCCATCCGGTTTACGGGCAGCAGCGCCATCTGGGTTCGCCCACGAAACATGGATCAGGAGACCATGCAGACAATCAGGATCGCCCTCTACCAGCCCGATATTGCCGGCAATACCGGAACCATGCTGCGGCTCGCCGCCTGCCTCGGTCTCGGCGTCGACATTATCGAGCCCGCAGGTTTCGATATTTCGGATCGGAATCTGAAACGGGCCGGCATGGACTATATTGCGGCTGCCTCCTTGACCCGCCATGTCAGCTGGGACCGCTTCGAGGAATGGCGAGCAACAACCGGCCGCCGTCTGGTTCTCGCCTCCACCAAAGCTGCGGTGCCGTATACGAAAATCACCTATCGCGCGGATGACATTCTGCTGTTTGGCCGTGAAAGCGCCGGCGTACCCGACCAGGTGCATGAGAGGGCGGACGAGCGAATCATCATCCCGATGGTCGAAGGCCAGCGCTCCATCAACGTCGCCATGTCGGCGGCCATGGTCACCGGCGAGGCTTTGCGGCAAACCGTATGGGCGTGAGCGTCATTTTTAACGCCATATTTTGGTGCAAATACAACATTTGACCATTTCCGCGTCAAAACTGTCGCAACCCGGCCTGTACCGAAGCCGTTCACTCTCCTATACTGATTAGCCGGACAACAAAAATCGTGCTCGCCGGAACCATCCGCCGGCGGGTGTGAGGAGACGTCGCATGCAATCCACCATTGTCATCGTCAACCTTCTCGGCGCCGTCGCGCTGCTGCTCTTCGGCCTTGCCCAGGTGAAGGACGGCGTAACCCGTGCTTTCGGCATGAAACTCCGAAGCGTGCTGGCCACCGGTACCCAGAGTGGTCCCCGCTCCTTCTTTTCCGGCTTCTTCGCCACAGTCGCGCTGCAAAGCTCGACGGCGACCGCACTCACCGTGGCCTCCTTTGCAGAGCGTGACCTCATCAAGCCACGCATGGCGCAGGTGGTTTTGCTCGGCGCCAATGTCGGCACCGCAGTTACCGCATGGATCGTGGCCGCCGGCGTCGAATGGCTGTCGCCGTTGTTGATCCTTGCCGGCATCGTGCTGAAAAAAGGCAGTTCCAACGCCAGACAGGGTGGCGGGACGGCGCTGATCGGCATCGGCCTCATGCTTCTGTCGTTGCATCTTCTGAGCGGCGCGACCGAACCGATGCGCGCTTCGCCGGCGCTTGGCGTTTTCATAGGCCTGCTCGACGGCGCATGGCCCGTTGCGCTGATCTTTTCCGCGGTGCTGGCCTTCGTCTCGTCGTCCAGCCTAGCCGTCGTGGTGCTCATTCTATCATTGGCCGCCACCGGCACGCTATCCACCGGCCTCATCATCGTTCTCATCCTCGGCGCCAATTTAGGCGGCGCCATTCCGCCCGTCGTCGCCACTCTCTCCGGCCCCGCCTCCGCACGTCGCATTACCATTGGCAATCTTGTCGTGCGCACCATCGGCTGCCTGATTGCGATGCCGCTCGCCTCCTATGGCGCAACGTATTTGCAGCAATTGCCGCTCTCACCCGCCAAATTGCCTGTAGATGCGCACCTCATCTTCAACGTCATTCTGGCGACACTCGCCTGGCCCTTCTCCGGCCTGATATCCGATTTGATGGCGAAGCTGGTACCCGGCGATCCGAAAGCCGAAGACGGTCCGAATTTTCTCGACCAGCAGGCGCTGGATACGCCCGTCGTGGCACTCGCCAACGCCACCCGCGAAGTCCTGAGCGTCGGCGACAGCATCGAGCGGATGCTGATCCGCGCCGAAAACGCCTTCAAGCACAATGATCTGGCGCCGCTTCAGGAAGTGTCCCTGCTCGAAAGCAAGGTCGATCGCCGCCAGCAGGAGGTGAAGGTCTATCTTTCCCAACTGGGCCGCAGAGGGTTGACTGACGAGGAAGCGCGCCGTTCGATCGCCATCATCGATTATGCCATCAATCTCGAACATATCGGCGACATCATCGAAAAGGGCATCTGCGAGCAGATCCGCAAGAAGGTGCTGAACAGCTTCAAATTTTCCGATGACGGTTATGAGGAGCTGAAGACCCTGTTCGACATGACCATCGAGAACCTGCGCGCTGCCCAGAGCATTCTCGTCACCGGCGATTTTGAGCTCGCCCGCCGGCTGATGGAAAGCAAGGTGGATATACGCCGCCTCGAAAAACAATCGTCCAACCGCCATCTGGAGCGGCTGCGTGACGGGCTGACGGAAAGCATGCAGACCAGCTCGCTGCATCTCGACATGCTGCGCGACCTGAAACGCATCAACGCCCATATCGTGACGGTGGCGCATCCCATTCTCGATGAAAGCGGCGTGCTGATCGAAAGCCGCCTGCGTTACGCCGAACCACGTGCCTGAGCATTTCTAAAATTCAATCGGCCGAAGGCAAACGCCGCATGGTGAATTCGATGCGGTCGCCTTCCAGCTGCCGCCAGCTTTCCACTTCCGTCCAATAGGCGGCCTTGGGAAAGCTGTCGAACCATTCGCGCGCCTTGGCGCGTGCCTCTTCGCGCCCAAGACAGAAGGTCTGGCGCACGAACATGCCGTCACGCTTTTGCTCACCGCCGGCGCTTTCGCGTTCCCTGCGGTGATTGGCGATCCTGCGCTTCAGCCCGTCGAGGGGCGGCGGTCCGGCAAATTTCGTCATGATATTCACCTCTGGCACCTAGATCGATAAAGATAGTAGCGGCGCGCCGCCTTGGCGAGTCGAATTTGTGCGCAGCGCAAACACCTGCTAGACGCGGCAGGGAACGGACTTCATCGCAGGAGATAAGACATGGAACGGCCAATCTTGCCGAAGGGCTTGCCCGAGGACATTGAAGACAAGAAGGCCGTTGCCCAAGCCTGGTTCCAGCACCTGCGCGACACCATCGTCACCTCCTTTGAAACGCTCGAAAACGAGCTCGCCGGTCCCTTGTCCGATCAGGAGCCCGGCCGCTTCGTGCAGAAGGACTGGCTGCGCGACAATGGCGAAGGCGGCGGCGGAAAGATGTCGATGATGGAAGGCCGCGTCTTCGAGAAGGTCGGCGTGCACACCTCCACCGTCTATGGGGAGTTCTCGCCGGAATTCCGCAAGCAGATACCCGGCGCGGAAGAAGACCCCCGCTTCTGGGCGTCAGGCATTTCGCTGATTGCCCATCCGGTCAATCCCAACGTCCCGGCCGTACATATGAATACCCGCATGGTCGTCACCACCAGCCACTGGTTCGGCGGCGGTGCGGATCTGACGCCGGTGCTCGGCCGCAGACGGACGCAGCAGGACGCAGACACCCAGCTGTTCCACCGCGCCTTCGAAATCACCTGCAACCGCCACCCGGTCGCGGACTATCCGCGATACAAGAACTGGTGCGACGACTATTTCTTCTTGAAGCACCGTAACGAGCCACGCGGCACCGGCGGCATCTTTTTCGATTGGCTGCACCCTGATGAGGAAAAAGGCGGCTGGGACGCCAATTTCACCTTCGTGCAGGATGTCGGCCGCGCCTTCAATCTGGTCTATCCAAAAATCGTGCGATCCAATTTCAACCAGAACTGGACGGAAGAGGACCGCGACGAGCAGCTTATCCGCCGCGGCCGTTACGTGGAATTCAACCTGCTTTACGACCGCGGTACCATCTTCGGTCTGAAGACCGGCGGCAACGTCGAATCGATCCTCTCGTCGCTGCCGCCGGTGGTGCGCTGGCCTTAAAAACCTCACGCAAATTTGACGCTCATCAGCCATTTTGTCGCAAATAGCGCAAATTAGGACTTATGGAAAAATCAAGGCAATGATAGTCTCCTCCCGCAGACGTACTGGAGGAGCTATCGTCATGATTACTTCGAACAGCATGCCTATTTCTGCTTCCCCTAAGGAAGCACCGCAATCCATCGACACCCCCGAATTGATTGACCGCCTGGCCGCGGAAATGCGTGCTACGGGCGATCGCGAACTGCCGCATTCCTTTTATGTCGAGCAGGTAAAGCGCACGCTGGCCGGAAAGACGGTGAAGCGTGCCGATAATGACGAAATGCCTCACACAAAAATCCCGGCCGCTGGCACTTCCTCTGTTTTCCAGTGCTGGGCAATGCCCGAATAAGGGCCTGAACAGGCCCGGCGGACGCCGCTCTGGAACATAAGCGGCGAACGTTCGTTTCTTTCGGAGGGACAGCATTCATGTCAATGCTGTTCCCCGCTTGAACAGGGAGGCAAGACCATGAGACTGTTTGAATGTGGAACGCTTGTGCCGGGCTGCGCCTGGCATACACGCGCAGATGACGACGCTGAAGTTGTCCGCCGCACGGTGGACCATATGCGCTCCGCCCATGGCGAAACTGTCATCCGCGAAAACATGATCGAAAACATTAAGGCCCGCATCCGCGACGAGGCGAATGCGGCTTAGGCAGCAACGCTTTCGCTGCTGCGACTTCAATTCTCCAGCATTTCCTTTAACCGGGCGGTCAGCGCTGCCCGGTCGAGCGAGAAATTGACGTCGATCCACTTTTCCTCGAGGCTTTTCAGCACCTCGCCCACCTTTGGACCGGCGTCCACACCTGCCGCCATCACATCTGCGCCGCTGAGCGGGAATCCTGGCTTCTGGAATTTTTCCGCCCTCGCCAGCAGCGTCGAAAGACGCGCAACCTTCTGCATGGCCACATCACCGGCCGAAAGATCGGCACGCGCCGAAGCCAGCGCGAGTTTCAGCCGCGCCTTCACACCCTCGACACCCTGCCGGTAAAGCAGCCGGTCCAACGCCGTTTCCTTCATCTCGGGATCGACGGCAGGGGCAGAGGCCCAATGGATCAAATACCCCGCCTCGGCCTTCGATAGCCGCAGCCGCGTAGCAAGCTTAGCGACTCTGTCCCTGTCCGGCGGCACGATGGCGGCAAGCCGCAGCATTGGGTCCACTTTCCAGCCAAGAGCCTGTTCCGCCGCCACCAGTCCGTGAATGGCGTCGATGCCCCATTTTTCCGTCTCGGGCAGAATCTCCGTCAAAACGCCCGATTGGCGCATCCACAGAAGCGCACGGGAGGGATCGCGGGCGGCCAGCAGCTTCTTCGTCTCGCTCCAGACCCGCTCAGCCGAAAGTGTCCCAAGTTTGTCCTTGGCACGCGCGCTCGCCCGCAAACCATCGGCATCGGGACGGCCGGAGCCGTAATGGGCAAAAAATCGAAAAAACCTGAGAATCCGCAGGTAGTCTTCGGAAATACGCATCGCCGCATCGCCGATGAAACGCACTGTTCCCGCTTCAATGTCCGACAGACCGTTGACGAGATCGATAATCTCGCCCTTCTCGTCAGCGTAGAGAGCGTTGATGGTGAGGTCCCGCCGTTCCGCGTCGGTCTGCCAGTCGGTGCCGAAAGCCACCTGGGCGTGGCGGCCATTGGTCTCGACATCACGGCGTAGCGTCGTCACCTCGTAGCCCTCGCCATCGATGACAAGCGTCACCGTGCCATGGTCGATGCCGGTCGGCACGACCTTGATGCCCGCCGCCTTCGCCCGCGCAACCACCACATCAGGGGTCAGCGTCGTTGCCATATCGACATCGACGACCGGCAGGTCCATCAGCGCATTGCGCACCGCGCCGCCAACGATCCGTACCTCGCCGCCATCGGCGTTCAGAAGCGCGAAGATGCGCTTCAGCGCCGGTTTTTCGAACCAGTCCCGCCCGGCAAGGCTGCTCATGAATAAAACCTCTCGTAAATCGTCCTGACGATGCCCGCCGTAATGCCCCAAATGTAGCGTTCGCCATAGGGCATTTCGTAGAAAAACCGCTCCTTCCCCTGAAAGATGCGGCTGCCGCGACTGTGGTTCGCCGGGTCCATCAAAAAGGACAGCGGCACCTCGAAAACCTCATCCACTTCCGTTGGATTAAGCGTCAGTTCAAAGCCGGGGCGAACGATCGACAGCACCGGCTTGATGCGAAAACCCGTGCCTGAAATATAATCCGGCAGACGCCCGACCGTCTCCACGAAGGAGCGAGATAGACCGATTTCCTCTTCAGTCTCGCGCAACGCCGCCTCTTCCGGCGTGCGGTCTTCGGCATCGATGCCGCCGCCCGGGAAGGAAATCTGGCCGGAATGTTTACGCAGTGTCGATGTCCGCTGCGTGAAGATCACCCGCGCATCTTCGCCATCGTCGATAACAGGCACCAGCACGGCGGCATCCTTCAGCTTGATGCCGTTGCCGGACAGTACCACGCCCGGATTGAGCACATGGTCGCCGTTTTCCCGCTCGGCAACGCCCTCGCCGTCCTGCAGCACCCGGCGGCGGAAATCGCTGGCGGTAAAACCGTTGAGTGTCGTCATTGTCATTGCGAAAGCCGTTCAAGTTCCTTGGCCGGCATCACCGGAAAGATCACCCCGCCCGAGCGTACGGCGAACATGTCGATACCATCCACTTCGATCACGTCGCCGAGCGCGACGAGATCATACATGACAGCCCGCGAGATCAGCGCCTCCAGCCGGCCACGCACCAGAAGATAGGGCTTCAACTCCCGGTTTTCGCCGAAAATCTCGAACCGCAGCGGATGCTCCGGTCCCGCCTCGACCACATCGCCGACATTGGTTCGGAAGGTGAGCAGCGGTTCGCCATCATCCTCACCCGCCGTCACCTTCATTTCCACAGCAACGAAAGGCGCATCCAACACCCGGATGCCAACTTTTTCCACAGGAGTTACGAGGTAGGTTTTGCCGTCTTCATCCTTGCGCAGAACCGTGGAAAACAGGCGCACCAGCGGCGCTCTGCCAATCGGCGTGCCGAGGTAGAACCAGGTGCCATCGGCCCGGATTTCCATGTCGAGATCGCCGCAAAAAGGCGGATTCCAGCGCTCCACCGGGGCCGGCCCGCGCCTGGCGTCGCCGGCCTGTTCGGCGGCGCGGGAAATCATCGCCGCCAGCCCTGCCGCATCGCCTGCCGAATTTATCGTCTCCGCTGCCATATTCGAGTCTCGCTTTGCCGATAAGGAAATACTAAGTCACGACATAGTCATTCGAATGGCGCTTGTCAGCGGCCAAGAGAGCAATAAGCTATATGCAGCGCAAAATCCGCCCCGGCCCGCGGACAGCAAACCGGGATGCAATTGTGACAGCGACGAAGGTATGAGGAGAGTGACATGGGCGTGATGAATACCGGTGAAACCCTCGATGAAAAGGCCATCGTCGCCTCGGCCGAGAAGGCCCTTTCCGATATTGCAGCCATCCGCACGGAAGTCTCCAAGGTCATCTTTGGCCAGGAAAAGGTGGTGCAGAACACCCTTCTCGCCATCCTCTCCGGCGGCCATGCCCTTCTTGTCGGCGTTCCCGGGCTTGCCAAGACCAAGCTCGTCACCACGCTCGGCACCGTGCTTGGCCTTGATGCCAACCGCATCCAGTTCACGCCGGACCTGATGCCATCAGATATTCTCGGCTCCGAAGTCATGGATCAGGACGAAAACGGTCGCCGCTCGTTTCGTTTCATCAAGGGCCCGATTTTCGGCCAGCTGCTGATGGCTGACGAAATCAACCGCGCCAGCCCGCGCACGCAGTCAGCGCTGCTGCAGGCCATGCAGGAATATCACATCACCATGGCCGGCCAGACCTATGAGCTGCCGAAACCGTTCCACGTTCTTGCGACGCAAAACCCGCTGGAGCAGGAAGGCACCTATCCGCTGCCCGAAGCCCAGCTCGACCGTTTTCTCCTTCAGGTCGATGTCGGTTATCCCGAACTCGCCGCCGAACGCCAGATCCTGCTCGACACCACGGGCACTGCCTCGGGCGAAGCGCGCGGCGTGATCGATGCCGGACGTTTGATGGAAATCCAGGCCCTCATCCGCCAGATGCCCGTCAGCGATAAGGTAGTGGACGCGATCCTGTCGCTCGTCCGCTCCGCCCGCCCCGGCCATGGCAACAAGCTGACCGATAAAAACGTTGTCTGGGGTCCGGGTCCCCGCGCCGGCCAGTCGCTGATGCTGACGGCCCGCGCCCGTGCGCTCTATGAAGGCAGGCTCGCCCCATCGCTGGACGATGTCCATGCACTGGCCGAACCGGTGCTGGAACACCGCATGGCGTTGACTTTTGCGGCCCGCGCCGAAGGCATGTCGGTGCGCGATGTCATCGCAGCGCTTGTGGAGCAGGCGAAGAACTGAACGCATCCCAGGCCTAAATTTTCGCGAAAGGACTGCATGTGGCATCCATCGGCCAGATCGTAGACAAGACGCCGGGTAGCGAAGTTCTGGCGCGTGCGCGCCAGCGCGCTGCTCTGGTGCCGGACTGCATGGTCGAGGCAAAGCGTATCGCCAACACCGTCACCGCAGGCTGGCACGGCCGCCGCAAGCGCGGTATCGGCGAAAATTTCTGGCAGTTCCGCCCCTATGCCGAAGGCGAAAGTCTGTCACGTATTGACTGGCGCCGCTCTGCCCGCGACGACCATACCTATGTGCGTGATCGCGAATGGGAAGCGGCCCATACAATCTGGCTCTGGGCTGACATGTCGCCGTCGATGATGTTCAAATCTACCCTCGGCTCCGTATCCAAGGAAAGCCGGGCGCTCGTACTGATGCTGGCGCTGGCGGAAATCCTCGCGCGCTCGGGCGAACGCATCGGTTGCCCCGGCATCATGGAGCCGGTCTCAGCCAGAAACGCCGCCGAACGTCTGGCCACCGCCATCATGCACGCGCCGCTCACATCAGGCATGCCGGAAACAGGCATGATCCGTGGCGCAAGCGACATCGTTCTCATCGGCGATTTTCTGGATGATGCGAAAAGCGTCATGGAACGGATTTCACCGCTCGCCCGTCGCGGCCTGCGCGGCCATGTCGTGGAAGTCGCCGATCCCGCTGAAGAAACCTTTCCCTATTCCGGCCGCACCGAATTCAGTGATCCCGAGACGGGCGAAAAACTGGTGTCTGGCCGCGCCGAGACCATTCGCGAAGACTATACCCGCGCCTATCTCGCAAGGCGCGAAGCGCTGTCCTCATCGCTGCGCCGTCTTGGCTGGAACTTCGTGTTCCATCGCACCGACCATCTCGCTTCCGAGGCGCTGGTCGCCATGCACATGTATCTCTCCGGCGCGCCGGCACAGGGCGGTGGCCACCGATGAGCGCATTGCCTTTCGTCTTCACCAGCCCCTATATCCTCTTCGGCTTGCTGGCGCTGCCGGCCATCTGGTGGCTGCTGCGGCTGACCCCGCCGCGCCCCAAGGCGGAGGTCTTTCCGCCGCTGAAGATTCTGGCAACGGTGCTGAAGCGCGAGGAAACGCCGTCTAAAAGCCCGTGGTGGCTGACCCTTCTGCGCATGGCGCTCGCCGCCGCCGTGATTTTTGCGCTTGCCGATCCGGTGGTGAACCCACGCAACAACAGCATTGCCGGCAGCGGCCCGCTGGTGCTCGTGGTCGATAACAGCTGGGCCTCCGCGCCCGACTGGGAAAGACGCATTGCAACCGCTCAAGCCCTGATCGGCGACGCCGAGCGGGCCGATCGCCCCGTTTCCATAAGTTTCACCGCCGACGCCGAAAATGACGCCGTGCCGGGAACGACAGCCGTTGCACTGGAAAAGCTGGCCGCGGCAAAGCCGAAGCCGCTCGTACCAGATCGTATCCGCACGGCTGAAGCCATAACCGAAGCGCTGAACGGCACGCCCCCCGGCACGCTCGCCTATATCACCGACGGCGTGCAAACCGCGCAGGATGAAAGCGCGATGCGAACACTCGCCAGCCTCTCCCCCACCGAGTTCCGCATGGTGAAGGACGACGGCAAGGCTATCGCCGCCATTACCGGCGCCACCAACAATGCCGATGCGATGAGCGTGACGCTTTCACGGCTCGACACAACCGAAGCCGCCCGGCTGACCGTTAATGCGCAGGACAGCCAGGGCCGCATCCTCGCCAACGGCGCCGCCAGCTTCGCGCCCGGCGAGGCCGAAACCACCGCAACGGTGGAAGCGCCGTTCGAACTGCGCAACGATTTCGCCCGCCTCTCCCTCGAAGGCGTCTCGACGGCAGGTGCCGTGCATCTTCTCGATGATGGTTTCCGCCGCCGCCGTGTGGCGCTGCTGGCGGGCGAAACCGGCAATGATTTCCAGCCGCTGCTGCAACCGCTTTATTACATCAGCCGCGCGCTTCAGCCTTTTGTCGATCTCATTCCGCAGCGGCAGGCCGATCTGGCGCAGGCAATCCCGGAAATCCTGCAATCCAACCCCTCCGTCATTGTCATGGCCGATATCGGCCGTCTGCCGCAGGAAACCTACGAGCCGATGCAGAAATGGCTTGCGGGTGGTGGCACTTTGATCCGCTTCGCCGGGCCGCGCCTTGCCGCAGCACCCGCCGACGACCCGCTGGTGCCGGTGACGCTGAGACAGGGTGAACGCGCACTCGGCGGCGCGCTCTCCTGGGCAGAACCACAGCCGCTTGCCGATTTCCCTGCATTCGGCGCTTTCGCCGGCATGCCGAAAGCCGATGGCATTCTCGTCAAACGCCAGGTTCTGGCCGAGCCGACACCGGACCTCGCCGAACGCACCTGGGCAAGCCTTGCCGATGGCACGCCGCTCGTCACCACCCGCACTATTCAGGCGGGCCGCATCGTGCTGTTCCATGTCAGCGCTGAGGCGAGCTGGTCCGACCTGCCTATCTCAGGCCATTTCGTCGATATGCTGCGCCGTATCGTGCAACTGTCGAAAGCGGGCGGCGCTTCGGCCTCCGCCAATGCCCCAGCAGCAGCCCTGCCCCCGTTCCGGCTGCTGACGGCAGAAGGAGCGCTATCTGCCGAAATCGGCACTGCCCGGCCGCTGGAAATGCGCGCGGGCCAGCCTCCGCGCACCGGTTTCGACAATCCTCCCGGCCTTTACGGCACAGAGGATGGTTTCGTGGCTCTCAATCTTTTAGCCGCAGGTGCGACGCTGCGCCCGTTCGATACCTCTGCCGCCGGTGTCAGCATGTCAAGCGAAGCCTTGATCGGCGAAACCGCGAAATCGCTGCGCCCTGCCCTCTTCATCGCTGCGTTCCTGATGCTGATCGCCGACAGCCTGATCGTGCTCTTCATGAACGGCGCCTTCGCCCGCCTGCCGAAAGCCCGTAGCGCGACAGTGGCCACAATGCTGCTGGCGCTTGGTGCCTTTGCCGCCATGGCGCCAAACGACGCCCGTGCCGACGATCCCAAACCCGGCGACGAGCAGATATTCGAGCGGCTGGAAACCACCCATCTCGCTTATGTCCGCACCGGCGAAGACGATGTCGACCGCATTTCAGAACAGGGTTTGCAGGGTTTGAGCGAATTCCTGACCTGGCGCACGACACTGGAGCCCGGCCAGCCGGTCGGCCTCGATATTTCCAAGGACGAATTGTCCTTCTATCCGATCATCTACTGGCCTGTTTCGGCCTCCGCCCCGATGCCGTCCAGCGCCGCTATCTCGCGCATCGATGCGTATATGCGTGCCGGTGGCACCGTTCTGTTCGATACGCGTGACCAGTTCTCTTCGCTCGATACCGGCGCGACCAGCCCTAACGGCGAACGCCTGCAGGCGATTCTCGCCAATATCGATATTCCGCCGCTGGAGCCCGTGCCGGAAGACCACGTTTTGACGCGCTCCTTCTACCTGCTCACCAATTTCCCCGGCCGTTACAACGGCTCACCGCTCTGGGTGGAATCGCGCCAGGGTGCGGCCAAGACCACCTCCGGCCTTTCCTCCTCCGGTGACGGAGTGACGCCGATCATGATAACCGGCAATGATTTCGCCGGCGCATGGGCCGTCGATGCGCAGGGCGCACCGGTTCTGCCCACCGTGCCGCCTGACGAGATGCAGCGCGAACATGCCTTCCGCTCCGGCGTCAACATCATGATGTATATGCTGACCGGCAACTATAAGGCCGATCAGGTCCATGTTCCGGCACTTCTCGAACGGTTGGGGCAGTGACATGACATTGACTTTCGCCCCCTTCCTGCCGTGGATCGTGATCGCCATTCTGGCTGTCGCAGCACTTCTTCTCTCCTTCATCGGCCTGTGGCGCGGCGTGCGCGGCGCATGGCTGCGCGGGCTGGCGCTCGCCGCGCTTCTCGCCGCAATAGCCAATCCGCTTCTGACGCAAGAGGAACGCGAACCGCTTTCCACCATCGTGCCCGTCATCGTGGACCGCTCGCAGAGTCAGGACGTGCAGGACCGGCCGCAGATGACGGACACCGCCTTGAACGCGCTGAAAGACCGGCTGTCCCGCTTCCCGCGCATCGAGCCGCGTATCGTTGAAGTGCGCGATAATGGCGAGAGCGATTCGCCCTCGACCCAGCTTTTTTCGGCGCTGTCCTCCGCCGTTTCGGATGTCTCGCCTTCCCGCGTGGGTGGCGCGATTTTCCTCAGCGACGGCCAGATTCACGATATTCCGAACGCCCTGCCAAACGCCGAGCAGGCGCTCGGCTTCCGCGCGCCCGTGCACGGCCTGATCACTGGCAAGGCGGATGAGTTCGATCGCCGTATCGAGATCGTTCGCGCCCCGCGCTTCGGTATCGTCAACGAGGAACAGCAACTGACGCTGCGCGTCTTTGACGACGGTCGCCCCGCCGGCGGTGGTTCGGCGGAAGTGACCGTGAAGATGAACGGTGAGGAAATCGCCACGCTACAGGCCACCCCCGGCCAGCCGACACCATTCAATTTCAAGGTTCCGCGCGGCGGCAACAATGTCATGGAGTTTTCCGTCGCCGAGATCCCGGGCGAAGTGACTGTTGCCAATAACCGCGCCGTTCACCTGATCGAAGGCATCCGCCAGAACCTGCGCGTGCTGCTCGTCTCCGGCGAACCGCACGCCGGCGAACGGGCGTGGCGCAACCTCCTGAAATCCGACGCCTCGGTCGATCTGGTGCATTTCACCATTCTGCGCCCACCGGAAAAGCAGGACGGCACACCGATCAACGAACTCTCGCTGATCGCCTTCCCTACCCGCGAGCTGTTCGTTGAGAAGATCAATGATTTCGATCTCATCATCTTCGACCGCTACCAGCATCGCGGCGTGCTACCGATCCTCTATTATGATTACATCGCCCAATATGTCGAAAAAGGCGGCGCGCTGCTGATTGCCGCCGGGCCGGAACATGCTGGTCAGGATTCGATCGCCATGACACCGCTCGCCTCCGTGCTGCCGGCGCAGCCGACCGGTCAGGTGCATCAGGCCGCCTTCTACCCGCGCCTTTCGGAAGCGGGCAAGAAACACCCCGTCACCCGCGGGCTTGAAGGCTCGGGCAACGAGCCGCCCCAATGGGGCCGCTGGTTCCGCACCATCAGCGTCGACCCGCCGCAGGGCCAAACCGTGATGCTGGGAGATGGTCAGGACCCGCTGCTGGTGCTCAACCGGCAGGGTGAAGGCCGTGTCGCCATGCTGTTGTCCGATCAGGGCTGGCTCTGGGCGCGTGGTTATGAGGGCGGCGGCCCGCATGTGGCGCTTTACCGCCGCATCGCCCACTGGCTGATGAAAGAACCCGAGCTTGAGGAAGAGGCACTGACGGCGCGCGCCAACGGCCGCACCCTGCAGATCACCCGCCAGACCATCGGCGACGATCCCGGTCAGGCCAGCGTGCGTTTCCCTTCCGGCAAGACGGAGAACATGGCGTTCACCAGCAGCGAGCCCGGTCTCTACAGAATCGAACGCCGCATGGATGAAACCGGCCTGTTCGAGATCAAAAATGGCGATTTCACCACTCTCGTGCATGTCGGCGCGGTGGACGCACCCGAATTCAAGGCAATGATTTCAACGACCGAAACGCTGAAACCGCTGGCCGATGCCACGAAGGGCAGCGTGCATCGTGTGGCGGATAATTCCGGCCGCATCGCATTGCCGGATATTTTGCCGGTTCGCGGCGATATCAGGGTTGCCGATGAGGATCGCATGCTGATACGCATGACCGACGAGACGGTACTGAAAGGCGTCAACACCCTGCCGCTCTTTGCCGGTTTTGCCGGGCTCGGCGCCCTGCTCCTTGCCTTCTCCGCGCTCTGGTGGCGTGAAGGCCGGTAAAGCCCTCGGCCTGGCGCCAGCGTCGGGTTTTCCGTCTCCAGCGTGAAACCGAAAGCGGTCGCCACCCGGCGTCTGGAGAACAGGCATGAATTTCATTTTGAGCGATGTTGCCGACGCGGAAGTCGAAAAGGCAATTCGGGAGCCGTTGGTGGCCTACAACATCGCCCGCTTCGGCGAGAGCGACAAACGCGAGCTCACCATCACTATTCGCGATGAAGACAATACCGTCACCGGCGGCCTGGTTGGCCACACCGCCCGCGGCTGGCTTTATGTGCAGCTTCTTTTCGTGCCGGAGACAATGCGCGGACAAGGCACTGCCTCGAAACTTCTGTCCATGGCCGAAGATGAGGCAAGAAAGCGCGGCTGCGTCGGCGCTTATATCGACACAATGAACCCGGATGCGCTCAGAACCTATGAGCGTTACGGCTTCACCAAGATCGGCGCGCTCGGGCCGCTTTCCAGCGGCCAGTCGATCACCTGGCTGGAGAAGCGATTTTAGTCTCTAAGCGGCGATTCCCGCCAGACTAGCCTCAGCCGTTCGGCCCATGGCGGCGCGGATCTGCTGGCGCAGCCACACGGAGCCGGCATCCGCATCGGTCTGCAAGGTCCAGACCATGGCTACCGGCGGGAAATTCAACGTCACCGGCACCGGGCTTGTTTCGAGCCCCAGCATCGGAGCGTAACGCTGCGCGATCCGCGAGGAGACCGTCGCAAGCACGGCTGATGACCGTGCCGTGGCCAGCACGGAGAGAAAATCCGGTGCGGCGGCAACGACGTCGATCTCCAATCCGCTCAGTTCCAGCGCGTCCTTGATGCAGCCGTGCAGGCTGTCTGTCTGCGATATCACCGCGTGCTTGGCTGACAGATAGTCGTCCAGTCCAACGGGATTGGGCAGATCAAGCAAAGCCGGGTTAAAACAGCAAAGCACGCTGGAGGAATAAAGCGGCTCGCAATGGTGCCGCTGCTCCTTCGAATAGGTGCATCCAACAGCCATGTCGATCACGCCCGTGTCCAGCATCGCCGTGATTTCCTGCTCCTGCCCGTTGCGGGCGAGGATTCGGATGCCGGGTGCGATTTCGCGCAGCCGCGCCGTCAGATCCGGCAAAAGCAACAGCTCGACCTCGCTCGACATGCCGAGGCGGAATGTCCGGCGCTCCGTCGCTGGATCGAAGACGTCAGCGGTCATAACCGCCGCCTGCGCCTGTCTCAGCGCCTGCCGCACCGGTCCCGCCAGATTGAGCGCCCGCGCCGTTGGCTTCATCTCCTGCCCCACGCGAATGAAAAGCTCATCCTGAAACAGGGTACGCAGCGTCGAGATATTATGGCTCATCGCCGGCTGCTGGATTTTCAGCCGCCGCGCGGCGCGCGTCACGTTCATCTCTTCCATCATCGCATCGAAAGCGACGAGAAGATTAAGGTCGAAGGAACGGAGATTGAAATGATCGATAGTTCGCATAAGTCACATCGATTTGATTGCTGGCCTCCCTACACTTAGCTGGAGTGCGGAAAGTTTCAAGACGTTCCCTAACTCAGGAGCCTTTAATGCCATCACGTCGCTCACTTCTCAAAGGCGCCGCCAGCGCCATCTTTGCAGCCCCTTTCATTGCGCCCTCCCTCGCCTTTGCCAAAGCGCCGCTTGCTGCCACCCAGGCACCCGGCTTCTACAGGCTGATGGTCGGCAAGGTGGAAGTCACCGCCCTGTCGGATGGCGTCGTCGCGTTGCCGCTTGCAAAGCTTTACACCAACACGACACCGGAACACGCCTCCAAGGTACTGAAGGATGCCTTCCTGCCGGACGAGACGCCGACCTCCGTCAATGCGTTTCTGGTCAATACCGGCGACAGGCTGGTGCTGATCGATGCGGGCACCGGCACCTATCTCGGCGCAAGCCTTGGCAAGCTCGTCGCCAATATCGAGGCCTCGGGCTACAAGGCCAGTGAGATCGACGACGTTATCCTCACACACATCCATACCGATCATTCCGGCGGACTGTCGGCGAATGGAAAACGCGTTTTTGCCAACGCGACCCTGCACGTCAACAAGCGCGAAGCCGCTTTCTGGCTGGATGAGGCAAAAGCGAAAGCAGCGCCCGAAGCGATGAAAAAATATTATGCCGAAGCGAGAGAGAGCATCCAGCCCTATATCGATGCCAGCAAATTTGAGACCTTTACCGATAACGCCGCGCCGGTGCCCGGTCTTGGCTCAATCCTTTACGCCGGTCACACACCTGGCCATAGTGCCGTCGTTCTGGAAAGCGATGGAAAGAAAATCGTCTTCTGGGGCGACATCACCCATGGCGATATCCTCCAGTTCGATGAACCCGATGTCGCCATCGAGTTCGACGTTGACCAGAAGGCAGCGGTCGTTGCTCGCGATCTGGCATTCAAACAGGCGGTAGAAGGCAAGTATCTGGTGGCAGGCGCCCACATCGCCTTCCCCGGAATCGGCCACGTGCGCACCGATAGCACCAATTATGATTGGCTGCCGGTGAATTACGCGGCGCTATGATAAGAAAGACGTGGCCCGATTCTAAAAGATCGGGCCATTGCCCTGGACTTCAGGTCAGCGCCACCTGGCGCGTTTCCGCATTGATCATCGTTGCGGCTATGGCCGCCAACACCAGCAAACCGGCAAAAATTCCGATTGCGACGCCAAAACCCTGCGCAATGGCATAACCGAGCAAAGACGGCGCCAACAGGCCGCCAAGCCGTGCCATCGCGCCCGCTGCTCCCATGCCGGTTGCGCGCGATTCGGTCGGATAAAGCTCCGGCGTAAAGGCGTAGAGCGCCCCCCAGGTGCCGAGAAGGGCAAAACTCATGATCAACAGCGAAGCCGCAATCATGACGCCCCCGACCGCGAGCGTGAACAGCAGGCAGCCGAGCGCAGACAGCAGGCAAAAGCCGATCAACGTCGGCTTGCGGCCCCATTTTTCAACGCCATAGGCGGCAAGCGCATAACCGGGGATCTGCGCCAGCGCCACCAGCACCAGAAAACCATAACCGCGCACAAAACCGAAACCGTCACCCGCCAGTTTCGCCGGCATCCAGGTGAAGACGCCGTAATAGGAAACGGAGACGAGGAACCAGATCGCGAGGATCATGAGGCTGCGCTGGCGCAAAGCAGGAGAAAAAATCCCCTGTCCCTTTCCGGCCTCGGGCTGGAAAAGCCCGGTTCCCACATCTAGCGGCGCGCGGCCATTCGTGACCAGCATGCGGTTAACGACGACCTTGGCTTCCTCCAATCGCCCTGTGCGCAGCAGGTAAAGCGGCGATTCCGGCACCAGAAAGCGCAAACCCAGACCCAGAACGGCCGGAAATGCCGTCACGGCAAAAATGTAACGCCAGGCATCGGCCACGCCGGCAAGGCTGGCACCCCAGGCCGCCAGCGCCACGATCAATGTCCCGACAGCCCAGAAGCCTTCAAGAAACACCAGCCAGCGTCCCCTGTTCTTCGCAGGCAGGAACTCGGCCATCATCGCATAATCCACCGGCAACGTGCCGCCCACAGCCGCGCCAGTGAGAAAACGCAGGATGAGCAGGATAGTGAAATCCGGCGAGAATATCGAAAGCACGCCGAACAGGGCGTCACAGGCGACGGTGACGATCAGCACACGGCGACGCCCATATCTGTCCGCCAGCCGCCCGAAACCAGCAGCGCCCAGCAGCATGCCGAAGAAGAACGCCGTTCCGGTCTGTAGCGCTTGCGGCACCGTCAGGCCAAAGGTTGCGGCAATCGAGGCAGCGGTGAAGCCAACCGCAAGAACCTGCATGGCATCAGCCGCCCAGACGAGGCCGAAAATGCCCATCAGCCGCCGTTGATAGGCGCCTGCGCCCGCGCGCTCAAGCGCATCATTCATGGTGATTGCCGTCATGCCCGCCCCCTTGCAGAAATCGACTTTTCCTAGCTATCGCATGGGGGAAGGAAACGGAATTGAATTCTGTGGAAGGGCGCTTACACGACCTGGCGAAACACGCGGGCCATTCCAGTATTCGAGCGACAAAACACCCGCGACCCCCATTCCTGTGCTTGTCACAGGAATCCAGCCGACGCGCGTCTGCGCGGCGAGAGTATCCTTTCACCCCAATGACTTGGGCTGGCTGGATCCCTGTGACAAGCACAGGGATGAGGAAAAGAGATGCTGCGGCGAGAAGCGTAAAGCCTCTTTTCAAGAGTTACATCAACCGTAAACCCGAAGAGGCTCCTCAAAACCCTCATCTTCCGCTGTCGCGGCCGGCATCACGACCTCGCATTTGCGCCAGCCGATCTTGCCCTTCAGCCGCTGATGAACATCGTCTCCAATTGGCACCACCAGCACCCGGTTCGGATCGACCGGACCCGGAAAATCGAGCGCCGCATAAGCGACCTTCTCGAAACCGAGCGGCATATAATAGGGCGGATCGCCAATCAGTATCACGGCTTCGGAGCCCTTGCGCCTTGCAGCCGCAATGGCGATCCGGACAAGTTCCCGGCCGATGCCCTTGTTCTTGTGCGAAGGCCGAACGGCAAGCGGGCCAAGCATATGCCCCTTCACGCCACCGGCCAGAACCGGTGTCATGCGCACCGAGGCAATCGTCTCGCCATCATCGGCGCAGACGAAGGACAGCGACCGGTCATGCGGACCCTGCTCGCGAATGCGGGCTGCCGCACGGGTGTGCCGGCCGGGACCAAATGCTTCTTCATTGATGACTTCGATGATGGCGTCGTGCGACGCGTCCTCGGTGAGGTAGACAAGATCGTGCTTGGACATGAAGAGACCGAAACTTCCAAAATGCGGATGCGACAATAGATGACGGCTGCGCCGGTTAGGGCGTTCAGGAGCGTCAGCGTCGTCGGAGCATCCGTGGTTCGATCATAGTCAGCAATTTCCTCAGATTTGTGAAAATCGCAATTATCAGGAAAATAACGACCCGTCCAGAACAAATCTCGCCGCCATCCCATTCAGTTCACGCAGGACCGGAAACGCATTGTTCAATGCCTTGCGGGTTCGCGGCCTCGCGCAAAACAGGTAGGATCGCGTCAAGGAAACAATCAAGGAGATCGTCATGGGCATGCTGGTGGAAGGCTTATGGAAAGACGTCTGGTATGACACCAAGGAAACCAAGGGGCACTTCAAGCGCAGCGCCTCGCAATTCCGCAACTGGGTAACAGCGGACGGCGCGGCTGGCCCTTCAGGAGAAGGCGGTTTTGCGGCAGAGACGGACCGCTACCATCTCTATGTTTCACTCGCCTGTCCCTGGGCGCACCGCACGCTGATTTTTCGCAAGCTGAAGAAACTGGAAGACCTGATTTCCGTCTCCGTCGTCGATCCGTTGATGCTGGAGAACGGCTGGGAATTCCGGCCAGAAGGTGAGCGCACACCGGGCGCGACCGAGGACCATCTCTTCGGTTTCTCCAGATTGTGGCAGGTTTATACCAAGGCTGACCCTAAATATTCCGGGCGCGTCACCGTGCCGGTCCTCTGGGACAAAAAGGGCGGCACCATCGTTTCCAACGAATCGGCGGAAATCATCCGCATGTTCAACTCCGCCTTCAACGACCTCACCGGATCGGACGCGGATTATTATCCCGAGGCGTTGCGCGCCGAGATCGATGCGCTGAATGACGTCATCTATGACACCGTTAACAACGGCGTCTACAAGGCCGGTTTCGCCACGACACAGGATGCCTATCAGCAAAATGCCGTGAAGGTGTTCGAAACGCTGAATATGCTGGAAGATCGCCTCAAGGATCGACGTTTCCTGTTTGGTGCGGAGCAGACGGAAGCGGACTGGCGCCTGTTCACCACGCTGGTGCGGTTCGACCCCGTTTATGTTGGCCATTTCAAGTGCAACATCCGCCGCATCCACGACTATCCGCACCTGACGGGTTACCTGCGCGATCTCTACCAGACGCCGGGCGTGCCTGACACGGTGGATATGCGCCACATCAAGGAACATTATTACCGCAGTCACCTCACCATCAACCCGACCGGCATCGTGCCTGTCGGCCCGGAGCTGGATCTGACCATGGCCCATGGTCGCGAGACGCTTGCCTGACGGAAGGGCCGTCGCCGCTACCAGTAGTCGGCAATCGCCGCTTCGCCGGAGAGTTCGGCAAGGCGGCGGCGGGTGGCAGGCGTCACCCCTTCCGGCAGGTCCGAAAGGTCGAAAAAGCCGCTTTCCGCTATTTCGTGATCCGGCTCTTTCGGCCGGGTCTGGGTGACATCCAGCCGGTAAAGCGCGACGTGGTCGCGATTGCTGCCTTCCAGATTGAGATAGACGTGGAAAAACTCCGGCTTTGAGGCCGCTTCGAGATTGCCTTCCTCGCGGATTTCCTTGTGCAGCGCCGCGATCAGCGTCTCGCCGCGTTCCACTCCACCTCCCGGCAGATACCAGCCCGGCAGATACGTATGCCGCACCAGAAAAATCCTCCCCTTTTCATCGAAACAGACAGCACGCACCCCAAGCGTGGCGCCCCGCGTGAGCAGGAAAATGAAATGCAGAAAGCGGATGAAGACACGCATATGGAACGGACGGGCCTGCCGCTCGGTTGTTTCGTCATTCACCCCGGTTTCTCCACTCTGGCAGGCTTTTATTGGACGTGCCGCATATCATAGGTTATCTCTGCCGCCATGTTCAAACTTGCGCATATTTCAGACGTCCATTTAGGGCCACTGCCAAAACTCACTTTCCGGGAACTTGCATCCAAGCGTATCACCGGTTTCGTCAATTGGCACCGCAACCGTCGCAAACATCTCTTCACCGACACGCTGGAAAAGCTGCTCGATGATCTGGAGGCGAAGTCGCCGGATCATCTGGCTATTACCGGCGATCTCGTCAATCTTGCGACCGGCATTGAAATTCGCGCCGCCGCCGACTGGCTGGAGGAAGTGGGCGAGCCCGAAAAAACCTCCGTCGTTCCCGGCAATCATGATGCTTATGTTTCCGGCGCGCACGACAAGGCCATGCAAGCCTGGTATCCTTATGTGCGCGGCGATGGCGACCCGGCGGAATGGGATGAGGACCGCAAGATTTTCCCCTATATGCGCGTGCGTGGCCCCGTGGCGCTGATCGGCTGTTCCACCTCGATTGCCACGCCGCCTTTTTCGGCCACCGGCTATTTCGGCAACCGGCAGGCCCGTGCCACGGCCGAGCTTTTGAAAAAAGCCGGTGACCAGGGCCTTTTCCGCGTTGTGATGATCCATCACCCGCCGATTCGGGGAGCCACCGCCGCTCACAAACGCATGTTCGGCGTTCGCCGTTTTGCAGCGGCGCTGGGCGTCGGCGGCGCGGAACTCGTGCTGCATGGTCATACGCATTTGAACACTGTTTATTGGCTGAATACGCATCACGGGGAAGACCATATTCCGGTCGTCGGCATCGCGTCTGCGAGCCAGGGGCCGGGCGGGGAAAAACCGCGCGCGGCCTATAATCTCTTTCACATTTCCGGTGGGCCGGGAACGTGGAGCGTCGCCTGCGAACGGCATAGTCTCAATGAGACGGGGACCGGCGTGGCGCTGGAGGATGTGAGGGTGTTTTATGAAAACGGGCGGCCGTTGGGTTTTTCGCGGCCGGCGGAGCAGAGCCCGGAAGAGTGAGACGTTGGAGGGTGGGTTACCCCCCTCTGTCCTGCCGGACATCTCCCCCTCAAGGGGGGAGATCAGCAGGAAGCACTACCGCCATTTCATTCACAAACGTTGAGAGGGGCGAGACCTGTCCGCGAGTCGATCTCCCCCCTTGAGGGGGAGATGCCCGGCAGGGCAGAAGGGGGTAAGCCCACCCTCAAGCCGACTTATTTCGCCCGCTCTTCCAGCACCCGATTGGCCGCCGAAACGATCGCCTCCAGCGACGCCCCAACAATATTCGTATTGACCCCTGCCCCGAACAGCTTACCGCCCGGATGCTCCATCTCGACATAAGCAATAGCCGAAGCATTCGAGCCGTGCTGCAACGAATGCTCGGAATAATCATTCACTGAGAGATCGATGCCGAGATAAACCGACAGCGCATTGATGAAACCATCGATGGGCCCGGTGCCCTTGCCCTCGATACGCTTCACCTCACCATTATCGGTAATCTCGGCGGCAACGATGCGCACGCCCTTGAAATCACCGGCCGGATAGGTGTGGTGATCAACGAACTTGATGCGCGCATTCGGCTGCGTCACATAACGCTCGATAAAGCGCTCATAGATGCGCTTGGCCGGCAGCTCGACACCCTCTTCGTCGGTGATGCGCTGGATATCCTCGCGGAACTCCACCTGCAAATTGCGCGGCAGGTTGATGCCGTAATCCTGCTGGAGAATATAAGCGATCCCGCCCTTGCCCGATTGCGAGTTGATGCGAATGATCGCCTCGTAGGAACGGCCGACATCCTTCGGGTCGATCGGCAGATAGGGCACTTCCCACACCGGATGGTTGGCGACCTTGATCGCCTTCATACCCTTGTTGATGGCATCCTGATGCGAGCCGGAAAAGGCCGTATAGACCAGTTCGCCGACATAAGGGTGGCGCTCGGGGATCGTCATTTCGTTGGAATATTCATACACCGCCTTGATACGCTCGATATCGCGGCAATCCAGTTCAGGGTCGACGCCCTGCGTATACATGTTCAGCGCCAGCGTCACGACGTCGACGTTACCCGTACGCTCGCCATTGCCGAACAGCGTGCCTTCGACGCGGTCGGCACCCGCCATCAGGCCCAGTTCCGTCGCAGCGATGCCCGTGCCGCGGTCATTATGCGGATGCAGGGAGATGATGACGTTTTCGCGATTGTCGATATTGCGGCACATCCATTCGATCTGGTCGGCATAGATGTTCGGCGTCGCCATTTCCACCGTCGACGGCAGGTTCAGGATCAGCTTGTTGTCGGCCGTCGGCTTCACAACCTCGACTACGGCGTTGCAGATTTCCAGCGCCACTTCCAGCTCTGTGCCGGTGAAGCTCTCAGGCGAATATTCGAAGCGGTAACCGCCGCCGGCCTTCGCCGCCATGTCGGTAATCATCTTGGCCGCATCAACCGCAATCTGCTTGATCCCGTTTACATCCTTGCCAAACACCACACGGCGCTGCAGTTCCGAGGTGGAATTGTAGAAATGGATGATCGGCTTGTTGGCGCCTTCCAGCGCTTCGAACGTGCGGGTGATCAGTTCCGGGCGGCACTGCACCAGGACCTGCAACGACACATCGTCAGGCACATTGCCCTCTTCCACACACCAGCGGGCAAAATCGAAATCCGTCTGCGAGGCCGACGGGAAACCGATCTCGATTTCCTTGAAACCCATTTCCAGCAGCAGCTTGAACATGCGGGCCTTGCGGTCATGACCCATAGGGTTGACCAGCGACTGATTGCCGTCGCGCAGGTCTACCGAACACCAGATCGGCGCCTTGTCGATGGTCTTGCCCGGCCAGGTGCGGTCGGGGATATTGATGGTCGGGTAAGGGCGATACTTCACGCTCGCGTCGCTCATGCCCTTGGAAATGTTAGTGATCTTGCCGTCCATATCGCTTCCTCCTTGCGCGGTCCGCGGGCGTCTGAAGCCATCGGCGGATGCGCGGCCCTTGAGAGCCTAAATCCAGTATAAAATGAGATTTCGAGTTGAGGAGCGTTTGCACCAGCGGGCTTTCGGCCGCCGGGCGCTCCTCACTGGACCCGGCAACCGCGTGTAAGGTCGAGGCTAAGAAGCGAGAGTGCACCGCACGGCGAGGCCTTCGCAGAAATCTGCGCGCTCATGCCGAAAATGGTTGCGATGCGGTTGCTCATGGTGACGTGTATAAACAGCAGCTGGCGGTCTGACAAGTGATGTTGTGCGGCGCGGCCTTATTTTCCGACCCTGCCAGTCTCCAGCCTTTCGGTGGTCCATTCTGCCTAACCACGCTTCACCACCCGCTGCAACGCCATCATCAACCCGCCGCCGATCAACCCCCAGAAGGCTCCGGAAACACCGCCGAACGAGAGCCCGGACGCCGTGATGAGAAAGGTGATCGCCGCTGCCTCGCGGGTTTCCGGCTCTTTGAAAGCCGCGACCGCCGAGCCGGCAAAGGCGCCGACCAGCGCCAGTCCCGCCACCGCCTGAATGAGGATGGGCGGCGCGAGCGCCACAAAGGCGGTCACCCCACCGGCCAGCAGGCCGAAGATGATATAACCGATACCGGCGATGATGGCCGACCAGTAGCGTCGTTTCGGGTCAGGATGGGCATCCTCGCCCGCGCACATTGCGGCAGTGATTGCCGCAAGATTGACCGCATGGCCGCCGAAGGGCGTTGAAAGCAGCGAGAAGAAACCGCTCGCGGCGAAAAGCGGTCCGGGCTGCGGATCGTAATGATTAACCTTCAGCACCGCGATACCGGGAATATTCTGCGAGGCCATGGTAACGATGAAGAGCGGCAGCGCGATGGAGACGACGGCGTGCAGGCTGAAGGTGGGCGTCACCCATTCCATCGGCGGCGTCAGCGATTGCGCCACGCTGTCGAGAGCGCCCGCGGGAATATCGACACCGAAGATCATGACAAGCACGAAGGCCGCAAGCGCCGCAGGCACGGCGAAAAGCCGCCGGAAAGCGCCCACCACGATCCAGGCAAGAATGATTGGCAAGCCGAGCGCCGCGTTGAAACCGATTGCCTTGATCGGCGCGTAACACAGGCCGATGATGACCCCGGAAAGCATGGCATTGGCCAGCGGTGCTGGAATAGAGGCGACCGCCCTTCCGAGCGGCCTGAACAGGCCGGCAATGATGATCAGGATCGCGCAGACGACGAAGCCACCGACGGCAGCCGGAAAACCACCCTCGATCACCCCCGTGGTCGCCAGCAGGGCGCCTCCGGGCGTCGACCAGGCCATGCTGATGGGCATCCGCGTGGCAACGGACAAAATAATGGCACAGAGACCCATCGCCACCGAAAGCGCCATCAGCCCTGATGCAGCCTGGAAATCCGTGGCACCGACAGCCTTAAGGCCCTGCAATATGACGGCGAAGGAGCTGGCGAAGCCGACAAAGGCGGTGAGGCACCCCATGAACAGGCTCTGGAAGGAAAGATCTTTCAGCATGGCGGTTTCCTGATTTTCACCGTCTTGAAGATCAAAAAACCTGCCTGATGGCAAGACATACTACGCGCTAACGGGTACGCCTCACCAACGCAGCAGCCGCGAACCGGTAAAAGCGCCGATCACGCCGGTTATGAGAATGCCGAGCGAGTACCAGATCAGCACGAAAGCCATGCCGTTTTCGGTGCAGAACCACGAATAGACCCAGGCCCCCGCCGCGCCGGCCGCAAGGCCAGCGGCGAAACCCGCAAGCGTGGGGTCGGTGGGGGCCGAACGCCTGAGAACCGAGAAATTCGCCAGAAACAGGGGCAGTGCAAAACCAACGATCAGGAACGGGCAATGCAGCGCCGATGATCCGATAATGAGGGTGCGATAGGTGCCCGGTAGAGCAAATCCAAGCTGGACCAGCGCTATCACCGCCATGGCGACAAAGATCACGGCAAGCCAGGCGAACAGGCCGCCTCTGTCGCCGTCCGGCCGCGCAAGACGCATGACGGCAAGAAATGCAGTCAGGGCCAGCAGGGCATTATAAGCGGATTTGACCCAGAAACCCGGTTCGGTCATCGCTTCGCTCATATCCCCGCGCAGCCCCAGAATCAGGAACATCATGAGGAGTGAAAAGCCGAGCGCCGGCAAGGCCGCGCGGGCCAGCCTGCGCTCAAGCGCAAACGCGGCCACGGGCTTCAGGTCACCCGCCAATTTTTCGATGATGTCTTCCGTCTTCCTCATGTGTCCCCCCGCAACTTTGCCGCCAGGACTTTCAGCGTTCTGTGAATGCCGACCCTCGCCGCAAGCTCGGTCTGTCCGGATTTTTCCGCCGCTTCGGCGATCGACTGGCCCTCAAGCTTCACCCTTCTGATGAGGTCGCGCTGCCGCTCGGGCAATTCATCGAGCAGTCGCTCGACGTCTATACGGGCCATGACCGCATCGACGGAAGGCTCCGCCTCCAGTGTTTCATCAAGTTCAACTTCCGAGAACATGCGCCTGCCTCTGCCCCGATAGTGATCGATGAGCTTGTAGCGCGCTATCGAGAAGAACCATGCCGTAAACGGTCGCGCACGATCATAGGTCTCCCGCTTGGCATGCAGCGACAACAGGGTTTCCTGCACAAGGTCTTCCATATCGGCGCGCGCGGCGCTGGCCATGCGCCGGCCGTAATAGGCGACTAGCAGCCGCCTCAAGGCATGGAGCAAATGCCTGTAGGAAGCTTCGTCCCCATCCAGGGAACGCAGCATCAACATTTTTAATGTTTCTTCCGAAGGGCTGCCAGTCATCTTCACTATCGGGTTATTCGCAATCGGCAGGGTATTGTTACATAGTGGCTCAAAAAAAATCTCGCCCGAAGTTAAAGTCACAAGCGCGTGAAGATGTAACGGTCGGCTGGTCGCACTCGAATGGACAATCGTGAACCCTCGGCACGATGCCGGCGGACACGCAACGACATCCAGAGGAGACCTTCATGACCCGCATCTTCACAGCCATTGCTACCGCCTCCCTCTTTTCCGCTCTGTCCTTTGCAGGCATCGCCCATGCCGACAGCATGAAGACCGATATGATGACGAAGGATACCATGCATAGCGACACCATGAAGGCAGAGACGATGAAAAAAGGCGGCATGTCCATGACCGGCAAAAAGGACTGCATGCACAAGGCCGGAATGCAGAAGGACAAGATGAAAAAGGCCGACATGATGAAGGCCTGTGACACCATGAAATGACACCAGCCTGAACGGAAAAAGCCCGCGCCAGTTTTGACTGGCACGGGCTTTTTCAACAGAAAGTCAGAAACTCAGAGTTCCGACTGGCTCTCGACGATCTTACCGACGAGGCCGTAGTCTTTCGCATCATCGGCGCTCAGCCAGTAGTCGCGATCGATGTCCTTGGCGATCTTTTCTTCGCTCTGGCCGGTGGCCTTTGAGAAGATCTTGATCAGGCGCTGGTTCATCTTGATGATTTCGCGGGCCTGGATTTCGATGTCGGATGCCATGCCGCGTGTACCGCCGGAGGGTTGATGCAGCAGGAAGCGGGTGTTCGGCAGGCAAAGGCGACGTTCCTTTGGCACCGAAACATAAATCAACGCGCCGGCGGAGGCGACCCAGCCCGTGCCGATGATGTAAACCTTCGGCTTGATGAACTTGATCATGTCATGAATGGAATCACCCGACTCGACATGGCCGCCCGGCGAATTGACGTAAACGCGAATGTCGTCGTCGCTGGCGGCGGCAAGGGCCACGAGCTGCGTGCAGACCTTCTGCGCCAGTTCCTGCGTAATGCCACCATAGATGAAGATCGAACGCGACTTGAAAAGATTCGCTTCCGTTTCCTTGCCGATCGGCAGTTCCTTGCTCTTGTCGTCTTCGTCTTCGTTCATCAACGGCTCTCTCCAGCGTAATTCTTGCATGCCCTTCGGACATAGTGCGACTTGTTACGTAAGGCAATGAGCAAAAAAGACAAGGTTCGCGCCCGAACAATAAACAGCACCCCCGGCAGATGACGCATGGACAGCTCGTTCGTCTTCGCGATATCGTCAGCGTCTCATTGCAGTACCGCACGCTGCGGGAACCCCAAGATACCCGGTAGGCGGCGATAATCTTAAGAGGGACCCATGCTGAAAAGACTAAGCCTTGCCGCTGCGGCACTCGGCCTTACCACTCTGCCCGCTTTTGCGCATTTGAACCCGGAAGAACACGGCTCCTTCATGGCCGGCGTATCCCACCCCTTCTTCGGCGCAGACCATATTCTGGCGATGGTGGCCGTCGGCATCTGGGCCTCACAGATCGCCTTTGCCCGCAACGACCGCACGGCGCTGTGGATCGTCCCCGCCGCCTTTGTCGGCACCATGGCGGTCGGCTTCTTGATGGCGGTTTACGGCATCGACCTTCCCTTCGTCGAACCCGCCATTCTCGCCTCCGTCATTGGCCTTGGGCTGCTGGTCGCGATGGCGGCAAGGCTCCCCACGGCAGCGGCGGCAGCCGTCGTTGGCGCCTTCGCCCTTTTTCACGGCCACGCCCATGGCGGTGAACTCGGCAGCGCCGGCGCCCTGCAATTCGGCGTTGGCTTCCTGATCGCCACCGCCATCCTGCATGCCGCCGGCATCGCGCTTGGTCTTGGCATCGCCCGCTTCGGCTCGGTCGCCAGCCGCACGGTCGGTGCCCTCACGGCGATTGCGGGCCTCTCTCTTGCTTTTGGCGGTTGAGTATCATTACCGAAATTTAAAATTCGGACCGCTTTGAAAAGCCAGAATTGTAGCCTACCTCCTTATCGTGGATTTACGCTTCACGGTAAGGAGGCAGCATATGTCACCGGAAGAAAGCCAGCTTCTCAAAGGCCTGTTCGAAAGAACCAAGGCCGCATCCTCTACCCCGCGTGACCGCGAGGCGGAAACTTTGATCGCAGACGCCGTGCGCGATCAGCCAGCAGCTCCCTATTATCTCGCTCAGGCGGTGATCGTACAGGAGAAGGGTCTGGAAGCGGCGGCAGCTCATATAAAGCAGCTCGAAGAGCGCATCCACGCATTGGAAAGCGCCAACCCGGCCCCTCAGGCCGCAGCGCAGGGCGGCTTTCTCAGTTCCATCTTCGGAACCGGCCAGCCGCAGCCACCAGCCCCGACACCTGCACCCGCTGCTGCTGCGCCAGCCTCGTGGCGCAACGATACCGCTGGCCAGACGGCCGGTCCGTGGGGATCGCAGGCAGCCCAGCAGCAGCCCGGTGGACCGTGGGGTCAGCAGCCGGCAGCAGTCGGCCGGTCTGGCGGCGGTTTCCTGCAAGGTGCGCTTGGCACCGCGGCAGGCGTTGCAGGCGGTATGCTGCTTGCGAATTCGCTGAGCGGCATCTTCGGCAGCCACATGTCGTCGCTCGGCCTCGGCTCGCCTTTCGGCGGCAATAGCGGCACTGGCAATGCGCCGGTCGAAGAAACGGTCATCAACAACTATTATGGTGACAGCTCAAACTCGCAGGATAACAATGACGACGATATCCAGCAGGCCGATTACGACGACAGCGCCGACGACGCTGATTTCGATTCAGGCGACGATAGCTCGTTCGCCTGAGCTTTTTATCACCTAAAGAGCCGGATCAGCCGCGGCCGCGATAAGTGGCAACGCCCTGATCCGGCAGCCATACGCCCTCGGGCGCCGGTCCAGTCTGCCAGAAGACATCGATCGGAATGCCACCGCGCGGATACCAGTAGGCGCCGATACGCAGCCACTTCGGCTGCAGCAATTCCACCAGCCGCTTGGCGATATAGACCGAGCAATCCTCGTGGAATGCGCCATGGTTGCGGAAGGACTGCAGGAACAGCTTCAGCGACTTCGATTCCACCAGAAAATCGCCGGGAATATAATCGATGACGATATGGGCGAAATCCGGCTGGCCGGTCATCGGGCAAAGAGAGGTGAACTCGGGCGCGGTAAAGCGCACGACATAATCGGTGCCGGCATTGCCGTTCGGCACTTTTTCAAGAACGGCCTTTTCCGGGCTCTCTGGCGTATCGACCTTCGTGCCCAGCTGCGACAGGCCGGAAACATCCGTCACGGACATGGAAAACTCCTGACTATTTATACAATGACTTTGACGCCATGCGCCATTTCGCCCTCAGGCTCGACGTGAATGGCAAGGCTGGCACCCGGTATGACGTCCCTTATGGCATCTTCAAGGCGGTCGCAAATATCATGCGCCTCGCGTACCGTCATGATGGCAGGAACGACGACGTGAAAATCGATGAAGGCGGCCGAACCGGCACGGCGGGTTCTAAGATCATGCACGCCGATGACGCCACCGGAATGTTCGGCAATTGCCTTCTTGATCGCCTCGTCTTCCTCCGGCTCCACCGCCCGGTCCATCAGCCCACCAAGCGAATGCAGGATGACCTTCGATCCCTGAAACAGGATGTTGATGGCAACCAATACGGCGAGCAGCGGATCGAGAATGGCGTAACCCGTCAGAAGCGCCAGAACTAGACCGACAAGAACACCCGCCGAGGTGACGACATCTGACATGATGTGATGGCCATCTGCCGCAAGTGCCGGTGAAGAATGTTGTTTGCCGACGCGGATGAGGATTGTCGCCCACACCGCATTGATGACACCAGCCGCGGCATTGATCGCAAGACCTAGCGCCGGTGCTTCCGGCAATCTCGGACTAAACAAGGCCCCCCATGCCTCCTGCACGATCAGGAGAGCGGCAACGACAATCAGCACGCCTTCCACGACAGCGGAAATATACTCCGCCTTGTGATGGCCGAACTGGTGGTCGTCATCTGCGGGCTTCTGCGCATAACGAATGACGAAATAGGCGATAAATGCCGCGACCACGTTGACGGTCGATTCCAGACCGTCCGATAGCAGCGCGACGGAGCCTGTGACCCACCAGGCGACAAGTTTAAGACCCAGTACGCCGAAAGAAAGCGGGATGCCCCAGAACGCAAGCTTCCTGACCAGCGCGTTGCCTTCAGTGTTCATTTTCTGCCCCCGTGCGGATGCGAACGAATTGCATCATCAAGTGCCAAAACGCACGAACCGCGCGCACGGGGTTCCCGTGCGCGCGGTTCGCTATTCGCGCGTTCTATCGTTCAAAGGAAGGGAAAGGTCAAGAGCCGCAGCGCCCGATAGGACTTACGACCGGATTTTCTGTTCGCAGAAACGGATGCGATTGCCGAAGGGGTCGGTCACTTCCATCACGTCACCCCAGGGCAGTTCCTCGACACCCGGCTTCATATAACGATAGTCCTTCGCCGCCAGTTCATGCTGAAAGGCGCGAACGCCGTGCATGGTGACGAAGATATTAGAGCCCGGTGTCGCATCGCCATGATGGCCGCTGAGATGAAGGCCTAATCCCGCCCGGGAAACTTGCATATAGAGCGGGAAATTTTCACCGAAGCGATGTTCCCAATCCACAGTGAAGCCTAGAAAATCGATATAGAACTCGCGCGCCTTGCCCTCGTCAAACGTTCTGACGATAGGAAATATCTTCTCGAAGCCAAAATTCCCGTCCACGCGCTCCCCGGCATCGGTCATGCTGCATCGATCCTTTTCGGGCCTGAAAATGAAACCGGCCGCAACGGGTGCGGCCGGTACCATCAGCTTATTCGGCTGCGACGATCTTGCCGTCCTGCCACTTGAACAGCGAGAAGGCCTGCGAAGTCAGGTCGCCGCTTTCGCCATAGGTAACCTTGCCGATTGCCGTCGGGAAAGCGTCGCCGCTCTTCAGTGCAGTGGCGACCGCTTCGGAATCCTTGGCGCTTCCGGCCTTTTCGATACCGGCCTTCAGAACTTCAACCGCAGCGTATGCATTGAGCGTGAAGGCTTCCGCCGGAATGTTGGCAGCCTTCAGCGCCTCGGCAGCAGCCTTGGAATCGTCGTTCTTCAGCGCGTCGGAAGCGTTGGTGAAGATCGTGCCTTCCCCAGCCTGCGAACCAATGTTCCAGAACTCGCTGTTGGAAAGGCCATCACCACCGATAACGGCAGTCTTGGCGCCGACATCCTTCAACTGACGCACCAGAAGACCTGCTTCCGGATGGTAACCGCCGAAGTAGACGATATCGACATTCTCCGACTTCAGGCGGGTGGTCAGCGCACCCAGGTCCTTTTCGCCAGGCGTCAGCGCATCGTAGAGTACCTCGGTGACGCCGCCGGCATTCAGCGTGGTCTTGAAGGCATCTGCCAGACCCTTGCCGTAAGCACCCTTGTCATGGATGATGGCGATCTTCTTGTCCTTGAGGTTGGCAAGAACGTATTTCGCCGCAACCTCGGCCTGCTGGTCGTCACGACCGCAGGTGCGGAAGACGTTAGACAGGCCACGGTTGGTGAGGCCGGGTGCGGTTGCCGTCGGCGTCACCATCAGGACACCGTTTTCGGCAAAGACGTCCGAGGCCGGAATGGCAACGCCCGAGGTAACGGGACCGACGACGAAATGAATGCCTTCGGCAACGAGCTGGTTGGCTGCTGAAACGCCCTGCTTGGGTTCGCCGCCATCATCGGCAAGCTTCAACACGACCTGTTCGCCGAGTATGCCGCCCTTTTTGTTGATTTCATTGACTGCCGTCTGGGCGCCATTCTTGACCTGGTCGCCATAAGCGGCAACTGGGCCGGTGAGCGGCGCAATCAGACCGATGACGATTTCGGCATGAGCAAGAGGTGCAAATGCGAAGGACGCGGCGAGCGTCACGCTGGTCAATGTCTTCAGTTTCATCCTGGTGTCTCCTTGGAAATGGGGCCTTGCCCCGATGAGCGCCATGGGCGTAAACCGAATGAAACTATCGGACGCCTCCCGGCGAAAACTCGTTCCATATTTGAATTCCGAGCCTTCCACTCAACTCATACGGAAGGTTTGATGATTTATGCAAGTCACCTTTGCTGGATTAGGTCTATTCGCAGTAAATCAATCGTCAGACCGGCTTGGATTGCCCGTTCGAAACGGACAAATTCGCCTCGCCTAAATGCTTGGCGTTTGGCTGCTGCTGGGGGATAATACGCCATGATCGCAGCAGACGAAGAGTTTCTGACGGGCCTGCCCGTCTTCCGGCATTTTGAAGACGTGGCCGACCCGGCGCTTTACCGCGCCCTGCCGCCGGGTTGGGGGTTGGCCATTGCCGATATCGTTGATTCGACCGCAGCAATCGGCACCGGCCGCTACAAGGCCGTCAACATGGCGGGTGCCGCGGTCATATCAGGCTTATCAAACAGCCTCGGCCGTCACGACCTGCCATTCGTCTTCGGTGGCGATGGTGCCGCCGTTGCCGTACCGCCCTACGGCCTGTCTGTGGCGCGCACCGCCCTTTCGAATGTACAGCGCTGGGTGAAGGACGACCTCGACCTTGCGATGCGCGTGGCGCTGGTTCCCGTCGAGGATATTCGCCAGAATGGTTTCGATATTCGCGTCGCCCGCTTTCAGGCAAGTGAGAATGTTTCCTACGCCATGTTTTCGGGCGGCGGCAACAGCTGGGCAGAAGCCCGGATGAAGGAGGGGCAATATGCCCTGCCCACAGCGGAAGCGGGTGAGCGCCCCGACCTGACAGGACTGTCCTGTCGCTGGAATCCCATTCCGGCGTCCCATGGCAAGGTGGTGTCGATCATCGCCGTGCCGGGGCCGTCGCGGGACATGCCGGCATTCCGCCAACTGGTGATCGATCTCGTCGATCTCGCCGAGCAGGATGCAAGGCACGGCCACCCCGTGCCCGAAGATGGGCCGAAACTCGGTTTCGTGCGCGAGGGTCTTGGCCTCGAGGCCCGGGCCGGCGCTGCCTATCACGATGTCTGGGGCAAGACACGCCGTTCGCTACGCATTCTCGGCGAAAGCCTACTCGTCAACTTTCTTGGCGCCACGGGACTATCGCTCGGACGTTTCAGCGCCGCGCATTACCGGCGCTCGGTCGCGAGCAACACCGATTTCAGAAAATTCGATGACGGCCTCAAGATGACGGTGGATATCGACACCGCGCGGCTCGAAAAAATTCGCGCAAGGCTGGAAAGGGATCGTCTCGCGGGCAGCTGCTATTACGGCCTGCACGAGCAGGATGCCGCCTTGATGACCTGTATCGTGCCCTCTCCACTTTCGCGGGATCACATGCATTTTGTAGACGGTGCGGATGGGGGATACGCCGCTGCGGCAAGCCGCCTGAAGGCGCAAGTGCAGGCCACTGCGGCGAACTGAAAACACCTCAACGCCCCATCAGGAAGCTCACGAGCGCAAAAGGCCGCTTCAATAAAAAAAACCGGCGTCACGCGCCGGTTTTTACTTCAGTCTCATTGCCCGGGCTAGATGGGCCCACGTTAAGCCGCTGTCTTGCTGCTCTTCTGCGCCTGGCAGTAGATGTCCTCGAGTGAAGCGAGGATTTTCTTCACGGATTCGGAGTTGCTCGAATAATAGATGGTCTGCGCATCCCGTCGTGTCTTTACCAGTCGCTGGGCACGCAATTTCGACAAATGCTGCGAAAGAGCGGACTGACTAAGACCAACCTGTGAAGCGAGAACACCAACAGGCACTTCCGTATCCACCAGCGTGCACAAGATCATCAGGCGCTTAGGGTTCGCCATAGCTGAGAGCAAGTCTGCAGCTGCGATGCTATGTTCCGACAGAGATTGATTATCCATACGCTCAAGTCTCCTGATGACAGTCGAAGAGACGGTCATGGTGGCTATTATAGGTGTTCTAAAGGTGTTTTTATAATTCGGACGATACGTTGTATATACCTAAATCTTGCTTATATCGCGTCCCTTCCAAAGACTATTCTTGACCGCTTATTTACTTAATAAATTGTGATTAATTTTTCGGCGTTCTGCCTGATTTTATGAAAAAAATAATAAAAACATGTATTAGAAATAGTATTTATAAGAAATTGGAGATTAAAACTAAAGCACCCCAATCTTAACGCCTGACGCCGGGTTCCGGCTCAACAATCTATTACCACCTTAAATTTAATAACGAACCAAAGAATCTGTTTTAACATTGCGCAATTTTTGCCAAGTTTGCAATATGATTTTTATTCGTAATTATTTTAATGCATAACTTGTGATATTTAAAAATATTCTTTGCCACCGTGGGAAGCCTCAGCTTGTGTTGCAAGGATTTTGCCACAAAAGAAAAAGGGCTTCCAAGATGGAAGCCCTCTGCTTTTGTTCAAAATGGGCGAATCACTATTTCTTCCGGTGACGCGTCAGCCCCGCCACGACTTCATCCGCCGAAATCGTACCGACGATCGCGCCATTATCGACAACGCCGATCGCGCCGGCGTGTTTTGATAGCGCGTCGAGAATATCGATCAATGGCGACGAAGGAAGGGCTGTGGCGGCAACGGCCAGGCGGCCGCTCTGTTCATCCACGCCCCGTTTCATCACATCCGCGGCAGTCAGCATGGAGATCGGGTTCATGTTCTGCACGAAATCCGCGACATAGGGCGTCGCCGGCTGTTTGACGATCTGCTGCGGGGTACCGCACTGGATGATGCGCCCGCCCTCCATCATCGCGATGCGGTTGCCGATGCGGAAGGCCTCGTCGAGATCATGACTGACGAAGAGAATGGTTTTCTTCAGCCGGCTCTGGAATTCCAGGAGTTCGTCCTGCAGGCGGCTTCTGATGAGGGGATCAAGCGCCGAGAACGGCTCGTCCATCAAAAGAATAGGCGCGCCGGTAGCGAACGCCCGGGCCAGCCCCACGCGCTGCTGCATGCCGCCGGAAAGCTCTCCCACCTTGCGGTCTGCCCAGGCGGAAAGGTTTACCAGCTCGAGCTGCTCGGCCACCATGCGCTTGCGCTCGGCTTCCGGCACACCGGACAGTTCGAGCCCGAAGCCAACATTGTCTGCAACGTTGCGCCAGGGCAGAAGGCCGAATTGCTGGAAGACCATGGACACCGTGTGCATGCGCAGGTCACGCAGCGCTTTCGCCGTCGAACGATAGGAATCGACGTAGCCGGACTTGGTCTTCACGCTGACACTGCCGCGCACGACGGGCGCAAGCCCGTTGACAGCCCTGAGCAGGGTCGACTTGCCCGAGCCGGAAAGCCCCATCAGCACGAGTATCTCGCCCTCGCTCACGGTCAGCGATGCGTTGGCGACACCCAGAACCAGTCCGGTTTCGGTATTGATTTCATCACGCGTGCTGCCCTTGTCGATCAGCGGCAGCGCCGCGTCGGGCCTGTCGCCGAAAACAATATCGACATTTCCAAAGATGATGGCGTCGCTCATAGGTCATCCTCCGCGCCGGGAAGCCGGAAAAGCCGGTCGAGAACGATCGCCAACACGACGATGCAAAGTCCTGCCTCGAAGCCCATGGCGATATTGACGGTGTTCAGGGCGCGCACAACGGGCACGCCGAGACCATTGGCGCCGACGAGTGCGGAAATGACCACCATCGACAGCGATAGCATGATCGTCTGGGTCAGGCCGGCCATGATCTGCGGCGCTGCGAACGGGAGCTCCACCTTGCGCAGCACCTGCGATGGCGTCGCACCGAAGGCGACAGCCGCCTCCACCAGTGCCGGCGGCGTCGAGACAATACCGAGACGTGTGAGCCGCACCGGGGCGGGAATGGCAAAGATGACTGTGGCGATGAGCCCCGGAACCATGCCGAGGCCGAACAGCACCAGCGCCGGAATGAGATAGACGAAGGTGGGAATGGTCTGCATCAGATCGAGCACCGGGCGCATGCCGGCATAGATCCACTTGCGCCGCGCCGCCAATATGCCGAGCGGTATGCCGATGATCATACACACGGCGCTCGCAGCGATCACCAGGGCCAACGTTTCCGTCGTCGCTTTCCAGTAACCGAGATTGATGATGAGCAACAGGCCGAGTGCGGTGAAGACCGGCATGCCGACCGAGCGGCGCGTCCAGGCCGAAAGCGCCGTCAAGATGGCGACGATGACCAGCGGATGCGGCGCCTGCAAGACATAAAGCAGGGCGTTGATGACGCTTTGGAAAATGAAAGAAAGCCAATCGAAGAAAAAAGCGAGATTGCCGGTTAGCCAGTCAATGGCCTCCTTGGCATATCGACCGACAGGCAGGCGGTTTTCAGGAGCGCTGAGCCATTCCACGGTAAGAAAAGACCTTTCGTGAACTAGAACAATTCCAGCAAAATTGCAGAGCGGTTTTGCGTCCGGAATTGCGCAGACAACAAAGAAGCGGAGAATTCCGGTGATCACGTATCACCGAAATTGATCCAATACAGAAACGACGGCCGGCAGCATACCTGCCGGGCGCGGCGCAGATACATGGCCTTCGATGCGAGGAAATTCGCGGACAAGGTCATGCATGGGCATCGTATTTCCCACTGCATCCGGCCTGACGCGCAGGCCGGGTGCAGTCATGCATCATCTTGCGGCTTAAAGGCCGAGAGCCTTCTTGACGGTCGGCAGGGCGTCGGCGCTGCCGTCCTTGGTCTTGACGTTGGCGAGCCAAGGCTCGATCGCCGCCGGATTGGCCTTCAGCCAGGCGGTTGCCGCCGCCTCGCCTTCAAGGCCGTCATTCAGGATCTTGCCCATGATCTCGTTTTCCATGGGCAGGGAAAATTGCAGGTTCTTGAGCAGGGTGCCGACATTGGCACATTCTCCGACGTAACCCTTGCGAACATTTGTGTAGATCGTCGCACCACCGAAATTCGGACCGAACACGTCGTCACCGCCCGTGAGATAGGTCAGCTTGAAATTCGTGTTCATCGGGTGCGGTTCCCAGCCGAGGAAAACGATCGGCTCGCCGGCCTTATCGGCACGCGCGACCTGCGCCAGCATGCCCTGCTCGGATGATTCCACGACCTGGAAATCCTTGAGGCCGAAAGTATCCTTGGACACCATGTCGAGGATCAGGCGGTTGCCGTCATTGCCGGGTTCGATGCCGTAGATCTTGCCACCAAGGTCAGCGCTGTGGGCGGCGATATCCTTGAAATCTTTGATGCCGAGTTCGGCACCCTTGGCATTGGTCGCCAGCGTGTACTTGGCGCCGGTCAGATTTTCACGCAGCACTTCGACCGATTTGTCGGCGCGGTAAGGCGCAAGATCGCCCTCCATGGTCGGCATCCAGTTGCCGAGGAAGACGTCGATATTGTTGTTTTTCAACGATGTATAGGTAACAGGCACGGAAAGAAGCTTGACGTCGGTTTCATAGCCAAGGCTTTTCAGAAGCACGGTGGCGGTCGCCGTCGTGGCGGTGATGTCGGTCCAGCCGACATCAGAAAAGCGCACCGTGCCGCAGCTTGCCGGTTCGGCGGCACTGGCCACGCTGAACGTCATGGAGGAGATTGCTGCGGCAAGCGCCAGACAGCGACTTCTATTTGCAAACATTGTTTGCTCCCTTTTTTTCGTTCCCTTGCCATTATCAATATCTTCCGGTCACAATCAACTCGCGTGCATTTGCGTGCTTTGGCCCCTCGTTTGCGACAAATCGTGAGAATAACGCCTTTTCACCGACGCGATCCGTTAAAAAGGTAGGTTGCCGAAATCTGTGTTTTTCCCTTGATGGCACTTTTCAACCCGCCTTTCCGCCGTCAAAAGACGCGGCATGTGGCATCGACGCAAAACGAGAATCGCTTTTGTGGGGCGCGATGTGCCGTTTAATAGGTTGAAGCATTGCGAAGCGTCCACAGACACGAGGCGCTCCGGGAGTGGATATGGCAAAACTCTATTTCAATTATTCGACGATGAATGCCGGTAAATCGACAATGCTCTTGCAGGCGTCCTATAACTATCAGGAACGCGGCATGCGCACGCTGATCTTTACGGCCGCCTTTGACGACCGGGCCGGCGTCGGCCGTGTTGCCTCGCGTATCGGCCTGTCCTCCGAAGCCCGGACCTTTGATGAAAATACTGACCTGTTTGCCGAGGTGGCGGCATTGCACGCAGAGGCGCCTGTCGCCTGCGTTTTCATCGATGAGGCTAATTTCCTCTCCGAGCATCATGTCTGGCAGCTTGCCAATATTGCCGACCGGCTGAACATTCCGGTCATGACCTATGGCTTGCGGACGGATTTTCAGGGCAAGCTTTTTCCCGCTTCGAAGGAACTGCTCGCCATTGCCGACGAGCTTCGCGAAATCCGCACCATCTGCCATTGCGGCCGCAAGGCGACGATGGTGGCCCGCTTCGACAGCGACGGAAAGGTCGTGACGGAAGGCGCCCAGATCGAGGTCGGCGGCAACGGAAAATACGTTTCCTTCTGCCGCCGCCACTGGGTGGAGACGTTTAACTGCAGCTGATCCGCTGCGTCCGGTTGCCGCATTTGATTTTTCGCAAAGATGGCTTGCCCGCTCCTGCTCTAAGACGACGGCGACACATTCGCGTGGATGTGCTTTCTCTCAGGAGCAAAATATGCAGAACAGAACTGCCAAATTCGCCGGCCTCGCCATCGTCGCAGCTCTTTGCGCTTTTCCCGCCTTTTCCGCCGAAATCGAAGTGAAGATGCTCAACAAGGGCAGCGATGGTCAGGCGATGGTCTTTGAGCCTGCAACCGTCAAGGCCGCCGTCGGCGACGTCATCACTTTCGTGCCGGTCGACAAGGGCCATGATGCGGCGGCCGTGAAGGACATGATCCCCGAGGGCGTTGCCGAGTTCAAAGGCAAAATGAACGAAGCGGTCAAAGTGACAGTCGAGAAGGAAGGCGCTTACGTCGTCAAATGCACCCCGCATCTCGGCATGGGCATGATCGCGCTCGTGGTCGTCGGCGATACGACACCGGCCAATCTGGACGCCGTCAAAAATGGCAAGCTGCCGAAAAAGGCACGCGACCGGCTGAACGAGGAGATCGCAAAGCTCGGCCTCTAAGCTCATATTGCCTCTGTCCCGCGCCGTCCCGTTGCTTAGGCATCATGGAAATGCCGCAACGGCCGGCGCGGACCGCAGGTTGAGAAAAGTTTCGCAATCATGTTGTATCCCGATTGGCCGGGACATATCTGGAAGACAGCAAATGGCCGCGGTTTACACGAAGCGCCGAAGGGTGCGGCCGGACCGAAGTTTCTTCTTCCGGCATCCAGCCCCAAGGGCAGAGGAGACGATGACGACATGATCGACCGGATAACCGCTTGGATTCAGGCAGCCTTCAGCGCCATCGGCAGGGCCGCCGGTCTTCTCGTCGCCTGGCTTTTGTGGCCCTTCATGGCCGCCCATGGCTGGTACAGCGGCCGTAACTGGCTCATCAAGGGTCCGATCGCTCTCGTTCTCATCCTGCTGGCCGGTTTCTACGGATATTTCGTCTGGCAAACGCAGGTCTGGACGAATTTCGATCCGGATTACATTTCCCGCTACAAACTTGCAGAACGCACCGTGCCGCCCGGACAGGAATTGCCGACCGCAACCCCGGCCGCCGCCGCCGGCGCGACCGGCGTTGCCGCAAACACTTCCGCACCCGTGTGCCAGCGCTCGGCCATCGTGGATGCCGCCGTTGACCTTACCGACTTCAACGTTAACCAGAACGCATGGATTTCCTCCATGCTGCTCTATCGCCTCGGCCTCTTTGGCATGGATTGGGACAGCACGCCGTTTCTCGACAACAAGGCGTCGTTTCAGCGCGGCGTAAACCAGGCGGTGCGCCGCACCTCGGTGGAGCTGGTGGATACGCTCGGACGCGTGCGCGGAACCTCCGGCATCAACAACAATCTCCAGGAAGCGCGTGGCAACATGCAGTTCAGCGAATATTCCTGGTATTTCGGCCTCGATCCCTTCGGCCCGAAGACACCGACACCCAGCTATTACCGCGCCGCTATCCGCAGCTTCCAGGCCTTCAACGGCGAGCTTACCGCCTGCAAGGCCGTCTTCGATACCCGCGCCGACAACCTGATCCAGTTCATCGACCGTATTGCCGGCGATATCGGCTCCACGTCTGCAATTCTGCGCGAACGTTCGGAAAATTATAATGGCGGCTGGTTCGACACCCGCGCCGACGACCGTTTCTGGTTTGCCTATGGCCAGCTTTACGGTTATTACGGCGTGCTTTCGGCCGCCGGATCAGACTTCTCGCAGGTCATCCGCGAGCGTAACCTGACCAATCTGTGGAACGACACGCTGTCGCAGACACGCGCCGCGCTACGCATCCAGCCGGCCATCATCTCCAACGGCGAGGAAAGTGGCTGGATCATGCCTTCCCACCTTGCCACCATGGGATTCTACGTTCTGCGGGTGCGCTCTAACCTCGTCGAGCTTCGCTCGGTTCTCGACCGGTAAAAGTAAGCCGGCCCGTTGCGGCCGGCTTACTCTATCAGCCGCAGACGTATGGTTTTGGCCACCAGCTGCGTGCGGTTGACACAGTCGAGCTTGCGCATGGCGTTGTTCATGTAGGTATTGACGGTGTGCTCCGAGATGGAGAGGAGCTCGGCAATCTCCACCGAGGTTTTCCCCTGCGCCGTCCAACGCACCACATCAAGCTCCCGTTTCGTCAAAGGCGACGGCCCTCTTGAACCGACGTGGCAAAGGCGGTCATAGGCTTCCAGCGCGTGTACCGCGATCATGCATAGTTCATTCAGCGATGCCTGCGGCAGGGCATCGCGGTCGCCTGCGAAATTCATCAGATGCCGGTTTCCGGACATGCCATTCACCGGCACCATGAGACCGGAGGTGATGCCCATGCTGCCCACCGATTCTATCGCATCCACCAGCGACCCACAGGCGATGTCCGGGTCTTCCAGCGACCAATATTGCGGCATCATCGATGAGGCGCCACGCTTTATGACGGGGCAGTCCCCGAGCGCACTATCCTTGCTCATCGCATTCACGACCCAGACCGGCAGGGTGCTTTCAACGACCACCGGCAAGGCAAAGGCGTTCGGTCCGCCCGGTAACCTCAAGAGGGTCACATGGGCATAACCAAACGCATGCATCACCTCCTGCAGCGCCTCCAGCCACTGGGATTTGTCGGTGGCGCCCGACAGATCCCGGCATAATCTGGCCTGGCGCTCCGTCTTCACCATTCACGCACCGTCGTCATACCGGGCTGGCCGGAGCGAGGAACACGTAAGCGGATCAGACGGAGGGCGACCTTCATAACGAGCGGACCAACTGCATTAAAGCGCCGGTTTTTCGGATTTGTCCTTCGGCTTGGCCATCAGCTTTTCGAGAAAACCGAGCATGACCGCCGAGACGACAAAAGCCAGATGAATGATGGTGAACCACATCAGCTTGCTATCCGTGTACTGATTGGCGTTCAGGAAGATCTGCAGCAGGTGGATCGACGAGATCGCCACGATCGAAGACGCAACCTTGATCTTGAGACTGCCCGCATCGAGCTTGCCCAGAAACGAAACTTCGGCATCCGTATCATCGAAACGGCTGACGAAATTCTCGTAGCCGGAGATCATGACCATCACGATCAGGCTGGCCACCAGCGCCGCATCGATCAGGCCCAGCATGGCAAGGATCATGTCCGATTCATCGTAGATGAAAACATTCTTCGCGACTTTGAGGAATTTCAGCGCGAAGGAGAAGGCATAAACCGCAAGCGCCGCGACGAGCCCGAGATAAAAAACCACAAGCAGCCAGCGGCTGGAGAGAATGATCCGCTCAACGAGCAGTTCAAGAGACTTCATTTCCGTATCCGATTAATGATCTGTTTTGTATGGGGCATGTTTTTCTTCCACCATGTAAACTGGCCGCGAATATCCTAGCAAGCGCCAATGTCGGGACTTTGACCATACTGCGGCGTTTTCGGCGCCGATCCGCCATTTTGGCCACGGCCCGACAAACGTCATATTTTTGCAACACACCCTCCGCGCCTAAAACATGATGTAAAAAGTCATATATTCTATGTTGACAGTTAGCCTCATGTTTTTTAGTCCTCGCGTATCGGCTTGCCCGTAACACACCAGAACATGTCCAGCCGCGCTTGAGCGCGGCGCGTTTTTGCGCGCCGTGGCTTCTTCGCGCGCATACCGGGGGTATTTAATGTCCATTTCACGCTCGCACTCCGCGCTGCTTCTGTGCACCGCCATGTCTCTTCTGCCCCTGACCGGGCATGCGCAGGCGCAGGATGCCGCTCCGCAGGAAAACGGCACGACCACGCTCGAAAAGATCGTGGTGAAGGGCAAGCGTGTCAAAAGCGCCAATGCCGTTGCCGACACGCCGCTGGCAAGCCAGACGACCGCGGAAGACATTCGCAAGAAAGACATTGGCAGCATCAAGGATCTCGGAAACACAACCGAACCGGGCGTCGATTATGTGGATTCCAAGCCCGGCAAGCCAGGCGGGTTGTTCATTCGAGGCCTCGGCGGCGCCCGCGTCGTGACCTTGATCGACAATATCCCCGTTCCCTTTTTCGAAAACTTCGCCCGCCAGAGTCAGGCGACCACCACTCTCAGCAATACGAGTTCGAGCTTCGATTTCTCCTCGCTTTCGACTGTCGACGTGGTGCGCGGTGCCGATTCCAGCCGCATCGGCTCCGGCGCACTCGGCGGCGCACTGGTGCTGCGCACGCTTGAGCCGGAAGACCTAATCAGCGAAGGCAAGGATTGGGGCGGCGTTGCCAAAACCAGCTATGACAGCGAAGACAGAAGCGTCGGCGGTTCGCTCGCCGTTGCAAAGAGGATAGAGAACACCTCGGTCCTGTTCCAGGGTTCCTACAAGCGCGGTAATGAGACCGACAACAAGGGAACGGCCGATATTTACGGCACACGCCGCACGAAGCCCAACCCTGCCGACACCTATGAAAGCAACCTGATGTTCAAGATCCGGCAGGATCTGGAGGGTGGCCACCGCATCGGGCTGACGGCCGAGCGTTATTCGCTGCGAAACCGTAGCGACATGAAGACGCTGCAAGGCGTCAGCGTATCGGGTTCCACCTACCGCATCGGCGATTACCGGGGCTATGAGGATACCGAGCGTGATCGTGTATCGCTCGACTACGAATACGAGGCACCTTCGACCGACGGCGTGATTGATGCCGCCAATCTTTCGCTCTACTGGACGCGTCTTTCCAAGGAATCCGGTGCCGGCGACCGCCTGACCAACAATTCGCTCTATATCCGCGAAGACAGCATGCGCAACAGCGCATTCGGCATCGTCGGCGGCCTTGAATCCGGTTTCGAGCTTGGCGGCGTGCAGCACACCGTCCGCTTCGGCGGCAACGCCATGACCACCGATTTCAGCCAGGAACTCTACGCCAACACGGCCGGAGTAACCTCCTCGTCGCAGTCCGATATGCCGGACGTCAGCGGCAAGAGCCTTGGCCTCTATCTCGATGACGAAATCGCTTTCGGCAACGGCTTCCGCCTGACACCCGGCCTGCGCTTCGATTCCTATGATTACGATCCGGATGGTTCGGTTTCCAGCAACAGCGGCTACAGAACTTTCGGCCTGCCGACCGGCAACAGCGGCTCGCGCTTCTCGCCGAAACTGCTGGCAACCTATGACGTGACGCCGGAGCTTCAGCTCTTCGCCCAATGGTCGATGGCCTATCGCGCCCCGACGATCAACGAACTGTATCTGAACTTCTCCAACGTCAGCTCCGGTTACGCTGTTGTCGGTAACTCCGCCCTCAATCCCGAGACCAGCAACGGTTTCGAGATCGGCGCGAACTACGCCTCCGGCGACCTCACCGGAAGCCTGACGCTGTTCCACAACAAGTACAAAGACTTCATCGAGCAATATACGACGTCGACCACGCTCTTCCCCGGTTTCGGTGGCAGGGGCAACGGATCGCTCTTCACCTATCGCAACCGCAACAATGTTGAAATCTCCGGTGTCGAAGCCAAGGTCCGCAAGGAACTCGCAAATGGCTTCTTCGCACATGCTTCGCTTGCCTACGCCTATGGCAAGGACACCGACACCAACGAGTTCATCCGCACGGTTGCGCCTTTCAAGTCGATCCTCGGCGTGGGCTACGCGCAGGAGGTCTGGGGCACGGAACTGACCGGCGTCTTCTCCTCCGGCATGCGTGACGACAGGGTGGCCAGCACCTTCGATGCCCCCGGCTACGGCGTCTTCAACCTGAGCGGCTGGTGGGAGCCGGAACAGACCAAGGGCCTGCGCATTCAGGCGGGTGTCTACAACCTGTTCGACAGGAAATATTGGAATGGTGTTGGCGTCCGTGACGTGAACCCGAATTCGGTCAGCACCGTCAATCAGCCAGTCGATTTCTATACGGAAGCAGGCCGCACCTTCAAAATCTCCCTGACCCAGAAATTCTAAAACAGGGCGGGATCATCATCCCCAGTCGGGGCGGCCTTCGGGTCGCCCCTTTTTTTCAGCGACAATAGAGATAGCCGCCTTTGCGTTCCAGTACGTCGAGATGCAGATGATCCTGATGGGTGGCATCGCTGCCGGGCGACAGAACCGTGCGGAAGAACAGGCAGGCGGCGGCGGTGATGGTGCGCTGGAAGGCACCTTCTGGCGTCCCGTCTTCGCCACGCGGTTTCATCACCAGCGGTTCGCCTTTGTCGAAAGCGATCGTGGAAATATCAACGGCATTGCCCCTGGCATGTTCGGAAATCTTGCCGTTTTCCGCACTGTTGCGGTTGCGGCAGATATAGGTCGAGGCATTGGCGATCGCCGTCACCTTTCTGTCCGGCAAAGCCAGAGCGGCAGCCGGCAACATCATCTCCTTGGTCCAGCGTGAAAGGGCAAGCGCGGTTTCGCAGCGCATGGTCCCAGATGGCTCCAGCTTGATGCCAGGCAGGACCACGGAAAGCTCGACAGGCGCCTCGATACCGCAACCCTGCTCCGTATCGCGGATCGGCTCAAGCTGCTTGAACTCGGCACCAATCTCCTTCAAGTCGCCAAGACATGCCTGGAGTGCGGCGGGGTCTTCCGGTTTCGGCGGCTCCGGTGGCTTCTCCTCGGGTTTCGCTGTTTCGACAGCCGGTTTCTGCTGCTCCACGCCATCCTTGCCTTCGCCTTCCTTCTTGGCGGCATCGGAACCCTTGTCAGCGGGTGCCTTTTCGCCATCCGATTGCTGGTTTCCAGACGCATCCGGTTTCGCGGCTGGCTTCTCCTCAGGCTGCGGCTTGGGAACGGGTTTCGGCGCTTCCGCCGGGCTTTGCGGCGTCTCGTCCGATGGCTTTTCCGAGGGGATGGAGGGCTGCCCCTCACCCGGTTTGGGCTGTGGCACCGGCACCTGCGCAGGCGGTTCGGAAGCGGAAATCAAGGCAAGGCTGACAGCCAGAAGACACAGGCGATGAAGCATTTTACGAGGCACTCCTGACCATTTCGGCAGGGAAGCAACGCGGCGGCGGCCCTTAAGGTTCATTCATCCGGCGAAATCCCCTTGCCAAGGCGGATTGCGCAGGCTAACAATTTTCCCATGAACATCGTGTCTATGAACATTGCTAACTGGTGGTGGAGCAGCTTTTTGCGGCCTTGACCAGTCATGTCTTCAGACAAAGTCCAAGCCGCCCGAATTTTCAGGCGGCTTTTTTGTTATTTTGCCGCCTGTCATCGGGCCTGAACAACAGGAAGTACGAAAGAAATGGTAACGATCATTCAGGATGACGGAGCGGAAACCTACGAGACGAAAGGCGGCATAAAGGTCAGCCGAAAGCGCCGGCCCGCCGATTATGCCAACGCCATCGACAATTATGTCGAAAAGCTCGATTCCCATCGCGGCGCGGTTTTTTCGTCCAACTATGAATATCCGGGCCGTTACACCCGTTGGGATACGGCCATCATCGATCCGCCGCTGGGCATTTCCTGTTTTGGCCGCAAAATGTGGATCGAGGCCTATAATGGCCGTGGCGAAGTGCTGCTCGATTTCATTACCGAAAAGCTGAGGGCGACACCCGACCTTACCCTCGGCGCCTCATCGAGCCGCCGTCTTGATCTCACCGTCAACGAACCGGACCGCGTCTTCACTGAAGAAGAACGCTCGAAAATCCCGACGGTCTTTACCGCTCTCAGAGCGATCGTCGATCTCTTCTATTCGAGCGCGGATTCGGCAATCGGGCTGTTCGGCGCCTTCGGTTACGATCTCGCCTTCCAGTTCGACGCCATCAAGCTGTCGCTGGCGCGGCCGGAAGATCAGCGCGACATGGTGCTCTACCTGCCCGACGAAATTCTCGTCGTTGACCACTATTCCGCCAAGGCCTGGATCGACCGCTACGATTTCGAAAAGGACGGCGTGACGACAGACGGCAAGTCCTCCGACATTGCTCCCGAGCCCTTCAAGACCACCGACACGATCCCGCCCAAGGGCGATCATCGTCCCGGCGAATATTCCGAACTTGTCGTGAAGGCCAAGGAAAGCTTCCGTCGCGGCGATCTGTTCGAGGTCGTTCCCGGTCAGAAGTTCATGGAACGCTGCGAAAGCAATCCGTCGGCGATTTCCCGCCGCCTGAAGGCGATCAACCCGTCCCCCTACTCCTTCTTCATCAATCTCGGCCATCAGGAATATCTGGTCGGCGCTTCGCCGGAAATGTTCGTGCGCGTCTCCGGCCGCCGCATCGAGACCTGCCCGATCTCAGGCACCATCAAGCGCGGCGACGATCCGATTGCCGACAGCGAACAGATTCTGAAGCTGCTCAACTCGAAGAAGGATGAGTCCGAACTGACCATGTGTTCGGATGTAGACCGTAACGACAAGAGCCGCGTCTGCGAACCCGGTTCGGTCAAGGTCATCGGCCGCCGCCAGATCGAGATGTATTCGCGCCTCATCCACACGGTCGACCATATCGAAGGCCGCCTGCGAGACGATATGGACGCCTTTGACGGCTTCCTCAGCCACGCCTGGGCCGTCACGGTAACCGGTGCACCGAAGCTCTGGGCCATGCGTTTCATTGAAGGCCATGAAAAGAGCCCGCGCGCCTGGTATGGTGGCGCGATCGGCATGGTCGGCTTCAATGGCGACATGAATACCGGTCTGACCCTGCGCACCATTCGCATCAAGGACGGCATCGCCGAAGTGCGCGCCGGCGCGACCCTGCTCAACGATTCCAATCCGCAGGAAGAAGAAGCCGAAACCGAACTGAAGGCCTCCGCCATGATCGCTGCCATTCGCGATGCAAAAGGCACCAACGCCGCCGCCACCAAGCGTGATGCCGCCAAGGTCGGCACCGGCGTCAAAATCCTGCTCGTCGACCACGAAGACAGCTTCGTGCACACGCTGGCGAATTATTTCCGCCAGACGGGTGCAACGGTCTCGACCGTTAGAACACCTGTCGCGGCCGAAGTCTTCGATCGCTTCCAGCCGGATCTCGTCGTCCTCTCCCCCGGACCGGGCAACCCGACGGACTTCGACTGCAAGGCGACAATCAAGGCCGCCCGCGCGCGTGAACTGCCGATCTTCGGCGTCTGCCTTGGCCTCCAGGCTCTGGCGGAAGCCTACGGCGGCGAGTTGCGCCAGCTTGCGGTGCCGATGCATGGCAAGCCGTCGCGCATTCGCGTACTGGAGCCCGGCCTGGTCTTCTCCGGCCTCGGCAAGGAAGTGACCGTTGGCCGTTACCACTCGATCTTCGCCGATCCCACCACGCTGCCGCGTGATTTCATTATCACCGCAGAAAGCGAGGACGGCACGATCATGGGCATCGAACACGCCAAGGAGCCCGTTGCTGCCGTTCAGTTCCATCCGGAATCGATCATGACGCTCGGCCATGACGCCGGCATGCGGATGATCGAGAACGTGGTGGTGCATCTGACCCGCAAGGCGAAGACCAAGGCGGCATGATAGCGGCAACCGACGCCATCAGCATCGAGCCGATCCGGACGGAGCACGTTGAAAGCTTTCACCGTGCCCTCGATGCGGTGTCGCGCGAGCGGAAATATCTGAGCTTTCTGGAGGCGCCGCCGCTCGAAGCGGTGCGCGCCTTCGTTCTCGACATGATCGAGAACGGCCATCCGCAATTCGTGGCGATTGCCGATGACACCGTTGTCGGCTGGTGCGATATCCGCCGCCAGAGCAGAGACACCCGCGTCCATTGCGGCACCCTCGGCATGGGCATTATGCCTTTCTATCGCGACAAAGGGCTTGGCGCGCGGTTGATGCGGCGGACACTCGATACCGCCCGTCAGTGCGGGCTTCACCGGGTCGAGTTAAGCGTACATGCGGACAACGCCAGAGCCATTGCGCTTTACGAAAAGATCGGCTTTGTGCATGAAGGCCGCGCACGCGACGCCGTCCTGATCGATGGGCGTCACATCGACAGCCTCAACATGGCGATCATCTTCGGATAGTTAAGCCCTCGGCAGCGAGGCGGAGATACACAGCGCGAATTTCTTCAGCAGTTGCATGTCGAAGTGCCCTTCCCGGCGCAGCATCCACGTCAGCGCTTCATTCGCCGTCCATGGCTTCTTGTAGGGCCTGACCGACGTGACCGCGTCATAAACGTCACAAATCGCGGCGAGGCGCGCGTAAAGGCTCAATTCGCTGCCGACACGACCGCTGGGATACCCCCCGCCATCGACCCGCTCATGGTGATTGAAACACACATCGAGAACCATCTCAGGCATCTCCTCGTCGCGCGAGAGAATATCGCGGCCGAAGACAGGGTGCATGTTGATGATTTCCCGCTCCCGGGCGTCAAGGCTCTCCGTCTTGTTGAGAATCGAAGACGGTATTTCCACTTTGCCTATATCGTGAAGCAGGCCACTGACACCGAGAAGCTTAACCGTCTCCCTGTTAAGCCCGAGATAGTTGCCGAACAGGACCATCAGGCCGCTGACGGAGACGGAATGAACAAAGGTCGTCTCATCCTTCGATTTCAGACGGGTAACGCCGATAAAAACAGCAGGATTGTTTTGAACCGCATCGGCAATCTTGTCCGCCGCCTCGGTCATCCCCTCGAATGAGACAGGTCCGCCGTTCTCGGCAATGGAAAACGTCTCCGCGATTGCATCGGCGGCCGAACGCACAGACTGGGTAACGGCCGCAACCGCGACCGGCGATGTGTCGGGTTTTGACAGGGCGGCGTGCATGGAAAAGCCGACATCCGTTCCCTTGGCAGTATTGATGACAATACTTTCCGCGCCCGATCGCTTCAGTTGTTGCACCGCCTCTTCGCGCTGCAAAAGGAACCGGTGCTTCTGTGAAATTTTTTGGTTCGACAGCGTCCCTTCGACCGCTTCGATAAACATGCCAACAGCCAGCTGCTGCGTTGAAATTCGTTTTAACATCAGATTCTTTTGTTTTCCTTCCCGGGAATGATAGCCTCGGCCCGCAACCCGTGAGACCATCGGCACGACTGATTTCCCCCTCGAAACACCAATACGCCCTCCAGGCGTTGCTTAAATATACGACATGTTAAATAAGATAGCACGAATATGAAAATTTTTTACTATCACTATATTTAAAACCGGAGGAAAAATGCCTAAAAAAGCCTAAAAACAACCTGAGAATGTAAATGAAAGAAAATATCGCATGCGAATAATACCAGGAGGCGAGAAAACGCCATGAAGTCACAGCTTGAATCGCGCATCGATCAGGGTACGGGCCGCGAACCGGCAGATATGGTTCTCAAAGGCGGTCGATTTTTCGACCTTGTGACTGGGGAACTTGTTGCTTCGGACATTGCTATTTGCGGCGATACTGTCGTTGGCACATGTGGCGACTATAAGGGTCGGCAGGAAATCGATATTTCCGGAAAAATCGTCGTTCCCGGCTTCATCGATACACATCTCCATATCGAATCCTCACTGGTCACGCCGCATGAATTCGACCGCTGCGTTCTGCCGTATGGCGTCACCACCGCCATCTGTGACCCCCATGAGATCGCCAATGTGCTGGGCACGGAAGGGCTTCAGTTCTTCCTCGACAGCGCCATGGAAACCATTATGGACATCCGCGTGCAACTGTCCTCCTGCGTGCCCGCTACCCATCTGGAAACATCAGGCGCCGATCTGCCGATAGAAAAGCTGCTGCCGTTCCGAAATCACCCGAAAGTCATCGGGCTTGCCGAATTCATGAATTTCCCTGGCGTCATCCACAAGGACCCGGTGTGCATGGCAAAGCTGGAGGCCTTTAAGGGCCAGCATATCGATGGCCACGCACCGCTTCTGTCGGGAGCGGCGCTCAACGGTTATCTTGCCGCCGGCATCCGCACGGAGCACGAGTGCACGAGCGCGCGGGAGGCGCTGGAGAAAATCCGCAAGGGCATGCATATCCTGGTGCGCGAAGGCTCGGTCTCGAAAGACCTGTACGCCCTGATGCCGATCATAACCGAGCGCCTCTCGCCCTATCTGGCGCTGTGCACGGATGACCGCAACCCGCTCGATATCGCCGAACAGGGCCATCTCGACTATATGATCCGCACGGCGATCGCCAGCGGCGTGGAACCAATTGCCATCTATCGCGCTGCCTCGATTTCCGCCGCGAAAGCCTTTGGCCTGCGCGATCGCGGTCTTGTCGCGCCCGGCTGGCGCGCCGATCTCGTGGTCATCGACAGCCTGCAGAACTGCAAGGCCAGCATGGTGTTTTCCGGCGGCCGTATCGTCGATGACGCCCTGTTTGCCACCCGCAAGCCGGTCGCCCCTGTCGGCCTCGACAGCGTCAAGGCAAGGCCGGTGCTGGCGGCCCATTTCGGCGTACCGGTCACGGAAGGTGAAAGCCCCGTCATGGGCGTGCTTCCCGGCAAGATCATCACCGAGCATCGGCGCTACAAGCTGCCGACGGATGGCAATCAGACGACCGTCGATCTCGAAAACGACATCATCAAGGTCGCCGTCATCGAACGCCATGGCAAAAACGGCAATCACGCCAACGGCTTCGTTCAGGGCTTCGGCCTGAAGAAGGGCGCGATCGCCTCCACTGTCGGCCATGACAGCCACAATATCTGCGTCGTCGGCGTGAATGAGGACGACATGGCACTGGCCGCCAACCGGCTCGGCGAAATCAAGGGTGGTTTCGTGGTTGTGGAAGACGGCAGGGTGACCGGCGAGATCGCTTTGCCCGTGGCAGGACTGATGAGCCTGGAACCCTATGAAACCGTTCGCGACACATTGCATACACTCAGAAAAGCAGCCTATGCGCTCGGCACCACGCTGGAAGAACCCTTCCTGCAGGTCGCCTTCCTGCCATTGCCCGTCATCCCGCATTTGAAGATTTCGGATATGGGCATGGTGGATGTGGATCGGTTTGCGCTGATCTGATCGACTTAAAGAATCGGAACGTTATCCGCGTTTTAGAGGCGCGGACGACATTCTCAGGTCTTCGTTTCCGACGGCCAGGTAACGTAATAATACCTGTCTGCGACCTTCCCGAAGTAAGCATTGGCTCCCGTCGTTTTATCGACATAGTTTCCATTGTTGGACTTGGAAAAAGTTCCGTCGTCGCTGCGTTTGAGGTGAGAATTCAGGAAATCGACCCAATCGGTCTTGGCGATATCGGTAGCAGCTGCCGGCTTGGCACTTTTCTGGCTTGGATCCCACGCATTGACTGCCTTGCCCTTCGTAGGCTCTGACACTTTCATGCGTCCGCCCCCAAGAGCATCCATCATTGACCGCGAACGCAGATATTGCGCAGGGTCATCACCCGATGTGGAAAGCTTGGCTTTCAGAGTCTGCATAAAAACAGACGACGTCATGTCGTCAGTTGAAGACGTTTGCGGGATAAACGAGCTTTGAGGGCTGCTTGCCGATTGGGAAGACCTAGACACCTGGGCAGATTTGGCGGACGCAGAGGAAGCCCGAACAGATGACTGGCCAGCAGAAAAGGTGTTTCTGATGGATGGAAGGCCCGATTGTTGCGCTTTGGTGAGCGGGGAGCGGGAGCTGCCGCTGGCAGACCGACCAAGACCCTTGAACGAAATAGCCATTAGATACTCCTGCACAACAAAAGGCGTCGGATGAAATAATTGACGACCAAACTATTAGTGCGAGAAGCTTGCGCTAAACTTGATTCAATTCGAGATTCTGAAATATTAAATCCTTTATATTATTCAAAATTTCGAATATTAAATAATATGAAAAGTTTTAATCGCTGCCTATGCAACAACTATCGAGGACGTAATACTCTGCGGAAATAAACCACCCGCTCCGTTTCCTCAAATCCCAGCGCCGCATGCATGCGGTGGGAGCCAATATTGGTAATATCAGCATCGGAGGCAAGTTCGCTGACACCCTGTGTGATCGCCCAGCGGGTAACCTCCGCCACAAGCGCTGCGGCCACACCTTGGCCGCGAAACGCCTCCTCGACATAAATTCCCTCGAGAAAGGCCACGGGTGAGGTATCGCAGCCGTTGACGTAATCCCGCCGCAGGCTGACCTCGGCAAAGCCAATGGCCAGTCCAGCCGGATCGTGGACAACAAATCCAGCACCGGATTCACAGACGCCCTGCAACTCCGCCCTATGGACCGAGGGTGTGGTATCCGGCCAGAGGCGGTGCCGCAAAAGGCACCAGGCATCAGGGTAGTCAGCGGCGTTGCCGATGGAAAATCGCCCGCTCACGCCACGATCCCGCAAAACGCATCCAGCCCCTCAAGCTTCACAATGTCAGCATCATAGAGCGGCGCAAAACCCGGCATCGGCAGTATATCCGTGACGTGCATGGTCTTCGGCACAGGAAACTCCACCGCCTCGCGGGTCAGGTTGAAAACGAACAGCAATTTTTCATCTCCCTTTTGGCGCGTGAAGGCCAGCACATCGAGATTGGTCTTGATGAAGTGCATATCGCCGTCGCGCAGCGCGCCATGGCTTTGGCGGAAGGACAAAACCGCCCGGTAATGGTTCAGTATGGAATCCGGCCTGCGCTCCTGGGCATCCGCCGCCTGCATGGCGTGGACATAGGGCACCGGCAGCCAGGGCTTTTCAGCGTTTGAGAAACCGGAGTTCGGTTTGCCCGTCTCCCACACCATCGGCGTGCGGCATCCGTCGCGCCCCTTGAAGGCAGGCCAGAAACGGATGCCATAGGGGTCGCGCAGATCCTCGAAGGCAAGTTCGGCCTCGGTCAGCCCCAGTTCCTCGCCCTGATAAAGGCATATGGAGCCACGCAGACTGGCAAGAACGCAGATGGCGAGCTTTGCCACCCGTGTCTGCTCCTCCACGCTTTCGGAAAAACGGCTGAGATGGCGCACCACATCATGGTTGGAAAAGGCCCAGCACACCCAGCCATCCCTCACCACCTTTCCGAAGGTCTCGACCGAGCCGCGCAGGTGTTTTGCGCTGAAATCCGGCCCCAGAAGATCGAAGGTGTAGCACATGTTGAGCTTGTCGTTGCCGGATGTATAGGCCGCCACCGTCTTCAGTGACCGCGCTCCGTCCCCCACCTCACCCACCGTGGCGCGGCCTTCATACTCGTCCAGCAGCGCACGGAAGCGTTTGAGGAAAGCCACGTTTTCCGGCCGCGTCTTGTCGTAAAGGTGGTCCTGCATGCCGTAGGGATTGACGTCAGATGCATCCAGACCAAAACTGTCATCATCGAAAAGCGGCGGGTTGTCACGCAGAAGCTTGTCGTGGAAATAGTGGTTCACGGTATCGAGCCGGAAACCGTCAACACCGCGATCCAGCCAGAAGCGCACGGTTTCGAGAAGCGCATCCTGAACCTCGGGATTGTGGAAATTGAGGTCCGGCTGTGAGGCGAGGAAGCTGTGCATGTAATATTGCTTGCGCACGCCATCCCACTCCCATGCCGGCCCGCCAAAAACGGAAAGCCAGTTCGTCGGTGCCGTGCCGTCCGGCTTGGGATTGGCCCAGACATACCAGTCCGCCTTGCTGTTGATGCGGCTTGCGCGACTGTCAACGAACCAGGGATGCTTGTCGGACGTGTGCGAAATCACCTGATCGATGATGACTTTCAGCCCCAGCCGATGCGCCTCGGCCATCAGGGCGTCGAAATCGGCAAGCGTGCCGAACATCGGATCGACATTGCAATAATCGGAAACATCATAGCCCATATCAGCCATGGGCGAGGTGAAAAAGGGCGAGAGCCAGATGCCGTCAACGCCAAGCGAGGCGATATAGGGCAGACGTTTCGTCACCCCGGCAAGATCGCCATAGCCGTCGCCGGTCGTATCCTGAAACGAGCGCGGATAGACCTGATAGATCACCGCTCCCTTCCACCAGTCCGATTGTGCTTGAGGTTTGTGGACCGGGGCATAGGGCAGCGTCATCGGCGATCTCCTGTGGGCGTCTTGCCAGAGAATATAAAGCCGTTGCCTCCGCGTAAACCGGAACTTCGCACATGCACAAACGGCCAAAACCGCCCTTGTCAGCGGCGCGCACTCGTCGTAAGCCGCATGGCTGGAAAAAACGGGAGGATAACGGCGTGGGCGGACGGTTTCTGTCGATTGGCGAATGCATGGTGGAATTGTCGCAGGCCGGCAACGGGCTGCTGCGCAAGGGTTTTGCCGGCGACACGTTCAATACCGCCTGGTATGCGCGCGCCTGCATGCCGCAAGACTGGTCTGTCGATTATTTCACCGCTCTTGGCGATGATCCGCTGTCGGAAGACATGCTGGCCTTCATTGCGGAAGCCGGCATCGGCACGGAAAAAATCCGCCGTATCAAGGGCGGCACGCCCGGCCTCTACCTCATCAATCTGAAGGATGGCGAACGCACCTTCAGCTACTGGCGCAATGCCGCCGCTGCAAGACAGCTCGCGGCCGACGCGGACCACCTGCGCAAGACGGTCGAAAGCGCCGACGTGGTCTATTTCTCCGGTATCACGCTCGCCATCCTCGCCTCCGCCCATGATGTCGATACATTCCTTGCCGAACTGCGCCGCGCCAAGGCGGCGGGCAAGCTGGTGGTCTTCGATCCCAACATCCGCCCGCGCCTCTGGGCTGACAAGGACGTCATGCTGGAGACGATCTCCAATGGCGCCCGCGCCGCAACGCTTGTCATGCCGAGCTTCGATGACGAAGCCAGCCATTTCGGCGATACCTCCGTGGAAGCGACCATTGCCCGTTATCGTTCGCTCGGTGTTGAAAACATCGTTGTGAAGGACGGCGCCAAGGGCGCAACACTCGATTTCGGCGGCAGCCGCAGCCACGCCCCGGCGGAGAAAGCCGTGGATGTGGTGGACACGACGAGCGCCGGTGACAGTTTCAACGGCGCTTTCCTCGCCCGTTGTGTGACTGGAAGCTCTCCGGAAGAGGCGGCCACCTTCGCCGCAAGGGCGGCGGCAACCGTCATCGGCCACCACGGTGCGCTGATCAGCCCCGAATTGCTCCCGCTCGTCGGATAGCCGCCACGCCCGGCCAAAAAACAAGGTTTTGCAGCCGTCACAGACCCTGACATGATCCTGTAACACGCGCGCCGCATATACGGGCGGAAGCCGGGCAATGGGGATTCGCCCGTGCGCAGATGAGCAGGATCAGTGTTTCATGACGAGAATCACGATTGTCACAGATGCCTGGCACCCGCAGGTCAACGGCGTGGTTCGCTCGATCGAGAACACCAATACCGAACTGGCGCGGCTGGGCGTCGATGTCCGCATGATCACGCCGCAGAGCTTTTACAGCATCCCCTGCCCCACCTATCCGGAAATCCGCCTCTCGGTCGCCGGTTATCGCCGCGTCGCGGCGGAGATCGAAAAAAGCCAGCCCTCCTTCGTGCATATTGCCACGGAAGGACCGCTGGGCTTCATGGCGCGGCGCTGGTGCGTGAAGAACCGCATGCGATTTTCCACCAGCTACCATACCCGCTTTCCCGAATATGTGGCGGCACGTTTTCCTGTCCCGGAAAGCTGGCTTTATGCTTTCGTGCGCTGGTTCCACAATGGCGGCAACACCTGCATGGTGGCCACCCCAAGCCTTGAGACCGAACTGGAAGCCCGCGGCGTTCGAAACCTCAAGCGCTGGAGCCGCGGCATCGACGCCGAGCTGTTCCATCCCCGCCCGAAAACCAAGCTACCTTTCGATCTGCCGAGGCCGATTTTCATGACGGTGGGACGTGTGGCGGTGGAGAAGAACCTGCCGGAATTTCTCGACCTCGACTTGCCGGGTTCCAAGGTCGTGATTGGCGATGGCCCTGCCCGCCACGACTTGCAGGAAAAATATCCCGATGTTCTCTTCACCGGCATCAAGACCGGTGAGGAGCTGGCCGATGCCTATGCCCAGGCCGATGTCTTCGTTTTCCCGTCCAAGACGGACACCTTCGGCAACACCATTCTGGAAGCACTGGCCAGCGGCGTGCCCGTCGCCGCCTTCCCCGTTACCGGGCCGATCGACATTCTCGGCGGCAACCCGGCTGCTGGCGCTCTGGACAATAATCTGCGCGATGCCTGTCTGGCGGCGCTTCATTGCTCACCACAGGCAGCGCTTGCCCTTTCCAAAAGCTACAGCTGGGAAAAGGCCTCCAAACAATTCCTCGACAATGTCATCCATGCCGCCGGAAAATCTCTACCGCTTCTGTCCCGTTCGCAGCTTGCCTGAAGGCAAGGCATCCCCGTTTTTTTCCGCGGGACCAGTGGACGAAACATGACGGGAATGTCACAAGGCGATCAGGACGCGACTGCCGTTATCTTTAGAACGGGGTCGGGCTGCTGATTGACGTCAGGCGGCTGCCGCGAGATTACGCTGGCCGTCCTTATTTCGATAAATGGTGTTTACCAGGCACCGACCAGAGACTGGCCCGTCAGCGGCACGGCCCGTTCCTTTCCGTCCCGGTCCTTCACCGAGAGAGATGCGGCCATCTGTTTCGGCGACTTGCGGAACCAGCTCGCGGCGACACTTGCCATATCTCCGATCGCCGCCTGTTTGTGCCATTCGGCAAAGCGCCTGGCTGTTGCTTCAGGCTCCGAACGATAAAAGAAATCGCCGGATTGGCCGAGATCGTTAATGGATGCCGCCATGGTGGAGAGCGGCCGCTGGAACATTTTTGCCGGCACGGAAAGCGCGTCCCCACCCTGCGAAAAGGCCGGCGCCATGAAATCGATCGCCCAGCCGTCCGCCTCGATCCAGCAGTGGAAATTTTCGCCCGCACCCGTCACATAACCGTCGTCGCGATGATCCGCGAACAGGAGCACCTTTCCGCCAAGATTATAGGCCGCAAGCCCGCCCTTCGGCACGGCCTTCACCTTGTAATGCTGCTGAAGGATGAAGGCGCCGAAAGTGCTGAAATACATCGAGGCCGAAGCGGGATCGGCGTTCTGGGCGATGAGCAGGCTGTTGATGACGCGGTAGATCCGCTGATAGTCGGTCTGCTTGATCAGCATGATTTTTACTCTTCAATGAAGTCTCGTCGAATTGGAACGAGCGGGTGCCACCTGTTTCTTCTCCCTGAGGGGGAGAAGTCCGCGCCAGCGGGATGAGGGGGCAAGGGTCGTGAGATACGGCAACGTTGCCCCCTCATCCGACCCTTCGGGCCACCTTCTCCCCGGCGGGGAGAAGAAATATGCCGCATCGTTGCGCCCGACAATCGAAGGCCGATCAACGTCGCTTCTTCGCCTTGCTTTCGAACGGATTGTCCGAGCCACGATAATGGACGCGGATCGGCACGCCCGGCATGTCGAAATCCTTGCGCAGGCCGTTCACCAGATAACGCGTATAGCTCTCCGGAATGGCTTCCGGGCGGGTGCAGGAAATCATGAAGGCCGGCGGGCGGGCCTTGACCTGCGTCATATATTTCAGCTTCAGGCGGCGGCCGGAAACGGCCGGCGGCGGATGTTGCGTGGTCTGCCCATCCAGCCAGCGGTTGAGCTTGGCGGTCGAGATACGGCGGTTCCAGATCTTGTCGGTATCGATGATGTTTTGCATCAGCCGGTCGAGACCATAACCCGTCTGGCCGGAGATCGGCACGGCACGAATGCCGCGCGCCTGCGGCAGAAGCCGCTCGGTCTTTTCGCGCAGATCGGCCAGATAGGCCTGCGGGTCTTCGACCAGATCCCATTTGTTGAAGGCGAGCACGGCAGCGCGGCCTTCGCGGATGACGAGATCGACCAGCTGCAAATCCTGCTTCTCAAACGGGATGGTGCTGTCGAACACGATCACGACCGTTTCGGCAAAACGAATGGAGCGCAGCGAATCCGCCACCGAGAGCTTCTCCAGCTTCTCCGTCACCTTGGCCTTGCGGCGCATGCCGGCCGTATCGAACATCTTGATGGTGCGACCACGCCAGTCCCATTCGACGGAAATACTGTCGCGCGTAATGCCGGCTTCCGGGCCGGTCAAAAGCCGGTCTTCACCGAGAAAACGGTTGATGAGCGTCGACTTGCCCGCATTCGGCCGGCCGATAATGGCGACACGCAGCGGTTTGGTCTCGTCATAGACAGGCTCTTCGTCTTCCTCGTCCTCGCTGCCGGGCTCGGCACGCGGAAGTACGATGTCAGTCTCGGCCTCGTCGACTTCTGGCGGGAAGGCCACGTCTTCCCCGATTGCCGCGACGATGGCGTCACGCAGGTCGATCATGCCCTGGCCGTGCTCGGCCGAAATCGGGCAGGGATCGCCCAGACCGAGCGTGAAGGCATCGTAGAAACCGGCGTCAGAACCGCGCGCTTCGGATTTATTGGCCACCAGCACGACCGGCTTGCCGCGACGGCGCAGCATTTCGCCCAGCGTCTCGTCGGCGGGGGTGAGCCCGGCCTTGGCATCAACCACGAAAAGCGTCACATCGGCATCGTCGATCGCCGCTTCCGTCTGCGCCCACATCCGGCCCTGAAGCGTTTCCGGTCCGGATTGCTCCAGACCGGCGGTATCAATGATGGTGAAACGCAGATCGACGAGCTTCGCATCGCCGGGGCGACGGTCACGGGTCACGCCCGGCGTATCGTCCACCAGCGCCAGCTTCTTTCCAACCAGACGGTTGAAAAGCGTGGACTTGCCGACATTGGGGCGCCCTACTATGGCGACGGTGAAGCTCATTGATCCTGGTTCCTTAAAGCACGTCTGCCCAAAACGTTACCTGTTTTGGGCAAAGGACATGCGTAAAATAATGAGTTGGATCGCTTTGGCAATGCGAAGATATGCCGGGGCGATCTGGCTCGGAAAAGCGGCTTTAAGCAGCTTTGCCCGAAGCGGTGATATTGTCGAGCATGATCTGCGCGCGGTTCGTCACATTGCGTGGCGCCTGCGTGTCGCTGATGATCTGCTCGAACCATTGTTTGGCCTTGACGAAATCGCCAGCCTTGTAGGCCGCGAGACCCAGGGCCTCACGGGCCGACGCCCGCATGGTCTGGCCGTCAGTGCTGAGCGGCTCTGCAAGTGCAACGACCTGATCGTAGGTGCCGTTATCCACCAGCAGCCAGGCGGCGCGCACCTTGGCGGTATCGCGGAAGACCTGCGGTGCGGAGCTGTCGTTGCCGATGGCGGTGAAGGCGGCAATCGCGCCGGCCGCATCACCCTTCTGCGACAGCAGCGTGGCCGCGCGGAACTTCGCGAGAACAGGATAATTGCCATGACCGGACGTTTCGAGATCGGAGAATGCCTTCAGCGCATCATCCGTCTTGTTTTCGGAAGCGAGCTTCAACGCCGCCAGGAACTGGTCGCCGGAGTTGGAAGCACGGCTGCTGTTCCAATATTCATAGATGCCGGCGCCGGCGGCACCGACAACCACGAGAATGGCCGCACCCACAACCACGATACCGTAACGGCCCCAGAAGCGCGACAGTTGCTCGGAGCGGATCTGCTCGTTTACTTCGCGGATAAAGGTATCATTTTCGTTTGCCATCAAATTCTCCGTTACCCGCGCGGAGATCGTTTCCGATCCATCCGTCCGCGGACATACCAAGCCGCTTACCCGGATCAGCAAAAAGCGGCCGACCGGGTCATGGTCGGCCTTCTAGCCTATTTTGCCTCATATGTAAGGGGGAAACGTCGATTTCCTACAGGGCGATGGGCTGAACGCCGATCAACCATTCGTGCAGTTTCAGGATGAAAGCGCCCCAGAGAACGATGCCGCCGACAACGGCGACCAGATCATAGCGGCTTGAAACGAAGTCGCGGACCACTTTTTCGCCTGCGCGTTCCCGGCGCTTCAGCGAAATCCGCATCACCACACCCCAGGCGAGGAACGATGCGAAGAGCAGGATCGAAGAGGTCTCGCCATTGGCCAGAAGATGCGCAAGCGCCCAGATCTTGACCGAAAGAACCAGCGGATGTTTCGTTTTCGTGGCGATATGGCCAGCCGGGATGAGGCTGGCCACCAGACAGATCATCGCCAGCAGCATCAGGGTGATGGCGATGTGGCTCATCCAGACCGGCGGATACCAGAGCATGCCCGTCTCCTGCCGCGCTTCGCCGAAGGCATAGATGACGAGGCCAAGCGTGATAAGGCTGACGAGGGAATAAACGCCCTTGAAAGGCCCCTCCCCCATCGTCGCAATCATGCGGGCACGAAATTGCGGTGCAACCACCTTCAAAAGATGGGTCAGCAGGAACAAGGCAAGACAGAGTACGAGAAAAAGCATGGAACACGGTCCCCCGGTGGAACGAAGCGGCCCGATCACCGCGGTTAAGAACAGGAATTAGGCTGAAAGTCATGAAAACGCCAGACTATTCAAAGCTTCGCCTTATTCCACCCGCAAAAGGCCACGGTGTTTCATATGACGGATGACTGATGTTTCGCCCATTTGCTGCTTTTTCCCTGTCGCTTCTCGCCGCCCTTCCCGCTTTTGCGCAAGAGGCTGAGAAGCCGAAGCAGCTCGTCATCGTCTCCTTCGACGGCGCTGGCGACAATATGCTGTGGGAAAGAAGCCGGGCGACGGGCAAGCAGGTCGGCGCGCATTTCACCTATTTCCTCGCCTGCACGCTGGTGATGGACAGGAAGACCAGCGCCAAGACCTATCAGGGACCTGGCCAGAAGGCTGGCCGTTCCAATGTCGGCTTCGGCCAGTCACCGGAAGAGGTAGAGGCAAGGCTCAGAAACATCTGGGCGGCCTATCGCGAAGGTCACGAGATCGCCAACCACACCTGCGGCCATTTCGATGGTGGTGCGTGGACGTCCGAACAATGGGATGGCGAATTCACCACCTTCACCAGCACGCTGGAAAATGCCTGGCAGATGATCGGCAAAAAGGGCGAGGAGCCCGAAGGCTGGCGGGACATGGTGAAAAAAATCAATGGTTTCCGCGCGCCCTATCTGTCGCAGGGTCCGGCATTGACCGCCGCGCAGAAAAAGCACGGCTTCGTTTACGACGCCACCAGCATCACCAAGGGACCGGAATGGCCGGTGGAACGCGAAGGTATCCAGCATTTCGGCCTGCCGCTGATACCCGAAGGCCCAGGCAACCGCCCGATCATCGCCATGGACTACAATCTCTTCATCCGCCACTCCATCGGCGTCGAAACGCCGGATCGCGCGAAAGAATTCGAGGAGCGCGCCTATACCGCCTTCCGCAACGCCTTCGACAAACAGTACAATGGCGAGCGCATCCCGCTGCAGATGGGCTTTCACTTCGTGAAGATGAATGGCGGCGCCTATTGGAACGCCTATGAACGGCTGCTGCGTGAAGTCTGCGGCAGGCAGGATGTCGCCTGTGTGAGTTACGCCGACGCGATGCCGATGATCGAGGCGCGGAAGAAGCAGAAGACCGAGGGCTGAATCTTCTCAGCTTATGAAAAAGGCGGCCAATCGGCCGCCTTTTTGTTCTCCATCAAGGCTTGTTGGCCGCCAGCTCGCCGGCTTCCGCTTCCCGCTGAAGATAGCGCTCGTCAATATCCGGCAGGGGCTTGTCGTCGATCGCGGCCTCGAAGGCCACAAGACGTTTGTGGATAGACAGCAGCTCGATGATCGTGGTCCAGGAATTGACCAGATACTGGAACGAATTGCTGACCTGACCGAAGGCCGTGGCGATTTGCTGGTAGATACCATAGGTGATCTTGCCGGCCACAATGGTGGGAACCAGCATCAGAAGCAGGAATACCGCATCGGCCTGAATGTAGAAATATCGCGCCACGTTGAAATAGAGATAGTGCCAGTACATGCGGAAATAGTTCTTCCGCACATTGGAATAGAGCTCCTTCACTGTCGGCGGCTGGGCACGGTCGGCGTGGTCCTCGCCGTATACCAATTCCTTACGATAGGCGGCTTCCACACGCTGGTTGCGGAAGTTCAGGCCGGGCAGCTTGATACCGACCGTTGCCAGAAGCACCGTACCGAATATGGACCAGACGATCGCCAGCCAGAACAGTGCATGCGGCAATTCGCCAATAATCGGCAATTCCGAAACATAGGAAGACAGCGCAAACAGGATGGGCAGGAAAACGACAAGGGTCATCACCGAATTGATCAAAGTGATGCCCAGTGCCTCGAGTGTCGAGGAGAACCGCATCGTATCTTCCTGGACGCGCTGGGAAGCACCTTCGATGTGGCGCAGCTTTTCCCACTTGGACATGTAGAAGTCGTTCATCGCGGTGCGCCAGCGGAAGATATAATGGCTGGTGAAGAAATCCGTCAGGATCGAAACGGCCATGCTGAGAAAGGCGATCTTGGCGAAGACGATCTGGAGGCTGTAAAAATCCCAGACTTCAATACCCGGCTGTTTGGAAAGGGCATTTTGCAGAAGATCGCCGAAAGGCCGACGGAAATTGTTGATCACGACGGAAATCTGCACGCCGAAATAGGTCACCGCGATAATCAGCAACGATCCCCAGATGGACCAGTACTTCCAGGGGTGATCCTTGGCGATAACGGTCCATACCCCGCCGAACGCCGCCAGACACAAGGCGAGATAACCGTAAAAGAACAGGTTAGCCGGGACCAGGAAGTAGCTTAGGTCGTAGGGTTCCTGTTCAGGCATCACGTAGCCCCAAGACCGACCTAGTCCTTCAACGATGAAGTACCATCCAAGAATGGCGAAAAAAGCCCAGATGATGGCCGACGTGAAGAAGATTTTCGGTTTGGGAAAGAAGGAATGAAACACGTTTCGAACTCACGCGCGTTTGAAATCAGCCATTATTGGCAAAGCACTTAATGGCCCGAACCTAGGGCAGAAATTTGTGCACAGCAATGAAGAAGCTTGGACCTTAACAAGATGTAAGGCGCGGATAGCTGGTAGATATCGTAAAACCTTGGAAATAAGCGCCGTTCAAGACCGCCGGTCGCGCTTGAGCACCGGCAGCATCAGAAGAATGCTGACGACAAGCACGGCGGAGGCGAGAATGCTGGGTGCGGTGAAACTACCCGTCACCTCGGCAATCCAGCCGGCGGCGAGCGGCCCGATGATTTGGCCAGTGCCAAAGGCAGCCGTCATCAGCGCGAAGGCGCGGCGCGGGCTTGGGCCCGCAAATTCCCGGCCAAGCTGCAGGCCATAGGCGGTGATGACCATGAAGGTGAGCCCGAGAAGCAGGCCACCGGTCAGCACACCAGCCACCGGCGGCAACATCACCGAGGCAAAGACACCCACGGCCTCGACGGCGAGAACGATCACGAAAGCGCGCTTTAGCCCCTGTGACCTCAAAACCGGTTTCCAGATGAAGAGCGAAACGGCCGCGGCACAGCCGGTAACGAACCAGGCCAGGAATTCCACGAAAGCACCTGCCGCCGCCATGCGCGCAATCGCCACAATGAAGGTGGCGGTGATGACGTAACCGAAACCGAACAGCCCATAAGCCAGCGTCGTCAGGAACAGTGGCCGGGTCCAGACGAGCGGCGGCTCCGCCGCTGAAGACGCATGCCGCGGCGGGCCCGCGGGCAGCACTCGGAAAACGAGAAGAAACGTAACGAAGGAAAAGACGGCACCGGCAATCCACTCCTCTCTCCACGAGGACCCGCCGCCATCAAAGACCACACCGATCAGATAGACCGCAAGCGAGGAAATCGCGATACCGGCGCCAACTCCGCCATAATGCAGCGACTGCACACTGTCCCTGCTAGCTTTTGCGGCGTGGCCGATAACGATCTGCGAGGTGAAGATCATGGTCATCGCACTGGCGACGCCCGCCAGAAACCGGATGGTGGTGAAGGCCGCAACCGAGTTGAAGGCGGCCATGGCAAGCAGCAGCGCAGCCGTGGAGAACAGGCCGCAAAGGGCAACCAGCCGCTCCCGTCCCGATCCCCACGAAGAGGCGGCGAGAACCGCACCCGCCAAATATCCGGCGAAGTTGCCAGCAGCCACGATCCCCGCATCCCCCGCCGAAAGCGGGACATCCGCCATCATGCCGGGCAGGATGGGCGTGAAGGAAAAACGGCCGAAACCCATGGCGGAGGCCATCATCAGCGCGCCGGCAAGGCCGAGTGCGGTCAGATGTCTGATGGAAAGTGGCTTGTCGATGCTCATGTCTGGCTTATCGCAACGCGGTGGATACTCGACAAGCGAGTTATTTTGATCAGCGTTATAAGCGGTCGTTATCGGTGCTTGACGGAAGATCCCTGTAGCCTCGGTCCACCCTTACTCCGCGAGCGTCAGCACCAGCGGTCCGTTCTTGGTCGCAACCACGGTGTGTTCATACTGCACCGTCGGCGCGCTCGGATCGCTATAGAGCGTCCACGGATCGTCATCGCCGTCTTCCGCCCAGTAAGCCCCCGTCGAAAGAAACGGCTCGACAGTGAACACCATGCCTTCCTGCATGATGCGCCGCTCGTCCTTGTCCGGCCACGTCGCCAGCTCCTTCGGCTCTTCATGCAACGAACGGCCAATGCCGTGGCTGGCGAGATTGGTAATCAGCGTGTAGCGGTTCTTTTTGGCAAAAGCGCCAATGGCATTGCCGATATCGGCAAAAGGCCGGCCGGTTTTCACCTGCTGGAGGCCCGTCCACATGGCGCGTTTGCCATCGCGGCAAAGCCGCTCGATTTCCTTTTTCACCGGCGGCACGGCGAAAGACGAACCCGTGTCACCGAAGAAACCATTCTTCACGGCCGAAACATCGATATTGACGAGATCGCCCGCCTTGATGATGCGCGGTCCCGGAATACCGTGGGCCACTTCCTCATTGACGCTGATGCAGGTCGCGCCGGGAAACTTGTAGCAGAACTCCGGAGCAGACTGTGCACCATTATCTTCCAGAACCTTGCGACCGATCGCATCCAGCTCGGCCGTGGTGATGCCGGGTTCCAGCGCGTCCGCCATGGTCTGCATGGCCACGGCACAAAGACGTCCGATGTCCTTCAGCAGATCAAGTTCTTCTTCGGTGGAAATGACCATGTCTCTGTCCATTATTCTGTCCGGCGGGTCTGAAAACGCCCGCCTTGGTAATCATCAGGCCGTGGCTTTCACCGGATCGGCACTCCCCGTCAATTCTTTTCTGACGATCGGGGCGACTTTCGTACCATAAAGCTCGATGCCACGCATGATCTGGCCATGCGGCATCAGGCCGATGGCCATCTGCAGCAGGAAGCGATCGTTTTTGAAGACGCCATGCGCCTTGATGATCTTTTCCGCCACCAGTTCCGGTTCGCCAAGGAAGAGATTGCCCTCGGGTCCACGCGCCGCATCGAAATGGGCGCGATTCGTTGGCCCCCAGCCGCGCTCGCGGCCAATGCGGTTCATCACTTCCGCCTGCGGCCCGTAAAACTGGTCGGCCGCCTTGTCGGTGGTGTCAGCGATGAAGCCGTGCACATTGATGCTGGTGCGCAGTTTCGTTTTCTCCTGACCCGCCCGTCGTGCTGCCTCGTGGTAGAGATCGAACAGCGGTGCGAAGCGGCGATATTCCCCGCCGATGATGGCTAGCGCCACCGGCAGGCCCATGGCGCCAGCCCGCGCCACCGATTGCGGCGTGCCGCCAACGGCGATCCAGACGGGCAGACGCTCCTGCAACGGACGCGGATAGACGCCGCGACCATTGATGGCCGGGTGTTTGGTTCCGGACCAGGTAACGATTTCCTGTTCGCGCAGCGCCAGAAGCAGATCGAGCTTTTCGGCGAAGAGAACGTCGTAATCTTCGAGATCGTAACCGAACAGCGGATAGGATTCGATGAAGGAACCGCGTCCGGCCATGATCTCGGCACGGCCGTTCGACAGAAGATCGACAGTCGAAAATTGCTGGAACACCCGCACCGGATCATCCGAGCTCAGCACCGAGACGGCGCTCGTCAGCCGAATGTTCTTTGTCTTTACCGCTGCCGCGGCCAACACCGTTGAGGGCGAGGAGGCGACATAGTCAGGGCGGTGATGCTCGCCCAGCCCGAAAACATCGAGCCCGACCTGGTCGGCAAGCTCTATTTCCTCCAGAAGATCCTTCAGACGGCGTGCGCCTTCCGGCCCGCGGCCATCGACGGGATTGGGATTGACATCCGCGAATGTGTAAAGACCGAGTTCCATAAACGATACCTCTGTTTGCTTGCATGAGAGATAGGCACGGAGGGTCATTCAGACAAACCTAAAATCTGGAAGTTTAGCGTCGAAAAAATCGATGACCGCGACCACACGAAGCGCCTTGCACCCTCAATCCTAAATGGCGATTGCCAGCCCGCCCCCTTTGGGCATAGGCTGCTTAAATATGTGCGAAGTAATGCAAAAAGGGGAAAGCATGCATCGGACAGTTATCGTCACAGGCTCTACAAGCGGCATCGGCCTTGGCATTGCCCAGAGATTTGCAAGGGAAGGCGCCAATATCGTGCTGAACGGTTTCGGCGACGAAGACGAGATTGAAAAACTGCGCCTTTTGCTGGAAGCAGAAAGCGGTGGGCGCGTGCTTTACCACCCCGCCGATATGACGAAACCGGACGAGATTGCCGACCTCATCAATTCCTCCCATGAAAAGCTTGGCTCTGTGGATGTCCTCATCAACAATGCCGGCATTCAGCATATCGCGCCCATCGAGGAATTTCCGACGGAAAAATGGGACTGGATCATCGCCATCAATCTGACCAGTTCCTTCCATACGATGCGCGCTGCGATACCGCTGATGAAGAAGGCCGGTAAAGGCCGCATCATCAACATTTCCTCAGCCCACGGCCTCGTCGCCTCGCCGTTCAAATCGGCCTATGTGGCGGCCAAGCATGGCATCATGGGCCTGACGAAGACGGCGGCGCTGGAGCTGGCGCAGACCGGCGTCACCGTCAACGCCATCTGTCCCGGCTATGTGCTGACACCGCTCGTCGAAAAGCAGATACCTGAGATGGCCAAGGTGCGCGGCATCAGCGAAGAGGCGGTAAAGAACGACGTGATGCTGGAGTTGCAGGCAACCAAGCAATTCGTCACCGTCGATGATGTGGCCGCCGCGGCCCTATTTCTGGCAAGTGACGCGGCAAGCAATATCACAGGCACGCATATTTCCGTGGATGGCGGCTGGACGGCGCAATAATTGCCAGATTTTCTTTCCGTTATGGAAACAATGAATTGCCAAAACGGAAATCGATATGCGCGCAAGGGCGTGCATAGATGTATCGGGATAATGACAAGAAACCGGCTCGGCAGCCGGTCAGAACAGCAAGGCATTACATGAAAGACGCGATCAGCTTCATCCTCAACAGCGAAACCATCTCGCTTAGGGATTTCGGACCGACGGATACGCTTCTCGATTACCTCCGCATCAGCAGGCGGTTGACCGGGACAAAGGAAGGCTGCGCGGAAGGCGACTGTGGCGCCTGCACGGTGCTGGTCGGGCGGCTGCTGGACGGTTCGCTGCGATATGAAAGTGTCAATGCCTGCATCCGTTTTCTGGGCTCGCTGCACGGCACCCATGTCGTCACGGTGGAGCATCTGGCCGCCCGCGACGGCACATTGCACCCCGTGCAGCAGGCCATGGTGGATTTCCACGGCTCGCAATGCGGTTTCTGCACGCCGGGTTTCATCATGTCGCTTTACGGCCTGTGGCTGACCAGCGAAAACCCCGGCCGCGCCGATATTGAAAAGGCGCTGCAAGGCAATCTCTGTCGATGCACGGGTTACGAGCCGATCGTGAAGGCCGCCGAAAAAATCGCCGCCGCCCGCCCGAGCGCGCTCTTCGACCCGCTGCAACGCGACCGCACCGACATCATGGCAAGGCTATGGGCCGTCAGTGAAAACGAGACGATTACCGTCGTCAAAGGCGAGGATCGCACTATCATTCCGGTGACGCTTTCCGACCTGACGGAGATTTACGCCGCCGAGCCGAAGGCTACCATCGTCGCCGGCTCGACCGATGTCGGCCTGTGGGTGACGAAGCAGATGCGGGCGCTGAACCCCGTTATCTTCATCAACAATCTCGGGGATTTGCAGACAATCACCGTGGATGAAGACGGCATCACGCTGGGCGCCGGCGTCACCTACAGCCAGGCGTTCAAGACCATGGCAGAGCATTTCCCGCCGCTTGCCCGGTTGTTCGATCGCCTCGGCGGCGCGCAGGTGCGCAATATGGGCACCATCGGCGGCAACATCGCCAATGGCTCGCCCATCGGCGACACACCACCGGCGCTGATCGCGCTCGGGGCCACACTCACCCTGCGCTCGTCGTCCGGCAGCCGCACCGTGCCGCTCGAAAGCTATTTCATCGACTATGGCAAACAGGACCGGCTGAGCGGCGAATTCGTCGAAAAGCTTTTCATTCCGTTCCAGAAGCCGGAAAGTCACTACGCCGTCTACAAGATTTCCAAGCGCCGCGACGAGGATATTTCCGCGCTCTGCGGGGCTTTCAATCTGGCGCTTGATGCCGATGGCGCAGTCGAAGACATCCGCATCGCCTTTGGTGGCATGGCCGGCACGCCGAAACGCGCGGCACATCTGGAGGCCGCGCTTCTCGGTAAGGCGTGGCGCCAGGAAACAATCGATGCGGCGCGCGATGCGCTGGACGAGGATTTCACACCGCTGACCGACTGGCGCGCGACCGCCGAATATCGGCAACTGACCGCCAAGAACCTGCTGACGAGGTTCTTTCTGGAGACCTCCGGGGAGACGCAGGAACTCAGCCGTTTCTTGCTGGAGGAGGCGTGACGATGGCGATGGCGACACCCGCATCCTCCCTCATTCCTGTGCTTGTCACAGGAATCCAGCAGACGCGCGTCTGCGTGGCGAAAGACTCTTTTCAGCCCAAGGACTTGGGCTGGCTGGATTCCTGTGACAAGCACAGGAATGAGGGACTATTATCGCTGTCATATGCCATAATTCACCAAGAAGGAGCTTGAACCATGGACACCACAAGCTTCGAAAAGACCAAAACAGAAATCGACGGTCCGACGCACACCTCGCTCCGGCACGATTCCGCCCATAAGCATGTGACCGGCAGCGCCGAATATATCGACGATATTCCCGAACCCGCCGGACTGATCCACGGGGCACTCGGCCTTGCCGACCGCGCCCATGCGGAAATCCTCTCGATGGACCTTTCCGAGGTGGAAGCCACGCCGGGCGTGCTCTGGGTCATGACCGGTAAGGACGTGCCCGGCGAAAACGACGTCTCGTCCGGCGGTCGTCACGACGAACCTTTGCTTGCCGAGACAAAGGTCGAATTCCACGGTCAGCCGATCTTCGCGGTTTTCGCCGAAACCCGCGATATCGCCAGAAAGGCGGCCCGCAAGGCCAAGATCACCTATAAGGATCTGCCGCATTTCACCGACATCGATACGGCGATTGAAAATGGCGGCGCGCTCGTCATCGACCCAATGACGCTGAAGCGCGGCGATGCCAAGATCGAAATGGATGTCGCTCCACGCCACCTGACCGGCACGATGCGCATTGGCGGGCAGGAGCATTTTTATCTCGAGAGCCACATCGCCATGGCCGTGCCGGGAGAGGATGACGAGGTGACGGTGTGGAGTTCCACCCAGCATCCGAGCGAAATCCAGCACATTGTCAGCCACATATTGCAAGTGCCGTCTAATGCCGTGACGGTTCAGGTGCGCCGCATGGGCGGCGGCTTCGGTGGCAAGGAAACGCAGGGCAACCAGTTCGCCGCTCTCTGCGCCATCGCCGCCAAGAAGCTGAACCGGGCCGTGAAAATCCGCCCCGACCGCGACGAGGACATGACGGCAACAGGCAAACGCCACGATTTCCGCGTCGACTACGAGTTGGGCTTTGATGAGGAAGGCCGCATCCACGCCGTCGACGCCACCTATGCCGCCCGCTGCGGTTTTTCCTCTGACCTTTCCGGCCCGGTCACCGATCGCGCGCTTTTCCATGCCGATTCCAGCTATTTCTATCCGCATGTGCACCTCACCTCGCGGCCGCTGAAAACCCACACCGTCTCCAACACCGCCTTTCGCGGTTTCGGCGGCCCGCAGGGCATGCTGGGGGCGGAACGGTTCATCGAAGAAATCGCCTATGCCGTCGGCAAGGACCCGCTCGATATCCGCAAGCTGAATTTCTATGGCGAGACCGGCTCCGGCCGCACCACGACGCCCTATCATCAGGAAGTCGAGGACAACATCATCGCCCGCGTTGTCGAGGAGCTGGAAAGCTCCAGCGATTATCGCGCACGCAGGCAGGCCATTGTCGAGTTCAACAAGACCAGTCCGATCATCCGCAAAGGCATCGCGCTCACCCCTGTCAAATTCGGCATCTCCTTCACCATGACCGCCTTCAACCAGGCGGGTGCGCTGGTGCATATCTATAATGACGGCTCGATTCACCTGAACCATGGCGGCACCGAAATGGGCCAGGGACTCTACACCAAGGTGGCGCAGGTGGTGGCCGATGCCTTCCAGGTGGATATCAACAGGGTGAAGATTACCGCCACGACCACGGGCAAGGTGCCGAACACGTCAGCCACCGCCGCCTCGTCAGGCACCGACCTTAACGGCATGGCTGCCTATGACGCCGCCCGCCAGATTCGCGAACGCCTGATCAAATTCGCTGCCGAGAACTGGAACGTGCCGGAAGAAGAAGTCGTCTTCCTGCCGAACCGTGTGCGCATCGGCCTCGAAGAAATCGCCTTTAACGACTTCATCAAAAAGGCCTATTTCGCCCGCGTGCAGCTTTCCGCCGCCGGTTTTTACAAGACGCCAAAAATCCACTGGGACCGTGCTGCGGGACGAGGCACGCCGTTTTATTATTTCGCCTATGGCGCGGCCTGCTCGGAAGTATCCATCGATACGCTGACCGGCGAATATCTGACGGAACGCACCGATATCCTCCACGATGTCGGCAAATCGCTCAACCCGGCCATCGATATCGGCCAGATCGAGGGCGCCTTCGTGCAGGGCATGGGCTGGCTGACGACGGAAGAATTGTGGTGGGATGGCAAGGGACGGCTGCGCACCCATGCTCCCTCCACCTACAAGATACCGCTCGCCTCCGACCGGCCGAAGAGTTTCAACGTCAAGCTGGCGGAATGGGCGGAAAATGCCGAACCCACCATCGGCCGCTCCAAGGCCGTGGGCGAACCGCCCTTCATGCTGGCGATCTCGGTTCTCGAAGCCCTCTCCATGGCGGTCGCCTCCGTCGCCGATTACAAGGTCTGCCCGCGCCTCGATGCGCCGGCAACGCCCGAACGGGTTCTGATGGCGGTGGAACGGCTGAAGAAGGTGTGAGGGGGCCAACAAATGCCTGACACCTCCCTTTCCAACTTCCTCGCCCGCTTCCCCGCCGCGATCCTCGTGGAAATCGAGGCCGTCAAGGGCTCCTCGCCGCGTGAAGCCGGAACCTTCATGCTGGTGAGTCAGGATGCGCTGTGGGCAACAATCGGTGGCGGACAGTTCGAATATATGGCGATGGACCATGCCCGCGCCATGTTGAGGAATGGTGCGGCCGAGGACCGCATGGATATTCCGCTCGGCCCGGAAATCGGCCAATGCTGCGGCGGCCGCACCCTCATCCGCTTCCGGCGGGTGACGAAGGAGATCGCGGTCGCTCTTGAGACGCGGCTGAAAGGCGAAGCCGAACAGCAGCCCGCCGTCTTCATTTTCGGGGCGGGTCATGTCGGCAAGGCGCTGGCCGAAGCGCTGTCGCTGCTGCCCCTGACGCTGACAGTGGTGGAGACGCGGGAAACGGAGTTGCACGATCTTCCAGCCGATGCCACATCCGTGCTCACTCCCATGCCGGAGGCGCTCGTCGCGAAAATCCCGGCAAACGGGGCAGCGATCATCGTCACCCATGATCACGCGCTCGATTTCCTCATAGCCAAGGAAGCGCTTGCCCGCGACGATCTCGTCTATGTCGGCATGATCGGTTCAAAGACCAAACGCGCCACCTTCTCCCATTGGCTGGAGCGGGAGGGCGAAGCGCCTTCCCGCTTTGCAAAACTCACTTTGCCGATCGGTGGCAATAGCGTCAGGGACAAGCGCCCCGCCGTCATAGCGGCCCTTGTGGCAGCCGAGTTGTTGCAAGCATTTTCCGCTGCCGAAATCCGTCGCAACGAAAATCGACACGGCCATCCTCAAGGCCAAGATCACGCCTGAGCCCGTCGGGCAGGCTTTCATCCGCCAGATTGTCCGGCGCAATGCTTTCAAGGGCAAACCGTTCCGCTGTCCGCAGGCCCGCACGCAGGCGGGACCACGCGCGCAAGAGTGCTGTGCGCATGTTCGTCTCCATTCAAAAATGTCAGAAGCTTAGTTGATGAGCTGGGCTAAAAATGCTCTGATTTATGAGTAAAAACCAATGAAACCTTTGGCGATTAGCATAAAGAGAACTTATCCATGAAAATGTCTCGCCAGTTCCCGCTGAATGCCTTGCGCGTGTTCGAAGCCGCTGCCAGGCATTTGAGTTTCACCAGGGCTGGCGAGGAACTGGGCATGACGCAGACGGCGGTCAGCTATCAGGTGAAGCTGCTGGAAGAGAATATCGGCGAGCCGCTGTTCATACGCAAAGCGCGCCAGGTTCAGCTGACCGAGGCCGGGCAGAAGCTGGCGCCAAGAGTGGCCGAGGCCTTTAACAGCCTGCGGGAAGCCGTCGACAATGTGCGTGACACGTCAGACACGACGCTGACCATTCATTCCACCGCCACTTTCGCATCACGCTGGCTTTCACGACATTTGGGTGCCTTCCAGCTTGAACATCCTTCGATCGCCGTCCGGCTGGAGACCTCCAACGCCTTGATCGATTTTGCGCAGTCCGACTGCGATGTCGCCATCCGCTGGAGCAACGACGATGGCAAGGGGTTGATTTATCACCGGCTTGTCAGGGGCGTTTATACGCCGATGCTGCATCCCGACCTTGCCGAAACCATCGGCGGATTGAAAAAGCCGGAGGATCTTCTGCGCCTGCGCATCATCGATCCCGGCGACATCTGGTGGAGCCAATGGTTTCAGGAAGTAGGTGTCGAAAATCCGGGCCTCGACCGTTATCCGCGCAGCCGCCTTAACGTCCAGGCATTCGAAGCCGCGGCGGCCATCGCCAGCCAGGGCGTGGCCATGCTCACCCCTGAACTTTATGCGGACGAAATTGCACTCGGCCGGCTGTATCAACCCTTCGAGCATCTTAGCAGCGAAGGACAGAACTATTGGCTGGTCTACCCTGAAAATCGCAGGAATATCCGCAAGATAAGGCTGTTTCGCGACTGGATATTGCAGCGGATCGAGGAAAGCCGGCCGCGGCCATCTCAATACCCCATGTCCGGCGCATAAAAACAGCGCGGCGTGTCTTCATCCGGGAAGAGGCAGAGATGATATTCGCCGTCCTCAGACCGTCTCGCCTCGCGTTGCGACCAGTTGAAGACATGCCGCCGCGTGACCATGCGATGATCGCCGGGGGCCAGCGACACCTCATAACCATCCGGCGTGACACGAACGCTTCGCGTGGGGATCATCTGGCAATCTCCCGTCTGGGCATCGCCGTTGCAGCAATAGCTTTCATATTTGAACCCCTTGTGGGATTCATGGGCAAGCGCTGTGGCGGTGAACGCCAAAAGCAGGAAGAGAACCGTCAGAACAAGGCGCATCGGCATGGTCTCCGTTGAAACAACGGCGGTTGCCGGAAGGTCATTGCGTCCCTTTATTCAAATTCCACACATCAACACGCACCCGGACGCGATGGCACCGGGAACTGCGACACTGCCCCCTGAACTGCCCCCGCCCCAGGGTTCGCAGCACCCGCTTTCGGCATGAACCGCCAGCGAAACATGTCATGGGAGCCCTGCGCATCACCCCGAAAATCGAGACAGATTTTCGACAGGGACGATGCGCCACTTAAAAAGTTAGAGCGTCCTCTGCCGGGTCCTTTCGGACACAGGGCACTCCAAAGCTCCGCAGCCTTTTATTTTAGCACATTGGCAGGCTGCACAAAGGATAATAGCTGAGTCGCGTTAGCCAGCTAAGCACAAACTATGCGACAGCAAACCTCCGCTGCAACTTTACCGGGCTTGCAGCCAGAGGCGAGCCACTTCGGCCGATGTTGTGGACACAAGCGAACCGGATTGTGAACAATCACCTCCCGCCCTCTGCTTTTCCCTTTCCTAAAGGTCAAATTTCTCGCAAGGTGCGCTGCACAAGGATCAGGGGAACCGCATGTACGAATATGCCATTGCGTGGGAATGGATGGCCTTTGCCGTCCGCTGGCTCCACGTCATCACCGCCATCGCCTGGATCGGCTCATCCTTTTATTTCATCGCGCTCGATCTCGGGCTGGTCAAACGGCCGCATCTGCCGCCGGGGGCCTATGGCGAGGAATGGCAGGTGCATGGCGGCGGCTTTTATCACATCCAGAAATATCTGGTCGCGCCTGCCCAGATGCCCGAGCACCTGACATGGTTCAAATGGGAAAGCTATGTCACCTGGCTTTCCGGCTTCGCCATGCTCTGCATCGTTTATTATGGCGGCGCGGATCTCTTCCTCATCGATCATTCGGTGCTGGCGCTTACCCAGTTCCAGGCCATCTGTCTGTCGCTCGCCTCGCTTGCCATTGGCTGGTTGTTTTACGATTTCCTCTGCAAATCGCCGCTTGGCAACAATACCTGGGGCCTGATGATCGTGCTCTATGTCGCGCTGGTGGCGATGGCATGGGGTTATACGCAGGTCTTCACCGGCCGCGCCGCGTTCCTGCATCTCGGTGCCTTCACCGCCACCATCATGTCGGCGAACGTGTTCTTCATCATCATTCCGAACCAGAAGATCGTCGTGGCCGACCTCGTCGCCGGGCGCACGCCGGACCCGAAATATGGCCGCATCGCCAAGCAGCGCTCGCTGCACAACAACTACCTGACGCTGCCCGTCATCTTCTTCATGCTGTCGAACCATTATCCGCTGGCCTTTGCCACGCAGTTTAATTGGATCATCGCCGCACTGGTCTTCCTGATGGGCGTCACCATCCGCCACTGGTTCAACACCACCCATGCCCGCAAGGGCAAGCCGACTTGGACCTGGCTGCTGACCGCGCTGATCTTCATCGTCATCATGTGGCTTTCCACTGTGCCGAAGGTGCTGACCGGCGAAGAAGAACAGAAGGCCGCGACACTGTCGCCGATGCAGCAGCAATTCGTCGTCGACGCCCATTTCGCCAAGGCGCGTGAAGTGGTTCAGGGCCGCTGTTCCATGTGCCATGCGGTCGAGCCGGTGTGGGAAGGCGTGCCCTTCACACCGAAATCCGTAAAGCTCGAAACCGACGAACAGATCGCCGCCCATGCGCGCGAAATCTATTTGCAAGCCGGCCGCAGCCATGCCATGCCTCCGGGCAACATCACCGCCATCACCCCGGATGAGCGCAAGGTGCTGACCGCCTGGTATGAGAGTGCGGTCTCCGGGGCTGGAAAAGCCGAAGGAAAGACTGAATGAGCCTGGTTCTGCTGCGTGGCCGCCTGCTGAGCTTCCGCCGCGCGCCGCTCGCAATCGACGATACGCAAAGCTATCTCTATATCGAAGATGGCGGCCTGCTTCTCGAAAACGGCAAGATCGCCGCCATCGGCGAATACGCCGATATCCGTAAGACAGCACCCGAAGACGTCGAGGAAAAGGACCACCGCCCGCATCTCATCGTGCCCGGCCTCATCGACATGCACCTGCATTTCCCGCAAATGCAGGTCATCGGCTCCTATGCCGCCAACCTGCTGGAATGGCTGAACACCTATACCTTCCCGGAAGAATGCCGTTTCGTTGAAAGTGCACACGCTCAACGCATCGCCACACACTTCTATGACGAGCTTCTGCGCCACGGCACCACCACGGCCGCCGCCTATTGCTCCGTACACAAGACCTCCGCCGACGCCTTCTTCGCTGAAGCGATGAAGCGCAACATGCTGATGGTCGGCGGCAAGGTGATGATGGACCGCAACGCCCCGCAGGGCCTGCTGGACACACCGGAAACCTCCTATGACGAGACGCGCGCCGTCATCGCCGACTGGCACGGCAAGGGCCGCAACCACGTCGCCATCACCCCACGCTTCGCCATCACCTCCACACCGAAGCAGATGGAAGCCGCACAGGCGCTGGCGCAGGAATTTCCCGATCTCTTCATCCAGACGCATCTGTCCGAAAATCTGGACGAGATAAAATATACCTGCGAGCTCTACCGCGAAGCGACCGACTATACCGACATCTATGTGCGTTACGGCCTGATGGGCAAAAAGACCCTGCTCGGCCACGCCATCCACCTCTCTGACCGCGAGGCGGATGTGTTGTCGGAAACCGGCGCGGTAGCCGTGCATTGCCCCACCTCGAACCTCTTCATCGGCTCCGGCCTCTTCCCGATGAAAAAGCTGCAGCGGCGCGAAAAGCCTGTTCGCATCGCCGTCGCCACCGACATCGGCGGCGGATCGAGTTATTCCATGCTGCGCACCATGGACGAGGCGTACAAAATCCAGCAATTGCTGGGCGAACGTCTCAACCCGCTGGAAAGCTGGTATCTGATGACCCGCGGCAATGCCGAAGCACTCTCCATGGTCGACCGCATCGGCACGCTGGAGGCCGGCACGGATGCCGACATCACCGTGCTGAACGCCTCCTCGACGTCAGCCATGGCCCTGAAGATGGAAGTGGTGAACAGCCTCACGGAAGAACTGTTCCTGATGCTAACCATGGGCGACGACCGCACGGTGGTGGAGACCTATGTGGCCGGCCAGCCGATGAAGAGCGTGCTGGCATAGTTCGGCTGCGGCCGAAACATAAAGCTGCTAACTCGTTTACATCCGTCACATACTGGATCGAGCGGGTGCCGCGTCTTTCTTCTCCCCGCCGGGGAGAAGGTGGCCCGAAGGGTCGGATGAGGGGGCAACGTTGCCGGATTTCGGAGAGCTTGCCCCCTCATCCCGCTGCCGCGACCTTCTCCCCGGCGGGGAGAAGAAACAAGCGGCACTCGCTCGCTCCAGATGATTGCCTGACGCCATTTCGGCCGAGTGCGAATGACCTCTGGAGTGCCCGGTGCCGAACCTAGACACAACCACCATGCTCATGGTTCTCGCGACCTTCATCATCGCAGGCATCGTCAAGGGGGTGACCGGCATGGGACTGCCCACCGTCGCCATGGGCGTGCTCGGCCTTTTCATGCCTCCGGTCATCGCCGCCGGATTGCTTATCCTGCCCTCCTTCATCACCAATATCTGGCAATTGCTGGCTGGGCCTGATTTCCGGGCCATTGTGAAGCGGCTGTGGCCGATGATGATCGCTATCACCCTCGGCACCCTCATCGGCATCCGGCTGATGACATCAGGCACCGGCGTCTGGACCACCTCGGCGCTCGGCCTGTGCCTTGCGGCCTACGCCGCCTATAGCCTGCTTGCTAAACCCGTCTCGGTTCCGGCAAGGCTGGAACCAAAACTCTCCCCCGTCATGGGGCTGGTGACGGGCCTTCTGACAGGCGGCACCGGAATTTTCGTCGTACCCGCCGTGCCCTATATCCAGTCGCTTGGTTTTAGCCGCGATGATCTGGTGCAGGCGCTTGGCCTTTCCTTTACGGTCTCAACCATCGCGCTCGCCGCTGGCCTTGCTTCTCAGAATGCTTTTCACGTCGAGCATCTGTCACTTTCTGCACTGGCCGTCCTGCCAGCACTTGCCGGCATGTGGCTCGGTCAGAAAATACGCCATATCGTCAGCCCGACAACGTTCCGGCGCTGGTTCCTTATCTGCCTGCTCGTGTTGGGCGCTGAATTATTCTTTCGAGCTTTCTGGAGTTAACCCGTGCTGTGGCCAAACCGGCAAGAACCTTATTTTAGCGGCTTGATCGCAGTGTAGCTCACAGTTTCTTCGTTATTGGTACCTTCGTCGTAGATCTTTGCAACCGTTGCAAGCAGATCAGGCGCATAGACCGCGGTCCACCGCTCGACTTCCTCGTCGTTTCTCCTGACGTCGTAAACCACGTTAAAAACATCATAACTGCAATAGCCAATAGAAAAAGATCGCCGTTTTGTAACGTTAAGACTCAGAGTCCACTTCTCCTTAAAGGCATCAGCCTTCAGCGGAATGAAGTCGAAAGTCCGGCGAGCACCAACTTTCAGAGGCCAGAACGAAGAAAGATTCGATGTAAAATAAGCATTGTAATCGTCGTCACTTCCTGAACGAGAAATTTCTATAAGGCCTTGATAAAGAAATGCCTTTTGTTTTCCGCCGTCAGCAAAGCCATGTTCTACGGAAACGACAGGCCCCGCTGTTTTGAACGCGCTTTGCACGCCACTGTGACTGAGTACAAATCCATTCTTGTCGCTCTTAATCGTAGGGCACTCTGCTGCGAGAGCAATATTTGGAGATATAAGAGCGGCTGCAAGAATTTTAAAAAAGGAAGATGACATGAGCAACAATTCCACGGAGATAAGATAACTACAGATTGCCGGTTTCCAATGAAAACTCAACTCTGATTTCTAGATGCAAGCGATCCAAAAAAACCTAAAACTGCGATCGACGAACTCGCGCATCCAAATAGAATATGCTAGGTGAAGCCATCATTCAAATGTGAAGGCTTTATCCATGGGCAAAATCCTGACCATAGCGGACCTGAAAAACCGGGCGCAACGACGTGTGCCAAAGATGTTTTTCGACTACGCCGATAGCGGCGCGTGGACAGAAAGCACCTATCGCGCCAATGAGGACGATTTTGCGAAGATAAAGCTCCGCCAGCGCGTTCTGGTGGATATGACCGACAGGTCGCTCGCCACCGAAATGGTCGGCGAGAAGGTGTCTATGCCGGTCGCACTCTCCCCCACCGGCCTTACGGGCATGCAGCATGCCGATGGCGAAATGCTGGCCGCCAAGGCCGCTGAGGAATTCGGCGTGCCCTTTACGCTGTCGACCATGAGCATCTGCTCCATCGAGGATGTCGCTTCCGTCACCTCGAAACCCTTCTGGTTCCAGCTTTACGTGATGAAGGACCGCGACTTCGTCAATAATCTAATCGACCGCGCCAAGGCAGCCGGTTGCTCGGCGCTGGTGCTGACGCTCGACCTGCAAATTCTCGGCCAGCGCCACAAGGATCTGCGCAACGGCCTCTCGGCCCCGCCGAAATTCACCCCGAAACACATCTGGCAGATGGCGACCCGGCCCAAATGGTGCCTGGACATGGCGCGCACCAAGCGCCGCAGCTTCGGTAACATCGTCGGCCACGCCAAGAACGTCTCCGACCTCTCGTCGCTCTCCTCTTGGACGGCCGAGCAATTCGATCCGCGCCTGTCGTGGAAGGATGTCCAATGGATCAAGGAGCGTTGGGGCGGCAAGCTTATCCTCAAGGGCATTCTCGACGAGGAAGATGCACGCGCCTCGCTCGATACCGGCGCGGACGCCATCATCGTCTCCAACCACGGCGGTCGCCAGCTCGACGGCGCACACTCCTCTATCGCCATGCTGCCGAAGATCGTCGATGCTGTCGGCGACAGGGTCGAGGTACATATGGACGGCGGCATTCGCTCCGGCCAGGACGTGCTGAAGGCGGTAGCACTCGGCGCCAAGGGCACCTATATCGGCCGACCCTTCCTTTATGGTCTCGGTGCGGATGGCAAGCAGGGCGTGACGACCGCGCTCGAGATCATCCGCAAGGAAATGGATGTCAGCATGGCGCTATGCGGCAAAAGGCTGATTACGGACGTGGATCGCAGCATTCTGGCGTGATGGTGATGGTGATGTGGAGTGGATGGGGCGGAGCCTCAGAGCCGACCGTGCCAGAAAGTGCATTATACGCTGCCTCCCTCATCCCTATGACAGGCACAGGGATGAGGACAAGAGAGCCTAGTGCCCCACCGTCTTCGAAAACACATTCACGATCACCACACCGGTGATGATGAAGCCGAGGCCGATGACGGCGGCGATATCCAGCGTCTGGCGGAAAACGAAATAACCGATGGCCGAAATCAGCACGATGCCGAGCCCACTCCAGATCGCATAGGCCACACCGACCGGCAGCGCCCGCAACGTGAACGACAGGAGATAAAAGGCTGCGCCGTAAAACAGCGCCATCAGCACCGTTGGCAACAACCTGGTGAACTGCTGCGATTGCTGCAGAAAGGAAGTTGCGATGACCTCGCAGACGATGGCCGCGACAAGCGCCCCATAGGTCAAAACAGCCGCGTTCATCGTTCCGCTTCCTTTTTCGTCTGGGCGATCATCCTGGCCCTCAGAGGCGCCCTGTCGCCACCCGCTTTGCCATCATCGGCCAGTAGATCGGCAAACCAGATGCCGTCAGCTGCAAGCCGCACCATCTCCAGTACCACCCCGTCATCCGTATCTTTATGACGGGCAAGACGTCCCTCAATCCAGCTGTTCCACATGCGCCGAAGCGACGGTTCACCGACCATGGAAACCGAGATCGCTGCCCATTGCCTGCCCGAATCCCTGCCCCGATCCGAGAAAACCGCGTTCACATAGGCCCTTGTGAAGCTCCCAAAAGCTTCACAATCCTGTGAGACGAGGTCGTCAATCTCAGCGTCCAGAGCCGACAGAAGGTCAGTCATCACGGCTTCCAGCAGTGCCTGCTTGGAGGGAAAATGATGAAACAACCCACCCTTCGTCACCCCGGCGGCATCGGCCACCGCCTGCACGGAAAGCGCCGCAACACCCTGCTCCGCAGCGAGTTTCGCCGCGCAATCGAGAAGATTGCGGCGAACGATTTCAGGCTGCTTTTTTCGCTCATGTGCATTTTTCATGGGCATAAACATACCGGATGGTTGGTTTCTTTGCAAGGAAATTGTGAGGGCTACGGCCGGCTTGAAATTCATACTTAATTAAGCATGAAAGCGATCTCTAAAGTTTTAGCGGTTTTGTTGCCGGAAAGTGTCAGTAAAACTTCGCCCATCGCGGCGATCGAACAAAAAGGGGTGTATTATGTTGGGAACGATCAAACGGGGAATGGCGGGTGCATGGGTTTTCGCACTCGCCTTCTTTTGCGCGATCCTCTCATTGCAGGCATCGCCTGCGCAGGCGGGCTATGCCCATTTCATCATGGATGCCAATACCGGCAAGGTTCTGGCCGCCCGCAATGCGGATGTGCTGAACCACCCCGCCTCGCTCACCAAAATGATGACGCTGTATATGACCTTCGAGGCGCTGCACGCCGGCCGGCTTCGTTGGGACCAGAAGATAACCATGTCCAAGAACGGCGCATCGGTCATCCCCTCGAAGCTTTACGTGCGCCAGGGCCAGACCTTCACCGTGCGCGAGGCCGTTTACGGCATGATCGTCAAATCCGCCAATGACATGGCCGAAGGTATGGGCGATCACCTCGGTGGCTCCGAGGCACGGTTCGCCGAGATGATGACCCGCAAGGCCCGCCAGCTCGGCATGACCAAAACGGTGTTCCGCAACGCGTCCGGCCTGCCCAACAAGTCGCAGGTGACGACAGCGCGTGACATGGCAAAGCTCGGCCTGGCGCTGCAGCGCGACTTTCCCAAGGAGTACGGCCTCTTTGCCATGGAATCCTTCAGCTTCCGGGGCAAACGCATCCGCGGCCACAACAATCTGATGTATCGTTATCAGGGCATGGACGGCATCAAGACCGGTTACACCAATGCCTCCGGCTTCAACCTCGTCAGCGCCATCAATCACAATGGCCGCCGCGTCGTCGGCGTCGTGCTGGGGGGCAAGACTGCGCGCAGCCGCGATGCGCAGATGGCCGCCCTTCTCGACAAGGCCATGCCGCAGGCATCGAGAAGCCGCAACAGCGAACAGCTCGTCGCCAGCGCCAATGTCAGCCGCACCTTCGATGTCGCCGCCGCCGCCGTGCCGCCCGCGGCCGTACCGCTCCCCATGTTTGCCGAACGCCGCGCCGACCCCGTTGCCATGCAAATCGCCACGGCCAACAGCCAGATGGCCGATATGATGCAGGTCTCCGCCATTCCAAGGCCTGCCCCCGCCGCCGCTACGACCGGCCAGAGAAGCCGCTGGGAAGTGCAGATTGCCGCAACCGACAGCGAAGCTGCGGCGCGCTCACTGCTTGCCAGTGCCCGTTCCAATATCGGCAGCTATGGCGGGATCGCCCCCTATACCGAAGCCGTGCAAAGCGGCTCGGCAACGCTTTACCGCGCCCGTTTCACCGGCTTCGAAGACCAGTCTTCAGCGGTCTCGGCCTGCAAGGAACTGAAGGCTCAGTCCTATGCCTGCGTGGTGATGACGAGCGAGGGGTGATTCAGCGCTTGAGCCACCCGCCCGTCAGCGCATCGGCGAGATAGGGAATGCCGTTGACCCGCGCCATTTCCGACATGGCAAGATTGTCGTAGCGGATATTCCGAAAATGAACCTGCCAGCCACGCCCGGTCTCTTCCAGCACGGCATAGGTGGCAAGCGGATGCCCGGCCTCGACATGATGGTCAAAAGGCGTGTCATCCTTCCAGCCGGGGCAGCCGACGCTGCCGGGATTGACGATCAGGCGGCCATCGGAAAGCTGCACCGCGCGGGGGATATGCGTATGGCCACACAGCATCAGCGGCTGTGTGATACCTTCCGCCCTCTCCTCTATTTCGGCAAGTGGCCGCAGTCTCAGCACACCTTCCGGCGACAGCGTTTCCAGCCAGTAGTCAAGATCGCCGAGCGGCGAACCATGGCAGCAATAGGCGATATCCTTGAACACCATACTGAACGGCAGGGTATGCAGCCAGTCCAGATGCGCGGCGGTCAGCTGCGCATGTGCCGGCCGTTCCCAGCTGCCCATCTCTTCCGGCGCGCGCTCGATCAGTTCGCGATCATGGTTGCCGCGAATGCTGGGTATCCATTTGCCAACAAGCACGTCACCGGTAAACCCCGCCTCCAGCGGACCACTGAAACAATCTCCGAGATTGACGATATCCGTAATGCCTAGCTTCGCAATATCCTCCAGCACGGCTTCCAGTGCTGCGCAGTTTCCATGAATATCAGCAATGGCGGCAAAGATCATAAGCGTCAGCTTCCTCGATAGGTGGAATAGCTATAGGGCGAAAGCAGAAGCGGCACGTGATAGTGGCCGCTCTCATCGGCAATGCCGAAACGGATCGGGATAATATCGAGAAAGGCCGGTTCCGGCAGCACAACGCCCTTGCCGCGCAGATAATCGCCAGCATGGAAAACCAGCTCATATTCCCCGGCCTTGAAACTGTCGTCGGCAAGCAGCGGCCCGCCATCGACACGGCCGTCGCTATTGGTCTGCACCGTCCTCAGCTTCTCGCGGCGATCACCGGAGAGCCGGTAGAGCTCGATCGTCAACCCTTGCGCCGGCGTGCCATGGGCGGCATCGAGGACATGGGTGGTCAAACCGGTCATAGGCTGGGCTCCGCGATCATAAAGGGCTCATCGAAAAAATACTCTTCCAGATTGTTACCCGGCCCCTCGCGATCGGCAACCAGAAAATCCGAAACCGCCTGCAACGGCATCAGCGGATAATGCCAGACATTGCGGCGGTAATTTACGCCCTGATCGCCCCGCGCCAGAAACACCTGCGGCCGGGAGGGCTTGCCGCCCTCATCCTCCGCCACGACAACGAGGAAAGGCCGGCCCGAGAGCGGTGAAAAACTCTGACTGCCGAGGGGATGCCGCTCCATCATTTCGATTTCATGCGGAAAGGCGCGCGGCTGCCCACGAAAGATATTGAGAATGACACGCCCCCCCTCGCCCGCAGCCTCCGGCGCTGCAAGCGCGTGATGCCGCTCGGTCTGGCCACCATTGATGTAGCGCATGGACGAAGGTGTGCTTTCGATCACATCGCCGAAGGATGCGAATGCTTGCTTGGTAAGGGGCTTTATGTCGAGAAAATCAGTCAAATGTCATTCACCTTGGGCATGCCAGTTTCGGAGAAGGGAGAGTTTGTCCAGAAGATCAGGTATTGCCGTCTGTGTTGTATCCCACACGGTTTCCAGATTGATGCTCATATAGCCATGCGCGATCCTGTTTCGCATTCCGCGCATTTTCACCCATGGAATATCGGGGAAATCGGCCACGAAAGCGGGAAACTCTTCCATTATTCGCGCGGTCGTTTCCCCGATAATCAGAAGGTTCATCGCGACGGCGCGTTGACGGACAAGATCAGCCAGAAACTCATCCTTTGTGTTCGACCGGACGAAGTCGATGGTTTCTAAAGCAACTTGCCTGATATCCTGAAGATAAACGTGCAGCCGCTCGACACTCATACAGGCTTCGCTTCCTGCAGAACCTTCACACGGACGCGCTCGGGAAAGTCCCCCGGCGTTAACAGATGAATGTCTGTGCCGCGCATGATGGTCGATAGCTCTTCCAATAATCCCCCGAGATCAAACAGCGTCGTGCCCGGCAGCGCATCCACCAGAATATCGAGATCGCTATCCGGCCGGTCCTCGCCACGGGCGACGGAGCCGAACACGCGCGGGTTTGCCGCGTTGAAGCGCTTCGTCGCTTCGCGGATCGCTTCCCTGTTCTTTTCCAGTACCTCGGAAGGTCTCATTCTCTCGATCTCCAGATGACGCGATTCTAGCAGAACGGCCACCACTCGCCAATTCAGCCTTCCGGCAGCATCGCCGAAAGGCGCAGCCAGGCGATCTTTTCCACCTGCGCCGTCGCGGTCGCGAATTCTTGCGCCGCGTCGTTGCCGATGCGGGTCTCGAAGGCCGAGAGAATATCGTGCCTGTTCAGTCCCTTGACCGCGATGATGAAGGGGAAACCGAATTTCTGGGTATAGGCGCCATTCAATTGGGTAAAACGGGCATGTTCTTCAGGGGTAAGCCGGTCCAGCCCCGCACCTGCCTGCTCGTTGCGGCTGTCCGCCGTCAACTCGCCTGCAATCGCCAGCTTGCCGGCCAGATCGGGATGCGCCCGCAATACGCCGAGCCTTTCCGCCTCCGAAGCCGCGCGAAACTGAGCGCTCAACACGGCGTGAATCGCCTTCGCCGTTAGCTCCAGGCCCGCTCCGCCGGCATCATAGGCCCGTTCGGCGATAAAAGGCGAATGCTCGAAAACGCCGCCGAAACGGGTGACGAAGTCATCACGCGTCACCATCAGAGCGTCTCCGGCTTGTGATGTTCATGCCAGTGACGGGCAATCTCGATGCGCTGCGGGATCCAAACTTTCTCATGGCCGAGTACATATTCGATGAAACGGCGAAGTGCCGCCGCACGACCGGGTCGGCCGACAAGACGGCAATGCAGGCCGATGCTCATCATCTTCGGAGCGCCTTCGACACCCTCTTGGTAAAGCACATCGAAGGCATCCTTCAGATAAGTGAAGAACTGGTCGCCGGAATTGAACCCCTGCGGCGTGGCGAAACGCATGTCGTTGGTTTCGAGCGTATAGGGAATAATCAGGAAAGGTTCGTCTTTCACACCCTTCACCCAATAGGGCAGATCATCGGCATAGGAATCGGAAGAATACAGGAAGCCGCCCTCCTCCATGACGAGGCGCAGCGTGTTGTCGGATGGCTTGCCCTGATACAGGCCATAGGGACGTTCACCCGTCAGTTCCGTATGCAGGCGCACCGCCTCGACTATATGTTTGCGCTCTTCCTCTTCAGAAAAATCCTTATATTCCAGCCAGCGGTAACCGTGGCTGGCGATTTCCCAGCCCGCTTCCTTCATGGCCGCTACGGCCTCGGGGTTGCGGGCCATGGCGGCGGTCACGCCGTAAACGGTGGTGGTGACGCCAAGCCCGGTGAACATGCGCCACAGCCGCCAGAATCCGGCGCGCGAGCCATATTCATAGATCGATTCCATGTTCAGGTTGCGCTGGCCGGGCCAGGGCTGCGCGCCGACGATTTCCGACAGCAGCGATTCCGACGCCTTGTCATTGTCGAGAATGCAGCTCTCGCCGCCTTCCTCGTAATTGATGACGAATTGCACGGCGATGCGCGCGCCGCCCGGCCATTTTGGATCGGGAACATTGCGGCCATAGCCCACCAGATTGCGGGAATAGTTTTCAGAAATCATTCAGCCACCCAGAACATCTCTCCCGGGGCGCAAGCCGGTTCCGGGAGATGAGACAAACCTCCGAACCTTGCCGGACCGGACAGGCAGGCGCGTTTCGGATATGCGATGCCGAACGGTAGCATTCGCATCCGGAATGTCGAGACAATCTTGCCGACATTTCGATGCTTTTTTGTATACGATTATAGGCGACCGCCCCTCAGGCGATCTTGCGGGCAGAAACGCGGCCCATGGGGTGCAGCGAATGCACGCGGAAAGGCGCACCCGGCTCATCCTCGATGAAAAGCGCCAGGCTGGAAAATGGCAGCGTCCGGGTCAACAACGGCTCGAAAACCTTGCGTACGGCCCGCTCGATCCTCTGGCTGCTGGAAGGTTCCACGCCACCCGTCAGCGACATCTGGAAACGGAACTCATCCATAACATGCGGGCTGCCCCAACGATGCAGATTGGTGAGTTGCGAGGCCGACAGCCGATCCGGATCGGCACGCTCGATTTCCGCCTCAGAGAGCGGCGCCCGATAGCGGTCGAATTCCTGCACCACGCGGGCCGCAAAGAAATGCAGCACTTCACAGGGACGCTCGGGAACGAGGCTGAAGACATTGTCGTGTCTTGCCACCACCAGTTGCGGCAGCATAAAGGGATCCTGCCTGCCGGAAAAATACATCAGGTCGCGCAGCAACGCCGCCTCGGACTGGCCCTCCGCAAGACGGAAAGGGGCCTTTATCGTGCCATGGAAACCATAACGGCGTGGCAAGGCGGTATGGTAGGAAATCTCCTGCATGCCGAGATCGATCATGCCCGGCGGCTCCACCGCATGACCGGAATAGGCATCGCGCCCCAGCCACGCGGCGGCAGCCAGCGTCAGCGGGTCATTGGGGGAAGGCGTGAAATGAATGGCGTATCGCATGCGCTGTCACCTCGCCGCGAATGCGGACAAACCGGCCTCTTTGCAGGCCAGCAGATAAGTGATTTGCGTGACAGATTAACGACGTGAAAGGCCTGATCAGAACTTTCTAAAGTCTGCTGAGGCAATACTCACGTGTTCTCGAAGGCGAAAGCCCGAAGGGATGACAGGCGTGTGACCGCACACGGTTTGTAACGCCGCATCCGCCAGAAAATGTGCCAGACCAAAGCTCACCTTGAAACCGCCAGAGAGTGCAACGAGTTTCGGAGTGCCGGTCATTGCACCCACCATCGGGTCTCTCCCTACCGCCTTCGGGCGCAGCCCGGCCCAGCGTTCGAGCACCGGGGCGCCGGCAAGCGAAGGCACGATGGCGCAGGCGTCGGCAAGCAGCTTTTCAAGCTTCTCATCGGTACTGAAGGGCTCCGAAAAACAATCTTCGCTGGTACTGCCGATCGCAACGGTGCCATCCTCGTGCGGCACGATGTAAAGACCATTGAGGAACACGACCGGCATGGCCGGATCAGCGGCGGCATCAAGCAGCGCCGCCTGCCCCTTTACCGCCTGCCCGAGTGCAACCCCCGCTTCCAGACCGAGAGCGTCACGGATCAGGGGAAAGGAATCATGGCCGTTGGCGACCACGACATGGCCGAAGCTTAGCTCCTCTCCCGAAGACAACGCCGCCCGCCCGACATCCGCATCAAGGGACACAACCCGGCAGCCTTCCGCCACCTGCACATGCCGCGCCTTGCGGAGAAAAGCCGAGAGCAGCGCGATCATGGCGCGTGGCGAGACCCTTGCCGCCAGCGTGTCGAAGACAAAGCCCGCCTCGCCCGCCGCATCACCCACCCAGCCTGAGACCGACGGCCTCTCGTCCACATGCCAATGGAACCGGCGTTCGCCCGATCGCCAGTTCTCTTCCGCATCCCGCTCATGGCGCTCGGCAATGCTGCGCAGATGCGGCTTGGGCAGCGGAATGATACGGCCGCAGCGTCGATAACCGCCGGAAAGTCCGGTTTGCGCCTCCAGCCCGGCGATCTCCTCTTCCAGCGCGACAAGAGCATCGAACTGAAACTGTTTTTTGTCTGACCAGCGGTCCGGCATATGCGGCATCAGGGCGCCCAGAAGCCCGCCGCTCGCGCCGCCACCAAAACGACCCGCCTCCACCAGCAGGCTATCGATACCGAGCCGTTCCGCCTTCACCGCAGCCCACAGGCCCATGATGCCGCCGCCGACGATGAGGAGCGGCACCGAACCCGGCAAAGGTGTTCTTGGTGATTGACCCTGTTCGAAAGCGGGATTATCGGCTTTAGCCATGAAAAATTCCAACGACACTATCAAAGAGACTGGCAGAGAGACTGGCGCAGAAACCGGTTCGGCAGCCGGAAAAAGCCAGACGGCGCTCGACTGGCGTAACGGGGATATGCCCTATTCGCTGGCCTTTGACGATCATTTTTATTGCCAGACGGATGGCAGGCTGGAATGCGGCCATGTCTTCCTGTCCGGAAACGGGTTGCCGCAACGCTGGCTCGAACGCGACGGCGTTTTCCGCATCGGCGAGCTGGGCTTCGGCACCGGCCTCAATCTCTGCGAGACCTGGCGCCAGTGGAAAGAGGTCCACAACGGCCGCTCCACGCTGCATTTCATCTCCTTTGAACTTTACCCTATGAAAGCGGACGAGATCGACCGGGCGCTCTCCCGCTGGCCCGAAGTGGACGCCGAACGCAAGGCGCTTGTCGCCCGCTGGCCGGCCGAGCCGCAAGGCCGCATCGATATCGAACTGGACGATGCAACCCGCCTCACGGTGGTCTGCGGAGAGGCACTTGCCGGCATTTCCAGGAGCGATGAGAGTTTCGACGCCTGGTTTCTCGATGGCTTTGCGCCAGCGCGTAACCCGGACATGTGGTCACTGGAGATCATGCAGGCGCTGTTTGCGAAAACGGCGCCGGGGGGCACATTCGCCACTTACGCCGCCGCCGGCTTCGTCCGCCGCAATCTCATCGCCGCCGGTTTTGACCTGGAGCGCAGAAAGGGATTTGCCGGAAAGCGGGAAATGCTCTGCGGCACCAAACCCTCCGCCTGAGGCAACGCGGAAAACCATTGGGAAAACAATTGTGAGGCCGGATATTCAGATGCCCGGAGCATCCCGCCGCAGCCTGTCTTGGCCCAGCCATTGCGCGATCTTGTCCTCGAGACTTTCGGGGCTGATCGGCTTCGACAGATAATCATCCATGCCCACTTCCAGGCAGCGTTCCCGGTCCGCCTCCTGCGTATGGGCGGTGACGCCGATAATGGGCACATGCCGGCCGTCGGCTGCGGATTTTTCAGCAGCGCGGATCGCCAGCGTCGCCTGGTGACCGTTCATGACAGGCATGGAAACATCCATCAGGATGAGGGCGGGATTATACTCCTCCCACGCCTGAACGGCCCTCTTGCCATTGCCGACGATCAGGAAGCGCAGGCCCGCCTGCTGCAAGATCTGGCTGAAGACAATCTGGTTGACATCGTTATCCTCGGCCACCAGCACATCGAGAAGGCACGGGCGGCTGCGTTCGGGAATAGCGGCCGCAGGTTCGGTCCGTTGTTTCCTTTCGGCGGGGCGGCTCTCCGGCGGGACATTCTCCCCACCTGTCCCTTGCGTCAGTGGATGCTGCCGGCGGCCCTTCCGCACATCGCGCACCACGTCGAACAGGGTGGCGCGCAGCAGCCGCGCCCGCGCCGGTTTCATCAGATGCGCCTGCACGTTGAGATCGGTAAACAGCGTCTCGTCGCCCACGATATCCATCGAGGTCAGGAAAACAATGGCGATATCGTCAAAGCGTTTGTCCGCCCGGATCCGTTGCACCACGTCGAGCCCGTTCATGACGGGCATATGGTAATCGAGGATAATGGCGTCGATTGCAAAACCAAGCGACATCGCTTCCTCCAGCACGGCAATGCCGGAGGGCCCATCCTCCACCGCATGGCCGTCTATGCCCCAGCTTCGAAGCTGCTCCGTCAGGATACGGCGGTTAACGTCGTTATCGTCGATGACCAGCACCCGGATATCGTCGATCGCCACGGAAAACAGCGGCACGTCCCGCCGTTGCTCCATCACCTGAAACGGAATATTGACCTCGAAGGCCGAGCCCCTGCCGACGTCGCTGACGACATCGATCTTGCCGTCGAACAGGCCGACAAGGCCGACCGTGATCGCAAGGCCGAGCCCCGTTCCCTCGTGCCGCCGCGTCGCCGAACCGTCGACCTGGCTGAACTTGTCGAAGATGGTCTCGAGCTTGTCGGCCGGAATACCGACGCCGCTGTCTTCGACGCGCAGCGAAAACATACTTTCCGACGCCTCCGCCGGATGCGCCGAAAGCTCGACCAGGACATGCCCGGTTTCGGTGAACTTGACGGCATTCCCGACAATATTGGTGACGATCTGGCGGAAACGGCCGGCATCGCCGATGACCTTGCCGGAAACCGACGCATCGATGCGGACGATCAACTCGATGTCCTTTTCCAGCGCTGCCGAAGACAGGAGCGAGACCACATCCTCCACCGCTTCAGCAGGATCGAAAGGCACGCTGCGCAGCTTCATCTGCCCGGCCTCGATCCTGGAGAAATCGAGAATGTCGTTGATGATCGTCAAGAGCGCATTGCCTGACTTGACGATGATGTCTGTAAAAGTCTTCTGGCGCGTATCGAGCTTGGACTTGGCCAGAAGCTCCGCCATGCCGAGCACGCCATTCATCGGCGTGCGGATTTCATGGCTCATATTGGCCAGAAACTCCGACTTCGCCCGATCGGCCGTTTCTGCGCGGGCGAGCAATCGTTGCAACTCTTCCTCGCGCATCTTCATCTCGGTCACGTCTGTGACGATGATGAGCCAGTAATTGCCGGAACTATTGGTGGCTTCCAGATTGAGCCAGGTTTTGCCCGCGACATGGATGAGCCAGGAAAACGGCCGGTTGGCGGCAATGTTCTCTTTCCAGGCAGCAAGCGTCACGGCAGCCTCGTCAGCACTCCCGAAATCGCCGCGCCCGGCGCAGTGAGCGAAGAAGCCCGACCAGTTGCGGCCCTTTTCCAGGAGATGCGGCGGCACGTCGAACATCCGCGCCATCGCCTCATTGGACATGATGATCGTGCCCTGCTCGACCAGCACCAGCCCCTGCGCCATGGCGCGTGTGGCGCCCTGCATATATTCGCCGACGCGTTCCAGTTCAGCCTTCGCCTTGCTGATCTCGGCGTCCCGCATGCGCACATCGGTGACATCGGCATAGGTACTGAGGATTTTACCGCCTTCGAGGCGGGTTTTCGAGATAACGGTCACCTTGCCGCTTTTGCTGCGCACTTCGCGGGGAGCGAACACCGCATCTTCGGCCAACCGCTGCGCCCGCTCCTGATAGACCTCGTCGAAGGACCGGTCGCCATAGTCGTAAAGGCCGCTGTCGAAATTCATCGTCATGAATTCGCGATAGCTCTTGCCGACCAGCGACTTCTCGCCGCCGATCTCGCCCCAGACCTGGTAGAAGAACGGATTGACATATTCGATGACAAGATCGGCGTTGAGCAGCAGCACGCCCACCGGCAGGGCGTGGAGAACCGCCTGGAGCTGCCGGTGCAGCGCCTCGGCTTCGGCCTGCGCGGCGATCAGCGCGTTTTCCCGGTCCTGTAGCAGGCTGACATCAGTGACCGAACCCACCAGATAATATTCGTCGTCAGGCGTCGCAACCCGGCCGAGCCGGGTGATGATGGGAACGGTGCTGCCATCCGGCAGGAGAACACTTGCCGTCTTTTCAAACGACTCCCCGGTTTGCAGAATATGCTCGTTTTCCCGCCGGAACTGCGGCCCTTCCTCCAAAAACATCTCGCATTCCGTCTTGCCGATTTGATCAGCAAGATTGCCGTCCAGAAATTTCTCATAGGCCGCATTGGCAAAGGTCAGCCGCCTCTCCTGATCCCTCAGAAACACGCCGACAGGCAATTGTTCCAGCGCGGCGCGCAGCAGCCAGGTCTCGCGGATCTGGGTGCTCAGAAGCGTTTCATGCGCCTTGAACTCGGTCACATCGACGCGCAGCCCGACCAGCATGCCATTTTCCAGCCGCTTGTTAACGACGCGTACCCAGCGGCCATCGGCGAATTGCTCCACCCTTTCGAAATAGGGTAGGGAAAAATCCTTGAGCTGCGCCTGCATCCACCTTTCAAAGGCAGGATCATCCTTCTTCGTGTCGCGATAGCCACTCGAAAAATAGAGAGCTTCCATCAACGTTTCGAGCCGGACACCGGGCATCAGTTGGACGCCGAAGGCGCCATAGAACTCACGGAAGCGCGCGTTGCAATAAACCAGCCGGTTTTCGCCGTCATAAATGACGATACCCGCGTCCACGAGATCGATCACGCCACTGCCGAACAACAGATCCGATGTACCCGTGGCATCCGGAAACTCCGCCACCACGGCAGACGGCATGTCTTCGAACACCTCGAAGAGGAAAATATTGCCGTCATCGCCGATAAAACGCTCGCAGCGCAGCGTGTGCGGCACCGGGGAACCCGCGACATGGCAGGCAATCATCTCCTCGGTGGCGAAGACCAGCGAGCGGCGCTCCCTGTCCTCGCGCTCGGCGTCACGAATATCGCCGGAAAGGGAAAGGCCGGTGCGGCCTTCGAATGCCGCAGGCGCACGCCCCATCACCCGGCCATAGGCGGCATTGACCACGACATAGCGCAGCTCGCTGTCCTTGATGCACGCGGGCAGGTCCAAGGCGGCAACGGCCCTGCACGCTTTATCCAGCAACCCGCAGCCCTCGGTCAATCGATACTCCACACCCTGCAGTCCATCCCTGTCGAATCAAATATTTCCGGATGCCGTCACAAAAAACGTTATGTTAGAAAATCGATCTTTGCTATGTATCCGCGGGTCGCGTCACCCTTTTTTAACCATAATTCTTCGCTTGCGCGCGTGCGTTCCGATAGTAGCCGGCAACCGATGCGCATGGCTGCCATGCGCCTTCCGGCGGGATCGTTACAAAACTATCGCTTGACTTTGATCGACAAAACGCCCACATCCCCGTCAAGCTTTCACCTTCGGCAGCCGCGTGAGCTGCAGCGTATGAACCAGGATCACCTGGACCGCATGAAGGAAAAGCGCAACGAATACAGAAGACGGCATTTGCCGCACTGATGCGCAGAAAGTTATTCCAACCCACAAGTTCCCAATTCACGCGGGGTTCTTGACGCCGAAACCGCCGGACAGCAGCCCTGTTCCGGACGATTGGTTTTTGGCGCCCCGAAAGGCTATACTATTGACCAGTTTTAGCGAACTCGGCCTCTCTGAAAAGATTGTGGCCAGCGTTACCCAGCTTGGCTACACCGCTCCTACTCCTATTCAGGCAAAGGCCATTCCGCTGCTGCTTGAAGGCCGCGATCTCATCGGCCTCGCACAGACCGGCACCGGCAAGACCGCCGCTTTCGGCCTGCCGATCATCGAAATGCTGATGAAGCAGGCCGACCGGCCGGCAAACCGTACCACCCGTACCCTCATTCTCGCACCGACCCGCGAACTCGTGAACCAGATCGGCGACAACCTGCGTTCCTTCGTGAAGAAGACGCCGCTGCGCATCAACCAGGTTGTCGGCGGCGCGTCGATCAACAAGCAGCAGCTTCAGCTCGAAAAGGGCACCGATATTCTCGTGGCGACCCCCGGCCGCCTGCTTGATCTCATCGCCCGCAATGCGATCTCGCTGTCCAAGGTCACCTATCTGGTGCTTGATGAAGCCGACCAGATGCTCGACCTCGGCTTCATTCACGATCTGCGCAAGATTTCCAGAATGGTTCCGGCCAAGCGCCAGACGCTTCTGTTCTCGGCCACCATGCCGAAGGCAATCGCCGATCTGTCGCACAGCTACCTGACCGATCCGGTCAAGGTCGAAGTCACGCCTCCGGGCAAGGCTGCCGACAAGGTCGAGCAATACGTGCATTTCGTTGCCGGCAAGAACGACAAGACCGACCTGCTGAAAAAGTCGCTGAACGAAAACCCGGATGGCCGCGCCATCGTTTTCCTGCGCACCAAGCATGGCGCGGAAAAGCTCTACAAGCATCTCGAACATATCGGCTTCAAGGTCGCCTCCATCCATGGCAACAAGAGCCAGGGCCAGCGCGAGCGCGCCCTGAAGGGCTTCAAGGACGGTGATATCAAGGTTCTGGTCGCAACCGACGTTGCCGCCCGCGGCATCGACATCCCGGCTGTGACGCATGTCTTCAACTACGACCTGCCGGAAGTGCCTGACGCCTACGTTCACCGCATCGGTCGTACCGCCCGCGCCGGTCGCGACGGCATCGCCATCGCTTTCTGTGCACCGGACGAAACCCGCCTGCTGCACGACATCGAAAAGCTGATGAAAATCGATATTCCGGTTGCCTCGGGCGAACGTCCGTCCGTGCTTGCCAGCCCGACACGCCCCAATAACAACCGTGGCGGCCGCAACAATAATGGCGGCCAGCAGCGTGGTCCCCGCGAAGGCGGCCGCCATAACGGCGAATCCCGCCCGTCCCGCAACCATGCGCCGCGCGAGGCGGACAATGATCTGGAAGTCACCTCCGACTTCAAGCGTGTGAAGCAGGCTGAAGGCGACGCAGGCCGCCCGGCCGGCCCCCGCAAGCACCGCCGCCCGGCCCGCAAGCCCGGTGGCAGCGGCGCCAACCGCCACGCCCCTGCTGGCGGCAACGGCCAGGAAAAGCGCGCCTCCGGCAACGGCAATCGCGGCCGTAACCGTTAAGACCATCTGAATGGATTGAGGACGCCGCGGCCTTTCTTTTCCCCGCCGGGGAGAAGAAACAAGCGGCCACCGCTCGCCAATCAAGCCCCGCAGCCATCACGGCCAGCGGGGTTTTTCTTTGCCGTCAACCGCCCTGCTCGACCGATCGACGCCGGCGCGGCAAGGTCATCGCCAGCACGCCGGCGATCACGCAGACGAGCCCCACCCACATGGCCGATGTCGGTACCTCCCCGAGAAACGCCATACCGATGGCGACGCCAACCGGCACCCGGAGATAAGCCTGCGAGGTGGTGCCCACCGAGCCCAGCGTCTGCATCAGCCGGAAATAGATCATGAAGGCGAGCGCCGTTGAAAAGACGCTCAGGCACACAAGCGACGTCAAAGAGGCCGCCGAAGGCGACAAGGTCCAGGGTCGGTCAACGACCAGGCTGACGGGCAACAGCAGCACCGCACCGCAGATCAGCGAGCCGGCAGCCGGCATGATCGGATCGAGCCCTTTGAAATTTTTACTGAAAATGGCCGCGCAGGCATAGGAAAACGCCGCCGTCAGCACGGCGACCTGGCTCCATATCGCCTCGCCCGCACCATCCAGCGCCTCCATGCCGATGATGAGGCAAACGCCCGTCATGCCGGCAATGGTGCCGAACAGCTTGCGCCCGCTCACCGCCTCGTGCCGGATGACCAGCGCGGTGAGAAGAAAGGTAAAGATCGGCGTCGTTGCATTGAGAATGACGGCAAGCCCGGCATCAATGCTCTGTTCGGCCCAGGCGATCAGCGTGAAGGGCAGCACGCTGTTGATGCAGGCCTGGATGAAGAACAGCCGCCACGTCGCAAAATCCGTGGGCAGGCGCAGCCCGCGCAGCCGGATGACCGCGAGAAGCAACAGACCGGCAATCAGCGTGCGCGATGCGATGAAGGTGATGGGCGGGATGGTCTCCACCCCGATCTTGATGAAGGTGTAGGATGCGGCCCACAGCGTGGACAGCAGGGCGAGAAGCAGCAATTCGCGAGCTATGGTGTTCTGGGGGGTCACGGATCGATTTTCCAACGTCGTTCGGGATGACCCGTTCCTAACCCGAAAACAAGCGCCAATGCTTCGGCGACGACCGAAGTTTCCGCCACTTCAAAACACGAGGCCCCGCATGGTTCCAACCATACGGGGCCTCGATAAAGATCAGTGACCGTACCGGCCAATCAGGCGCGGCGTTCATCCACCGAGAAAGCGCCCGGACCGGCAACGAACAGATAAAGGAAGATGAAGCAGAACAGGATGGCGGCATCGCCCCCGTTGAGCGCCGGGAAGAAGCTCTTCGGCCCATGCGCGATGAAATAGGCGACAGCCATCTGACCGGACAGGATGAAGGCGACCGGACGCGTGAACAGGCCGATCAGCACGAGAATGCCGCCGACGAACTCCAGAAGCGCCGCCACCAGCAGCATCGTCGGCAAAGAGCCGTCCATCTGCGATGCCGGAAAACCGAAAAGCTTCTGCGTTCCATGCGAAATGAAAAGCAGCGCCGTCATGATGCGCAGCGCGCCGAGCGCCTGCGGGCGATAGCGAGAAAGATTGTCGAAAATTGCCATGTTCATGTGTCCCCGTTGAAGTGATGCCGCGCTCGATACAGTGCATTCAACCCTTTATGGATACACGTCTCGAACACTGGAAATCACGTTTCCGATATAGCAGAACTCCCTTAAATACAGAAAGGGAGGCATTCTACACATGGTTGATTTTCCAGCACAAAATTGACCTTCTGCCGAAAAAATCAACTCAAGGGTACAGGCATTTCTTTGCGTGGCAAAGGCGGAAAAATCCGCCTCTCACTCACGCCTGCAACACGACGACCCGAGAGCCAACAGGCACACGGCTATAAAGATCGATAATGTCGTGGTTCAGCATACGGATGCAGCCGCTCGACATGGCGTGGCCGATGGATTGCGGCTGGTTAGTGCCATGCAGCCGGAACATGGTGTCGTTTCCGCCGCGATAGAGATAAAGCGCACGCGCACCGAGCGGATTGTTCGGGCCACCAGGCATACCGCCGGCGAATTTCAGGTTGCGCGGATCACGGCGCATCATGTTCGCTGTCGGCGTCCAGGAGGGCCACTCGGATTTGCGGCCGATATAGGCGTCGCCCTTCAATGCAAGGCCCTGCCGTCCGACACCCACGCCATAACGCATGGCGCGACCATCGCCCAGAACGTAATAGAGCCGCCGTGCTGGCGTATCCACCACCACCGTTCCAGCGGGATGGCTGGTGTCATAGGCGACTTCCTGCCGGCGAAGCTCCGGCTTGACCTTATCGAGATGCATGGCGGGAAGCGGAAACTTTTCTTCCGGCTTCGCCGCATAATTGAGCCTCTGCTCGCCAATACCGGTGTGTGCGCAGCCGGCCAGAAACAGCGGCAATCCGAACAGAACACCACGACGTGAAATAGACATATAACCCCCGCCAAATCATGTGATTAACGAGAGGTATAATTTTATGGTTAACAAACCTCTAATATGAGGTTGTGGAAATTAACGCGTTGCAACCCCTTGCGATGTCTTACGGTTCGTCAGGTAAACTCCCGTGACCGCAAGAACCGTCCCCGCGATCATCGCGGGTGTCAGCGTCTCTCCGAACAGAAGTGCTGCCTCTACCGCCGCAAGCGGTGGCACGAGATAGATCAGCGATGCGGCACGCGACACCTGTCCACGCCTGATCAGATAAAGAAGGAGCGCAACCGCGCCAATGGAAATGGCACCAACCGACCAGGCAAGCGTCGCGGCAAGACCGAGACTCCAGTCAATGTGGCCGTCCTCCAGTAGCAGGGCGAAGGGAACAGTCACCAGAAGCGCCCCGACATATTGCAGCGTGGCAATCGCCATGATGTTTCCGCCCTGCACATATTTCTTTTGATAGAGGGTCGCGAAGGTGACCGATGTCATGCCGAGAACATTCACCGCCACGGCATAGAGTGGCACCGACAGGCCCGCAGCGCCGACGGCCATGACCTTCGGCAGCACGGCAATGGCGATGCCGGCAAAGCCGATGAGCAGGCCGGCGCGCTGTAGGGGCGATATTTTTTCGCCGATCATGAAGCGGGCGGCGACCGCCGTCATCAGCGGCTGCAAACCGGCAATGATGCCGCCGATCGCCGCCGGCACACCCTGTCCGATCGCCCACCAGATCATGCCGAGATAAAGACCGTGCAGGAACACGCCCGAGAAGATGGCCCGGAAAACATCGACACGCCTTTCTGGCCACTGGATGGAGGAAAAGCGGCAGATCGCCCACAGCAACACCCCCGCCAGAAGATAGCGAAGACACAGAAAGGTCAGCGGCCCGGTATAATAGACGGCATATTTGGCGGTGACCCAGCCGGTCGACCAGAGAAAGACGAAGATGGCCGGAGCCAGACGGTCGAGCGACATGGGAACATCCCTTGTGCCGCATGATGCCCGTAACCGAACGCGGTGCAGGAAAGGCGGCGAATTGGCACTTCTGCGACTTTACGCAAAACCCGCGCGTGATCGAGCTGAGTATTAGGAAGGCGGTATCCGCATCCCGACGAAAGGTCAAAAGTGTTTTGGTGATCGCATCTTTCAGATTTTCTGATGCAATATCCGATCTTCTTCAATCGAAAGCGATCGAACGAATTTTGTGCATTCGCCCACGGCGTACACAGCACAGCCACCTCGTTACACCCCTCGCCGTCGCGCAACCAATTTGCGAATGCCGCATTTATAGGCTGAAACCCAAAAAACGCTTCTTTTTTAAAACTCTAGGGCGACAAAAAATCTTCTCGGGGAGGCCTGCATAGTTCTTGCATTGCATTTCTCGTTGTATTCAAATGGCAAAAAAGGGGACATCGAAGTTGGCATTTGACGAAATGATAAATGCGGACGAAACGCCGCGAAGCCCATACGAAAACTATAACGAGTGGTACAGCCGGCAGGACAGGGCGCACCTGATCCAGAAATCAAAAGACGCGGAAAACATCTTTCGAAAAACCGGTATTACTTTCGCAGTCTATGGCCATGCCGATAGTTCAGAAAAACTGATACCCTTCGATATTATCCCGCGCATCATCTCCGGCCGTGAGTGGCGCAAACTGGCTCAGGGCATCGAACAGCGTGTCCTCGCCCTCAATGCTTTCCTCGACGATATCTACCATAAGCAGGAAATCATCCGCGCCGGTCGCATCCCCCGGGAGATCATCGAGAAGAACGAAGCCTTCCTGCCGGAAATGATCGGCTTCACCCCGCCCGGCGGTGTCTACACCCATATTGTCGGCACGGATATCGTCCGCACCGGCGAAGATCAGTTCTACGTTCTGGAAGACAATGCCCGCACGCCGTCAGGTGTCAGCTACATGCTGGAAAACCGCGAGACGATGATGCAGATGTTCCCGGAACTCTTCCACGAAAACCGCGTGCGCCGTGTGGAGGATTACCCCTATCTGCTGCGCCAGTCGCTTGCCTCGCTCGCGCCTCCCGGCTGCACCGGCAAACCACGCGTCGCGGTGCTGACCCCCGGCATCTATAATTCCGCCTATTACGAACATTCCTTCCTCGCCGACATGATGGGCGTGGAGCTGGTGGAAGGTTCCGACCTTCGCGTCATGGACGGCAAGGTAAAGATGCGCACGACACGTGGCTACGAAGCCATCGACGTTCTCTACCGCCGTGTCGACGACGATTTCCTCGACCCGCTGACGTTCCGGCCGGATTCGGCGCTTGGCGTTCCCGGCATCATGGATGTCTACCGCGCCGGCAACATCACCATCGCCAATGCCCCCGGCACCGGCATTTCCGATGACAAGGCGATCTATTCATACATGCCCGAGATCGTCGAATTTTATACGGGCCGCAAGCCGCTCCTGGAAAATGTGCCAACCTGGCGCTGTTCCGAGCCGGACAGCCTGAAATACGTTCTCGACAACCTCGCCGAGCTCGTTGTCAAGGAAGTCCACGGTTCGGGCGGTTACGGCATGCTGGTCGGTCCCACCGCATCGAAAAAGGAACGGGCGCTGTTTGCCGAAAAGCTGAAAGCCCGCCCCTCCAACTATATTGCGCAGCCGACGCTGTCGCTTTCCACCGTGCCGATCATGGTCAAGAACGGCATCGCGCCGCGCCATGTCGATCTGCGTCCTTATGTGCTGGTGTCGGACAAGGTGAAGATCATCCCCGGCGGCCTGACCCGCGTTGCGCTCAAGCAGGGCTCGCTGGTGGTCAATTCCAGCCAGGGCGGCGGCACCAAGGATACCTGGGTACTGGAGGATTAAGCCATGCTGGGCAGAACGGCAAACGGGCTCTACTGGATGTTCCGGTACATCGAGCGCGCTGAAAACATCGCCCGGCTCATCGACGCGGGCCTGCGCGTTTCACTGACGCGTTCCGGCAGCGGTGATGAGGACTGGGACGGCGTGCTGCAAAGCGCGGGCGTGCACGAGGAATTCCTCGAAACACGCGAAAAGGTGACGGCGGCAAATGCTATCGATTATCTTCTTCGCGAAAAATCGAACCCTTCCAGCGTCATGTCCTGCATCGAAGCGGGCCGCAACAATGCCCGCATGGTGCGCACGGCGCTGACCCGGGAGACGTGGGAAGCCACCAACGAATTCTGGATCGAGCTGAAGAACATCCTCGGCCGCAAGCTTAGCCACGCCGAGCTGCCGCAGACCATCGATGTCATCAAACATCGCGCCGGTCTGGTGCGCGGCGCTTTCCACGGCTCGATGCTGCGCAACGATCTCTATAATTTCTCCCGCATCGGTACCTTCATCGAGCGGGCGGACAACACGGCGCGCATCCTCGACGTCAAATATTACGTGCTGCTGCCGGCCGTGGCGCATGTGGGCTCGTCGCTCGACAATGCGCAATGGGAATCCATCCTGCGCTCGGTCTCGGCGCACCGTTCCTATGGCTGGGTCTATGATGCGGAATACAAGCCGGCCAATATTGCCGACTTCCTTATTCTCAACGGCCGCATGCCGCGTTCGCTGGCCTATTGCTATGAAAAGATTGCCAGCAACCTCAACTACATAGCGGAAGATTACGGCGATAGGCACAAGGCGCATGATACGGCCGAGAGCATTCGCGACAGCTTGCGCGCAACCACCATCGGCCGGGTGATGGACGAAGGTCTGCACGAATTTCTGGAGAGGTTCGTCAACCGCAACGGCCAACTGGGACAGGAAATCACGGAAGGCTACCGCTTCTATCAATAAGCGCGTGGACGGGGACAGCTGATGCGTCTGAAAATCACCCATACGACGGAATATGTCTATGACGAGCCGATGCCCTATGCGTTGCAACGGCTGCGACTGACACCGCAGACCGGCCCATGCCAGACGGTTGAGGACTGGGATGTCTCGGTCGATGGCGCTACCGTCGAAGTGACCTATGACGACCATTTCGGCAACCAGGTCGCGCTGGTGGAAACGGAGGGCCCGCAACGCAAGGTCAAGGTTGTGGCAAGCGGTCTCGTCACCACAGAAGACAAGGCGGGCGTGGTCGGCCCTCATGTCGGCAATGCGCCGCTGTGGCTCTTCCAGCGCGAGACGCCGCGCACCAAGCCGGGAAAGCTCGTCCGCGAACTGGTAAAGGTAAGCACTGGCGACACCGAACTCTCCCGTCTGCACGATCTCATGGAAAATATTCACCGCAAGGTGGACTATGTGCCGGGTGCAACCGACATTGAAACCACGGCGGAAGCGGCGCTGGAGGCAGGCAAGGGCGTCTGCCAGGACCACGCCCATATCCTGATTTCCGCAGCCCGGCTAATGGGCCTTCCGGCGCGTTATGTTTCCGGTTATCTGATGATGGAAGAGGTGGAAGAGCAGACGGCCACTCACGCCTGGGCGGAGGTGCATCTTCCGGGTCTTGGCTGGGTCGGCTTCGACGCCGCCAACAATATCTGCCCCGATGACCGTTACGTCCGCATCGCATCTGGCCTCTGCTACCGCGATTGCGCGCCTATATCCGGCATGCGCATCGGCCCGGCCGGTGAGACCTTGAATGTCTCGGTCACCGTGCAGCAATCGCAGAGCCAGAGCCAGTCGCAAAGCTGAGATCATGGTCGCCAAAGACGACGACACGATCGGTTTCTATACCGACAACGCGACCGCCTACGCCACCCGCGGACAGGCGGCAGACCGCCCGCATCTGGAGACATTCCTCTCGCAGTTGGAAAAGGGCACCAGCATCCTGGAGCTGGGATGCGGCGGTGGGCAGGACAGCGAATATATGCTGGCAGCCGGGTTCGACGTGCACCCGACCGATGGAACACCCGACATCGCCAAAGCGGCGCAAACCCGGCTCGGCATTCCTGTCAGAACGTTGCTGTTCGAAGATATCGATGAGGTCGGGCGCTATCACGGCATCTGGGCCAATGCCTGCCTGCTGCACGTGCCCCGCCCTGCCTTGCCCGGCATCATCGGCCGCATCCACACCGCGCTGAAACCGGGCGGCGTCTTTTATGCGAGCTTCAAGGCCGGAGAAGCGGAGGGTCGCGACACGTTCGGCCGTTATTACAATTATCCTTCCAGGTCGTGGCTGGAGGAGCTTTATGGGCAATATGACTGGACGGGCGTAGAGATCGAAGCCCGGCAGGGAAGCGGTTACGACAAGCTGCCGACAGACTGGCTGCATGTTACAGCGCAAAAAGCGCTGACCACCGCGACAAGTTGACGGTTGCAAAAAGGTGCAGCACCCGTTTTAATCGCCGCTCTCAATTCAAAAGCATGATCCGGTTTATCCTTTTAGGACAAAACCGGCCGGGAGACGGCATTGTACAGCATTTCCGACTATCGCGACTGCCAGTCGCATGGACCCATCGTAGCAGAAAGGGTCTGGACCGCCTGGTGGCAGGATAGCGGCCTCAAGGTGGGCGATGTCCTCGAGCACCTCAAAGAGATGACCGATCCCCAAGCCCTCCCCACGGGCTTCGTCGCCCATGATGGCGACGCCTATGTCGGCTCCGCCTTTCTCATTCATTGCGATCTTGAGGAGCGCCCACAATATCTTCCCTGGGTCGCAGCGCTCTGGGTGGAAGAAGGCCGCCGGCGATCAGGCGTCGCGCGCGCCCTGATGCAGGCCGCAACAAAGAGAGCCGCCGAATTCGGTTACGACACGACCTACCTCTGCTGCGAGGCAGGCCTTGAGGACTATTACATCAACTGCGGCTGGACCATCCTCGAACGGGGCGTCGGCAAGCACGATCTGACGGTGCTGACCTACAAGACGTGACGCAGCCGGCCCTTTCCCATCATTCGTCGCCACGTCTGGACCCATAGGAGGCATCATGCGCCCGCCCACAGCCATCATGGAAACCGCGATCTATGTGAATGATCTCGAAGCCGCCGAGGCTTTTTACCGCGAGGTCTTCGGGCTGGAGATCATCGGCAAGGTGCCCGGAAGCTTCGTCTTTTTCAAATGCGGGCAGCAGGTATTGCTGGTTTTCGACCCCGAGAAGTCACGCAAGGCCGATCCCGATAATCCCATACCTCGCCATGGCACGGCAGGTGAAGGCCACTTCTGCTTTTACGCAAGGGACAGATCGGAGGTAGACGGCTGGAAAGCACACTTCGAAACGCTCGGGATTCCTATCGAGCACTATCACCGCTGGCCGAATGATAGCTATTCCGTCTATATCCGCGATCCCTCCGGGAACTCGGTGGAAGTGGGCGAAGGCAAGCTCTGGGGATTTACACAGGGCTGACCGCAAGGAAGCAGGATACAACCGTGAGAAACATCTACGTCGTAACGCACCCCCAGTCGGTCCATCATATCGAGAACCGGGTTGGCGGCTGGTATGATACTGGACTGACGCCGCACGGCAGAACCGATGCCAGGGCGGCGGCTGCCAGGCTGACGACGCTTGTCGGTGGTGAGCCATTGGAAATCTTCAGCTCCGACCTGCTTCGCGCCTCCCAGACCGCAGAAATCATCGCGGAACGCTTCGGGCAGCCAATGGAGACCATGCGCGACCTCAGGGAAATGAGTTACGGTGAGGCCGAAGGCATGCCGCAGCAATGGCTCGATGAACGTCAAATCCCGGCACCGCATCATAATCGCCTTGACCATCGCGCCGGTATTGCTGATGGCGAGACAAGACGCGAATTTGCCGAAAGGGTGTATCGGGCCGTGGACATGATCGTCGCGCGGCCATGTGCCACGCAGATCATCGTAACCCATGGTTTTGCCCTGACCTTCGTCATCGCGGCGTGGATCAAGATGCCGATCGACAGCGCCGGCTATGTCAGCTTCCCGGCCCGCTCCGGCAGCATCACCCATTTGAAGGAAGACGATTACTGGCAGAACCGCGCCGTCGTTTCACTGGCGGATGTTTCGCATCTGCAGGATCTTGCCTCGCGATAACGATAGCGACAGTTGCGCGTGATCAGCTGACGCAGACAATATGACCTGCGTCATTCCGGCCTTCAGCCGGAAACCAGCCGCCGCGCGTCTGCGCGGAGAAAAGGCTCTTCTCACCCCAAAGACCCGGGCTGGCTGGATACCGGCTCAAGGTCGGTATGACGAATAGAGGGAGCAATTGCTCCCTCTATCATTCTCAAAGATCGCCCGCAGATCAGATCTGGCGAACCACGATCTCTTCTTCCGCATCCACAGCAAGCGGGTTCTTCAGCGGCAGACCGAAACCGGCGGCCTCGATTTCGAAGACGTCGCCCTCTTCCGGCTTGATACCTTCGGCGAAGGAAAGCGTTGCCGTGCCGAACATGTGCACATGCACATCGCCAGGCGCACGGAACAGGCCGTATTTGAAGTGGTGATATTCGAGGTTCGCGAAGGTGTGGGACATGTTGTCTTCACCCGAAACGAACGGCTTTTCGAAGATGACCTTATCGCCGCGGCGGATGCGTGAGGTGCCGCGAATATCGGACGGCGGAGCGCCGATGCGGATTTCCGGGCCGAAGCTTGCCGGGCGGAGCTTGGAATGGGCGAGGTACAGATAGTTGATCCGCTCGGTAACGTGATCGGAAAACTCGTTCGACACGGCAAAGCCGATACGCACGGCTTCGCCCTTGTCAGAAATCACGTAGATACCGGCCATCTCAGGCTCTTCACCGCCGTCGAGCGCAAAGGACGGAGAGGTGAGCGCAGCACCCGGTGCTGCCGCCACATGGCCGTTGCCCTTGTAGAACCACTCGGGCTGAACGCCCTTTTCACCGGCCTTCGGCTTGCCGTTTTCGAGACCCATGCGGAACATCTTCATGGAGTCCGTCAGGCTTTCTTCCGCCGCTTCCGTGGTCTTCTTGTGCATGCTGTCACGGGTCGCGGCCGAACCCAGATGGGTGAGGCCGGTGCCGGTCAGATGCAGATGCGCCGGATCGGGATGGGTGATCGGCGGCAGGAAACGACCTTCGGCATAGGCCTTTTCAAGATCGACGGCATCGCCCAGACCATGCGCGGAAATGACATCGGCGAGGCTCTTGCTGCCATTGGCTGCTTCCATGGCAAGCGCATAAACGGACTCTGCGCTCTTGACCGCGCGTGCCTCTCCGCCGTCTTCGCGAACCGCTACGATGATGTTGCCACTGGCATCTTTGATCTGTGAAATGAGCACGGGATTTCCTTCCTCCGGCGCCAAGCGCCTTTATCTCTTCTACGCAGCGCCTTGCGCCTGCACCTTATGAAAGTGGCCGGAAACCGGCCACTTTTTGGACTGCGATGGGGGTGAGCCGATCAGCCCTTGTTCTTGTTGTAAACGTCGAAGAACACGGCGGCGAGCAGCACAAGGCCCTTGACCATCTGCTGGAAGTCGATGCCGAGGCCGACGATCGACATGCCGTTGTTCATGACGCCCATGATGAACGCCCCGATGACCGCGCCGGTGATCTTGCCGACGCCGCCGGAAGCCGAAGCACCGCCGATGAAGCAGGCCGCGATAACGTCAAGCTCGAAGCCCACGCCAGCCTTCGGCGTTGCCGAGTTGAGGCGGGTCGCGATGATCATGCCGGCAAGACCGGCCAGGACGCCCATATTGACGAAGGTCAGGAAGCTCAGGCGTTCGGTGTTGATACCGGAAAGCTTGGTTGCCTTCTCGTTGCCGCCCATGGCGTAGACCCGGCGACCAATGGTCGTGCGGCGCGTCACGAAGCTGTAGAGAGCAATCAGCACCAGCATCACGATCAGCACGTTGGGCAGGCCGCGATAGGTGGACAGCTGGTAGCCGAGGAACAGAATGGCAGCGGCGATCAGAAGGTTCTGGGCGATGAAGAAGCCGAAGGGTTCGACATCGATGCCGTGCTTGACGTTCACGACGCGACGACGCCATGCGAGATAGAACAGCACGACCGTAATCAGCACCGTCAGGATCATCGAGGTGGTGTTGAGACCTTCGATACCGCCAATATCAGGCAGGAAGCCGGTGCTGATGATCTGGAAATCGGTCGGGAACGGACCGATATTCTTGCCGCCGAGCACGAACAGCGTCAGGCCGCGGAACACCAGCATGCCCGCCAGCGTCACGATGAACGACGGAATGCGGTGATAGGCGATCCAGTAACCCTGAGCCGCACCGATAATGCCGCCGATCACGAGACAAATCAGCGCCGCCAGGAACGGGTTCATGCCCCATTGCACGGTCAATATGGCCGCGATCGCGCCGACGAAGGCAACGATGGAGCCGACCGAAAGGTCAATATGACCGGCCACGATGACCAGCAGCATGCCAAGCGCCATGATGACGATGAACGAGTTCTGCAGGATGAGGTTGGTGAGGTTCACAGGGCGGAACAGAATGCCGCCGGTGTAGAACTGGAAGAAAACCATGATGGCGACGAGCGCGATCAGCATGCCGTATTCGCGGATATTGGAGCGAATATAGGTTCCGACCGAGATGACGTTGCTTTCTTCGTTTGTGGTGTTTGCCGAACTCATGAGTTCTTCTCCCCTGAGCGCATGATAGCGCGCATGATGCTTTCCTGGCTCGCCTCTCCCTTCGGCAATTCAGCGACGATGCGGCCTTCGTTCATGACGTAGATGCGGTCGCAATTGCCGAGCAGTTCGGGCATTTCCGATGAGATCATCAGAACGCCTTTACCATCGGCAGCGAGCTGGTTGATGATGGTGTAGATTTCGTATTTCGCGCCAACGTCGATGCCGCGGGTCGGTTCATCGAGGATCAGGACATCAGGGTTGGAGAACAGCCACTTGGAGAGCACAACCTTCTGCTGGTTGCCGCCCGAAAGATTGACCGTTTCCTGGAAAATGCCTGAAGACCGGATGCGAAGACGCGTGCGAAAATCGCTCGCCACCTTCATTTCCTTGATGTCGTCGATGATGCTGGCATTCGACACGCCGGCCAGATTGGCAAGCGTGGTGTTGTGCAGAATGTTGTCGTTGAGCACGAGACCGAGATGTTTGCGGTCTTCGGTGACATAGGCAAGACCGGCATCGATCGCCTTGCGCACGGTGCTGACGTCAACGGCCTTGCCGTCGATCAGCACGTCGCCGGTGATCTTGTGGCCATAGGACTTGCCGAACACGCTCATCGCAAATTCGGTGCGCCCGGCACCCATCAGACCGGCAATGCCAACGACTTCGCCCTTGCGGACCGTGACGTTGATATCATGCAGGACCTGGCGGTCGCGGTGCTGCTGGTGATAGGCGTTCCAGTTCTTCACTTCGAGAATGGTTTCGCCGATCGGCACGTCGCGCGGCGGATAACGATCTTCGAGATCGCGGCCCACCATGTTGCGGATGATCACATCCTCGCTGATTTCTTCCTTATGACAGTCGAGCGTCTTCACCGTCATGCCGTCGCGCAAAACGGTGATCTGGTCGGCCACCTTGCGCACTTCGTTGAGCTTGTGGGTGATGATGATCGACGTCATGCCCTGCTTGCGGAATTCCATCAACAGGTTCAAGAGCGCCTCGGAATCGCTTTCGTTCAGCGAAGCCGTCGGCTCGTCGAGGATGAGCAGTTTCACGCTCTTCGACAACGCCTTGGCGATTTCGACCAGCTGCTGCTTGCCCACGCCAATATCGGTGATCAGCGTCTCCGGCGATTCCTTCAAGCCCACTTTCTTCAGGAGTTCGCGGGTACGGTTGAAGGTCTGCTGCCAGTTGATCACGCCGCTTTTGGCGACCTCGTTGCCGAGGAAAATATTTTCCGCAATCGACAGAAGCGGCACGAGCGCCAGCTCCTGGTGAATGATGATGATACCAATATCTTCGCTGTCATTGATGGCGCGAAAGTTTCTGACGGCGCCTTCATAATGGATTTCGCCCTCATAGGTGCCGGCGGGGTAAACACCGGAAAGGACCTTCATCAAGGTCGACTTCCCCGCGCCGTTCTCACCGACGAGTGCGTGGATCTCACCCTCTTTTACCTTGAGGTTAACGTTCTCAAGCGCTTTAACGCCCGGAAACGTCTTGGTGATGTTCCGCATTTCGAGAATGGTATTGGCCATATCGCAATCCAGCGCCCGATTAATTCAGGCGTTTTTATTTTTATGGAAAAACGGGGATGACGCCAAGTCATCCCCGCATGTGTCTTCAGCTTATTTCAGCTGGTCTTCCTTGTAGTAACCGCCGTCAACGAGAACCTGCTTGTAGTTCTCCTTGGTCACTGCAACCGGCTTCAGCAGGTAGGACGGAACGACCTTGACGCCATTTTCATAGGTCTTGGTGTCGTTAACTTCCGGCTCCTTGCCCTGCAGAACAGCGTTGACCATGTTCACGGTAACCTTCGCCAGTTCGCGGGTATCCTTGAAGATGGTGGAATACTGTTCGCCTGCAATGATCGACTTGACGGAGGGGACTTCAGCATCCTGACCGGAAACGACCGGCAGCGGCTGGTCCTTCGTGCCATAACCAACGCCCTTCAGCGAGGAGATGATGCCGATGGAAAGACCGTCGTAAGGCGACAGAACGGCGTCAACCTTGGCGTCGGTGTAGTAAGCCGAGAGAAGGTTGTCCATACGAGCCTGGGCCGTTGCCGGATCCCAACGCAGCGTGCCGACCTTGTCCATGCCCATCTGGCCGGACTTTACAACCAGCTTGCCGCTGTCGATGTAAGGCTTCAGGACCGACATTGCGCCGTCATAGAAGAAGAAGGCGTTGTTATCATCAGGGGAGCCGCCGAAGAGCTCAATGTTGAACGGACCCTTGCCGTCCTTCAGACCAAGCTTGTCAACGATCGAAGTCGCCTGCAGAACGCCAACCTGGAAGTTGTCGAAGGTCGCGTAGTAGCTGACGTCGCCGCTGTTACGGATCAGGCGGTCATAAGCGATGACCTTGATGCCCTGCTGGCCAGCCTGCTTCAGAACGTCCGACAGCGTCGTGCCGTCGATCGAAGCGATCACGAGGACCTTCACGCCCTTGGTGACCATGTTTTCGATCTGGGAAAGCTGGTTCGGAATGTCGTCGTCGGCATACTGCAGGTCGGTCGTGTAACCAGCTTCCTGAAGCTGCTTCACGATGTTGTTGCCGTCATCGATCCAGCGTGCGGACGACTTGGTCGGCATCGCGATACCGACAGAACCCTTGTCCTGTGCGAAAGCCGGCACTGCGAAAGACGCAGCACCGATGGCACAAGCTGCCATCAGCGAAATAATGGACTTCATTAACTCTCTCCCTTGAGCCCTTCTATGGAGCCCGCATGCTGCGGTGCACCACGAAATTCATGCCGTCAGAGGAAGAAGCCGCGTTGCGCTCGTTCCCTTTCGCACCTGCGAAATGGAACAGCTGCCGCTCCTCCCCGGCATTCCGCAAATTGTTCTGAATCCATATAACTGTCAAATAGAATAAATCAGTTTCCATATATCAATTATGATATATTAAATCGATACAAAAACTGATGAGGGGTATAAAACGACGAATGAGCAACCAAAAAGTGTATGAGCAGGCGCAAACAACAGAGGCCCTTTTCGTCTTCGAAGACAACCCTTTGCTGCGGGCCGGATTGAAGATGAGCCATCTGCGCATGCTGGTCATGATCGAGGAGCACGGACAGGTCAGCGCAGCCGCGGCGGCGATGAATATGACGCAGCCGGCAGCCTCACGCATGCTCGCGGAAATGGAGGCGATCGTCAAATCACCCCTTTGTCAGAGAGCCTCGCGCGGCGTGGTGCTGACGAAGTTCGGCGAGGCGCTGGCGCGCCGGGCCCGCACTATATTGCTGGAACTGCGCGAAGCGAGCCGTGAACTGAACCAGATGAAGTCAGGCAGCGGTGGCTCGGTCTTCATCGGCGCCGTCACCGCACCAGCGATCAGCCTCGTCGTTCCCGCCATAAGGCGCGCCATGGACACCTATCCCGGCATCGAAATCAACGTGCAGGTGGAAAGCAGCAACGTGCTGGCGCGCGAACTACTGGCGGCGCGTCACGATTTCATCATCGGCCGCATTCCCGATGATTTCGATCCAGGCCTCTTCTCCATCCACGAAATCGGTATAGAGCGCGCCTGTCTGGTGGTACGCGAGGGGCACCCGCTGTTGTTGCGCGGGGAGCCCGTGACCCTGCAGGATCTCTCCGGATATGACTGGGTCTTCCAACCGCCCGGCGCGCTTTTGCGCAGAACCATGGAGGATGTCTTCCTCACCCACGGCGTCGCCATGCCGCGCAACATCATCAACACGCCCTCAATGCTTTTAACGCTCGCCCTGATCTGCAACACCGATGCGATTGCGCCAATCGCCCAGGACATGGCCGAATTCGTCGCCGGCCAGCAGGCCGATATCGGCCGAACCCGGATATTGCCGACGGATTTCGAACTCGTGGTCAAGCCCTACAGCATCATCACCACCAAGGGCCGGGTTTTGCCGCCCAGCGCCCGCCTGCTTTATGATCTGGTGCTGGATGAGAGCCGCAAGCTGACCAACCAGTGACGACGGCAAGCCCGACACCACCTTCATCCTCTATAGAAGCCGGATCATTGAGGCCGGCGCAGGAAACAGCCGCATGCTCTTCGGACAATCCGTCTTCCAGTCGGTCGTCGAACGACTGAAACAGGAAAAAGAAGAAGAAGGCGCGGAGCCTTCAACATCCGCAGGCCACCGCATTGCCGGTTTCAGCTCCGGTTTCGTGGTCGATACACATATCGAAGCGCCGCAGCCAACGAATGGCAATCTCGATGCCTATCTCGCCTTCCTGGCCGATCCCGCGCCACCGCCGGAACCTCAACCCGAGCCCGAACCGGAACGGATGCCGGCCTATCTCGAAAAAACCACGCTTGCCGATGTGTCTGCGGAACTGGCGATCCAGGAAACAGATACAGCCGCAACACTTGCGGAAAAGCGCCGGGCCTTTGCCCGTCTCAACCATCCTGACCGGGTAAAACCGCAATTCCGGCACAATGCGACACTGCGCATGACGGCGGCCAACCTTCTGATCGATCAGGCGCTTCGCATGGTGCGGACCCGGGACCATTTCCGCTGAAAGCGGGCAACAAGACTGATCCGGGAAACGCTTCAAACGGAAGATCGGAGCCGCTTCAGCCCGCATCATCTTTATCAGCGGAGGTGCTTTCGGCAGCAGGCTCCCCGGCTTCATCCTTGGGCGCGGCGGTGTTGTTTACGGGTTTGAACTTCAGCAGCAATTCATAGGCCGCATAAGCGCCGATGCCACCGACAATGGTTCCCCAGAAAAACTCGCGATTGACGAATTCGATGACGGCCCATGCGGCGCAAAAGCCGACGATGAGCAACCGGACCCACAGCGGGCGATAAAGCGGGTGACTCGTATCGATATTCAGCATGGCGTTCCCGTCCCGGGCCTTTCCAGTCGATCGCATGGTTGCAGCTTTTGTGCCGCAGCGCGAAGATATCCATGCGTCTTGGCGGTTTCGCAGGCAAATTGCAACGCAATTCAGCCCCGCCGCCGATCAGGCTACCGTGAAAAGCAGGGCGGGAATATCATCATCGCGATCGGAGGCGATCGGAAAACGGCGCGAAAACGCTCACAGGCCCAACCGGGCAGCCGCCAGAATCTTCGCTGCCATTTGCCCTTCAGGCTTCAGTCCCGCAGGCGCCCCAGCAGAGCCAAAAGCTGATCGCGGGCCTTCTTGCCACCGATCCTGTCGATCAGCTTTTCTTCGCGGTCCCGCCATGTATCGGAAAGCCGGTCGAGAAGGCTGCTGCCCTCCTCCGTTATGTCAAGGAAATGCACACGCCTGTCCTCTTCCGATTTGCGGCGGACAAGCAGCCCCTTCTCTTCCATGTTGTCGACGATCGCGACGAAATTGGCGCGCTGTATGCCGAGCGCTTCCGCGACATCGCTCTGTTTGAGACCCTGATTGCCGCCGACGATGACGAGAACGGAAAAATCTGCCGGTCTCAATCCCTGCTCCGCCAGCGCATCGGCAAAACCGTTTGCCACGGCAAGTTGAGAGTGCCGCAAATGATAGCTGATGGCAGTCGTCAGCAATCCATAGTCGATTGCCGTATCATGCGCGGCTTCCGCGCTGCCGCGTTCGCTCTTTTCCGTCCGCGGCCCGTTGCTATCTGCCAGTCGCAAAGCCATCCGATCCCCCGCCTGATTCGTTCCTTTACCTAGTCGAAATTATAACCGACAACGCTGCGAAACTGTATCCCTAATAAATGTAGATGATACTAATATTGTATAATAATTTGACAGTTAAACGCCGTCAATGCAAACCGAAACTCAAACGCAGTATACGCCGAACAAAAAAAGTAACACTATTTACCCGCCAATTTTAAGGGGATAAAACCGCCTCCCGCACCGGGCCTGAAAGGCATTCCAGCAATCCGACCACTCCTGAGCGAAAGGGAGAAAACAGCAGACGGGCCGGGCAATAAGATACTACTTATAAGAGAAAAGCGATTTCGTTAAAAAAGCAACGCCTCAAATGACACATCATCCGCATTGCGCCATAAAAGTTTGCGACCGCTCCACAGGAGTGTCCCATGCCTGCCCTACCCAAAATCAGGCAAGGTTTCGCAAATCTTTGATTTTTAGACATTGATGCAAAAACAAAGCTGGGGTATGAACCAACCGCTGCACGCGATTCAAGCGTGACCGCTGCACCCGTAGCTCAGCTGGATAGAGTGTTGGATTCCGATTCCAAAGGTCACAGGTTCGAATCCTGTCGGGTGCGCCATAAAACCAATCATTTATTGATCTTTCAAGATTGCCCCTGCTGATTGCGCTCCGTTGATTCGTCGCTGTGACCGCTGCTGTGGGTGATCCGCTCCGATAGATTTGTCTTCCCCCGCGACGCCGCGCTTTTCCTGCCTGGGCAGTTCGAAATTGAATAAACAAACTTTTTGGCCATAGCTGAACGCATAGCGGAGATGCGAACGCCGCCCCGTCTCGGTTTTCACGCATCAGCGACTTCGCCCGGTTCACCAGCATTTCGGAACCGCTCAAACCAGTAGACCATGTGGGGATGCGACTTGAACCTACCGGCAAGGAAACGGAAGACAGCGTTCAGTTCGCCATCCTCATGATCGGCTCGGTTGCTAAGCTTCCCGAACGGAGACAAGATTTCTTCGTAGTGTTCCGGGTCTGCAAGGTAGATCGCGTCATAAAAGATTGGCAGCCGAGTGGCGCGTTGGTACTCATGAGCGAGGCGTTCGAAGCGCCAGTATTGCCTGGCGACGTTCTCGAATTCCGATGGCTCCGCGTTATACGGCTCGTCAATGTAATCAGCCAACTCGACAATACCAGTGTAATCGTCCCCGGCATTTTTGGCGGCCATGATTTGATTCGCTAGACGTCCAAAATGAGCGCTAATGCGACCCGTATCTTGAAACTCGTGCATGACAATTTGCAGCAGATAGGCACCATCACGATTCTCTCGGAACGCTTTGTATCGGCTTTCTGCAGCAAGCCATTTTTCATCGTCTGACATAGAGGCTCTCCTGAGCCGCCACTCATTTCAAACGAAAGTTAACTTTCAGATACCTGCGCCAGGATATGCGGAAGCAGCCTGTATCTTGCCGCTGTCGTTCTGTTGACGATGTCCCAGATGTCTTGATCATTTGCCAACGGTGGCCCAATCGTGAAGAACACGTTGATCAGACTGTCGCCCGTTTTCTCAAGTACCTTGGAAACCGAGAGCAAGCTAGAAGAATCGTGAAGAAAGACCGAGTCTGAGATTTCAGACCAAGTTGTGGTGCCTCGGGTGAGGTAGACGAAAAGCAACCCTTGAATTGATCTTAGGTGTTGAGAGACAAAACCGGTTTTCCCTACAACTTCCTCCTCGATGACTTGATTTAAAGTTCTTTGGAGAAATCGCCCAAGGAGACTGTCAGCTGTAATATCTGCGGCCATTCACCTAACCCGATTGAGAATTCAATCTCCGATTCTTGCTCCTTATTCAGTCGGCCGCAATGTGTTGTAGCATTCCGCATGTGATCGGATGAACCCTCAAGGGTGCTTGCGCGAACGAACTGATCAGATCAGCTCTGAGAACGAGGTGACGAGAACGCCTGCTTTCGGCAAGCCGATCACTTTGATGCCGTTGGGAAGAGTAGCGCGGTAGTCCTGGTGAAGGTGACCATGCACAATGGTCTTCACGCCCAGCACCTCAGCGAGGTCATCGATCTCAGCGTGCCCATATTTATGGGTCGATGGTGCTTCATGCGTGATCAAGATGTCAGCTTCAAGCGCGGCCAGGGTGTTGAAGTCCTCAGGGAATATTGTCGACCGATGACGCAGAGGCAGTCCATCGCGCCACGTCGATCTTGAATTGGTGCTGAGATACTCGTTGCGTGTACTGAACTTGGGGATGCCGCCAGCGTTCTGAGGATGCCAAACGTCGGCATGGAAGACGCCACCCAAGCCCGCAAGCCGAACGCCGTCCAGTTCAACGACACGACCGGTCAAATTGCCGCTAGCCAGACTGGATTCAAAAACGAAGTCGTGCCAGCTTTCGCGGTCGGCATCGTGATTGCCGTGTATGAAAAAGATGCTCGAACCGACCGACGTCAGGTCCGCCAGTTCCAAATCGAGGGGCCGATCCAAGTCAAAGTCACCAAGGAAAATGGAATGAGCGGGGTGATGATGCCGTAGCATTTCGCGCACAGGACGGAAGTTGCCATGTGGGTCGCCGAAGAAGGCGACGCTGCCCATTCGTTTACTTTCCGACATGGCTTCTCAAGTTCATATGGACCGTTCAAGCCCGGGAAACGTGCGATAGTGACCGAGGCGGTACCGCACCTCTATAAATTTCCAACCTTTCCAAAAAGTTGTAAAAACTTCTTGCGCGTCGCTTGAAGCAAACCCTAATGTTCGGCAGCGGATTGGGGACTACTGTGGACACTGTAACGACAAAGACAGACGAGCTAGTCAAGCCAGACATGCAGGCCGTGCTTTCGCGCACGCACTTGTCCAACACGCTGCATGATTTCCTCCTTCCCGTCTTCGAAGCGGTGTCGAACGCTATGCATGGTATCGAAGCCAAGTATGGTGAGAAGGAAGCCAGCGAACGCGGTAAGATCACCATCACGTTCGAAAACGCCAACAACCCTCTTAAGCTCAAGATCGCTGTCACCGACAACGGCATTGGGCTCAATGATGATAATTATAAGTCCTTCAAGACCCCGTTCTCCGGCTATAAATTGAAAGCCCATGGGCGAGGCTTTGGCCGCTTCATGGCTTTCAAGGTCTTTGGCCGTTCTGTATATCTCAGTCGATACGAATTCTTCGCCGAGCAACTGACAAGGTCGTTCCAGTTCGATCTGCTGCGCGACAAGGAGTTCGTGTTCCTGGACGATGCGCCAGTTTTTGAGGAGACCGGCGTAACTGTTGTGTACGATCAACTTCTGACGAATTGGCACGATCTCATTCGAGAACTGCAGTCGAAGGACGTTGCTGATCTTATAGCCAGCCATTTCCTTCCATATTTCCTTTATCGGTGGCTTCCTGAAATAACGATCCAGTTCGACGACCAGGAGCCGCAGAGCATCAAGGCGCATTTCAGTGCCGTGTTTGTGCAGTTCAAATCCGGGGACTTCGAATTTGTTATCGATGGCTTGTCGGAAACCATCAAGTATTCGCTGACTAAGATACCTAAAACCAAATCCTTCAAAAATCACTGTCTGCTGTTCTCTGCAGCCGACCGCATAGTAGGTGCACCGCGTGACCTGTCCAACAAACTCGGACAGCCGCATTTCCTCGACGAAAAGAATGAAAGCTATATCGTTATTGCCGTCGTTCGCAGCACTGCGTTCGAGTCGCGGCTGAACGATGCTCGTACCGGGTTGAACCTTGGTGCGAAAACTATTGAAGGGATCGTGTCCAAGGTCAGTGACGTGATCCAGGAATCTGAGGCCGCTCAGATCGACAAGATCAAGAGCGGGCAGTCTTCGGACCTGAACTATGCCCTGAAGGAGAATCCAATCCTTCGGCTGGGTCTCAAAGGGCGGAGCGTTACGGACTACGTCGCTTCGAAGCCCAACAACTGGTCTGCTGAAGAGTTTGTATCCGATCTCGCGATTGAACGTTTCCGCGCGTCTAACGACCTGAGCAAGCAGATTGCCAGCATTACGGAAAATCCGGACCAGTACCGCGAAAAAATCGAGGGCCTGGCAAGCACACTCGACGCGAACAAGAAGGAAGCGCTCGCCGAATACGTCCTGCATAGAAAGAGTGTCATCGAACTGGTCGAAGCAGCCAGAAAATTTCGTCCTGACGGTGGAAGAACCCCGGAAGATGTGATCCACGAACTCGTTTTCCGTCGGTTCACCGATAATGTCGAAGCCAGCTATTTCGAGCACAACCTCTGGCTCATCGACGACGCTTTGGCGTTCCTGCCGTATATCTCCAGCGACAGAACGCTGCACGGCGGAGGGAGACGAACCGGTGACAAGGTCACCGATATCGCTTTCTTCGACGATAGCATGGTCCTGGGCGACAACGACGGTACTACGGTAACCATCGTCGAGTTCAAAAAGCCGAGCCGTGATGATTTCAGCTTTGGCAATATAAAGAGCGATCCTGTTCTGCAGGTCATCGAGACCTTGGAAAAAGCAAGCGAGCGCGGTTCAATCACCAAGACGGATGGAACGTTCTTCATGTTTCGGGGCGTCGTGCGCCGGTTCGCCTTCATCATTGCTGACCAGACACCTTCACTGGTAAGGGTTCTCAAAAAGCACGACTTCAAGAACGACTGGAACCCCGAAATCTTTGTTCGCTACAGGGACAACGAGGAGATTTTTATCCAAGCGTTCGGATACGACACCCTGGTGGCGAATGCGAAGAAAAGAAATCAAGCGTTCTTTTCCGTTCTCCTTGGCGAGTAAAGGATGCGACTTCGTTGGGCAAAGCCGTGAATTCTACGCTCAAGGGCAACAAACTCGAAGACTCTCTTTATCAATATCTTCTCGACCAACAGGAGCGCGGCGAACTGGTGTTCGAGGCCTATCCGGCTGACAACTGTAAAATTTACAAAAAGAAAAAATATTTCTGCGCGGAGCGCGGCGGCGACGTGGAATTTGATGTTGTTATCGAATTCTTTCGGCGAGGTAGTTTGACGCCCCATTCCTATGTCGTTTTCGAATGCAAAAACTACGGGCGGAGCATACCAGAGGTATACGTCAATGATTTCTCGCTGAAGCTAAGCCGCACTTTTCGCCATGCGGCGAAGGGTGTGCTTGTAATTTCTTCCCGACTTCAATCTGGCGCGGAGAACGTCGCTCGAAATAGCAAAATGGGAATAGTCAAGTTTGATGAAGGTGGGCTTGAGATCATCGCCGACCGCCGAGGCCGTCCGTTTATCGAACATAGCTTCGCAAGGAAGCAGATTTTTGAAAACGAGAAAGCCGCAAAGTCACTGAAATTTTCTGCTTTCTACGATGGCAGTTTCTACGGGTCGGTGCGGGGGCTAGTGGAAGGCTTTCTGGAGATTGCACCTACAGGGCAACCGAATCGGGAGAGACATCATTCTGGCGTACCTTATGTTCCAAGCGACGCAATCAAGGCGTCCGCACGTGATCTTCTGGGCCTAGTGGGATACGAATCTGGCCCGGTTGACCTCAAGAACATTTGCGCTGTCCTCGCAATTGATCTCGAATTTACGGACCACCGCGTTCATGACCTGGATGGCATGGAGATTTTAGGCTCGGCAAATTTCGACCGCAAAAAAATCGTCATCAATGCCCACGGGAACGTAACTCGCGAGCGTTTCACTCTTGGCCATGAGATCGGCCACTTTTTTTTGAAACATCAGCTCTACCTGGCCTCGGAAAACGTTATCGAAAGCGATCTCCGGATAGTCAGCGAGAGGGAAGACGGCTTCAATTACGAACGACTGGAATTCCAAGCAAACTCGTTCGCATCCAATCTGATTCTTCCCGACGAAATATTCATAAGAAAAACGGCAGAGTTTCGGAATCTACTTGGCATAACTGACCGGGGACACGGCTACATCTTCGTTGACGATCAACCCTACAACTACCAGATTTACGATCAGCTACTAATTCAGCTTCTCACGTACTTCGAGGTATCAAAGCAGGCCATACAATACAAACTTCAGAAATTAGGTTTACTTACAGATCAGAGATCAAAACGGACGTTGCAGATCGCAGACGTGGCGAAGCTTTTCGACACATATCGAAAGTCCTGAAGTTCGGTAGTTGATCGGTACGCAGAGATCGAACAGGAGGATCATCCTTAGCCCTCATTCAGATCGCTACCGCACCCGCGCAAGCTCATGGGAAATTCGTCGCTTGATTGCATTGCGGAGATTTTTCATCTGCCGCGCAATTGGCTTGCCTAATGTCCCCATCGTTTTGGATGCACGTTTGGCATAGGTAGTGAACGTCCAAGAGCGATAATCAGCAGCTTTAAGGTGGAAGTCCTCGACCGATCCGAAAGCCTGAATAACGTTTTCAACATTGGTCAAAGCCAGAATCTCGTCGGTTGGCTTTCCCTGATATCGCTTAACTTGCCGAATTGCAGTTGCTCTGCATACTGATGCGATCTTACGGTGGAGATTACTCATCGTTTTGTCGCGAATGAATGTGTGCCGCCCATCATATCGGAAGCCAAGATATTCAAAGGGTTTGTTCTGCATCGGGTTGCCGTCTTTGTCAGTGGCTTTGATCGTGCGAACCGTCTGGCGGTCGCCCTGAACATCGAACCGATGGATCGCCGATTTCTCCTCCTTGATCAGGAGCCCTTTGCCATAGGTGGTTATGGCCCCTCGAATTTCCTTCTCTAGCTGGACTGCATCACTTTCCGAAATCGGCGCAATGACTAGGATGTCGTCGGAATAGCGGAAGAAGCAGCCGCCCAGCTTCTCACAAATGTCTCGAAGGTATTTATCGAATTCCAGAAGGTATGCATTTGCCAGAAGATCGGACAACGGCGCGCCCTGCGGAACTCCCATCCCGAGCTTGTTGACCTCTATGATCGATGACTGGGTAGCGGACCGAGCGATTTTTTCCTGAAAGGTCCGCCCGTCGCACAGTTGAACCGGGATATCCTTACGGGCTTTCAAATAGCCCGGCCTAACTTTGCCGTGGCGGTCCGCCTTATCTCCGTAGTACCCGAGGCGTGTGTACGCTTTCACGACATCTACGAAAGCATAACGCGTAATTGCCTGATATACCCTGAAGTGTTCAGCTGGGAGCTTTGAGACCCCCAGCAAGCCAGCCCATACGTCTCGAAGTCGATTGTGATCGAGCGTCTCGAAGAAGCTGCTGATATCAAGCGCTATGGTGCAACAATCGCCTTGTATCTGGATCGCCTGGACAGCGGAAAGTGCGAAATCGATATTGCTCTGCCCGCCACTGCCAACGTGCTTTGGAATCCGTCGATATGCAATGACGGAATTCGACAACCTCTCAGCCTGTAATATCGCTTCATATGGCCCGGAGAGCAGATATCTGTAGTAGGAAAAAATGCAGCTATCGAGCCTTGCAGCAAACCTTATGGGACGATCCTTCCGCTTTCCGTGCTTGCCCTTCTCGGCGAAGAGCGTCCAACCCTCATCGTATTTCAAGAACGGGTAGAACGTGTGGGTCACGACCCGAGCTGGGTCGGTAGCAACGGCCTCGGCCTCAGCAACAGATATGACTGGGTCGAAGTGAGGATAGCGTCTGACGGAAGCAGTCCATGGCTTCACGGTGGTCCTCAAAGGCGAAAGGGGGCAAAAGGACCGGTGTGCTTCCGGTTATCCTCTCGCCCCCGACTGTTTAGAGCGGGTATGGGATACCCTTTCGGCACAAGTAGTCGAGATAATGGACTATATTAGCTGCATGTACGATTGCTCGTCATGTACCTTGAGCGTCCAGCTATACCTGGAGGTCCGGATGGACATCATGGCATACCTGCTGGCGGCCTTCGGGCTTGACAGCTTCAAGTAATTCTCCGTCCCCCCAGGTTGCCCCTCGTGACCGGATGTCTGGAATATCAGGTTGATCATTACGAAGTTCAAGACGTGGAATCTTTCAACCCCACGTTTTCCTCCGAAAATTTTACGACGCTCAAAAAAGGTGGTCGATTTATTCATGCGCGATTACTGAATTTCCTCGTAGCCGGTACCTCTTCATCGATCAGATCAGTCTTCGGGGCCGCCTCGTGCAAGTAACCGCCGTGCTTCATCGGTGATGTTAGCCGGTCTGTGCTCGACGATGAATTCGTGGTCTCCGGCTTTCACCACAACCCTTCCCGCTGCACGAACACGATCAAAGAAGCGGCGAAGCTCCAAGTCGTTTTCTGTGAGGGTAAGGAATTCTTCCGAGCCGCTGCCTGACAAATCCACCTCCGGACACAAGAATTCCTTTGCGCCTCCTAATAATAAGGAGAACGCGCGATGCCGGTCCGCCGACCATATAGGTTAAATGAAAAGGATGTCCAGCAGAGTTTTATTAGAACTTCCGAAAATTCATTTCAATATTTCTACAAGTATGGAAGTATCGACGGTGCCCAGGGTGCATTCGTCTTCACTTTAATTCTAATTTAACCATGCAATGGAAGGCTGTCGCCAGCGAAAACTAGGCTATCGACATGTCACTCGGCTACCTACTCGATACATGCGTTCTCAGTGAAACGAGCAGGCGAAGCCCGCATCCTGCCGTGGTCCGATTCATCGAGACGGCCGAGAACCTGATGCTTCCGATAGCCGTCGTGATGGAATTCCAAATGGGCATAACGGAAATCTCTCACAAAGACCCTGTTCGCGCCGTGCGCTTAGCGACCTGGTATCAACGGCTGGCTGCCTCCGGGCTTCCTGTCATCGATACGAACACAGAGGTCGCAGAGGTTTGGGGCGTCTTGGCCGCAGACCCCAGATTGAAGAACCTGTTCGTCGCGAACGCAAGAGCGCAACGGCCACGGGCTGGACAAGACCTCCACATCGCGGCGGTAGCCCTAGTTCACCGAGTTGCAATCGCTACCATGAACGTCAAAGACTTCACACTGATCGACCGGTTCTACCCCCTGCCAGGAATCTATAATCCCATGGAAGATCAGTGGCACGCTCGTATGGAGCCTCTGGCTGGGCTTGGTAGTCAGGTGGCTTAGGAGAGCGACCTGCGTCTCGTCCACCGGTCCCGACACCCTTAAGCGCAGCAGCTAGATGCAGGCCCACAACAGGAAGCCGCCTTCATTGATTGCTCTGCCAGCCAGCGATCTCGCGGCTTGCAGCTCGCTGCACGCGGCGAAAGCGAGACATGCAGAGTCCCGTCCACGAGGATCGGTGCCCCAGCACAGAAAAGCTGCATAGGCTGAACCCCATCACTGACCTCGAACGTCAGCTTGGCCGACCCATCAACACGGACATGCTCAGAGACTTTACGAACTATGGCGGCGAATTTTCCGGCCATCATATGAGTGCGGTCGCCTTCCTCGATATCCCAGAGCTGAACGAAGATTTCTGACCAAGCCTCTGGGTTGGCTCCGCAGTCAAGAGCGGAGAACTGGCCTGCCTTAACCTCAGTCACGTGATATCCGGGGCGAATACTGGTTTGGTTGTAGAAGAATATCAGAGGGAGGTCTGGGGTGGCGGCTATCGAATCGAGCATTTCGCCGAGCGTGATGTCCCCAGTCTTGTGCATCATGTTCATTTGCGCTACTCCGTTATTTCAATAGTTCAAGGAATATTGAAATATGGATGAACGTCAAGCCCTCGCATCGTTCGCTGCACTGTCGCAAGAAACGCGCTTGTCCATTGTCAGAACCCTAGTAGTCGCAGGCAGCGAGGGCATGACGGCGGGAGCAATTGCTGAGCGCATGAACCTCTCACCGTCGAACGTCTCGTTCCATCTCAAGGAACTAGATCGCTCAGGGTTGATCAGTCAGCGGCGGGAGTCGCGGTCAATGGTGTACACCGCCGGATACGATACGCTGGCCGAGCTTGTGAAGTTCCTCATGGAAGACTGTTGCGCCGGTCATCCGGCCATTCGTAGCTCCGTTGAGCAACGGGATACGTGCTGCCCCTCTCCGGACGTCAGCAATCAGGATGGCGTTCGTGCCTAATCGTCATACCGCTATCGTATCCGCGCTCGGCCTTACGCAGATCATTGGCTATGGGACGTTGTACTACTCGTTCTCGATCCTGGCACCGCATATCGCAGCGGACCTTGTGATCAGCCTGGAAGAGGTCTTTGGCGTCTTTTCCATTTCGCTGTTCGTCGGCGGCTTGTCCGCGACAGTCATCGGAAGGCAGATGGATAAGATCGGTGCGGCAACGGTGCTCACGCTTGGATCGGTCCTTTCGGCCCTCACCCTGATTTTATGCGCTTGGTCCCCCTCGGTTGCGGTATTCGCGGGCGGGATCGTCTTGCTGGAGGTGTCATCGGGCATGGTTCAATACCAAGCGGCCTTCGCGGCTCTGGTCGAACACGATCCGAAGACTGCATCGCGAAATATCACCTACCTCACCCTGATCGGCGGCTTTGCCTCCACGATTTTCTGGCCGATTTCGACAGCTCTGCTGGACGTCCTAAGCTGGCGGGAAATCTATATCCTGTTCGCCGCTCTGAACCTGTTGCTATGCATGCCACTGCATTTCTGGATCATGAGGCAGGGTAAAACCATCAGGGCCAACGGTATTCGACAGGCGCGTGAACACGTCGTTGGAGCAATCCCGCTGGAAAATCGGCGAAAGGCGATGCTGATCGTTTCGGCGGCCTTTGCCATCCTCGGCTTCACTCTCGCATCTATCCTCGCTCACATGGTCCCTATGCTTGCCACCCTCGGCTTGGGTTCTGCAGCCGTCGTCATCGGCGCTCTGTTCGGCCCGGCACAGGTCGCCAGTCGACTAATTAACATGGTCTTCGGATCGCGGTTGTCGCCACCGATATTGGCGGTAATGTCCGCTGCCCTGATTGTTGGCGGCATCGTCATCCTGGGGATCACCGGAAGTTCGCTAGCCGGAGCCGTGGCCTTCGCGATCTGCCTCGGTTTGGGCTCGGGCATTAATTCTATCGCTCAGGGCAGCCTGCCTCTGTATCTTTTTGGCAGCGACGGCTATGGCGCGATCACCGGGAAGATGGCTGCCGCCCGGCTTGCTTCGGGTGCGGCGGCACCATTCTTGTTTGCAATCGCCATGGAGCAATTCGGCATTGCCGTTTCTCTCGTCAGCACGGCTGCTCTAGGAGTTATAGGAATGGTCGCGTTTATCAGCGTCGCGTACGAAACGCGACGAAATCTCGTAGAAGCTGCATGATCTCTGAAGAGTGAAAAGTAGCCCTTGGATGGTGAAGAGGCTTTAAAGAACATCTGTATCAGGTCTACAGTTTCATCAACCTCGGTACTCAGCCTGGTCTCGACTTGTCAGCGAACAACGCAGCTCCTTCAACGCATCATTATATCCCCATCTTCTATTCGAAGCGGTGGGCTTCAGGCGCTCCACCGCTCCTAACGCGCTACGCTTTATGGCGTCCGGGGATAGTTTCGATTGACCGCAAAGCGCCTAGAGGTGTCGGATGGGAACGACACGGCTATTCCTTCGACGGATTTTCAGGGGACGAAGCGGAGGCTGTCGAAACCAAGCTGATGAGCCCGAAGGATTCCCTCGCGAGCAGAATGCTCGCGAGGTTGGAGCAATGTGGAGCTGACGGCCACTGGAACGATGACGACCGGTTTGCTTGGACTTGGTTTCTAGTCTCATTGCTCGTCAGAGGTCCACAGGATGTCGAGTCGGCGAAGACGAACATCAGCAGGGAATGGGCAAACCCAAACGAACGGATGGAGGCACGTTACCAAAAGCTATTCGACGACTTTCCGGAAATGCGGCGGCACGCAGCTCCAACGCTGAGGGAATACATCGGGTCAATGGGAGATGATTACGGCAAGCGCCTTGGCGTCAAGATAATGGCCTACATGACCGACCATAATGAAATCTCAACGGCCATCGCGAACATGCACTGGGAAGTGAGATGGTTGAAAGCTCCTTCTCTTTTGCTGACTTCTGACCGGCCACTGAGACGAGACTACCCCTTCCGTTCACCCAACTCTCTCATTACTCTCCCTATCGGTCCGAAGGCCGTGTTTCTTGCTGCTCGCTCCCGCGAAGTAATCAACCGAGTGTTTCGCGATGGAGAGACAGAGTTCGTCCGCAAAAACAATCGACTGTTGGTTCGACAGGCGCGCAAGTTCGCTTTCGCCTTCGATGATCAGGACCGGGATTGGGTGCCAAGGAACCTAGCCAAGGAACCTCAACCAGGATTTTTTGATTTCATAAAGGGCTCTGGAACGCCGATCAAATTGAGTTGAGCTGAACTCGATGTTCGAGCTTTGCGGCCTCTTCCTTTCGCTCGCTATAGCGGTCGGTCAGATATGTTGAGGCATCGCGTGTCAGGAGGGTGAATTTCACCAACTCCTCACACACGTCAACGACGCGGTCGTAGTAGGAAGACGGTTTCATGCGGCCATCGGCATCGAACTCCTGGAAAGCCCTCGCCACACTGCTTTGATTTGGAATTGTGATCATGCGCATCCACCGACCGAGGATGCGCATCTGGTTCACGGCATTGAAGGACTGGCTGCCTCCGGAAACCTCCATGACAGCAAGCGTCTTGCCTTGGGTCGGACGAACTGAGCCGAGCGAAAGCGGTATCCAATCAATCTGTGCCTTCATGATACCGGTCATCGCGCCGTGACGCTCTGGGCTCACCCAGACCTGGCCTTCCGACCAAGTTGAAAGATCGCGCAGCTCCTGAACTTTCGGATGGCTCACAGGAGCTTCATCCGGCAACGGAAGCCCTGCCGGATCGAACACTCTGACTTCGCAGCCGAAATGCTCCAGCAGACGACGGACTTCATGGGCCAGGAGGCGACTGTAGGAGATTTCACGCAGCGAGCCGTACAGGATCAAAATCCTGGGCTTGTGCGTGGAAAAGGCCGGTCGCAGAGCATCGAGATCGGGCTGGCGGAGATGCTCCTGAGAAGCTGCAGGAAATGTATCAGACAATGCGCTGTCCCCTTTCATCGAGAACCTGTTCGCCGTCCTCTTTGGTGAAGGGCCCTTTGAATGCGTCGGCAGGCAGGATGTCGAGGACGGCCTCTGACGGGCGGGACAGGCGCGTGCCCATCGGCGTTATCACAAACGGACGGTTGATCAGGATCGGCTCCTTGAGCATCGCGTCGAGAAGTTCGTCATCGGTCAGGGCTGGATTGTCGAGACCGAGGTCGGCATAGGGCGTGCCCTTTTCTCGGATTGCTTGACGAACCGTCAGACCGGCATCTGCGATCATTTTGATGAGCTTCTCACGTGAGGGCGGCGTCTTCAGGTATTCGATCACGGTCGGTTCGATCCCAGCGTGCTGGATCAGCTCAAGCGTGTTGCGGGAGGTTCCGCAGGCGGGGTTGTGATAGATGGTAACGTCCATTGTCAGTTCCTTTCGGATACGGTGTTTCGGGAAACGGAGGGGGCGGCCTCGTACCAACCCTTCGAGCGGTTCACGATCCAGACGACGGACAGCATAACGGGCACCTCGATCAGGACGCCGACGACGGTTGCCAATGCCGCTCCTGACTGGAACCCGAACAGGCTGATTGCGGCAGCGACGGCGAGTTCGAAGAAGTTACTGGCTCCGATCAATGCCGATGGACCGGCAACGCAATGTTGTTCACCGGACATCCGGTTTAGCAGGTAGGCGAGCCCAGAGTTGAAGTAGACCTGGATCAAGATTGGCACGGCCAGCAATGCGATGATTGTCGGCTGAGCGATGATCTGCTCCCCTTGGAAGCCGAACAGCAGCACAAGAGTTGCCAGAAGGGAAAGGAGGGAGATCGGCTGAAGCGTCTCCAGCATTCTGTCGAGACCAGCGGTGTTGCCGTCGGCGGTAAGCCTGTTACGCAGCACCTGAGCGATGATCACCGGCACAACGATGTAGAGACCGACGGAGATGACCAGGGTGTCCCATGGGACGGTGATTGCCGACAGGCCAAGCAAAAGACCGACGATTGGTGCGAAGGCAACGATCATGATCGCATCGTTCAGCGCAACTTGGGACAACGTGAACAGCGGGTGCCCCCTAGTCAGGTTGGACCAGACGAAAACCATTGCGGTGCATGGTGCCGCCGCCAGGATGATGAGACCCGCAATATAGGAGTCGATCTGGTCGGCTGGCAGGTACGGCCTGAATAGGTATCCGATGAACAACCACCCCAGGAGCGCCATCGAGAATGGCTTCACCGCCCAATTGATGAACAGCGTGACGCCGATGCCTCGCCAAAAAGTGCTAACCTGGCCCAACGACCGGAAGTCGATCTTCATCAGCATCGGGATGATCATCAACCAGATGAGGATTGCGACGGGAATGTTGACCTTGGCGATCTCGGCAGCGCCGATGGTCTGGAACACGCCAGGCATCAGATGTCCGAGGGCGACGCCGACGATGATGCAGAGGAATACCCAAATCGTAAGGTAGCGTTCGAAAGTCGACATCAGACGCTCCGATCCTGCAGCCGTTCAGCAATCAGCGGCGCACAAAGCTCCGTAGAACCGCCACAGCAATCCTTGAGGAGGAAGAGAGTTAGGTCCCGGAGCCCATCGAGATCGGCGCGGTAGATGATGGATCGGCTTTGGCGTTCGCTCTTTACCAACCCTGCTCGGGAAAGCGTGGCAAGATGTGAAGACATGGTGTTCTGGGGCACATCGAGCAGCTTCGCCAGCTCACCGGCGGGGACGCCATCTGGCTCGTGGCGAACCAGAAGCCGGAACGTCTCCAGTCGAGTGGTCTGGGCAAGCGCAGAGAGCGCGGTGATCGCTAACGTGTTTTCCATATATCCAGAATAATGGATATTACAGCTCTGTCAACGAGTTTGTCCGGTACTTTAAATGCCATAGCCATCAGGCTCGTACTCTCCGAACGGCCGGTTCAGTAGAGTGACGGCTTCGGGCGCTGTGAAAACACGGTTGCGGGTGTACCCAGTCTTCTCTGTCAGAATTCCCGCATCGATTAAGCTCTTCATGGCTGTAGACGCCGATTGGAAGGAGACGTCGAGAAGTGAAGCCAGGCGACCGACGGTCAGGACCGGATATTCATGCAGGATTCCCAAGGCGCGAACGGCGGTCGATCCTGCGCGCCACTTGTCGCGCTGCAGCCAGTCGTCACGCAGTTCAGCGAGATCGCTGCGAAGTCGCTTCAGTTCGTAGACCGATTCCTTGATCGCGTTGGCCATGAACACGACAAGCGGTGAGTAGTCCATGCGTTGCTGCGCGGCCTTCAGGCTGTCGTAATAACGTTGCTTGTTCTCGTCGATGAACGAAGACAGGTAGACGGGTTCGTGGCCTTCGGCTGCCATCATGACAGGAAGCAGCAGACGGCCGACACGACCGTTGCCATCGCGGAATGGATGCACGCCCTCGAAATGCGCATGAGCGACAGCCAAACGGGTGATGAAGTCCTGGTTCATCATCTGCATGCCGTCCCCTTGGAGATAGCGGATGTGGTCATCCATACAGCCGGTCACGAGTTGTGGTGGTGGCGGATTGTAGGTCGATTGACTGATGTCTCCCCCACCGATCCAGACAACCCTATTGCGGAACTGCCCTTTTGGATCGCGATAATCCGCATCCGATTTCATGGTGGCGGCATGCAGGTCCCGGATCAGGTCGAGGTCAAAAATGGCAGTTCCGAGTTCTCTGGCTCTGGGTACCACAGTTTCTAGAGCAATCGCGTAGTCTCGGACCTGATGAGTGGCGTCATTCTGCGCGCTGTTTTCTTCCTCGACGAGAAGAAGCTCATCAAGCGTACTGTTGGTGCCTTCGATTGAGGAACTGCTAAGAGCTTCCTTGCGGACCGGGATGCGTGTGAGAAGATAATTATCCGGGACTGTGCTAGCGATAACAGCCGCTTCTTTCAGAGCAGCGTGTGCGTCACTGACGGCGACGGCAACTCCCTGAAGCGGTATACTGTCTTCAGACGGTGCTGCGGGAACGACCCCGTAATGGGCTTCGTGCGGTTCAGCGAAACGTTGAAGCGTCTGACGAACTGCCTCGCTGAGATTGTTCCTGTTCATCCCTTATCCTTTAACACACAGGGCCAGGAAGGCTCCATATTCAAGTTTAGCACCATAACCTTGAATAAGATAGGTCGTCTGGCCGCTATATTAAAGGTTACGGGAAGTTTCAGACGTCGGATCGCAAGCGACAATAGCTATTGACTCTGGTTAACGTGTTCTTTATTTGTTCCCGCCATGACCTTACTCGCTCTGCACCTCATACGAATATCGCTGTGATCGCCGCCTCTGCGGAGGCCGTTCCCATGCGTTATTATCGTGAGTTGTTCAGATGAGTATCGAGCCGTCGCAGCCCCCTGCCTGGAAGACCGCACCTCAAGGTCAGACTTTTTATCCTTCAGCCACAATCCGATGCGACGGCCCCGCCGTCTTTCGCAACCAGTTTGCACGGGATGTTGCCTGCCTTCTCGACGTTGATGACGCCATCACGGAATGGCGGTGCCAACCTCTCCCCTTCAGTGACGGACAGGAGTTTTACCGGCCAGATTTCGTCGCCAAAGTTGGCAACGGTATCATTGTCATCGATGCCGCGACCGATGACACGCCCTTATGGATTGAAGGGGCGGTACGCGCAGACGGTCACCAATATGAGGCGGTACGTCGCGCCGAACTTCCCCTCATTCGGCTGAAGAATGCCAAGGACCTTCTACGATACGCGAACTTCCAGACTGGTCTTGAAGATCGTGTGAGGCTGCTTGCCGCCTTGGACGAACATGGAACCCTGACGCTTGCCGAATGCCTGTCCGTATTTCGAGAGACGCGGCCGATAGCAGGCATGGCGTCCATGGTCCTTAACCGCTTCATCGACATCGATCTCGACGAAGCTTTGATCGGACCCGAATCCACCGTCCGCCGCCGTCGCGGCTGATCTCCGGTTTCGAAGAACAGTCCAACTGTTCAGGGGTTATCCATGTCCAAGAAACAATCCACCAGCGTGAAAACCGCTGAAGACTTCGCATTCATGTGCTCGTTGAAGCGATCCCTCAAGTCCCACCCCGTGTTCGCGGGAGGCGGCGAAGGCATCCTCGTTCTGGTCGCACCAGAAAGTCATTCACCCGTCCGGTACGGACCAGCCCTTCTAGACCAGCTATTCCCCGATGATGACTTCCGCCGCGATGATCGTGGTTTCATGTATCTCCTGAAAAGCGACAAGCTGTCGAAGACGTTGGACACCTTCCGCGATGAGTGCTCGAAGAAGCGGCGAGCCATCGTGATCGTCGAGCATGGAGCGATCATTCCTGCCGAGATCAAAGTCGGCGCAGACGTCATTACCAACATCCCTCCGATCACACCACGCGACCTGCAGATCGCATGCCGGATCGTCTTGGGGATCAAGGTAAGCAGCAAAGAGGCTAAGCAAGCAGTTTCATATCCGGAGCAGCTGTTGTGGTCGGCCCTCCGTCGCGGCCGGTCGATGTCCTCGGTCCTGGAACGGTTGACGTCGGCCGGACCCGACCAGGAAGGCGTGGTGACGCACCGACCATCTCGGGAGGTTCCTGCTCTGGAGCACATGTACGGGTACGGCGATGCAAAAGCCTGGGGAATGCAGCTGGCGCAGGACCTGGAAGACTGGCGAAATGGCGTCATCGATTGGGATGACGTGGACCGGGGCATTGTCCTTAGCGGCGCTCCCGGAGTGGGCAAGACTATTTTCGCTCAGGCCGTGGCGAAGCAATGCGGCGTAAAACTGATCGCGACATCCCTTGGCCAGTGGCAATCACGCGGTCACCTTGGGGATTTGTTGAAGGCCATGAGGGCGGACTTCGTATCTGCAAGGGCAGCAGTGCCATCCATCCTGTTCGTTGACGAACTGGATTCAATTGGCGACCGGCAGAAATTCAAACACGACAATGCGGATTATTCGATCCAGGTCGTCAATGCCTTCCTTGAACAGTTGGACGGGATCGGTGGCAGAGAGGGCGTGATCGTTATGGGCGCGACCAATCACTATGACAGGATCGATCCCGCCGTTGTTCGTGCAGGTCGCCTGGAACGACATGTGGCGATCCCGCTGCCGGATGCTGCAGATCGGCTGGCAATCCTGTCACAGCATGTCGACTTCCGAATCCCGGCAGACGAGCTGGAAAGGCTGGTCGTCCCGACACAAGGGATGTCCGGTGCGGACCTCGCCCAAGCGGCGCGCCACGCTCGACGCATCGCTCGCCGGGGAAAGCGGAATCTGACCATTGAAGACGTGCTTGAAGGGTTGCCGGAAGTCGTCCGGTTGACTGATGAACACCGCTACGCCAACGCGGTTCATGAAGCCGGACATACCTTGGTAGGGGTCACGCTCGGCGTCGGCAAATACGTCGGCACGCGTCTCGTCCAACAATTGTCGCTCGGTAAAGGCGCTAGCAGTCAGGCAGGAGCCGCGTATTTTGAGATGCCGATAATCGCGAACCGGGGGAGAGCCAACTACAGCGACCGGATCGCAATGACGATGGCGGGACTTGCCGCTGAAGAACTTATTTTTGGGGAAACTTTTGACGGTGCGGGTGCGGGTCAGTCGTCCGATCTGGCTAGGGCAACCTGGCTGGCCACGATGATGGAAACATCCTTTGGAATGGGAGCGTCGTACCGTCATTGCGTGGCAACGGATGATGACGGTCTCGAAACCCTGCGTCGCAGCGATCCCGATCTCCGCAAACACATCGACGCGAAACTTGCAGACGAATTTTCCCGCGCGAAAGGAATACTTGAGAACGAGCGCGATGTACTGCTCGCGCTCGCAAAGGAATTATTTGATCGCTGCACTCTCGATCCAGAGAAAGTGGCCGAGATTTTAGAGCGGTCCAGCCGGAGAAAAATTCGGGGCTGACGCAACCAAGCGATCAATCCTCAAAGTATTTCAAGATTTAATCGTTCTGTTTGGACGACGAGAATTCCTTTTGTGGCAATGGGAAACACCACCGCAAGGAATTCTCGTCAAAAAATGCCCGCAAAAAATCGCCCGAGCAAAAGATCGCCATATGATGAAACCCTTCACGCGGCAGGTATTGCGATCAACAGGATGCGCCTGAACCAAAGCAAAGGCATTTTCGCGCTCGCTGAGAAGATCGATGAGCTTCGAGAAACGCACGACACTGCGAACATCATTTCTCTTCTCCGCGACTGCGGCCTCAATGAAGATGAAATCATCACGTACATGGAATTGACGTCGAAGCTCGGTCACTACGAGGATTCGATCAAGTCACAAGGGCTGGGATACGACGGCGTTCGCGCACTCGTGCACTCCAGCGACGAAGCTATCGCTCAGGCAATGAGCCTCGGCAATGCCGGTGGACCTCTCGGTGCCAACGAAATCGTACGCCTTCGCGATATTCCAGAGCGCTCGAAAATTCCGGATATCGATGTCGTTAAAAAACTTCGGGAGGAATGTTTCGAAGCCGAATGTATTCGCATGGCGCGAGAGCGGCAGCAGTCATTCACCTCCATGGTCAGGGAACTGCACATCGCTTTGCAAGGTTATGCAGAGCGCCTGAGATATGTGCGCCATTACTATGAGAGGGTTGAGGACTACAATGTCCTTGCAGACCTGAGCGATGAAGACATCGAAGCGTTACGTCAGGAGGGCGTAAAGGTTAGCGAGATTGAGGAAACGTTCTTCGGAGAGAAAGAAGATGAAATTGTCGCCCTGGCGAAAACCCTTCTCAAGGAATTCGACGAATTATTTCCGGGTCGCGCTATCCCAAAATCCAACTGGGGACTCGTTGGTATTGATGATCCAACGCTCCGCTGTTTTGCGGAAGCAAGACATGCCCTTGTGGCCCTCCAGGTAGGCGGGTTTCTAGGTGGGTTTCCTTCCGACAATTCCGAACACGGTCACTGGGACGCGCTGTCGTCCATTGCTTATCTCGCCGGTATTCATGGCGGCAGCACTCTCTCACGACGCTTCTCGCCGAGACCGGTTGGAAAGCTGAATGCGTTCATCTTGCGTGCTGCGAGCGGGGTTGAAGCAGTCGGGCTCGATGCGGCCGGTTTCCGTGCTCGCGCAACCTACACGTCGATGAAGCCGGGAAGGCCGAGAGGCCGTTTATTGACGCCATCCGGTCGACAGAAAGTTGTCGCATATACGATGGAGGGCACTTCCGCAGTACGGTTTAACCCTCTGCCTCTGGAGCAGCCCAGAAAACGAACATTCCCGCACAGCTGGAACGTGCGGCGCTTTCAGATCGACAACGACGAACTTCTCGCTGATCTGAACGGCGAGATCGGTCGCCTCAAAGGGCAAGATGTCCATCTTCTTGCTGCGACACTCACAGACCAACCGTTTAAGGAAAGAGGCCGAGGCGAAGCCGACGAACGTCAGCAGTTCGGCCACGCGTTTCAGCTGCTCCGGGATATCAGGCCGAAAGGCTTCTTCTTCGAAACTTCTGCAGAGTTTCGCGGCCCAAAACATCTTCCCCTTCGCAACCGGCTGGCGCGTCAGGCCGATGAGCTGGGGTATCTAATCACAGATTTTGAACTGAACGCTTTATCGTTCGGCGTGCCACAGGATCGGCCGAGATCAATCTTGATGGGTGTGGCAAAGGAGTATGGATCGCGGCTCCGGCAGCCGATTCTGGCGAACCCGATAAAAATAACGGTCGGCGAGGCTATCGCTGACGTGGCTTTCGGCTTCTTACCGGAGATTGAAGCAATTCCAGAAGAGTCGCGGACGAAAGGCCAGATCAAGTATCACAAATGGGCGACGGAATGGCTGGCGGATCACGGTCATAAGGACGCGCGCGATACCCTGAGCCTCATTCGCGGAAGTTCTGACACCTTTAACAACTGGCATGAAAGAGGCTTCAACAGGGACGAAACGTATACCGTCACACCACGGCTCGAAGACCTGCAAACCTATTCTGTGCCACTGTCGCTTTCTATTTTGAAGAGGCTGCAGGGGATACCAGATGACTGGACATTTCTTGGGTCGTTCCATGAGCAATGTGCACAAATCTGCGAAACGACGCCGCCGGTCATCTATCGCGTCATCGGCCACGTCATCCATGCCGCTCTCACAGGTCAGGATGTGGATATTGATCTAGCGGCGCGGCAGAAGCTCGACGGCATACGGTGGAAGACAGCATCCGGCTTCCGAAGCATGTCCGAGAGCCAAAATCCTGCGCGTCGCAAGGCGCTAGAATGGCGTGCACACATCCTGATGGAGGAGGAAGGTCCCTGACCGGTTTGGTGGATCAGGGACTCTTGCCTTAAAAGTCGAAACCCAGGTCAGGAATGTCGCGCTTGCGCCATTCTTCCCAGAGCATTTCCTTAACCTGCGGGACGCTGAAACCCTTGACCATATTGACCTCTACGTCATTGATAACAAGTTTAGCGTCGTAATTGGCGACATCAATTCGCCACTTGTCGTCCCCGACTTCAAAGTTGATCGAAAGAACACCATCGATCCTGTTCACCGTTATCGGTCTATCCGTTTTGTCTTGAATTGTCTGTTCAACGTCGCGCAGGACCTTAACGAAATCGGTGTTGTCGATCAGCCCGGGATGCGAATTGCGAATGCGCAGAACCGGATACTCTTTCAGATACGTCGCGATCTGAGCAAATATCTCGTCGACGTCCCCGCGAAATTTGGGAGTATCGGATGGGCAGCCCCATTCGACAAACTTCCAGTCGCCATAGCCTAGCGGCTCTTCTCCGACATCCTTGATTTGCAGACATGTGCCTTTCCAAGGGTTTACAGAATTGGTGAAGAGCGTATCCGTAACAAGGATGGTCACCGCATGATGCAAGCTGCCGTCTTCATTTTCGAAGCAAATGTCCCCGCCCAAAGTCGAGTTTCTCTCATATCGCGCTTGCAGTCCGAGTTCGGCAAGGACGGGCTTCAGCTTCTCCTGTACCTCGCCTAATCTTTGCAACTTCAGAAATTTCATATGTAGGGCTCTCCAATTTGGGTCACCCTATTTCACCGCCACGAAGCTGCATGGGACAACAACGTGGCCCGATATCGCGTTAACCATACTTCAATCTTTAATAAAATCTTAACGACCCTGGCTGGACTTGCCTCTCGCCCGGTGGCATTCGTTGCGGCGCGTCCTTTGGAGAAGAGTAATGTCGTTCTTCCGAATACCTCATCAAGCGCTCAGCGCTCGCTACGGGTTCGCAGGCTAACTGCCTTAACGACTGCTGGCGCGCACGCGCATTCCAGGTCCACCTGTCTCCCAACACATGGCCATTTGGTGACTGCTTCGAGCCGTCGCGACCTGTCGCGAAACGTTCGGTCAGCCACGCCCGAAGGTTGCTTCTCCTCGCGATGTTGCAACCGAAATGAGTCTTGTCTCAGTTGGTTCCGACACCTGCGGTGGCCGTGAAGATATCGGATTATCCCCTCGTCGCCATCAACGCGGCAAGGAATTGCGAACCATCGACATGATGTCGGGCAGGGTTCAGCGTTAAACCGAGATCAACCAAATGGCAAACCCTGGAATGAAAACCGTGGCGACACGGAACGAAAACGTGCGTCCCAAGCGTCGTAAAGGCAAGGCCAAGCGCAACTGGTTCGGATACCACCCGGCTGACGATTTCTCGACCACCGATTGCCTTGGCTTTTATGACGTCAAGGACTGCTTCTTCTCGTCAGTCGGCGAGCGCCTGAAAGCGTTCGACCGTTCCTAAGGCCTCCGGCCCGCAACCTAATCCGAAAACATCAGGCAGCATCCTTTGGCTATTCAGCCAAGGGCGGAGCTTTGCCAAATTGAGGAGCACGGACGTGCGTCATACTCATAAGATCGCCAAGCATCTTTACCTGAAACGCGCTGGACTGCGTGAACTTTCCTTCCCGAACGGATCGGCTTCCACCTTCGATCAGTTGCCGGTGCCGACTTCCGCCAGCTACCTCGCAGTCAGCGGTTCGATGGCGGCCAAGCCGCGCTCCGCCTGGCACGAGCCCGATCATGGCCTTGCCGTGCGCATGCCCGCGCTCAAGCAAGCGAAGACGACGCGTGGTCACACCTTCTACCGTGACACTGTCATCTACCACGAAAGCGGCCTTGAACATCGTGTGAGCGTCGTTCTTCAAACATATCGCGGCCTTGCCCGGCTGATCTCCCAATACCCAAAGGTCGAATGGATCGATGAGGATGGAGAGGTGCATCACCATACCTGCGACTACTTCATCGAGCTGCTCGACGGCACCCGTATCGCAATCGTCGTGAAGTACGAACGTAAACGTGCCGAGATGCTCGATCTGATCGAGCGCATCTGTGACAACGGCGTCACCGGGATCGGCAAGGGTGGAAAGCGCTCGGTCGGCGTCGCTGATGCCGTCGCTCTGGTAACGAATGCGCAGGCAACCCAGGAAGCATTCGAAAACGCTTATTTCCTGCTCTCGTCCCGTTCTCATCACGACCAGGCCGAATGCGCCGTACTCTATGACATCGTCCAGCAACTTCCCGGTGCCTTTCGTTTCGGACAGTTGCTCCTGAACTGCTGGCCTCGCGCCAAACGCCGTACCGCCATCTGGCGTCTCCTCGACCTCGGCCTCATCGAACCGGTCAATCGTGGCCTGATCGATGAACTCTCCTGGCTGCGCGCCACCTGAAAACTCCCGTTCCACCGCCGTCCAATCAACGAAAGGACATCCTATGGATTTTCGCCCTGTACCTGCACGCCGCTTCATCCATTCCATGATCGGGATGGCCCGGCAGGACCGTTACGAAGATAAAAAGCGCAACGAAAACTTCATCCCGCTGATGCGCGATGATCTCGGCTACATGATGCAGGCCGAGAACGATGCCGAGCGCAAGATTTTCCTCACTCACTCGGAAATCTACAAGGCGCTCGATTCCAACCAAGCCGAAATCAAATACGGCCATAATGGCGTCGCTCAGCAGGCGCTTCGCGCAGCCTTCGGCGACCAGACCTGGAGCGACTTCGACGACAGGCCGCATCTTCAAACTATCGCCCTTTGGCGCGAGAAGATGCTGCAAAAGTATGCCGACGAGTGCGAACTTACCGGTAAGCGCCTGCCTTTTTCCGAAAAAGTATTGGAGCCGTATCTGCGCAAATGGCGCAAAGAGGTCATCGGCGATCTGCTAGACCTGGACGAAGAGGATGAAGAAACGGAGAGGGGCCGCGCCGATCAGGCGGAGGAGATTATCGTCTTCAACCGCCCGAGCGCCAAAACCTTCAAACGTTGGCACGACCTCTATCACGGCTGCGACATGGATGTGATGGCGCTTTTACCGCGTCATCACGGTCCTGGGCCAAAGCTGTTCTCGTTCAAACCGGCGTCGATTGCCTTCGCACACAAGGAGGCGATGGGCTACCTCGACCGGAGCCGTCCGACAAAGGCCCACACCTACCGCAACTACCTGGCCGCTCTTCATGCGCATAATAAAACCGTTGCGGTGCACCGCCAGGTCGAAAAGGTCTCGCGCAAAAAGTTCGAGGCGATGATCGCCAAGTTCGACGTGTTCCATGTTGTGGCGAGCCGCATGGGTGAGAAATTCGCCATTCGCAAGTTCATGGCGATCCGCCGCAGCTTCACCGTGCTTGCCCCCGGCCAGCGCATCGAGATGGACTTCGTCAATGTCGATCTCGTGTCCCTGCTGGTGGAGACGGGAATCTGGGCGATCCTGCCCGAGGACGTCCAGGATAAAATCCCGCGTGAGCGCATCTACTTCGGAGCCGCCATTGACGTGGCGACGCGCAATATCCTGGCTTTCAAGGCAAGCCTGGCTCCCAACGGTGCGTCGGCTGTCGCCACGATCCGCATGATCATGACTGATAAACGGCACCTGTCCACTCATGTGGGTGCGCAGACGCCGTGGATTGCGAAAGTCCGCCCGTGGTTTATTACCCATGATAACGGCTCGGAGTTCATCGCCAAGAAGACCCAGGATGTACTTCGCCTCGCTCGTATCGAAGCCACCCGCCCACCTGCGGGCCAACCAGCCTGCCGTCCGTTTATCGAGAAGCTGTTTCATTCCATCGGCCATCTGATCACCCCGTATTTCGACGGCCGTACCTTCCACAATGTCGTGGCCAAGGGTGACTACGATCCGCAGAAACACGCCAGTCTGCTGGTCGAGGAGCTGATCAAGATTTTCATCTTCGCGATCTGCGACATCTACCACAACAAGCCGCACGAGGGGCTTGGAGGAAACACTCCGCACAATGCCTGGGTTCAAGCCTGCCAGGAATATGAGATCGACTACCCGCCGGGTCCGGCTGAAATGCTGCAGATTTTCGGCCACAAGGTTAAACGCCGCATCACTCCCTATGGCGTCACGTTCATGGGCATCACCTACAACGACCCGGAGCTTCAACGCATGCGCACCAAGCATGGGGAAATCGACATTATGATCAAATTCGATCCGGAAGGCGTGGCCCAGGTGGCGTTCAAGTCCGACAAAGGGTGGCTCGTGGCACGTAACACTGTTGGTCTCGACGATAGCGTTTCCCTGGCGGAGTGGATCGCGGCACGTAACGAACTTCGTGCCCACTATGCGACCGCTGCGGAACAGGGTCTGAAGGTTATGTATGAGGCCATCAATCGCCTTCGCAAGATCGGTGAAGCGGCAACCCTGCGTGCGGGCCTTTCGCCCCGCATTCCGACTGTAGCCGATTTCCTGAAATGGGAAACGGAGGTGTTCGGCTCGTGGAATGTCGTTGCGTCTGAGGATGTCCCGCCGCTGCTCCACGAGGGCCCGCTTCCGGACGACCCGCTGCATCTTGGCGTCGTCACCAACAAGCCGGAACTGTTCAGCAAGGACAAGATGGAACAGGCCCCGGAAGCGGCCGGTGAGGCAGAGGACGACAAGGATTCCGAAACAGAAGAATTCATTTCCAACTTTGCGAAATACGACGAGGAATACTGATCATGACCAATAAGAGTGAGGAACTTCGCGCGCTTCGTGTTCGCGAAAGCAGTCGTATTGTTTCTACGCCGCTGACCAAGCACCTCCGTGTTCGCGTCGAAGAGTTCTGGGAGCACGCGAAGGATTGCTTGGCAGGAGGCGGCAGCCGCCGCCGTACCCTGGCAATTATCGGCGAGTCCGGTACCGGAAAGTCGACAGCGCTCAAGCACGTCCTGGACAGCTTTGACGAGTTCAAACCTTACCTGAACGAGCACAACGAGACAATCATCCCGATGCTGAGTGTCGAGGTTGAGTACACGAATACGCCGAAAGACCTGGCCATCCGCATCCTTCGCATGCTCGGTGCGGATGGCAGCTACCGTTCGAATGAAACTGTCCTTTACGACGAGTTGAAGAACCAGCTCCGCGCCTCAGGAACCATCCTCCTCCACCTCGACGAGGCGCAGCACCTGAAGAAAGGCGGCTCCTCCCACGCAGTTATGGGGCTCAAGGATCGCTTCAAGAGTTTTTTGGTGATCGAGAACTGGCCTCTTCACCTTATCCTGAGCGGGGTTGAGGATTTGTCAGAACTGTTCACCGGTGACCAGCAAATGCCTAACCGGTCGAATCTTATGCGTTTTGATACGCTGTCATCACCCGCTGACAACAAGCGTGTTCAAGAAATCCTTGCTGACATCGCTGCCAACTGCGGCTTGGAGGTCGATAAGGCTCTGTCGACGGATGATTTTCTCGGGCGACTTGTGAAAGCGACGGGTGGTGGCATCGGCACCATGATCGAAATGGCCCGTGCAGCTTGCTTCAAGGCCCTGTCCAAAGGTCATGTGGCTGTTACGGCTAAGGACTTTGAATTCGTTTATGGCCGCACCTCCGGCAGCCTGCCTTCTGAAAACATCATTACGGCGAAGGCTTGGGTCGATCTTGATCGCAGCAACGCTCTCATCGACCTCGTCTCCAAAACGGTAGAACCGAAGCGCTCCAGGAAAAAGGCATCGAAATGACCCTCCGCGTCACCCTGGAATATCATCATAAAGAGACCCGCAAGAGCGTGCTTTCTCGCCTGGCAATGGCGAACAGCTATCGCTCACTAGAGGCGTTTCTCGCGCTCAACGGCACAAATGTATTGCCGTTCGAGCGCGGAGAAGCAAAAGCGATCAAACGGCTTTCGGAGTGGTCAGGTGTGCCCGCCGATCAGTTATCCTCTTACAACATCAAAAGCAGCGGAGCCGGTTCTAACTGGTGGCTTGGCCCTGCATTGATGAGCAGGGACATGCGGGTCGGGCCCTATCACCGTTACTGCCCGAAATGCGTTGCTGCTGACCTCCAGAACGGCCGTGGACGGGAACAAACACGCCCTTACGTCCGCGCAGCATGGATGACGCGAGCGGTCGAGGCATGCGTCGAGCATGGCTGCGTCATCGTAGAAGCTGTGCCTGACAAAAAGGCTCACGGTGACTTCGCTCGCTATGTTGCAGACAACCTGGAGCGTCTCCGAGAAGAGGCTGGGACAGTGCCTTTGGCCGCTTCAGTCGAAGTCGCGCGCTATGTGGAAAATCGCATCTACGGGAAATCAAGCAATGAATTCCTGGATCAGTTCGAAGCCTACGTTGCAATCGATCTCTGCCGAAACATCGGCAATTTCGCGATCCAGCACGGACTCGTCGAAAGTGCGGCGACAGCGGTCGGGGAACTAAGCCTGGTCGATTACGGTTTCGAAATTGCCTGCCAGGGGCCGGAACGTATTGAAGCAATGATCGCTGAAGTTATTACACGGGAACGTCCCCTCGCAATTGAAATGCAGGGCTTTTTTGGCAAGCTCCGCCGCTGGCTACTGCGCAACGAAGACAAAGACGGGTTCGCGGGAGTCATCGAGCTGTTCCAGGGCATCGCCGAGCGAAACCTTCCTATCGGCAGCGAAGAAACGTTCGTTCTTCCTACACGCCACCGTCATCTTCACTCCGTTCGGTCCGCCAGCATCGAATTTGGAATGGTTGAAGACCGAGTTTATCAGCTCGCTTTAGACGCGGGTCTGACGGAACCGACAGACTTGTCGAGCGGGCGCATCTACCTTGATGCGCAACGGACGCACGACATTCTCTCTGTCGCCCTGACTACGTTGACAACACCTGAAATCGCATCAGAGCTTCGCATCAACATTGATCGCGTACGGCAAATGCTAGACGCAAACCTTTTGCCCCGTGTCGAAGCTGCCCAGGATGGAACACGAATCTTTTCCCGCGTGCGTCGTTCTGATTTCGACGCTTTCAAAAAGCGCCTGGACGCGCCTATGGCTACGCCGACAGAGATTGATGCGCTGGTTCCTATTGGTCGTGCCACCCAGATTTTGTTCTGCACCATTGTCGACATCATCGAACTCGTCTTCAACGGACAGCTGGCCGGTCTTCGCCGTCTCAGTGAGGATGGAATTATTTCAGGACTAGGACTAAGCTTGGCGGAGCTTCAGCCACTTGTTGAGGACCGGCAGAAGTCGGCGACTGGATTGACGTTGCCGATCTTTGATCCGGCTGATCCGGAGTGCGGTCTGATGAACACCACACAAGTACGCCAAAAGCTGGCAACGGCAACTGGCACAGTGACGGAGCTGTTGAACTTCGGTTTCCTGAAACACGTAAAAGGTTTCAATCCGAAGACGCAGCGAGTGCGCGACTACATCTGCTCGAAGTCAGTTGAAACCTTCATGGAGAACTACATCTCTCTGGCGCACTTGGCAGAGCAGAGAGGAATGTTCGGTGTCACCGTCCGCGACAAGGTCGCAGATAAAGGTATCAAGTCCTTGTTCGAACCGACCGGCCGGAATTCACGCTACTACCTGAAACAAGACGTTCTCAACCTCGATTTCTGACCCCGATATCGATCAAACAGTTTTTGAAAGGTCCGCTTCGGCGGGCCTTTTTTTATGCCTTCGATTCTGGGGCGGACAAAGCTATCGGATCGAGACTCCTATACCTTTGTGATGGTGGTTGTGAAACAGTAGTGAAATCAACGACGCTTTTGTGGCTAGCGACGAATCAAGGGAGCGCAATCACCTGCTGCTACACATCAAAGTAGGCAATATTCCTGGCATCAAGCTCTCGCTGGGCCGCCGCGGGTCAGGGCAGGCTGCGGTTCGGCCTCATCCTCGACAAGGCTGGCATTTGCCTGCAGATGCAGGCCCATCACCGCCACCAGGAGTAAAAACCAGACGAAGCCGGAGCTGAGCAGAAACAGGGTTTCCAGAAAGCCGTAAAGCAGCACGTAAAGCCAGACGCCGATATAGAACCGCGTCAGCGGGCTGCCCCGCGTGGCGGCATCCATTTTGCCGAGATAGTGAAGCGGCAGCAGACATATCCAGATCATCACCAGAACCAGCCCCGGTACACCGCCCCCCAGCAACAGGTCGAAATAACCACTGTGGGAGGATGGCGCAGTCGTCGCCCAGCTATTGTTTTCGGTGAAGCTCGACATCAGGGTGTCGCTGCGCCAAAAGGCCTGGTAGCCATATCCGACGATCGGGCTTTGCCTGATGTAATCGATGGCGACGACCCAGATATCCGTTCTGCCGGTAAAACTGGCGTCGACACCCATCTTCGTCAGCATCTGCGCAAATACCGGGTCGATTGTGGTACCCACGGTCACAACCGTGAAGACCGACAGAAGCAGGGCCACGACCGTATATCGCCAGCGGGGCCAGCGCACGATGAACCAGCCGGCCGAGACGATAATCGGCATCAGGCCGAGTACCGTCTTGCCACCCGACTTGACCAGAAAGACGAGCGAGAGCAGCAGTATCATCGAGCCGCCGATGAAGGACCAGCGCCTGCAGAGATAGATCGCCGCGATGATCAGCACCGCCATGACCGAGGCGGCCTCGTTCTTGTGCTGGAAGACCCCGCGCCAGTTACCCGCCAGAAGTGGCTCCAGCGCGTCGCTGGCCTGGTGGATGGACCGCGACGGCAACACGATGACCCCGAAGTAACACAAGAACAGGATAATCATCACACAACCGGCAAGCAGCGTGGTGAATTGCCGTTCCGTGCGCGGCAATTGCAGAAAGCCGCTGGCAAGCACACAGATAATGGCGCACATCGCAAGCCGCCGGATCGAAAATAGCGGCGCTTCCCCCACGATCGAGGTGAAGACATGCCAGCCGAAAATCGCCGCCATCAGCAGGCGCGGGGTCAAGACGAGGGAAAACGAGCGCTCCTTCGCCATGAATAGCACGAAGCTGAAAAGCAGGATGATCGCGGTAAGCTGATTGAGAAGGTTGGACCCGGCCGCCATCGCCGATCCCTCATAGGTCGAGGAGAGCGAAATATAGGGCGAGAAACCGACCGTGAAATAAAGGAACGTCACATAAAACAGTGTATTGCGCCAATATCCACGCGCCTGTTCGTGGTGCCCAGCATCCATAAGGGGGTCTTCGCTGCGTTTTTCCATATGAGCTACATCGTATCCGATGCTTCCTGCGATAGCACCACTATTCCGCGAAAACCCTTTTTTTTAGTTATCTATAATATACGGTCGAATAGCTGATATTCAGGTAGATCGACGCATCGCCATATGGAAAGGCACATTTGCCGGAGAGGCCGGGCTCCGCCAATTACCGCAATATTGTCAAAATCGACCTTCTCACAGCACCGGAATAATTCCGGTCGCCGGGTTCTTCAGATTTTAAGTTTTTTTTGAACATATACACCGTCAATTCTTGCAAGCATCGGATGAGGATAATGCGGTGACTTTTTCGATGGGGTGCGATCCGCTGCCTCTCGTGCAGTGAGGCAAGGGACGTGGACGGTTGAGATTCTCAGGGGTGTCGATGCAAAAGGTTTATTCCATCCAGTTTCTGAGGGCGCTCGCGGCGTTTTCGGTGCTTCTGTTTCACATAATCGGCGAACCCTTCACGATTGGCGCCGCCGGCGTGGATGTCTTTTTTGTCATCTCTGGCCTCATCATGGGATCTTTCGCAACGACGGCGGGGCCGGGCGCGTTTTTATACCATAGGCTGGTCCGTATCGTACCGCTGTACTGGGCCGTGACCCTGGTGATGTGCGCCGGGGCGATGGCGGGCGTTTTTTCCACCTTCACCTTCACCCTCGAACATCTCTGGAAATCGCTGCTTTTTATTCCCTATACGGCCGACAACGGCGAAGTGGCTCCCCTTTTGGTCGTGGGCTGGACCCTCAATATGGAAATGTTCTTCTATATTGTCTTTGCGCTTGGACTTGCCCTGCGCGCACCGCTTGCGATCACGGTCGGCATCCTGTCCGCCATGGCCCTGGCGGGGCAGGTTTTCCAGTCGCAATCCCCCTTCATGCAGACCTGGACCTCGCCGCTCCTGCTGGAGTTTCTTGGCGGGCTGCTGCTGTCGCGCTTCATGTTCCAGGGTGTGCAAGCGGGCATCGCCGCGCTTGTTATCTCGGTAACCGGTTTCGTTGCCGCGGCTCTGATAAGCGAGCAATCCGGAATGCTGCGCCTGTTGACCTGGGGCGTGCCTGCCTTTTTCCTCGTGGCCGGATGCGTGTGGCTCGAGAACGGCGGGCTATGGCCCAGACGCCTGCTGAAGCCGATCGAGATCGTCGGGGATTCCTCCTACGCTCTTTATCTTTTGCACGGCCTGGTGATCTCGATCGTCCATAAGATACTGGCGCCCGGATTTCTCGCAGGCACCGTCATCATCATCGTTGCACTGGCCGTATCGGTCGCCGCGCATTTCCTGTTCGAAAAGCCGCTGATCAGGCTTTTCAGACGCGGATATGGCGGCAGGTCGCCGCAGCGAGACCGGGCCGTATCGGTGCGCTGACGCCAGCATTGGTCGCAGACCTCATAAAGACGATAGCAGATCCGCTTTGCAAACGACGCCGCGAAAAGCCACCCATTCCCCGGGGATTTCGGCGCATATCGAAGGGCGGCTTCATGTCTCTTCGGACGGACGGGACATCTGGATTGGCGGAGATGTTGTCACCTGCATAGAAGGCGCGGTCTCTCTGTAGTCTGATTTGGCAAAGTGGTTTTCGGTTACGCGAAATGCGCATCGGCGGGGATCTCTCCCCGCCGATGCCTAGTTGACAGCCAATCGTCTCTTAGAACTCCTGCCAGTCGCCCTTTGTGTCCAAAGCAGCATTGCCCGAGAACGCCGAGGCAAGCTTGCGGCCGAGCGCCCGCGCAGGAGATGTCACCGATCTGTCGCTGCCCGCAGCACTGCGAACCGGTGCGGGCTGGCTCTTCTGCTGATAGGCGTCATCGCCAAGCCTGAACTGCGACAGCAGCTGGTTGAGAGACGCCACTTCCTTGGCAAGGCTATGGCTTGCCGCATTGGTCTCTTCCACCATCGCCGCATTCTTCTGCGTATCCTGATCCATCTGGTTCACAGCCGTATTGATCTGCTGCAGACCCGAAGACTGCTCCTGCGCCGCTTCCACGATGGAGACGACGTGGCGGTTGATTTCCTGCACTTCGGACACGATGGTCGCCAGCGCCTTGCCGGTATCGCCCACCAGCTGCACGCCCTGCTGCACCTGATCGTTCGACGTGGTGATCAGCGCCTTGATCTCTTTTGCCGCATGGGCGGAACGTTGCGCAAGTTCGCGCACTTCCTGTGCCACGACCGCAAAGCCCTTGCCCGCCTCGCCCGCACGCGCTGCCTCCACGCCGGCATTCAGCGCCAGCAGGTTGGTCTGGAAGGCAATCTCGTCGATCACACCGATGATGTTGGAGATCTCATTGGCGGATTTGGCGATCTGTTCCATGGCGACCACGGCGCGGCGCACCACATCGCCGGATTGTTCGGCACCGGCCTTGGCACGGCTGACGATCTGGCCCGCCTCCTGCGCACGCCGGGTGGAATCCCGCACCGTCGTGGTGATCTCTTCCAGAGCCGCAGCGGTTTCTTCAACGGCGGCGGCCTGCTGTTCGGTGCGCTTGGCAAGATCATCGGCAGCCGACTTGATCTCGTTGGCTCCTGCACCGATGCCACCGGCATTCTGTGCAACCCGTGTCAGCGCCGACTGCAGCTTCTCGGCCGACATGTTGAAGTCGTTACGAACGCCATCGAGCGTCGCGGTGAACGGCTGGTCGATGCGATAGGAGACATCGCCGTCGGAAAGCTTCGAAAGGCCAGCTGCCAGATTGTCGACGGCGAATTTGACGTCGGCTGCTTCCTTGGCCTTCTGCTGCTCGCGCGCGATACGCTCTTTCTCCGACATCGACCGGTTGGCTTCGGTTTCCTGTTCGAGGCGAATGCGCTCGATCGCGCTTTCACGGAACACCTGAACGGCAACCGCCATCTGGCCGACCTCGTCCTTGCGGTCCATGCCATCGATCTCGGCCGCCGTATCGCCGCTGGCCAGAGACACCATGCGCTCCCGCAGGCGGGCAATCGGCGTTGTGATGCCACGCGAGGCCACGAAGAGTGCGAGAATGATGCCCACTGCAAAAGCGGCGCCCACGACGACCAGCGACGTCAGGATCGTGGAATTCGTCTGGTCGGTCAGATCGTCGCTGGATGCGACGACGCCCTTGGCTAGTCTGTCGACAAGTGCAGCGATGCCAGTGACTGTCGTCCTGATTGTTCTGTCCGCCGTCAACAGCAATGCCGCTGCTTCCTCATTCCGATCAACGAGACCGAGCTCCACAGCCTTGTCCGTAAGAGCCATGGTCTCCTTTATCTGCCCGAGGAACTTGTCAAGATCGGTTCCTTCTTTGGGAAAGGCGCTCTTTGCTTTCTCCAGGCGCGAGAACAATTCCTTCTTGTTGTCGACATAGCTCTGTTGCGCAAGCTTGATGTCGTCCCCCTTCGGGTCATAAGCCATGACCTGATAGGCGCCGTAAGCAAGGGCCGCCAGATTGCGGTTGGCACGGGATAGCTCCACCAGTGCGGCGTTGTCATTGGCGATGAAATCAGAATAGGCGGTGTCCGCCGCCTTGTAACGGCTGGCCATGAAGGCGGTGGCGGCAAGACCAACGACGCACAGGGGGAGAAGGATCGACAGGATTTTTGTGCGGATACTGGCGTTTTTAAGAAAGGACAAGGAAGACCTCTAAAAGATGGGAGACCGCTCCTTTCCCGTGCAGGAGGTGTTCGGCAAAAATGACATTGCACGTCAAACGCCTTCATCATCAAGGCTTTGCTGGCCGCTTGCAGGTCCGCCGCGAAGTGAAGGCCAGCAGATACGCCTTCTTCAACACGGGTGAGACCCGGCGATGCTGCTCCGCCGGAGACGGCGGCCACAGCGTCAATTTTTCGGAAAAAACACGCGAGATCGCCAGCTTGCGGCGTCAATCTATTTTCCTGCAATAATATTATAATAAAAAACTTTATAATCGGTTCACAAAGAAACCCAAACCGATCTCTGCAATGACCGATCCCGGGCCAGGATCATCCCGGCTATCGGGCGCGGCGTCCTGCAACAATAGACAGTGGCGATGTCATAAAATTATGCCACGCAGACGATTTCCGCCTGCGTGGCATTTTGACGTCGGTCATTAGGTACAGTTCGGTCTGAGTTTGGACCGGAGACTGCCGCGCCGTTTGCGCTTCAGAACTCCTGCCAGTCGCCCTTTGTGTCCAAAGCAGCATTGCCCGAGAATGCCGAGGCAAGCTTGCGGCCGAGCGCCCGCGCAGGAGATGTCACCGATCTGTCGCTGCCCGCAGCACTGCGAACCGGAGCCGGTTGGCTCTTCTGCTGATAGGCGGCATCGCCAAGCCTGAACTGCGACAGCAGCTGGTTGAGCGACGCCACTTCCTTGGCAAGGCTATGGCTTGCGGCATTGGTCTCTTCCACCATCGCCGCATTCTTCTGCGTGTCCTGATCCATCTGGTTCACAGCCGTATTGATCTGCTGCAGACCCGAAGACTGTTCCTGCGCCGCTTCCACGATAGAGACGACGTGGCGGTTGATTTCCTGCACTTCGGACACGATGGTCGCCAGCGCTTTGCCGGTATCGCCCACCAGCTGCACGCCCTGCTGCACCTGATCGTTCGACGTGGTGATCAGCGCCTTGATCTCTTTTGCCGCATGGGCGGAACGTTGCGCAAGTTCGCGCACTTCCTGTGCCACGACCGCAAAGCCCTTGCCCGCCTCGCCCGCACGCGCTGCCTCCACACCGGCATTCAGCGCCAGCAGGTTGGTCTGGAAGGCAATCTCGTCGATCACACCGATGATGTTGGAGATCTCATTGGCGGATTTGGCAATCTGTTCCATGGCGACCACGGCGCGGCGCACCACATCGCCGGATTGTTCGGCACCGGCCTTGGCACGGCTGACGATCTGGCCCGCCTCCTGCGCACGCCGGGTGGAATCCCGCACCGTCGTGGTGATCTCTTCCAGCGCCGCAGCGGTCTCTTCAACGGCGGCAGCCTGCTGTTCGGTGCGCTTGGCCAGATCGTCGGCAGCCGACTTGATCTCGTTGGCGCCTGCACCGATGCCACCGGCATTCTGTGCAACCCGTGTCAGCGCCGATTGCAGCTTCTCGGCCGACATGTTGAAGTCGTTACGAACGCCATCGAGCGTCGCGGTGAACGGCTGGTCGATGCGATAGGACACATCGCCATCCGAAAGCTTCGAAAGGCCAGCTGCGAGATTGTCGACGGCGAATTTGACGTCGGCTGCTTCCTTTGCCTTCTGCTGCTCGCGCGCGATGCGGTCTTTCTCCGACATCGACCGATTGGCTTCGGTTTCCTGCTCCAGACGGATGCGCTCGATCGCACTCTCGCGGAACACCTGAACCGCGACCGCCATCTGGCCGACTTCGTCCTTGCGGTCCATGCCATCGATCTCGGCCGCCGTATCGCCGCCGGCCAGCGACGCCATGCGCTCACGCAGGCGGGCAATCGGCGTTGTGATGCCACGCGAGGCCACGAAGAGTGCGAGAATGATACCCACTGCAAAAGCGGCGCCCACGACGACGAGCGACGTCAGGATCGTGGAATTCGTCTGGTCGGTCAGATCGTCGCTGCCCGTTACGACGCCCTTAGCAAGCTTGTCCAGCAGCGCCGTTATGGTGGCCGTCGTTGTCTTGATGGAGGCATCCGCCTTGACGAGTTGCGCAGCAGATTCCGCGTTCTTGTTCGCCATTCCAAACTCGACAGCCTTGTCGGTAATTTGCGCGATGGACTGGGATTGCGCGATCAAGGTATCGACAGTGGCGCTCTCTTCCGGAAACACCATCTTGACATTGCCCAGCCGCTTCAGAAGCTCGCCTTTGCTGTCACTATAGGCCTGGCTGGCAACTTTGATTTCCGGAGCATTCGCGTCGTAAGCCATGACCTGATAGGCGCCATAGGCCAAGGCAACGAGATTGCGGTTTGCCCGCGCAAGCTCCACCAGCGCGGCATTGTCGCTGGCGATGAATTCGGAATAGAGCGTATCGGCTTCTTTGTAACGGGTGGCCATGAACGCGGTGGCGCCAAGACCGACGATGCAGAGCGGTAAAATGAGTGTCAGGATTTTGGTGCGGATACTGGCGTTGTGAAGAAAGGACACGGGAAGCTCCTGAAATGGATACCGCTCCTTTCCCGTGCCGGAGGTGTTCGGTAAAAATGACATTGCACGTCGAAAGCCTTGATCATCAAGGCCCCATCAGCCGGATCGTCCGCCCTGTCGCAAACTGCATCATGCATCTGCCCCGCGGGGGGATGCCTGCCCTGAAATCTAGGCAAGCACCTGTTCCGGGAATCCGGCGGCGACACAGCAGACGAAAAAGACTGTCCGCAACAGGAAGAAGCTCAAGAAACAGTACTTTATAATATTCTTTTATTTGCTTACTAATACAACAATTATACTTTAAAACTTTAAGATTCCTTTATGCCGTATGATCTGCTTCGAGCGTGCATGGGATAAAAAACGGCAGGCCTTTCAGCCTGCCGCATGCATTCTTCCGATAGTGGCGTTTGGAGCGGTAGCGTCAGGCGGCCGCGTGCCGCAATGCCGTTGCCACCGTGTGGATATGGGCAGCGCCAATGCCGCAGCAGCCGCCGATCATGGTTGCGCCGGCATCCGCCCAGGAGCAGGCGAAACGCGAATAAACATCGTCGGTCAGATCGGCGCGCGTACCGTGCAGACCTTCATTGGCGGCGGAATCGCCCTGTTCGCCTTCGAAAGCATTGGCATAAACGCCGATCTCAAGCGAAACGCCCTTTTCCGCAAAGACGGCGGCGGCGGTTTCAACGGCGGCTTTCATGATTTCCGGCTTGCTGCAGTTGAACAGCAGGGCAGCCGCACCCGATTGCGCCGCCCATTCAGCGGCAGCCTTCACCGTTTCGCCAGAACGCAGCGCCGGTTCGCCGCCAGCGACCGCTGCCGCATCGTCATTCAGCGTGAAGGAGATCCAGAACGGCTTATCCGTTGCGGCAACGGCCTGACGCACCGCCTCGCCCTCGGCGATCAGGCTCAGCGTCTCACCGAGCCAGACATCGACGGAAGGAGCGAGATTGTCGACCAGCACCTTCAGATAGTCCTGCACCCGCGTGGCATCGAAATTCTGCGGCTCGTAGGAGCCGAAGATCGGCGGCAGCGAACCGGCCACCACGACATCACGGCCGGAAGCATCCGCCGCTTCGCGCGCCAGCCTGCCCGAAAGGGCGATCAGCGATGCGCCATCCTTCTGGAAACGCTCTTCGCCGATGTGGAACGGCACCAGCGCATAGGAATTGGTGGTGACCACATCGGCACCGGCCTCGATGAATTCCGCATGCACCTGCCGCACGATGTCAGGCGAATTGATCAGCGCCAGCGCCGACCATTCCGGCTGTTTCAGCTCGGCGCCGAGCCGCTGCAATTCACGGCTCATGCCGCCGTCGAGGATACGCAAAGTGGCCATGTTCATACTCCTTGAACGATTTATCGCCGCACCGGCACCTGCCGTTCGACAAGACCGAAACAGCGGGCGATGATGGCGGTGAGAATGAGATAAAAGACGGTAACGACAATCAGCGGCTCATAGACCAGCAGCGTATCCTGCCGCACCTTGTAGGCGACGGCGTAGAGGTCCATCACAGTGACCGTAAAGGCAAGCGGCGTGGCCTTAAGCTGCATCACCACTTCACCGGCGATGGTCGGCAGCGCGATGCGGATGGCGCGCGGCAGCCAGATGCGGCGAATGAGGGTAAAGCGGCCCATGCCGAAAGCCCGGCCCGCCTCCAGTTCGCCTTTCGGCACAGCCAAAAGCGCGCCGCGCAGCACCTCCGCCTCATAGGCCGCATAATTCAGCGTGAAGCTGACAGCCGCGAAGAAGAACCCTTCGCGCAGCACCGGCCACATGAAGCTCTGGCGCAGGCCGGGGATCATCGGCAAAAACGAGCCGACGCCGTAATAAAGCAGCCAGAGCTGGATGAGCAGCGGTGTGCCACGAAAGAAGGTGCAATAACCCCGCGCCAGAATTTTCGTTAGCCGCCCGCCGCTGACCTGCGCAAAGGCAAGCCCGATGGCCAGCACGAAACCGATGCTGACGGAAATGACGAGCAGCGCCAGCGTCTGCCAGGCACCGGAGAGAAGCAGCGGCCAATATTTGGCGACCCATGAAAAATCCATGCCGTTCCCCTTACGCCAACGTTGGCTGGCCGCGCCGCACCCGGCGTTCCAGCAGCGAAAAGACGAGATTGGAGACGAGCGTGATGGCGAGATAAAGGAACGCCGCCGCCAGGAAAAACAGGAAATATTGCTTGGTGCTGGCCCCTGCCAAGCGCGTCGCCAGCGCCAGTTCCTGATAACCGACAACGGCCACCAATGCGCTGTCCTTGGTCACGGCAAGCCAGAGATTGGCAAGGCCCGGCAGCGCGTTCGGCAGCAATGCCGGCAGGACCACACGGCGGAAACGCAAGAAGGGCGACATGCCAAAGGCGCGCGCCGCCTCGATCTGCCCGTTCGGCACGGCAAGAATGGCACCGCGCAGCACCTCGGTCATATAGGCACCCTGTACGAAACCCAGAACCGCAACGGCGGCAACAAAACCGTTCACCTCCAGCGGCGGCATGCCAGCCAGGAAAAGCAGGCGGTTGAGCCCATCCGTACCGGCATAATAAAGCCCGACTATGAGAATGAGCTCAGGAACCGCGCGGATCGCTGTGGTGTAGAAATTGAGCAGCAGGCCAAGCGGCCTGTTGCCGGAAAGCTTGCCGAGCGCGCCGGCAAGCCCGATGACGATACCGATGAGGTAAGCACCGGCGGAAATGGCAAGCGTCGACGCCGCACCCTTCAAAAGGGTGCCGCCCCATCCCGGAGGATAGGGTGACAGAAGCTGCAACGTGGTTTCAAGACTTGCCATTGCTGTGACCGATCAGGGCTTGCTGCCGTAGATGTCGAAGCTGAAATACTTCTTGGTGATCTCGTCATATTTCCCACTGGCGCGGACGGCGGCGAGAGCGGCGTTCAGCTTGTTCTTCAGTTCCGTATCCTCCTTGCGCAGGCCGCCGGAAACGCCAAGGCCTAGGATTTCCTTGTCGTCAGCAACATTGCCCATGTCGGCGCAGCAATCCTTGCCGGCATCGCTCTTCACGAAGGCATCGAGAACCAGCGAGTCGCCGAAGACATAGTCGATACGGCCGGCTGCCAGATCCTGAAATGCCTCGTCCAGCGTCTGGTAGGTCTTTTCGTCAGCAACAGCAGCGAAATATTTCTTGTAATATTCGGACTGGATTGTCGCGACCTGAATGCCGATGGTCTTGCCCTTGACGTCTTCCGCTGCCGCACCGGGCTTTTCGCCCTTGGCGCCGATCAGCTTGCTCGGCGTGTTGTAATATTTGTCGGTGAAATCGATCACCTTCTGGCGTTCTTCCGTGTTCGACATGGACGACCAGATGACGTCGAATTTCTTGGTCTGCAAGGCGGGGATCAGGCCATCCCAGGACAGCTCGACGATCGAGCATTTTTCCTTCATTTCCGCGCAGACGGCGTCCATGAGATCGATTTCCCAGCCCTGCCACTTGCCGCTGGCATCCTTGGCGAAGAAGGGCGGGTAGGATTCGTTCATGATGCCGAAGCGCACGTCGGCGCTGGCCGGGAAGGCGGAAACCGCAAATGCCGTTCCGGCGATCAGCGTGGCGAAGAATTTCATTCAAGTCTCTCCTGTTAAATATGAACTGTCCGGCTAAAGGATCAATTGGCCAGCGCGCCGGTAAATTCCCGGCAGCGGGCGCTGATGGGGTTACCGAAAACCTGCGCCGGCGGCCCTGCCTCCTCCACCCGGCCCTGATGCAGAAACATCACTTCCGAGGAAACATCCCGCGCAAAGCGCATTTCATGGGTGACGAGCAGCATGGTGCGGCCTTCCTCGGCCAGGTCACGGATGACCTTGAGCACTTCGCCCACCAGTTCCGGGTCAAGGGCCGAGGTGGGTTCGTCGAACAGCATCACCGCCGGTTCCATGCAGAGCGCGCGCGCAATGGCGGCACGCTGCTGCTGCCCGCCGGACAGAAACGCCGGATAGGCGTTTTTCTTGTCATAAAGGCCGACCTTGTTCAGCAGGGCCTCGGCCTTTTCCACCGCTTCATGCCGCCTGACGCCCAGAACATGAACCGGCGCCTCGATGACGTTTTCAAGAACGGTGCGGTGGGCCCAGAGATTGAAATTCTGAAAGACCATGCCAAGCCCGGTCCGCAGTTTCTCCACCTGCCGCCAGCTTTTCGGCACGGCCTTGCCGTCCCTGCCTGCTTTCGTGGCGATCTCTTCGCCATTAACGATGACCCGGCCACGATCCGGCGTTTCGAGAAAGTTGATGCAGCGCAGGAAGGTGCTCTTGCCGGAACCGGACGAGCCGATGATCGAGATGACATCACCCTTGTGGGCTTTCAGCGAAACGCCCTTCAAAACTTCATGCGTGCCGAAGCTCTTGTGGATGTCATCCGCCTCGAGCGCACAGGCGCCGTTATCTGTCATCTATTGACCTTACCGATCCGTTTTTTAGTGCCGGCCACGCCAATATCCGGAATTCCGCGCTGAGACATGCACAATAACAAAGACTTGTGCCGCGCATGTTTAGCGAAAATCGGGGCAAACGCGCGCAACAATCGGCTCTTTTACATATTTGCCACGAAAAATCATTTCAAAATTCATCCGAAGCGGATTAGCGATGAAAGCTGCTGCGCGAGGAACACCGGGGCTATGCACGTTGCGGAGGGGGCAAATTGCAGGAAGCCGCCGGCACCGAAACGCATGCTTCGAATAGCCAATTACAGGTCTCCTGCGAAATCTCATTTTAGTTATTCAAGATGCACGTATAAATAGCACAAAGATTATTTACCACCGCCGCCAACAATCAAAACCGGGATCTTCGTTTTCCGAAAAATAGACTTCGCCACCCAGGAAATATCGATCAAATCTGTATCATATTCACCTTTTGGTTGCCTGTTTAAACATAGTTTGTTAACTTACTACACGACAGGCGATATCTCGTAACAGACTGATACAAGGGCATTTTATTTTCCCGCGAAGCTTTGCGGACGGTGCACTTCACCGGTTTTATATCTATATTAATACGTTCGAATATACGCTTCCTATGGTTGCTTTCTTAATGCGCAAAAAGCTGGAGGCCGAAGGTGGACGTTCAGATGCACACCAATATTGGCGATGGCGACCGCGGTCAGCCGACACAACGCCCGGTTCAGTCGAGCATCGCCGGCGTGCGACCCATGCGAAGGGATGACGTGCCCGCCGTCGAAGCCGTCCTCAACAGCGCTTTCAGGAAGACCGGGCAGGAGCGCAATTTCGACTTCCGCTCCTATATCGAAAAACTGTTCTTCGGCAGCCCCGCCTTCAGCCCGGAGAATGGCAGTGTCCTCTACGACACGGGCGACAGGGTCACCAGCGTCATTCTTGCCGTGCCCATGCGTTTTGTCGTCCATGGAAAACCTGTTACCGCAAGGCTGCTGTGCGCCTTCGCATCGGACGGGAAACTCGGTGCGCTCGGCGCCGCCCGCCTGTCGCGCGGCATGCGGGCATCGAAACACGACATGCTGTTCTCGGATACGGCCTCTCCCGTCAGCGCCGATCACTGGGTGACGATCGGTGGCAACATGCTGCCGATTGAAAGCCTGCAATGGCATAAGGCGCTCAAACCCTTCTGCACGATCGCGCTGCGTATGCCGCGCCGTTCCAAACTGGCCAAAACCACACTTGCCCTGACGGCGCTCGGTTTCGTGGATGGAATTCTGCGACGCTGGAAGAAGGGTTTAAGACCGCCGGAGGTCGCCGGCGCCAGGGTGAGAGCCGTGGATTACGAAACCTTCCGCCGCGAAGCGCTCGCAAAGATCGAGCGGTTTTCCATTCGTCCGGAATGGTCCTACGAGGAGTTCCATTGGCTGGTGGATATGAGCAGGGCCAATGAAAGCCTCGGCGAACTGAAAAGCGTGGTGATCGAGAGTGCCGAAGGCCATGTCATGGGCGCCGCACTGTTTTTCGGTCAGCGGGGGCGGACGGCCTATGTGCTCAACCTCGTCTGCGATGCCGGTCGCGAAAACGATGTTCTCAACACTCTGTTCCGCCATTTCTATGACGAGAATTATGCCCACATCACCGGCATGTCTCAGCCATTCCTCATCAATGCGCTTTACCGTCAGAACCATATGAGCTTCCGCCACGATGGTTATTTCTGCATGGCCACCCGCGATGACGCGCTGAGGGAAAAGGCGTTGGCCGGCGACATCTATATTGGCGGGTTGTGCTCGGAAAGCTGGAGCAAACTCATCACTGACTATTGAGGTTCCTGCCAGGCCCGGGAACGGAACACGGGCGCGACGCCCTCAAGCTTTGCTGAACCGCCCGACATTCGCCGAGATGAGATGGCGCAGCGCTTTCGCGTAACGTTTGGAGCGTGTCTTGGCCGCCAGCGCGCTTCCCCAGTCCACCATCGAACCGTTAATATCGAAATCACCGAGCTGGCCTTCGGGAATATCGCCCTTTTCGATGCGCTCGACAATCGAGGGAAGAGCCGCATAGAACTCCGGCGACCGATAGGGCGGATGCAGCGAATACATGCCCTTGCCCGTGCCGAGAAAATCGAGCCGGTGGACGCCGACGCGCATCATGTTGGTGCTCAGCACTTCCTCGGCGGGCATGGAGACCGGCTGCTGGTTATAGGCATAGGAGCGGATACGCCGTTTGACATCGGGCCGGAGCAGTTCCAGCGAGCCAATCCTTTTCGCAAGACGGTCCATGTCGATCATGAAAAGCCGAGTGGAAACGGTGGCGAAACGCCAGGTAGGAATGCGCGACGGCAGCTTGCGCGGCTCGGGGATGTTCTTCACGCCCGGCATACCGACATGGCGGGAAATATCGAGATCGCCGCGAACCGTCGGCGGTCCGGAAAAGGGCGTGATGCACAGCGCATTCGGATTGGCCTTCTGCAGCGCAATCGCCTCGCTGAACCAGCTCTGGCTGCCGCCGCCGAACATCATGTCGCTGTCCATATGCAGCACGTAACGGGCATTGGCGCGTTTCAGACCGTAGAAATAGACATGGAACGGCCCGCCATCGAAAGCCTTGGCGGGATAGGGAATGGGAGAGCGCGAAAAGAAGGTCTGCGTCACCGCATCACGCGCCGAAGCGCTGTAATCGACGATATCCACGGAGAGATGCGGATAATTGATCTGCATTTCGTCCAGCATGTCGAAGAGACGCTGGCGCGCTGAATCGAACCCATTGCCCTTGTACCGCCCTGCCCCCACCTGGCCAGTATCGACCGTCAGCAGAATGCGGTCCACCTGCCCGCCCCAGACCCTGAGCTGATGCGGCAGCGTCAGGGCCGCATGCGGGGCATCGAACGGATGGAGATTAATCTGCAACGCCTTTTGCACGGGAGGAAGCGGCATTTCAGCATTCATAGTCATGCACCACGGTTGCGGAATTCATTGATGACGGCCATCATGGGTTTTTCGTTGAAACTCCAGTCCAGCGGCAGCGGCCGGTTGGCGGTGCCGTCGCGGCGCGGATAGGCCCAGCGGATCCAGCTATATTGGTCCGAAATGCCCCATGTGGTGATGGAGGAAAGCGGGCCACCTGCGGAAGCAGCCTCCAGAAACTCGCGCACCTGACCGGTGATCAGCATGTCACGCTCGGCCTCCGTTGTGGGCAACGTCTGGTCCATCACGTCAAGCTCCGTCACCAGCACGGCAAGACCGTAACTGCGCATTTCCGTCGTGAAGGCGGCAAGCTCGTCCTTGGCGATGGGCCAGCCGCCGCGCAAATGCCCCTGCAGGCCGACGGCGTTGATCGGCGCGCCCTTTTCGAGCAGTTCGAGAATGAGATTGCGAAAGGCGGCGCGTTTGGCCGGCGATTTCTCGGCGGCAAATTCGACATCATATTCGTTGAGCACGAGTTGCGCCTTCGGATCGACCGCATGGGCAAGGTCGAAAGCCTTCTTGATGGCATCCGGCCCGGCACCGTAATACCAGGCATCGCGCCGCGCACGCACATTGGCAGGCACATCGGGGATCGGTTCATTGACCACATCCCAGCTGTGGATCACGTCTTTGTATCGCTCCATCACGGTGACGATATGGTTTTCCATCAGCTTCTCGACTTTTGCGCCGCCGCCGACGCTGGCAAGCCAGGGTGCGTTGGAGGCATACCAGATCAGCGGATGGCCATGCATGGAAAGCTTGTGCTGGCGTGCGAAATTGGCGATTGCATCCGCGGCGGCGAAATCGAAAGCGTCTGCCGAAGGCCGCATCACCTCCCATTTCATTTCGGTGACAGGGGTAATACGCGAGCAATATTTCACCACCGCCTCGCCGATGCGGCTATCGGCGTTGAGATCAGGCAGGTAGACGGCGGCACCATAGGGGGCAGTCTTGATCGTGGTTTTTTTCTGCGCGGCAAGGGCCGGGCCGGCCACGGCATGCAACAGGCCAGCGCTTGCCGCACCACCCAGAAAATTCCGCCGCCCGATCCGCATCAACCCGCCTCCACAACCCAAGCGCCTCTGCATCCGAAGGGATGACCGCGCTCTCATTCCCAAAACATAACATTCCAATCATAGGAAAAGGATATTAAAGATTTGCAAGGTTAACCGACGCTATACCACGTCATAATTGGTGATCCCGGCTTAATGCGGTAGTAACTTCACTGTGAGAATGCTTGGCCCGCCCCTTATGGAGTTGAAAAGCTTGGTCTCCGTTTCGATTGTCATTCCCGTTCGCAATGGCGAGCGTTACATCGTGGAAGCGATCGAAAGTGCGTTGCTGCAGGGCGAGACAATCCGCGAAGTGCTTGTCGTCGATGACGGCTCCACCGACTCCACCGCGCAAAAGGTGGAAGGGTTTTCCGATCCCCGCGTCAAATTGCTGGCCCGGCCGCAGGGCAGGCAGGGCGTTTCCGCCGTGCGCAATTTCGGCCTGTCGCAGGCGCGCGGCGAATGGACCATGTTTCTCGATGCCGACGACCGCCTGAAACCGGGCGCCATCGATGCCCTGTGCGCCGGTATTTCCGGCCCTGAAGTGGTCGCCGTCTACGGCGATTATGAGCGCATCGATGAAAACGGCGTCAAGATCGGCCGGCGCAACCTCATCCGTCGCCGGGAAAAGCCTGACGGTTTCATTCTAGAGCCGCTGCTCGGCGGAAACTTCATCGTCAATGGCGGCATCATGCTGGTCAGGACCCGCATCTTTCAGGACTTTGGCGGTTTCGATGAAACGTTGCGTTATGCGGAAGACTGGTATGGCTGGTGCAGGCTTGCCGCCGCCGGCCGTTTTGTCTATCTGCCCGGCCGCCATGTGCTCGATTACCGGGTGCACAGGACAAGCGTGATGATGAACAGGCTTTTGACCTTCCGCGACTGCGAACCGGCTATCGAAGCCGTGTTTTCCGATCCCGCCATCGTTGCCGCCGTCTCCCCGCAGGAACTGCAACGGCTTCGCCGCAAATCCGAGAACCACATGAATGCCTATACCGTTGCGCAGGCCTTCCGCGCCCGCCGCTACCGCGAGGCCTTTTCGGCGCTGGCCGACACCATCCTCAACCGCCCGCGCCAGAGCCTTCGGGCCGTCGTTTTTTCCGCCGCCGCGATTGCCGGAATTTAGGAGTTTCCATGCCCGAGATCATGCCGGAAGCGGTGGTCTGCATTCCAAGTTTCCGTCGACCGGAAGGCCTGAAGAAGACGCTTGCATCGCTCGCAGCCCAGAAGGTCGATTTTTCCTTCGCCGTGGTCGTGGTCGATAATGATGGTGCAGGCCAGCAGGGCCTCGGCGTCGCACGTGCCTTTTTCGCCGAAAACGGTATGGCCGGTCAGGCATTGGTCGAGCCGACCCAGGGCAATTGTTACGCCATCAACACCGCATTCCGCACCGCCCGGCAGAGCTATCCTTCGGCAGAATGGTTCCTGATGATCGATGACGACGAGGCCGCCTCCCCCGTCTGGCTCGCCGAAATGGTGTCGGCGGCAAAATCCTTCAGCGTCGATATTGTCGGCGGACCGGTCAATCGCGAATTCGACGCACCAGCTTCCAAGGCGGTTCTGTCGCATCCGCTGTTCGGCTCCATCGAAGCGCCGACCGGCCTTGTCGAGCAAATCCACGGATCGGGCAATTGCCTGATCTCGCGGCGGGTGTTCGAAACCCTGCCGAAACCGGAATTCGACGTTCAGTTCAATTTCCTCGGCGGCGGAGACATGGATTTCTTCACCCGCTGCCGCAAGGCTGGTTTCAAATTCGCCTGGAATGCACGCGCCATCATCATCGAATATGTGCCGGAAAGCCGCATGGCGCCGCGCTGGATCATGGAGCGCTCGCTTCGCACCGGTATCATCAATTACAGCATCGATCGCGCCCGCCGCCCCGGCCTGAAGGGCGGGCTGCTGCTCGCCGCCAAAAATGCCATAAGCCTGTGTCTGTCGCTGGTGCGCGCCGTTTCCGCCGGGCTGAAAACCGGCGCATTGTTGCCCGCCACCCATCCACCGCTAATGTCCATCGGCCGCGTGATGGCGAGCCTCGGCATCACGCTCACACCTTACAAGGCGCCGGCGAAGAAGAGCTGATGCCATCTCCTCCCGTAACGGTTATCCCAGTGTCTTTTGCCTGCCAAAAGACATTGGGCTCGCGCGCCGTTTCTGCAAGCCGAACGACGAAAAGGCCGTCGCAAGTACGAGGAGCGGCACGAGCACCGGCCAGAAGAAACAAAGGACAATGCCGGTTACCCGATAAAAATCCCAGCTCTTGTCGCGACGGGCGCCTTCAATATAGGTCATGGCGAGAGAGGTAACGGTGCCAATTCCATATATGAAAAGAGAAATGGACGTAATCACCATTGGTGGCCTCAAAATATCTCTGATTCGAATAAATTTGTAATATTTGTGCAGTGTAGCGCAGCCGTTCGCAGTTGCAACGGGTTTCGGCGCCGAAGCGCATCGATTCAATATGTTAGGAAAATCTCACATGATCGGATGAGGACGGCAGCGCTAATCTAGCGGTTCTGACCCGAAGCGCCAAAGCGATACTTCAGCAGCGAATATATGGCGATCGGATTGGTCAGCAGGTAACGTTTTCCAAGACGCTTCGGCTCAAGCATCGCCCGGTAAAGCCATTCCAGCCCCATATCCTGCATCCACTGCGGCGCGCGGCTGTTCTTGCCGGCGATGAAATCGAAAAGGCCGCCGCAGGTCTTGATCACGGCGATGCCGGAAAGCCTGTCCAGATTGCGCGAAACGAAGCGCTGCTCGAGCGGAATGCCGAAGCCGACCCACAGAATATCGGTCTTCGATGCGACGATATCAGCAATGATTTCCTCCCCGCGACCGGGACCGAAGTAACCATTATGGCGCCCCGAAAAGACGAGGCGCGGATAAAGCCTCTGCATTTCCTCGACCGCCGCACGGTTGACCTCTTCGGAACCGCCGAGGAAATAAAACCGGCTGCCCGTCTCTTCGGCTCGTTTCGCCACCGCATGAACGAGATCCGTCGTTGCAACCCGTTCTCTCAACGCCCGGGCGCAGAACTTGCGGGAGAAGATCACCAGCGACATGCCATCGGCGTGAATCTGGTCCGCCTGCCGCAGAATGGCGTCGAATTCGCTGTCGTGGTGGCAAAGCGCGATGACCTGACCGTTTGCGGACGTCGAATAAAACGGCCTTGCACCCGGCGCACGCTCCGTCGTCGCACGCACGATGAAATCCCGCGCGGTTTCATCGATGGTTGCGTCAGTAATGGGTAGGGACGCAAGAGAAATAACCGGCCAGCAATGACCAGTCTCCTCCATCTGCGGCATCTCTCCCCCTGTCATAGTCTGTCCGGTGTCCAAGATAGGCATCGTTTCATTGTTAAAGTCACGCTTATGCTTAGAATATAAGACTTCAAACACTACGAAGAACTATCATTAATATTTTTATAAATCCCTTTGCGAAGCCCTATTTTATACCCCTGAAGGTTGCGCGCCGTGTCCGCGGCCTATTCCGGTTTTCGAGCCGATGGGTTAAGGGACGCCGACATTCAAACCACGGAAGGGCTCTGGCCATGGAAACAATCTCGATCGACAATCGCGGCGATTTCGGCCTATGGGCGATAGAACGGGCAAAGGAAATCGTCGCCAACGAGGCCTCCGATCTTGCGATTTCGGTTCGCGACGGGGACGAGGCCGGCATTCGCGATGCGGGCAATGCGCTGGGTGCCGCCATCGCCGCCGCTCTCCTTGAGGTTTATGATGGTCTGATCTCGGAAGAATAGGTCGGCAAGGGGCCCCGGGGCTTAACGCGCCGCGGCTTCCGCATGATCGTCCCGACGCAGATAACCCCAGAGACCGAGCGCCACGGCAATGCCAAGACCGAGGAACAGGCCACCCGCACCGCCGGCAATCAGGAAGGTCAGCTTGCCCGGCGGCCAGCTTCTGGAATTGGGCGCGACCGGCTGCGAAATCACCCGCACATTGGTGGAATCGATCGACTGCTGTTCGGCCAGCTGGCGCGAGCGGGTGAGGTAAGTCTCGTAGATCGCCGCAGCCGAGCGGGCGTCGCGATCAAGATCGCGCAGCCGCACCTGCGCCTCATTGTCGGTAAAGACATTGGCGCGCTCCGCCACCGCTTTCAGCCGTAGCGCATCGAGCGAGGAGCGCGCTTCTGCGACATTGATCTTGGCCGCCTGCAGAATGCGCCGCGCCTCGTCCGCCATTCCCTGCTCCAGCATCGCCCGCTCCGCACCCGCAGTAGCAAGCCGCGGATGGCGCGCGCCATAGGTCAGCGTCATCGCGCCGATCTGCTGTTGCAGCGTGCTGTATTGGGCGCGGATCGTATTCATCGTCTGGCTGTCGAAGATCGCATCGCTCTGGGTGCGGTTCTGGGCAATCGCCGCCTCCATCTGCTTCAGGCGCGATTCCTCCTGAATGAGGCGCTGCTGGGTCGCCAGCACCTGCGCATTCAGCTCGCCGGAAGCGAGATTGCTGACAAGCTGGCCATTATTTTCCTGCAAGCCGTTCTCGCGACGGAAATCGGCCACGCGCTTTTCGGCGGCGGTAACATTCTCACGCATTTCCTCAAGCCGCTTCTTGAGATCGTCAACGACGCGCTGACTGCTGTCGGAGTTCGTCTGGAACAACTCGCTTTCGAAGGCCTTCACAATGGCCTTGGAGACGGTCACCGATTTTTCGGCATCATTGGTCCATACCGAAAGCGTGACGACGAAGGAACGCGGATCACGTTCCGCCGCCACCCGGTCGCCCAGCGAACGCAGTGCGCCGACGCGGTTATCGCCATCATCGGGCTTCGATGAAAACATCGCCTTCAGCCGCGCAAGCGGCGGCGGGCTGATAAATTCAGGGTCCTGATCGAGCTTCAACTCATCCACCACGCGCGCCAGCACGTTACGTGAGGTGATGGTGCGCAGCTTGCTTTCCACCTCGAGAATCTGGGTGTCGCGCTGCTGGTTGGGGGAAAACACCCCGTCATTGACGACGTTCAGGTTGGAGGGATTAACGACGATATCCGTATAGGCCTTGTAGCGCGGCGGGGTCATGGAGGCGTAAGTCAGCGCGCCGGCGACGCAGAGAATGATCGCCAGCACGATCCAGACGATACCCTTGCGCAGCCAGACGAGCACGTCATCCACGCCGATCCTGTCGATATATTTGAGGCCGGGCAACATGGAGGCCAGGCCGTCGCTCGGTGATGCCGCCCTTACCGGTGTCACGGCCGGGGCTGGCTCGGCAGCGGCCGCCTTCGGTTTCGGCTCGAGATGCTCTTTCAGCACCGTGCGCTCGAAAACCTCGTCCTCATCCACCAGATCGTCCAGCAGGGAACCATGGGTTCTGGCGGCGGGCGCCGTTTTTTCATCGAGCGGACGTGCCTGCTTATGTCCCGCCTTTTGAAGCCTGTACATCAGCCAATCCAACTCGAACGAACCACAAAAAAGGCCGGCAACACAGTATTCCCATCGTCGCCAGAGCCGCCATCGACGGACAAGTTTAAATATGACGGGTGAATTTTAGGTTACCCGCACGATTTCCGCCATCATCGCCTATTCGTGGCCGCCGTGAAAGCGATGATTGACTTGAATGGATCGATACGGTTCTTTCAACCGTTATATTTTTTCATTATCCCTTTGCCCCTCAAATGATTTTATGGAAACGGAGTTTGGAATGAGCCTGAAATTCGGAACGAGCGGCCTTCGCGGCCTCTCTGTCGATCTGAAAGGAAAAGCCTCGGCCGTTTATGCCACGGCATTTGCAAGGCACCTTCTCGCATCGGGCCAGGCAAAGGCGGGCGACCCCATTCTCGTCGGCCGCGATTTCCGCGATTCGAGCCCGGATGTCTCCGCCACCTGCATCGCCGCGCTGAAAAAAGCGGGCCTCACCCCGTTCGATTGCGGCACCGTGCCCACACCGGCGCTTGCCCTTTACGGCCTGTCCCTGAAGGCGGGTGCGCTGATGATAACAGGCTCGCATATCCCGGCCGACCGCAACGGTATCAAGTTCTACCGCCCGGATGGCGAAATCGACAAGCGGGACGAGACGGCGATCGCAGCCCTCGCTGCCGAAATCGAAGCGGAAGGCATCAGCGACGAAGCGGGGGCCGCCGAAGACCATTCCGCCATCGCAGCCGAACTATTCTACGAGCGCAACATCGCGCTGCTGCCGGAAAAGGCGCTCTCCGGCCTCAAGATCGGCGTTTATCAACACAGCACCGTGGCACGCGATCTCTTTGTCGATGTCCTCGCCCATTATGGCGCCGATGTTGTGCCGCTCGGCCGCTCCGAAACCTTCATCCCCGTCGATACCGAGGCAGTCTCGCCGGAAACGCTGTCGCTTCTCAGGAAATGGTCGCCCGAGCGCGGTCTCGACGCCATCGTTTCCGCTGACGGCGACGGCGACCGTCCGCTGCTGACCGATGAAAACGGCGTGCCGCTGCGCGGCGACCTCATCGGCCTCATCACCGCCAATTTCCTCGATGCCGGCGTGGTCGTCACCCCCGTCACCTCCAATTCGGGCATCGAGGCAAGCGGCTCCTTCGAAGTCATCCGCACCAAAGTCGGCTCGCCCTTCGTGATCGCCGGCATGGCAGAGGCGCTCGCCGCCGGCAAAAACGGCGTCATGGGTTTTGAAGCCAATGGCGGCCTGCTGACGGCCTCCGCCTTCACGCTCAACGGCAGGCCGCTTTCACCGCTGCCAACGCGTGACAGCTTCCTGCCGATCCTCGCCGTGCTGCTTCTCTCTGCAGAACAAAAAAAAGCGCTGTCGCAGATCGCAGCCGCCTATAATCTGCCGGTGGCCGCGGCCGACCGCCTGGAAAATTTCGCCCAAGAAAAAAGCGCCGCCCTGATGACGCATCTGCGCGCCTCGCGGACCAATCTCGAAGCCTTCCTCGCCCCTGTCGGCACCGTGAAGGCGCTGAGCGACATTGACGGCCTGCGTGTGGCATTGACGGATGGCAGCACCATCCACTTCCGCCCTTCCGGCAACGCGCCTGAAATGCGCTGCTACGTCGAAGCCGCCAATCAGGATGAAGCCGAAACGCTTCTGAACAAGGGGCTCGATCTCATCCGCAATTTCGGGTGAGAGTGGAAGCCGCATGCGTGATGGTATAAGCTAAACGCATGAAGAGAACGGACGCGATCAAAAGACTCAAGCGACACGCCCATGCGATGAAAAGCATGGGCGTGACCTCGCTCTATCTTTTCGGATCGACAGCCCGCAATGAAGCACTCGTCTCAAGCGATCTGGACCTCTTCATCGACTATGATCCAGACCGCCGTTTTTCGCTGCTTGACCTCGTCGGTATCAAACAGTTTCTGGAAGAAGAGCTGGCAGTGGAAGTCGACGTGACGACACGCAACAGCCTCCACCCGATGCTACGGAATGATATCGAACAATCTGCAGTCCGGATATTTTAATGGCCAGACGCAGAATTGAGCCAGTTCTCGCCGAGATTCTGGAGGCCCTAAACGGCATCGAGAGTCATACTGCCGGTCTGGCACTCGTTGACTTCCAACAAAACTGGCTCCTCAAACTCGCTGTCCAGCGCGCTCTTGAAATCGTCTCCGAGGCGTCCCGCCACATACCTGACGACCTGCTGGAAATTGCTCCGGAAGTGCCATGGAAACAGATACGTGGAATCGGCAATATTCTGCGCCACGAATACCACAAGATCGCGGATGACGTTGTTTGGGCAGTCGTCACGGAACATGTAGCGCCCCTCAGAAACGCTGTTGAAGCTATTCATCGCTCCGTCAAAAGTGAAAACTGACGACTTCATCAACGCACTGTCCCAAATGTCGCACCCTGCCATTGCCCTGTTGCTCTTCCCACTCTGCGGAGCGATAAGAACCGGAGGGTCACAAGAGGCGGATTATGAGCGGCGAGACCATTACCCTTTATGAAGCGATCGGTGGCGATGCGACGGTCAAAGCACTGACCCGCCGCTTCTACGAATTGATGGACACCCTGCCGGAAGCAGCCCGCTGCCGCGCCATCCACCCCGCCGATCTCTCGGGCAGTGAAGCGAAATTCTACGACTACCTGACTGGATATCTTGGCGGCCCGCCCGTTTATGTCGAGAAACATGGTCATCCGATGCTGCGTCGCCGCCATTTCGTCGCCCCCATCGGCCCCGCCGAGCGGGATGAATGGCTGCTCTGCTTCCGCCGCGCCATGGACGAGACAATCGAGAATGTGAAGCTGCGTGAGATCATCTGGGCACCGGTCGAACGGTTGGCCTTTCACATGCAGAACCAGGAGGCGGGCAGCCAATGACCACGCAGAACGCGATCATCGCAAGCGTGCCCGGCGGGAGATTGCGGGCCTTTATTCTGCTGCTGGGCGGCCTGCTGGGTGCAGCTGGCGTGATGCTTGCCGCCGCCGCCACGCACACCGGCGAAACCTATATGCTCGGCAATGCCTCGGCCATGGCGCTGGCCCATGCGCCGGTGCTGGTGGCGCTCCACATCGGCGCAGACCGCATCAGAACCGCCATTCCGGCGGGCCTGATCCTCGGCCTCGGCACCGCGATCTTTGTCGGCGATCTTGTTTGCAGGCATTTTTTCGGCCACAGCCTGTTTCCCTACGCGGCCCCCTTGGGCGGTCTCGGCATGATCTCGGGATGGCTGGTACTTTGCGCCGGCGCGTTCCTGAAGCCGAAAAGCTGACCGGCCTTAACGCAGCATCCAGCGAAACGGCAAAATGTTGTGGCCCTTTTCCGCCGCCTCGCCGGGATCAAAGGGCGGCCTTTCACCGGGCTGGCGGGTGCGCAGATAGGGAAAAGCTACAACGTTTCGGCCTTGGGCAAGACGGTTGCGTCTTTCCCGTTCTCCAACGATTTCATACACCTCGGTCAGGGCCGGATCACCGCCCTGCTCGGCCATCTTGTGCAGTTCCACGCGGCAGGCTTCGCCCGCTGCCGGCTCTGCATCCCTGACATTATTGCGCTCGTCGCTCATCGTTTGGGGTCCGTTCATTCATCGTCTGCAGCGCCCGCTCCAGACTGGATTTGCTGCCATTGCGCAGCGGAATGAACGTCTTGCCGAATTTCTTGCAACCCGACTTCACCCGCAGACACGCATCATGGCTGATACAGTCGATCGGGCAGAAGACGCAGTCGACGGAGGGAAGCACGGTATCGATGCGCGAGACGGCCTCACGCAGACCACCATCATGGTGGATCAGTTCGGCGCCGAAATTGCTGGCGATCTGGCGAAGATGGGCAACCTGACAGTCACGGCCGCCGACGTAAAGAAAGCTTTTCGGACCGGAAAGCTGTTCTTCGGCCACCTCCTTTTCGGTCTGCGGCGCGCCCTTGCCCTGCTTGCCGCCGCGTTCGGCCTTCTTCTTTTCCTTGCGTGCCATTCCCTCACCTGCCGGTTGGTTTTTCATACCCCGATATTGGGCCCCGACGTTCGGGATGACGGCACCATAATAAAGATGAGTTTTGGAGTAAAGTATAAAGGTGATAAATTTCCTCATGTTTTTATGCGGAGGGCTTATCACATAATCGCGCGAAGCCGGCCGATCAGCCGTTGATCCGCAATCCACCCATGAAAAGCTGTTCCAGATGCCGGGCCGCATCCTCAAAACGACCTTCGCCGCCGTTCTTGTCGCCCAGCACCGCCCGCACCTGCACATCGAAATCGGCATAGTGCTGGGTGGTCGACCAGATCGAGAAAATGAGGTGGTAAGGGTCGCATTTGGCCATCCGCCCGGCCTTCACCCAGGCGCGGATCACCTCGACCTTCTCGTCCACCAACTGCTTCAGCGGGCCTTTCAGTTCGTCCTCGATATGGGGGGCGCCCTGCAGGATCTCATTGGCGAACAGACGGCTCTCCCGCGGGAAATCGCGCGACATTTCCAGCTTGCGGCGAATATAGGAGCGAATCTCGCTTTCGGGATTGCCCTCGGCATCGAAAGCGCGCAACGGGTCGAGCCATGTATCCAGCACCCGCTCGATAAGCGCACGATGCATCGCCTCCTTGGTGCGGAAATAATAAAGCACGTTCGGTTTCGACATGCCGGCCGCTTCCGCAATCTGGTCGATGGTGGAGCCGCGGAACCCATTCGTGGAAAAGACACTCAGTGCAGCTTCAAGAATCGCTTCCTGCTTTTCCTCCTGAATGCGGGTCCGCTTCTGTGTTTTCGCTGCGCGCGGTATGGCCATTATCAGCTCTCTGTTTCTTTTCAATGCAATTGCCGCTACAGTATGCTTAAAAAATGATCGCCGTTCATAGCTTAGGCAAAATTACTGCGATTCGTCACAAAATCCCTTGCTGACGCCATCGCGAATTTGCAATGTTTACCAGCCGGTCAATTTATCCATCATCGCCGCCACAAGGCAATGGCTGTTATCTTAACCGGCAAAAAAGGGAACGGCACAAGCTTTGCTTTGATAAAAACAAAACAGGTGAGGACGACACTTCATGACGGCGGGTAAGAACTTGACGGTCAATGGGGACCGTCTGTGGGATAGTCTCATGGACATGGCGAAGATTGGCCCCGGCATTGCCGGCGGCAATAATCGCCGTACGCTGACGGATGAGGATGCCGAAGGCCGCAGCCTTTTTCAGCGCTGGTGCGAGGCGGCGGGCCTAACGATGGGCGTCGACCGCATGGGCACCATGTTCGCCACCCGCCCCGGCGAAGACCCGGACGCGCTCCCCGTTTACATCGGCAGCCATCTCGATACCCAGCCCACCGGCGGCAAATATGACGGCGTGCTTGGCGTGCTGGCGGGGCTGGAAGTCGTGCGCAGCCTGAACGACCTCAATATCAGGACCAAGCACCCGATCGTCGTTACCAACTGGGCGAACGAGGAAGGCGCACGCTTTGCGCCTGCCATGCTGGCGTCGGGGGTCTTCGCCGGCATTCACGATCTTGATTACGCCTATAGCCGCACGGATACCGACGGCAAAACCTATGGCGAGGAGCTGAAACGTATCGGGTGGCTGGGTGAGGAAGAGGTCGGCGCGCGCAGGATGCATGCCTATTTCGAATATCACATCGAACAGGGGCCCATTTTGGAGGCCGAAAACAAACAGATCGGCGTCGTCACCCATTGCCAGGGCCTGTGGTGGCTGGAAGTGACCCTTACCGGCAAGGAAGCCCATACCGGCTCGACCCCTATGGCCATGCGCGTCAATGCCGGCCTCGCCGCCGCCCGCATCCTCGAAAAGGTGCAGGAAGTGGCGATGGCCCACCAGCCGGGCGCGGTGGCTGGCGTCGGCCAGATGATCTTCACGCCCAATTCCCGCAACGTGCTGCCCGGCAAGGTGGTCTTCACCATCGACCTCAGAACGCCGTCGCAGGCGAAGCTCGACAGCATGCGCGCCATCTTCGAGCGCGAAGTGCCCGCCATCGCCGAAGAACTCGGTGTCGGCTGCTCGATCGAAGCCATCGGCCATTTCGACCCCGTCACCTTCGATCCTATCCTCGTCGGCCGCGTACGCTCCGCCGCCGAAAGACTGGGCTACAGCCACATGGACATCATCTCCGGCGCTGGCCATGACGCCTGCTGGACAGCACGGGTCGCCCCCTCCACCATGATCTTCTGCCCCTGCGTGGATGGACTTTCCCACAACGAGGCGGAAGAAATTTCACCGGAATGGGCAAAAGCCGGCTGCGATGTGCTGCTACATGCCGTGCTGGAGACTGCGGAGATCGTTGAATGACCGCCACAATCATCAAGAACGGCACCATCGTCACCGCCGACCTCACCTATAAGGCCGATGTGAAGATCGAAGACGGCAGGATCACCGAGATTGGACCCGATCTTGCCGGCGGCACCGTGCTGGATGCGAGCGGATGTTACGTGATGCCTGGCGGCATCGATCCGCATGTGCATCTGGAAATGCCCTTCATGGGCACCTATTCCGCCGATGATTTCGAGAGCGGCACGCGGGCGGCGCTGGCCGGCGGCACGACCATGGTGGTGGATTTCTGCCTGCCGGAGCCGGGGCAATCGCTGCTTGACGCCCTGCAACGCTGGGACAACAAGGCGACGCGCGCCAATTGCGATTATTCCTTCCACATCGCCGTCACCTGGTGGGGCGAACAGGTCTTCGATGAGATGAAGACGGTGGTTCAGGAGAAAGGCATCAACTCCTTCAAGCACTTCATGGCCTATAAGGGCGCGCTGATGGTGAACGATGACGAGATGTTCGCCTCCTTCTCGCGCTGCGCCGAGCTCGGCGCCATTCCCTTCGTGCATGCGGAAAACGGCGATATCGTCGCGCAGATGCAGGAAAAACTGATGGCCGAAGGCAATGTCGGGCCGGAAGCGCATGCTTATTCCCGCCCGCCCTCCGTCGAAGGCGAGGCCACCAACCGCGCCATCATCATCGCCGATATGGCCGGTGCGCCGCTTTACGTCGTCCACACCTCCTGTGAACAGGCGCACGAAGCCATCCGCCGCGCCCGACAGAACGGCATGCGGGTCTATGGCGAACCGCTGATCCAGCACCTGATCTTGGACGAAAGCGAATACGCCAATCCCGATTGGGATCACGCCGCCCGCCGGGTGATGTCGCCGCCCTTCCGTAACCGCCAGCATCAGGACAGCCTCTGGGCGGGCCTCGCTTCCGGCTCGCTGCAATGTGTAGCGACCGACCATTGCGCCTTCACGACCGAGCAGAAACGTTTCGGCCTCGGTGATTTCCGCAAGATACCGAACGGCACCGGCGGGCTTGAAGACCGCATGCCGCTGCTGTGGACCCATGGCGTGGCGACCGGCCGGCTGACGATGAATGAATTCGTCGCCGTCACCTCCACCAACATCGCCAAAATCCTCAATATCTATCCGAGAAAAGGCGCGATCCTCGTCGGCAGCGACGCCGATATCGTTGTCTGGGACCCGGCGCTCACAAAGACCATCAGTGCCGCGAACCAGCAATCGGCGATCGATTACAACGTCTTCGAAGGACAGCGAGTGAAAGGCCTGCCGCGTTACACGCTCTCACGCGGTCTCGTCAGTGTCGAGGAAGGCACCATCGAAACGCAGCCCGGCCACGGCCAGTTCATCGCCCGCGACCCCTACCCCGCCGTCAGTCAGGCGCTTTCCACCTGGAAGGAACTGGTGTCGCCGCGCAAGGTGGAACGCACAGGCATTCCGGCATCGGGTGTGTGACAATGAGCAACGCGCCGAAACGCGAAATCCTCATCGCCGCCGCCATCCTGCTCAACGAGAAGCGGCAGATGCTCGTCGTGCGCAAGCGCGGCACCACGCAGTTCATGCAGCCGGGCGGCAAGATCGATCCGGGCGAAACGCCGGAGCAGGCGCTTCACCGCGAGCTGGCCGAGGAAATCGGCCTGACGCTGCCCGAAAATGCCGCGCGTTACGAAGGTATCTTTCGCGAGGAAGCCGCCAACGAGCCGGGCGCCGATGTCGTCGCCCATGCCTTCACCGCCCGGCTTCATGCCGAGGTCACCCCGCAGGCGGAAATCGAGGAAGTCCGCTGGCTCGATCTCGACCGCAACCCCGGCGTCACCATCGCCAGACTGACGGAAACCCAGATGCTGCCGCTGGCGCGCGCCGCACTTACGGAAAGTGAAACCAAGCCGCGATGAACCAGGCCTCTTCCTATTCCGTCGTTTCCGCCAAAAAACTGGGGCTTACCTTCGAAACGGGGGATGGCCCTGTTCACGCGCTGTCCAATGTCGATCTCGACGTGAAAAAGGGCGACTTCGTTTCGTTCATCGGCCCGTCAGGGTGCGGCAAGACCACCTTTCTGCGGGTCATCGCTGATCTCGAAAAACACACGTCAGGCGAGATCACCGTCAACGGCACCACGCCGGAAAATGCCCGCAAGGACCGGTCCTACGGCTACGTCTTTCAGGCCGCCGCGCTCTATCCATGGCGCAGCATCGAAAAGAACATCGCCCTGCCGCTTGAAATCATGGGTTACAGCAAGGCCGAACAGCGCGAGCGCATCGACCGCACGCTCGACCTCGTCAACCTCAACGGCTTCGGCAAGAAATATCCCTGGCAGCTTTCCGGCGGCATGCAGCAGCGCGCCTCCATCGCCCGCGCGCTCGCCTTCGATGCCGACCTGCTATTGATGGATGAGCCTTTCGGCGCGCTGGACGAGATCGTTCGCGATCATCTCAACGAACAACTGCTAAAACTCTGGGATACGACCGGCAAGACCATCTGTTTCGTTACCCACTCGATTCCGGAGGCGGTTTATCTCTCGACCAAGATCGTCGTCATGTCGCCGCGGCCGGGCCGGGTGACCGATGTAATCGAATCCACTTTGCCACGCGAAAGGCCGCTGGAAATCAGGGAAACGCCGGAGTTTCTGGCGATCGCGCATCGGGTGCGTGAGGGGTTGAAGGCGGGGCATAGCTATGAGGGGTGAGGTCAGCGCCAGCATTACCCCCCTCTGCCCTGCCGGGCATCTCCCCCTCAAGGGGCGAGATAAGCAAGAGGCGCGACCACCGCTTCATTCGCAAACGTTGAGAAGGGCAAAACCCAACCACGAGTCGATCTCCCCCCTTGAGCGGGAGATGCCCGGCAGGGCAGAGGGGGGTAAGCCTCACCCACAAGTTAGAGGTAAGCCCCACCCTCAACACGCAAATAAACCACACCCACCGAGGGCAACCCCATGACCCTCCTCCGCCACCGCATCCTCCCCATCCTCACCGTCCTCCTCGCCATCCTCGTCCTGTGGCACCTCGCGGTCGTCTACCTCAACATGCCCTTCGCCCGCGACCAGGCCACACGCGCTGGCGAGACGCCGGGCTTCCTCGAACTCCTGCCGCAAACCTTCGCACAGGAGCGCCCGGTCCTCCCCGCCCCACATCAGATCATCGCGGAACTCTGGGATACCATCGTCAACAAGGCCGTCACCTCAAAGCGCAGCCTCGTCTACCACGCCGGCATCACGCTTTCGGCCACCCTGCTCGGTTTCGCCATCGGCGCGGTGCTGGGCATCCTGCTGGCGGTCGCGATCATCCATAACCGCGCCATGGACCGCTCGGTCATGCCGTGGATCATTGCCAGCCAGACGATTCCCATTCTTGCCATCGCGCCGATGATCATCGTTGTCCTGAACTCCATCGGCATTTCCGGGTTGCTGCCGAAGGCGCTGATCTCCACCTATCTCTCATTCTTCCCCATTGTCGTCGGCATGGTGAAGGGCTTAAGAAGCCCCGAAACCCTGCAGCTTGACCTGATGCACACCTATAATGCCTCACCGGCGCAAATCTTCTGGAAGCTGCGCTGGCCCGCCGCACTGCCTTACCTTTTCACCTCGCTGAAGATCGCCATCGCCATCGCGCTGGTCGGCGCCATCGTCGGTGAATTGCCGACAGGCGCCGTCGCGGGTCTCGGCGCGCGCCTGCTTTCCGGTTCCTATTATGGCCAGACGGTGCAGATTTGGGCCGCACTCTTTATGGCAGCCGGTGTCGCCGCCATTCTGGTATCGATCATCGGCATCGCCCACGCCGCCGTCCTCAAACGAATGGGAGCACGGCCATGACGAACCCCGGCTGGTTTATCGGCGCGATCCTGTTCTGGCTTGCCGCCTGGGCCTTCAACGAATGGCTGGTACGCCACGCCTTTATTTCTCCGACAGCGAAACGCATCAGCCGCCTCGCCGTGCCACTTCTCTTCGGTCTCGCCATCATCGTGCTTTGGGAAGGCGTCGTGCGCGGATTTTCCGTGCCGCCCATCCTGCTGCCGGCGCCGAGCGCCATTCTCGCCCGTCTTCTCGGCTCTCTACCGATTCTCTGGGCGGATTTCCGCCAGACATTCATCAAATCCGTTCTGACGGGTTACGTGCTCGGCTGCGGCCTCGGTTTCCTTGTTGCCATCCTCATCGACCGCTCGCCTTTCCTGCAACGCGGTCTTCTGCCCATTGGCAATTTCGTCTCCGCCCTTCCGGTCGTGGGCATTGCGCCGATCATGGTCATGTGGTTCGGTTTCGACTGGCAGTCGAAAGTCGCCGTCGTCGTCATCATGACCTTTTTCCCGATGCTGGTGAACACGGTGCAGGGGCTTGCCGCTGCCAGCCATATGGAGCGGGACCTGATGCGCACCTATGCCGCCGGCTGGTGGCCGACGCTGATAAAGCTGCGCCTGCCCGCCGCTTGGCCTTTCATCTTCAACGCGCTGAAGATCAATTCCACGCTGGCGCTGATCGGCGCCATCGTGGCGGAATTCTTCGGTACGCCCATCGTCGGCATGGGGTTCCGCATCTCGGCGGAAATGGGCCGCAGCAATGTCGATATGGTCTGGGCCGAAATCGCGGTCGCCGCGCTCGCGGGCTCGGGTTTTTACGGTCTTGTGGCGCTCGCAGAACGGGCCGTCACCTTCTGGCATCCGTCCGTCCGTGGGGGACGAACGTAAATAACGAAAAAGGGAACAGCGATGAAAATGAAACTTGCATCCATGCTTCTTGCCGGCGCGTCACTTCTGACTGCATTCAGCGCCCAGGCCGCCGACAAGATCACCCTGCAGCTGAAATGGGTCACCCAGGCGCAGTTCGCCGGTTACTACGTCGCCAAGGACAAAGGCTTTTATGAAGCCGAAGGCCTCGATGTCGATATCAAGCCCGGCGGCCCGGATATTGCGCCCGCACAGGTTCTGGCCGGCGGCGGCGCCGATGTCATCGTCGACTGGATGCCGTCTGCGCTTGCCACGCGTGAAAAGGGCGTGCCGCTCGTCAACATCGCACAGCCGTTCAAATCGTCGGGCATGATGCTGACCTGCCTGAAAGAAACCGGCATCAAGAAGCCTGAAGATTTCAAGGGCAAGACGCTGGGCGTCTGGTTCTTCGGCAATGAATATCCGTTCCTGTCGTGGATGGCGCATCTGAAAATCCCGACCACGGGCGGTGCGGATGGCGTTACCGTGCTGAAGCAGGGCTTCAACGTCGATCCGCTGTTGCAGAAACAGGCCGCCTGCATTTCCACCATGACCTATAATGAATACGGCCAGGTCCTCGATGCCGGCATCAAACCTGATGAACTCGTCACCTTCAAATATGAGGATGAAGGCGTGGCGACGCTGGAAGACGGTCTTTACGTTCTGGAAGACAAGCTGAAAGACGCCAAGTTCAAGGAGGACATGGTCAAATTCGTCCGCGCTTCCATGAAGGGTTGGAAATGGGCGGAAGAAAACCCTGATGAGGCAGCCGGCATCGTTCTCGAAAACGACGCCTCCGGCGCGCAGACCGAAAAACACCAGAAGCGCATGATGGGCGAAGTCGCCAAGCTGACGGCCGGCTCGAAGGGCGCGCTGGATAAGGCCGATTACGAGCGCACCGTCAAGACGCTGCTCGGCGGCGGCTCCGACCCCGTCATCACCAAGGAACCCTCGGGTGCTTATACGACCGAGATTACCGACGCGGCATTGAAGTAGGCGCAGGCGGCAAGACAAGATCGCGCGGCGATGACCGCGCGATTTTCTTGAATGACAACCTCTCCGCCGTCATCCTTGGGCTTGATCCACTGCTGTCCGGTTTAAATTTCCAGACAGACTGCAATCCCCTTGTAGTCGGTGGTGAAGGGTGAACATTCACTCAACGTCATCCTCGGCCCTGTGCCGAGGATCTAACCACGTCGAATAAAATCAATACGTTGGCAGATCCTCGGGACAGGCCCGAGGATGACGTCGGCACTATTTGACTGACTTTCCTTCCCATTGGACGACGCCCTCTTTTTTCGTGTCCGGTAAGGGGGCTCAATCCCAAAAAACTATTCGAATGAGAGTCTCGTGTCGTTTCGGTAAATTTAAACCGGACAGTGTGAGTAAGCCCGAGGATTACGCCGTATTAGGGGTTCTCGGAATTCCAGACCGCGCCACGCACTGGTAACCCGTCTGACGAATTACAACACCCGCACCCATACAAAAATGTATACCTAGCCCTATGGCTATGCGGATTGATTTGCACGGCAACAAGAATTACAGTCACGCCGACAAGACTACCAAATTTGATCTTGTAAAAAAAGCACGAGGCAAAGGTGCTTTAGATTCGCGTTGAGGGGCGTTTGAATCGGGAGGATCGAAAAGGAAGTATTGTGATCCCTTGTTTCACATTCGCCTTCGCATGACCTTTTAAGATACGGCCCCGGGCCTGCAGGACATGCGAGCGGATATTGCGCGAGCCAAGACACATGCAGCATAAAGTCACGTTTAACCGGTTTGTTTTCCTTCTTCTGTCCGCAACGGCACTCCCTCTTACCGTGGTTGCCGAAGGAGAAGCGCAGGCACCGGTCAAACAGCAAAACCTGCCCTCGATCATCGTCGCGCATGTGGCAAAACGCGATCTGGTGGACCGCATCATCGCGACGGGCACCATTCGCCCGGTCGATGAAATCTATGTCCAGCCGCTGGTCGACGGCCTGTCGATCGATACGCTGAACGTCGATATCGGCGACAAGGTGGAAGCAAATGCGGTCCTCGCCGTCCTTTCATCTGACAGTCTGATCCTTCAGAAAAGCCAACTTGAGGCCAACAAGGCGAAGGCGCAGGCCGCCGTTGCGCAGGCAAAAGCCCAGGTTCTGGAAGCGGAGGCGAGTGCGAACGACGCGAACCGCCAGCGTGACCGCGCCGCAAGGCTCGGCCAGAGCGGTTCCGGTTCGGTCTCGCAGGTAGAACAAACCCAGGCGCAGGCGGAAGTCGCCGCCGCCAAGCTGAACGCCGCCCGCCAGGCTGTTTCCGCCGGCGAGGCCGACATCAAGGTGGTTGATGCGCAGATTGCCGATATAGATCTTAAGCTGACGCGCACCGGCGTGAAGACCCCTGTTGCCGGCATCGTTTCGGCCAAGAATGCCAAAGTCGGCGCGATTGCCAGCGGCGCCGGCAATCCGCTTTTCACCGTCATCAAGGATGGCGCGATCGAACTCGTGGCCGATCTGTCCGAGACCGACATCCAGAAGGTGAAAGTCGGTCAGAAGGCCTATTTGACGGTTGCCGGCGGAACTGAGAAAATAGAGGGCAAGGTGCGCCTCGTATCGCCCACCGTCGATCCGACGACGCGCCTCGGTTCCGTGCATGTGGTGCTGCCCGAAGGTAGCCCGGCGCGCTCGGGCATGTATGCCAGCGCCGCGATCATCGTCGAGGAGACGAATGCGCTCGCCCTGCCGCTTTCGGCCGTCACCGCCGGGCGTGAAGGCTCGACCACCCGCAAGGTGGAAGGCGATGTCGTCAAGCAGGTGAAGATCGAGACCGGCATTGAAGACGGCGGTTTCATTGAGATTGTCAGCGGTCTTGCCGCTGGAGACAAGGTTGTCGAGAAGGCTGGGGCATTCGTGCGTGATGGGGACCGGATCAAGCCGGTTGAAGCCCAGACGGCTGCGTCCAACTGACTGAGGGATTGAAATGAACTTTTCCGCATGGTCAATCCGTAATCCGATTGCGCCGCTGCTCGGCTTTGCCGTGTTGATGATGCTCGGCCTGCAGGCATTCAACACCCTGCCGATCACCCGCTTCCCGAACATCGACGTTCCCGTCGTCGCCGTCACCGTGACCCAGAGCGGCGCTTCGCCCTCCGAGCTCGAGATGCAGGTGACGAAAGAGATCGAGGACGCCGTCGCCGCCATCAGCGGCGTCGATGAAATCCAGTCCACCGTGGTCGATGGCCAGTCCACCACCACGGTCGTCTTCCGCATCGAAAAGCCGACGGAAGAGGCTGTTCAGGACACCAAGGACGCGATCGACAAGATCCGCAGCGATCTTCCCGCCGATATCGAAGTACCTGTCGTCAGCAAGATCGACGTCGAGGGTCAGGCGATCCAGAGCTTTGCCGTTTCCTCGCCCAACATGACGCTCGAAGAGCTGTCATGGTTCGTGGATGATACGATCAAGCGGGCGTTGCAAGGCAAATCCGGCATCGGCAAGGTCGATCGCTACGGCGGTGCGGACCGTGAAGTGCGCGTGGCACTGAGCCCCGAAAAGCTCGACGCCTATGGCATCACCGCCAATGAGGTGAACAGCCAGCTTCGCGGCACCAATATCGACCTCGGCTCCGGCCGTGGCCAGGTGGGCGGCAACGAACAGACCATCCGCACGCTCGGCGATACGCGTGATGTCTCGCAGCTTGCCAACACCACCATCGCACTTTCGAACGGCCGTTTCGTCAAGCTGTCCGAACTCGGCACGATCACGGATACCTATCAGGAGCCGAAGTCCTTCTCGCGCTTCAACGGCAACCCTGCCGTCACCTTTGCCGTGTTCCGCTCCAAGGGCGCGAGCGAGGTTTCCGTGGCGCAGACCGTGTCGGAAAGCCTTGAACAGGTGCGGAAGGACCATCCAGACGTCGAAATCCAGAAGGTCGATGACGCCGTCTACTTCACCTACGGCAACTATACGGCCGCGCTCGACACGCTGATCGAAGGCGCTGTCCTCGCCGTCATCGTCGTCCTGCTCTTCCTGCGCAACTGGCGCGCAACGCTGATTGCCGCCGTGGCCCTGCCGCTTTCCGCGATCCCGACGTTCTGGATCATGGACATCATGGGCTTCTCGCTCAACCTCGTCAGCTTCCTCGCGCTCACGCTCGCCACGGGTATTCTCGTGGATGACGCGATCGTGGAAATCGAGAACATTGCCCGCCATATCAAGATGGGCAAGACACCCTATCGCGCGGCCTTGGAAGCGGCGGATGAAATCGGCCTTGCCGTCATCGCCACCAGCTTCACCATCATCGCCGTCTTCGTGCCCGTCTCGTTCATGCCTGGTATTCCGGGGCAATACTTCATCCAGTTCGGCCTCACCGTCGCGTTCTCGGTGTTCTTCTCGCTCGCCGTCGCCCGCCTCATCACGCCGTTGATGGCGGCCTATCTGATGCGCGCCGAAGATGCGATGGACGACCATCATGACAATGACGGCAGGCTGATGAAGGCCTATACGCGCATGGTCACCGCCACCACCCGAAAATGGTGGGCGCGGTATCTGACGCTGGTCGGCGCGATCGCGTTCCTTATTGCGTCGGTGATGCTGCTTAGCCAGGTGCCCGGCAGCTTCCTGCCGCCGGATGACGCCTCCCGCGTCACGCTTTCGGTAGAACTGCCACCCAATGCGACGCTCGATGAAACCGACCGGACGACGACGCAGATCTATCACGCGCTGCGTGACATCAACGGCGTGGAAAGCGTCTTCATCCTGGGCGGCGCTTCGCCGAAGGGCGACCTGGAGCTGCGCCGCGCCACCGTCAACGTCATTCTCGAGCATATCGACCATTCTCTGCTGAAAACCCTCGTCAACAAGGGCCTCGGCTCCATTCCGCTCATCGGCCAATATCTGCCGAAGGTGGAGGAGAAGGGCCGCACACGTCCGCAATGGGATGTGGAGCGGGATATTTTCGCGCAGGTGCGTGGTATTCCCGATGTGCGCATCATCAAGCTGAACGACCGCGCGGAACGCGAACTCTCCTTCAACTTCCTCTCGAAGAGCGAGAAGGACCTGAGCGACGCCGTCGGCATTCTCGAAAGCCGCCTGCGCGCCTCGCCGATCCTCGCCAATGTCAGCTCGGAAGGCGCCCTGCCCCGGCCGGAACTGCAAATCCGCCCGCGCAAGGATGAAATCGCCCGCCTCGGCATCACGCCGCAGCAGATTTCGCAGACCGTGCGTGTCGCCACCATCGGTGATATCGACGCACAGCTGACGAAAATCTCGCTGGATGACCGGCAGATCCCGATCCGCGTGCAGGCCTCGCTCGACGCCCGCCGCGACCTAGCCACCATCCGCGCGCTGAAGATCAAGACCGCCTCCGGCTCGCTGGTGCCGCTCTATAGCGTTGCCGATATCGACTATTCGGAAGGTCCAAGCTCGATCAAGCGCAACGACCGAAACCGCGTCGTCTCCATCGGCTCCGACGTGCCTTTCGGCACGGCGCTCGATACCTCGACAGCCGAGTTCAAGCGCATCGTGTCGGAAACCGAACTGCCCGCAAGCGTTCGTCTCGCCGAAAGCGGCGATGCCAAGGTGCAGGGCGAAATGCAGCAGGGCTTCGTCAACGCCATGCTGCTTGGCCTGATGCTGGTGCTGGTCGTGCTCATCCTGCTGTTCAAGGATGTCATCCAGCCGTTCACCATCCTGTTCTCGCTGCCGCTTGCCATCGGCGGTGTGGCCGTTGCGCTCATCATCACCCAGAACGCGCTCTCCATGCCCGTTCTCATCGGCATCCTGATGCTGATGGGCATCGTGACCAAGAACGCCATCCTGCTGGTGGATTTCGCCATCGAAATGCGCCGTCACGGCATGGAGCGGGTGCATGCCATGGTGGAGGCCGGCCGTAAGCGTGCCCGCCCTATCATTATGACCTCCATCGCCATGTCGGCGGGCATGCTGCCCTCAGCGCTCGGCGTCGGTGAAGGCGGTTCGTTCCGCGCGCCGATGGCGATTGCGGTGATCGGCGGCATCATCGTCTCGACCGTGCTGTCGCTGATCGTGGTGCCGGCCTTCTTCCTGATCATGGACGACCTGTCCCGCCTGCTCGCCCACCTCTTCGGCCGCTTCGTCGGCAAGAAGGAAGAGGAGGAAGAGGCCCTCTCCAACGAAAAACTCTCGGAGATCGCCCGCGAAAACAGCCTCGCGCTTTCCTCGCTGGAGGCGCGTGTCGCCAGCATGGAAAAAGGCACCGGCGACAAGGCCACCGATAAGGGCAGCAATATATTGCGACTGCCGCCGCTTGCTGCGGAGTGAATGTTGCAGCTTGAAGATTGAGACGCCGGGCCCTGTGCCCGGCGTTTCCATATGTGCCTTGGGAGAGCACGACATCGCGGCTCGTTTCTTCTCCCCGCCGGGAGAAGGTGGCCCGAAGGGTCGGATGAGGGGGCAACGTCGCCGAATATCTCGACCCTCGCCCCCTCATCCCGCTGCCGCGGACTTCTCCCCCCCTCGGGGAGAAGAAATATGCCGCACGCGCTCGCTCCATATTTCCCTGTGATTGGAAACATGCGCGCCCCCTCGTTCCCTCCTCAAAACGACCGCAACGCCGTTTGATCGAAATCAATTCGCTTTCCACCTGAACTGCTAGTCTCCCTCGCATCGGGAATTGCGGGTCGAGGAAAAATGCGATGAGTTCTGTGCAGATAGGCGCGAGGGAGAAGCGACCTCCCCGGTTTCGTATCCCTTCGGACAGCCCGGCAAAAGGTTTGAGCGGGAGCCGGATGGACGTGAACAAGACCGTGAAGCTGAGCAACAGGGACAGGAACATGCTGCTGCGCGCACCCCTGATCGGGGTTGCCGACGATGCGGCGGCGCTGAAACTGATGGAGGCGGCAACCATCACCACTGTCAACGCCCGCCACGTCCTCTTCAAGGAAGGCGAAGCGGCACAGCATTTTTATTGCGTGCTATCGGGTTATATCAGGCTTTTCCGGCTGGACCGACACGGGCGCGAAGCGGATGTGCGCGTCAGCGGCCCCGGCGATACCTTCAACGAATGCCTGATCTTCGGCAGCGATACCTATCGTTATAGCGCGCAGGCAGCGGAAAGCTGCACCATGGCGCGTTTTGAACTGGCGAGAATCCGAACCCTGATCGACCAGGAACCGGCAATCGCCAAAGCCGTCATGCGCTGCCTGTCCAACAGCCTGCTAGGCACCATGGACTGCATCGCCAACGACCGGTTGCAGACCGCCCCACAGCGCGTCGCTCACTACCTCATCAGCCAGGGCCCGCGCGATGCGACATCCTTCTCGCTGCGGCTGCCGTTCCAGAAAAGCCTGCTTGCCGGCAAGCTCGGCCTTGCCCCGGAAGCTTTGTCCCGCGCTTTCTCGGCGCTGAAAAAGTCGGGCGTCACGGTGCGTGGCCGCATCGTTCAGGTCAATGACGTCGCCGCATTGAAGCAGATCTGAAAATACGGGGAGAGGAAGAAGGGCGGGCCGCCATCAGGCAGCCCGCCCTTTCTCATGTCAGACATCACGACGGTTCAGACCGCTTGCGGCAGGAAACGGAAATGATCGCCCTGCCGCTCGATGTGGAAAAACCCGCCGATATGACCGCCGGACACCAACCAGCCATGATCGGCTGCTGCCGACAGCGCCTCGAGACGGGTCGCAAGGGCGAGCTCTGAATCGATATCGTAAACAAAAGCAATTTCTGGATCGGCGGCCTGCAACCCCGTCACGTGCAGCACATCACCCCACAATACCAGCCGGTTTTCGCCGCTCCCGATCAGATAAGCCGCCTGCCCCGGCGTATGGCCGGGCATGGCGATTGCCTCGATATCCTCGGCAACCCTTCCCATGGGGATCGGCCGCAGCATGGCGCCGCAAACATCGAGCAGCCGCGCGGCGAGATCGAAACCGCCTTGGCGGGCAGGCGGCAATGCCTTTCGCGCCTCCGCATTGGTGAAAAACGCAAGATCGGCCTCCGGCACCCATATCTCCGCCTTGGGGAAATAAGGCCTGTCGCCATCGATGAGGCCCAGCGCGTGGTCGCCGTGAATGTGAGTGAGGATCACACGGCTGACATCATCAGGCTGAATACCGGCGGCAATCATCGCCGCGCGGGCATGGCCGTAGGCCTCGCCCCAGGCCGTGCCGCAGCCGGCATCGATCAGCCAGACGCCATCCGGCCCGGAAAGCGCGAAACAGTTGACGTCCATATCCACCGTGTTACCCTGAATCCCGGCAAGAACCGCAGCCAGCGAATCTGCGCCCTGTCGGTGGATGAGATGGCCGACCGGCGCCTTGTAGATACCATCGATGAACCGGGACACGGCGTAAGGGCCGAAACGCAACGGGGCATTCATGGCTTACAAACCGCCCTGCTGTTTCAGGAAACCGACGATGCGATCCACACCATCGCCCCGTTTCATATCCGTAAACACGAAGGGCATGGCGTTGCGCATGCGCGTCGCATCGCTGTCCATGACAGTCAGATCAGCACCGACATAGGGCGCAAGGTCCTTTTTGTTGATGACCAGCAGATCCGAGCGGGTGATGCCCGGCCCGCCCTTGCGCGGAATTTCCTCGCCCTGGCAGACGGAGATGACGTAGATGGTGATATCGGCAAGATCAGGCGAAAAGGTCGCGGCGAGGTTATCGCCGCCGGATTCGATGAAGACGACATCGAGATCGGGAAAACGCTGGTTCAGCCCGGCAATCGCCTGCAGATTGATCGTCGCATCCTCGCGAATGGCGGTATGCGGGCAACCGCCCGTCTCGACGCCGACGATACGCTCTGATGGCAACGCCTGCATGCGCACCAGCGCCTCGGCGTCTTCCTTGGTATAGATATCATTGGTGACGACGGCGACGGAATAATCGGCGCTCATCGCCTTGCAGAGCTTTTCCGTCAGCGCCGTCTTGCCGGAACCCACCGGCCCGCCAATGCCGACGCGCAGCGGACCATTACCCGATTTCATCACTCTGTTCCCTTCACTATGCTGTGGTCTTGTTTCACCATAGTCCCTGAACGGGACGCTTCAAGATATGCAAGGATCGTGCCGCTTGTTTCTTCTCCCCGCTGGGGAGAAGGTGGCCCGAAGGGTCGGATGAGGGGCAAGCTCTCGGTATGCCTCTACCCTTCCCCCCTCATCCCGCTGCCGCGGACTTCTCCCCGGCCGGAAGAAGAAACTCGTGGCGGCCGCTCGCTCTTCAGGAACGGAAAAGCCGCGTACCCTGTGTTTCATGACGCATCGCCGCCGTATCGGCGATGATCGTCGCACTACCGAGATCGTCGAGCGTCGATTGCGTGGCCTGCGCCGCCATCTCCGCGATGACCACCTCGCTTGCAGCCAGAATGGCGACGCCATCCTTTTGGCCTGCAACGCCAAGGCGGATACCAGCGGAAACGATTTGCGAAACACCGGCATGCAGAAAGGCGGCGAGCGTCTCGCGCAACGGCACCCCATGTCCGGCGGCCACGGCGCCTATGGCAACGGGATAGGGAGCCTCCCGCGGCAACAGCTCCAGAATCGCATGCGGCCATGCGCCGGCGGCGGCAATGAAGGCATCACCCAGAAGCACGGTCTCCCGATAACGCTCCGCCGAACCGGCGAGCGCGCGGCCAAGATCAGCGGTTTCGCTGAATGCCGCGGCATCCTGCGAGCTTCGCCAGGCATGCGCCAGAAACACCGCGTCGTTCCACAGGCTGCCGTGGCGCAGCAGCGTTTCCACCCAGCCGCGAAGCGCCGCTGCATCGCGCACACGCCCGTCCTCCACCGCCTTTTCCAGCCCGCCCGAATAGGAAAAGCCGCCGACAGGAAAAGCCGGTGACATCCAGGCCATCAGGCGCAGCAGCGCGGCGACGCCGCTTTCCCCGCTCACGCCTCAGCCGTGATCATGATGGTGGTGGCCATGCCCATGATCGTGACCATGGGAATGACCGCCATGGGCGTGATACGCGCCGCGCGCCGGCTGAAACGGCTCTTCCACCTCGCGCACTGTGGCGCCCAGACCTTCCAGCATGGCGCGAATGACGTGGTCGCGCAGGATGAGAATGCGCTCCTCCTCGATCTGCGCCGACAGATGCCGGTTGCCCAGATGCCAGGCGAGCTCGATGAGATGCAGCCGGTCCTTCGCCTTGATTTCGAACAGCTTTTCATCCGCCGCGCGAACCTCGATCAGATCGCCGTTTTCAACCACGAGAAGATCGCCATGGGCAAACAGCACGGCTTCCTTCAGGTCCAGCATCACCATCTCGTCATTCTGCAGATGCAGCAGCTTGCGGCGCAGATGCCGCTGGTCATGCGCCAGGGTTACATAGCCGGAAGCTTCGTCGGCGGGGGTCCCGGCCGGATGATAGGAGGTGACGCGCAGCATGGGATGATCCGTTTCAGAAACAGTCTTTGGAGGTCTGATTTTTGACGTATAGGCGGGGTGATTTCAAGCTGTGTTTTCAGAGCGACAATGCTGCGGAAAACAAAAAGCCCGGCATTGCTGCCGGGCCTTTCTCAAACAACAAAACCAAAATCAGGCCGCAGCGCGGCTTTTCAGGTTTTCCAGAATGTTCTGCGGTGCGGAAACGCCATAGGGGTCAGATTCGCAATTGTCCGAATAGCCTTCTTCCTCGAACCACTGCTCGACGACACCATCGTTAACGATGGCGGCGTAACGCCAGGAGCGCATGCCGAAGCCGAGATTGTCCTTGGCGACCAGCATGCCCATCTTGCGGGTGAACTCACCCGAACCGTCAGGAATGACCTTGACGTTTTCGAGATTCTGGCCCTTGGCCCAGGCGTTCATGACGAAAGCGTCATTGACCGACAGGCAATAGATTTCATCGACGCCGAGCGCACGGAATTCGGGGGCCAGCTTTTCGAAATCGGGAAGCTGGTAGGTCGAGCATGTCGGCGTGAAAGCGCCGGGCAGCGAGAAGAGGACGACCTTCTTGCCCTTGAAATAGTCGTCGGAGGTCATGTCCTGCCAACGGAAAGGATTCGGGCCGCCAACGGCCTCATCACGAACGCGCGTGCGGAAGGTTACGGCAGGCACTTTTTTGCCGAGCATGTCTTGTCTCCTGTTCTGGCGTTTTACAGGGATCGCTTGGGATCGATCTCCGTGGAATTCTTTTGCCGTTTCCATAGCGCAAGATGCGTTGCGGTGCAGCATAAAAATAGGATTCCAGCCGCCAAATGCGCGAATTGCCGCACAGCCTTGGGGCTCAATTGTGCAGGTCTATCGACCAGCGCAACAGCGGCGGCAAAGGCGTCCACCATCCCGTTCGCATGCCCGCCTCGCGCAACATGGCGGCCGACCAGGTGTTGCAACCCGCGACCGCGTTGAACCAGCCATTCGCCTCGAAAAACGCGTCTGTCAGACCATAGGCAGCACCGGAGACCACCTCAATCCTGTCGTCGTTTCTGGCAAAACTTGCCCTGATGCCCGCGACCAGACGCTGATACCCCGCTTCGGAAATGCGAAGCCGTTTTACCCCAGCGAGATCGGCGGGAAAATCCCCGGTCACATCCACATGCATGACGGAACTATCCAGCGTGAATGAGCGCAGCACCGGCATCGGTTTCAGATCGGCCCAAGTGGGCGTCTGGATATAAAACGACCTGCCGCCCCAACCGAACACCAGATAGGCCGCTGCGGGATGATTGACCGCAATGCCACCCTCCTGCAATTCGGCGAATACTAGCCGCAGATCGTCATCGACCCGCAAGGCGATGTCGGTATGGATCGGATTGGACAACAGCAAAATTTCGCGATCTTTCGCACCGTTTGCATCATCGGCGAAAAAGGGGCGCGGCACCACGGTGCCGAGCACCAGAAGCAGGACGATCAGCAGCACGCCGCCGCTGATCCATCTGAGGACACGTCTCAATATAACGTCCCGTTAAAACAGGAAATAACGCTGCGCCATCGGCAGCACAGTCGCCGGTTCGCAGGTCAGCAATTCGCCATCCGCCCGCACTTCATAGGTTTCCGGGTCAACCTCGATATGCGGGGTGAGCGAATTGTGAATCATCGACGCCTTGGAAATTCCGCCGCGCACATTCTTCACCGGCAGCAGCTTCTTGGCGACGCCGAGACGCTGGGCAAGACCACCATCGAGCGAGGCCTGCGAGACAAAGGTCACCGAGGAATTGGTGCGCAGCTTGCCGTAAGCGGCAAACATCGGCCGATAATGCATCGGCTGGGGCGTCGGAATGGAGGCGTTCGGGTCACCCATCGGCGCGGCGGCAATAGAACCGCCAAGCAGCACCATTTCCGGCTTCACGCCGAAGAAGGCCGGGTTCCACAACACCAGATCGGCACGCTTGCCGACTTCGACAGAACCGATCTCGTGGCTGACGCCCTGCGCAATGGCCGGGTTGATGGTATATTTGGCGATATAACGACGGACACGGAAATTGTCGTTTTCGCCGGTCTCTTCCTTCAGGCGGCCGCGCTGGCGCTTCATCTTGTCGGCCGTCTGCCAGGTGCGGATAGCCACTTCGCCGACACGGCCCATCGCCTGACTATCGGAGGAAATGATCGAAAACGCGCCGATATCGTGGAGAATATCCTCCGCTGCGATGGTTTCCTTGCGGATGCGGCTTTCGGCAAAGGCGATATCCTCAGGGATGGACGGGGACAGATGGTGGCACACCATCAGCATGTCGAGATGTTCCGCCAGCGTATTGACGGTGTAAGGCCGTGTCGGGTTGGTGGAGGACGGAATGACGTTTGGATTTCCGCAGACCTTGATGATGTCAGGCGCGTGCCCGCCGCCCGCCCCTTCGGTGTGGAAGGCGTGGATGGTGCGGCCGCGGATGGCCGCGACCGTGTCCTCCACAAAACCGCTCTCGTTCAGCGTATCGGTGTGGATCATCACCTGCACGTCATATTCGTCAGCCACCGTCAGGCAATTGTCGATGGCGGCAGGTGTTGTGCCCCAGTCCTCATGCAGCTTCAGGGAAGACGCGCCGGCAAGGATCATTTCCTCCAGCGGTGCGGGTAGCGAAGCATTGCCCTTGCCCGCGAGCGCCAGGTTCATGGGGAAGGCATCGAAGCTCTCGATCATCCGCTCGATATGCCATGCGCCGGTGCAGGTGGTGGCAAGCGTGCCGTGCGCCGGTCCGGAACCACCACCGAGCATGCAGGTGATGCCGCTCATCAGCGCTTCTTCGATCTGCTGCGGGCAGATGTAATGGATATGCGCATCCATGCCGCCGGCCGTCAGGATCTTGCCTTCGCCGGCAATCGCCTCCGTCGAGGGGCCGACGATGATCGTGACACCCGGCTGCGTATCGGGGTTGCCCGCCTTGCCGATGGCGTGAATGCGGCCGTTCTTCAGGCCCACATCCGCCTTGTAGATGCCGCTATGGTCAACGATGACGGCATTGGTGATGACGGTATCAACAGCGCCTTCGGCCCGCGTCGCCTGGCTCTGGCCCATGCCGTCGCGAATGACCTTGCCGCCGCCGAATTTCACTTCCTCGCCATAGGTCGTGTGATCCTTCTCGATCTCGATAAAGAGTTCGGTATCGGCAAGACGCACCTTGTCGCCAACGGTCGGGCCGAACATGCCGGCATAGGCGGCGCGGGAAATCTTGTAGGGCATAGGCTCAGGCTCCTTCGGACGCGGAGAAAATCGATGTGGGAGAAATGCGTGTCAGCTGGCCCTCACCCGCAAGGGCTTCGACCAGCTGTTTTTCGGCGGCAAATGGATGGCCGCTCCAGCCCTGATGGCCAAAGCCGGCAATCGCCACTTCGTCGCCATCGCCGCTCACGCTCTCAAGAACATGGGCGATAGCGACAAGGCCGGTGCTGGGGCAGACATAGGGCGCAGGGGCATAGGCATCGAGCGCAGCATCGAGCCTCTCATGCACGCCGCGCGGAATGACGATGTGGCTCTTGCCGGTTTCGCGGGCGATGGCGGCGAAGCTTTCGGTGTAGTCGGCGCAGAAATCGGTGAGCTCCGGCCAGCGTGTGCGGATGCCAGGCTCCATTTCAGCAAATTTTGCGGGATCGCGTACCGACCAGATGGCGGCAGCCTGCCGCACGCCGTCGCTTTCGCGCCACTCGGTGCCCTCGGTCATCTCGCGGCCCGGCCGCCCGGTGTTGCAAACGGCCACCACATCGGTTCGCATGCCGCCCAGACCAAGCGAGCGGCAATCATTAAAACGGACGACGATATCCGAACGGTCGATGAGACGAGCTGCGCCGGGCGGCAACTCCCCATTTCCAACGATCGTAATTCGCCGCCCCATGCGTTCAGAAACCTTCCGACAGCTGACGCAGTTCTTCCGCCCGCTTGCCGCTCATATCGGCGAGACAGGAGGAGATCAGCATCGGCTCCATCGAGCCGCCGCGCGCCTGAAAACCCGCAAGTGCGCAATTGGCGTCTCGATACGCCACCCAGGCGCGCTGTGCCGTCACAAGAGCGTCGGTTGCACCCTTGCCGTCCGCATCCGCTGCCTTGTCGCGCTCCACAAGCAGCTTACGCAGCTTCTGATAGTCGACATTGAGCTGCTTGTCGGCCTTTTCGTAGTCCTTCCCGGCGCAGATGGTCATGTCCGCCTGCGTCTGCGGTTCCTTGCAGTTCGGCTCTGCCTGCGCCATCGCGGGCAGCGGCGCAATCGCCGCCCCGGCAATCAGCAATACCGCCATGCAGGCAAGGTTTTTTCGCTTCATCATCGAGACGCTTTCCCTCACTCAGGCTGCAGCGCCATCAACGGCGCGGGATTTCAGCGCCCGTGGGTCAACGCCGTCAAGGCAATTGGCATTCACGGCCACCATCGGCGTTCCATCCGGCCCGTCGGCATAAGCAAAGCTTTCGATGCCACAGGTGGAACAGAAAAGATGGTGAATCCTGTGCTTGTTGAAGAGATATTCGCTAAGCTTGCCTTCACCGGAAAGCAGCGTGAACTTGTCGCGCGGCGCAAAGGCCAGCGTTACGCCGAGGCGTTTGCAGCGCGAACAATTGCACACGATGGTATGATCGAGATCGGCATCGACCTCGAAGCTGACGCTGCCGCACTGGCAGCTTCCATGATAATGCGCCGTCGCCATTTCATAACCTCCCCATGACCTGTTGACGGAAACCATAAACCTCCCGCTTGCCGGAAAGCGGCACCAGCGTCACTTCCCGCTTCTGGCCGGGCTCGAAACGCACCGCCGTGCCGGCCGGGATATCCAAGCGCATGCCGCGCGCCTTGTCGCGATCGAAAAGAAGACCCGCATTGGTCTCGAAGAAATGGTAATGGCTGCCCACCTGCACCGGCCGGTCGCCCGAATTGGCCACTTCGATCGTCACGGTCGGCTGGCCGGCATTGAGTTCGATGGTGCCTTCTGCGGTTATGATTTCGCCTGGTTTCATGGTGCTCCCCTTGTTTTGTCTCAGGCGGCGGTTGCGGCCACGCAGCCTTCGGCCTTCAGGACGCGCCGTGTCGACGCAGGATTGTTGATGAGTTTTTCCGCCGGGCGGACCGGCCTTCGCACCAGTTCGCCACCGCAATTCGGGCACACGCCCTTGAGAACGCCGGTCACACAATCGGCGCAGAAAGTGCATTCGAACGAGCAGATCATCGCGTTCGGGCTGTCAGGAGCAAGATCGCGGTCGCAGCATTCGCAATTGGGCCTCAGTTCCAGCGCCAAATCTGCCTCCCTTTACCGGATCGGCTCGTGAACGGTCACCAGCTTGGTGCCATCAGGGAAGGTCGCTTCCACCTGCACGTCATGGATCATCTCGGCAATGCCGTCCATCACCTGATCGCGGGAAATCACATGCGCGCCCGCCTCCATCAGGTCGGCCACGGCGCGGCCATCACGGGCACCCTCGACCACGAAATCGGAAATCAGCGCAATCGCTTCGGGATAGTTCAGCTTCACGCCACGTTCCAGCCGGCGGCGCGCCACCATGGCGGCCATAGAAATCAGCAGCTTGTCTTTTTCTCTTGGGCTAAGGTTCATCGTCGTCCCACAGCTTGGCATCTGCCCCGCAAAAGAGGTTTGCAGGAGACCAGATCCGACATTTGACAGACCCCGAAGGACGCCTGTTACCAAGCGATCCGAAGGGATTACAGATTCCAGACTTTCGGCACTGGCGCGCCGTTTCGCAAGAGTGAAATGATCGGAAAAAGCAATTTTCTCAAAGAGAAACCATCAGCGGCTGATACGCGTACCACAAGCTTGCCCTGCCATTCGCTGGCACCGCCGCTTTCACCGGCAATCGCCCGGATTTTAGGCAGAAGCGCCTCGGCGAGAGGCCCGATATAAAGCAGCGTGGCAAAGGCAACCTGCCCGGCCAGAACCGCCGGCTTCGCGGTCAGCGCCGCCACCTCGCCCGCAATCAGCAACTCTTCTGCATGCACCAGCTTGCCGCCATGGCGAATGCGCCAGCGATCACGAAAAAGCCCATGCGTCATCGCCTCACCCATGGCCTGGCGGCCAAGTAAAACGGCTTCGACGGCAATAAATTCTGAGGATTGATCGAGATCGGCTTCAAGCCTTCGGGTGAGTGACGCGCGCTCGAACAGGATGGTTTCCTGCGGCAGCCAGTGGAGCTTCGCGCCCGGCCCGGCAGAAACACGGGCGGTGACGGTGGCAGTGCCAGACGATGCCTTATAGACCTTCTCGCAGGCCTGCGTGGTAACCACCAGCGATGTGCCGGCTGCGGCCACCGCTTGCCATTCCATGTCATCCCCGCCGGTCAGGCCGCCGGAGGAATTGATGAGAATAGCTTCCATCTCATTGGAAAACGTATCCGGCAGACGGATTTTGGCGCAGCCCTCCTGAAACAACTCGTCCAGCCGGCTGCACCCTTCAACTGCCTTGGTTACAATGCGCCCTCTGCCACGGGCGCGTTGTTGCCGGACAGGTTGAGTGTCTTCGCAACCGGAAGGGCTGATGGCTTGCTGTTGCTGCTGCACGCGGTCTCCGAAACGGTTGCGGAAGCGGAATTGGCCTTGGCGACGCAATCCTTCTTGACGACGGCGTCCACCACCATCTGCCCTTCCGTGTTACGGAAGAAATCCCACATTCTTTCGGCCGCATCAACCGTGCGCGTCACTTCGCCTGTGGGCATCTTGCGCTCCACGGCAGGCTCCGCCTTCGGCGTCTGCTCACCGCCCGGCTTGCGGGTCACGACGGCGTTTGCCGCCAGAACCTCGGCTTTCATGGTGGCGCGCGGCCAGGCATGGTCCCAGTTCTCGATGACATAGGACTGGATGCGTGCGCCTGCCTTGCAGACATCGTAAGAATTGACGGTGAAGCTCTCGCCCACCTTGCTTTTGGCGGCGCCCTTGCAACCATCCATTTCGGCCCAGCGCTTCAGCGCCGTCTCGCCGCTATATTGCCAGTAGGATTTGCCGCCGCCCTGATAGGGGTTGGCTGGATCCTTCAGCCCGGCAAAGGCGATGATCGACATCGGCCGCGCCGGTGTGCAGCTTGCCGCATCCGGTGCCCATTTGCCTTCGGTTTCCTGCGGATAACCCGCGCGCAACGAGGCGACGAAACCGGCGGCATTAAAATCCTTGGCTCCGGTGCAGATGAATTGCGACAGCATGCGCCCGCCGCCAGAATAGCCGGAACCGTAAAAACGTTCCTCATCGACGCAGAACTTGCCCTTCACCATGGCAATCGCTTCATGAATGAAGCTCACCTCATCCAGCCCGCCGGGGCGTGTTGTAACGCCGGGAACATTCCAGGCATGGGTGCCCGGCAATTCGCCGTTTAAGCTGCCCGCCAGCGCCACGACCAAAAGGCCATCACGCTCGGCAAGCTTGTCCCAGCCGCTGCGGTTCAGCTGGCCGTGCGGGTTGCTGTTGGAGCCGTGGAAATCGAATACGACAGGCAGGGGCTTATTTCCATCATAGGCGGATGGAACAAAATAGACCCCGTCGCGTTTCTGCCCGTTAGAGAGAATGGAAAAATCATGCCGACCCGGTTCCATGCCGGGGCCAATACCCTGACCGCAGGTCGAAGCCGACGCTGCGGCCCCTGCTCCTGCGCTGATTACCAGCCCGAGGAACAGGCTGCGTGCGAAACGCACCCACCGGGAAGCCCGGCCCACTGCAAAGTCCTGAATCATTGACACGCCTTTATTGGCACAGTTTCCCGACGATACGTCGAGCGTCCGGGAAATGTAAGGGATCAACAGTCGCGGCGTGCGAATAGACTTCTTCTGTGTCTCGCATGCAGCATTTCATCCGCCCAATACCATAGGCTTTTACTTAATGAAACGCTAAAATTACGCATGAAAGCCATGCGCAGGCGCATAGACTTTCAAAATATTAATCGACCGTTTTTGTGCCGTGAACGGGAAGCCTGCCGTTACACCGTCAAATGACGCCGCGCTTCCGGTGTATCCAGCGTTTCGGCCAGCCCCTCATGCACGATCTCGCCGCGGTCCATGATGTAGACGTAGTCGGCAAGTTCGCGGCAGAAATCCAGATATTGCTCGACCAGCAGGATCGCCATGCCGGTGGAATCGCGCAAATATTTGATCGCCCGGCCGATATCCTTGATGATCGACGGCTGAATGCCCTCGGTCGGTTCGTCGAGAACGAGGATTTTCGGCCGCGTCACCAGCGCCCGGCCGATGGCAAGCTGCTGCTGCTGACCGCCGGACAGATCGCCGCCGCGACGCGACAGCATGGTCTGCAGCACCGGAAACAGGCTGAAAATATCATCCGGGATGAACCGCTCCTTGCGCGGCAGTGGCGCATAACCGCTCTCCAGATTTTCCTGCACGCTAAGCAACGGAAAGATCTCGCGCCCCTGCGGCACGTAACCGACACCGCGCTTCGCCCGCTGGTAAGGCGCCAGCCCATCGAGCGCCGCATCACCGAAACGGATCGTGCCAGCGCTGGTGGCCTGCTGGCCGGTCACGGCCCGCAGCAGCGAGCTTTTGCCGACGCCGTTGCGACCGAGAACGCAGGTGATCTTGCCCATTTCGGCCTTCAGCGACACGCCGCGCAGGGCTTGTGCTGCGCCGTAGTGGAGGTTGATGTTGTCGACTGTCAGCATGGTGAAACTCCAATGACGGTATGGTGGGCGGCTTTACCCCCCTCTGCCCTGCCGGGCATCTCCCCCTCAAGGGGGGAGATTGGCAAGCGGCGAAAACTCTGCCCCATGACCAGTAAGCGATGGAACGGGCGGGGGCGGCATCTGATCTCCCCCCTTGAGGGGGAGATGCCCGGCAGGACAGAGGGGGGTAAAGCCGCAAACACCACCATCACCGCCCCAAATAATTCTCGATCACCTTAGGATCGCTGGACACGAAATCGATCGACCCCTCAGCCAGCACCGAGCCTTCCGCAAGACACGTCACCTTCACCCCCAGCTCGCGGATGAAGCCCATATCGTGCTCCACCACCACCACCGAACGGGTCTTGGCGATTTCCTTCAGCAGCACGGCCGTTTCGGCCGTTTCCGCATCCGTCATGCCGGCCACCGGCTCGTCCACCAGGAGAAGCTTCGGCTCCTGCGCAAGCAGCATGCCGATCTCCAGCCACTGTTTCTGCCCATGCGAAAGATTGGCGGCGAGATCGCCGCGGCGGTGGCTGAGGCGCACGGTGGCGAGGATTTCCTCGATGCGCGCCTTGTCTTCCTCCGTCAGCCGGTAGAACAGGGTTGCGAACACGCCGCGCTTGCGGTTCAGCGCCAGTTCCAGATTGTCCCACACGGTATGGCTTTCAAACACCGTCGGCTTCTGGAATTTCCGGCCGATGCCGAGCTGGGCGATATCCGCCTCGTCCTTCTTGGTGAGGTCGATGCTGTCTTCAAAGAGCACCGTCCCGGTATCCGGTCGCGTCTTTCCGGTGATGATATCCATCATCGTCGTTTTGCCCGCGCCATTCGGGCCGATGATGGCGCGAAGTTCGCCCGGCTCCACCACGAAGGAAAGGGAATTCAGCGCCCTGAACCCATCGAAGGAAACGGAAACGCCATCGAGGTAAAGCAGGCTCTTGGTTCTGTTTTCGGAAACCGTGTTCATGGGCTTACTCCGCCGCCTGTTGCGCAACCGCGCTGTCGTTGCCGGCTTCACGCGCCGCGCCCGCCACACGCTTCTCGCGCCGTCCTGCAAGATAATGCTGCACCGTTCCGACGATGCCCTTGGGGAAGAACAGCGTGACAGCAATGAAGAGACCGCCCAGCGCAAACAGCCAGAACTCGGGAAACGCACCGGTAAAATAGCTCTTGCCGCCATTGACCAGCACCGCGCCGATGATCGGCCCGATCAGCGTGCCGCGCCCGCCGACAGCCGTCCACACCACCACTTCGATGGAGTTGGCGGGCGAAAATTCGCCGGGATTGATGATGCCCACCTGCGGCACGAACAGTGCGCCGGCAATGCCTGCCATCATCGCCGAGACGACGAAGGTGAAGAGCTTGATGTTTTCCACCCGGAAACCGAGGAACCGGACCCGGCTTTCGGCATCCCGCACGCCCACCAGCACCTTGCCGAATTTGGAATTGACGATGCCCGACGCGATCAGAAGCGAGATCGCCAGCATCACCGCCGTCATGGCAAACAGCACGGCGCGGGTGCCATCGGCCTGCACGGAATAGCCGAGAATATCCTTGAAATCGGTCAGGCCATTATTGCCGCCGAAACCCATGTCGTTGCGGAAGAAGGCAAGCAGCAGCGCATAGGTCATGGCCTGGGTAATGATCGAGAGATAAACGCCATTGACGCGCGAGCGGAAGGCGAACCAGCCGAACACGAAGGCGAGCAGGCCCGGCACGACAAGCACCATCAGCGCCGCAAACCAGAACATGTCAAAGCCATGCCAGAACCACGGCAGTTCCTTCCAGTTGAGGAACACCATGAAATCAGGCAGCACCGGATGGCCATAAACCCCGCGCGTGCCGATCTGCCGCATCAGATACATGCCTATGGCATAACCGCCGAGCGCGAAGAAGGCGGCGTGGCCAAGAGAGAGAATGCCGCAATAACCCCAGACCAGATCGAGTGCCAGCGCCAGCAGCGCGTAGGCCAGATATTTGCCGAGCATCGACATGATATAGGTCGGGATGCGAAAGGCACTGTCGGCTGGCAGCAGCAGGTTGGAGGCGGGCACCAGAACGGCAATGGCGAGAATAATGCCGATGGCGATGGAAATGCGGCGATCGAGCGCGCGCAGGAGGAAGCCGGTAATCATGCTTCGATCGCCCTTCCCTTGAGTGCGAAGAGACCGCGCGGCCGCTTCTGGATGAACAGGATGATGAGAACGAGCACGAAGATCTTGCCGAGCACGGCGCCCACCGTCGGCTCGAGGAACTTGTTGAGTACACCGAGCGACAGGGCGCCTACCAGCGTTCCCCAGAGATTGCCGACGCCGCCGAACACGACGACCATGAAACTGTCGATGATGTAACTCTGGCCAAGATTGGGCGAGACGTTATCGATCTGCGACAGCGCGACGCCCGCGAGCCCGGCAACGCCCGAACCAAGCGCGAAGGTGAAGGCATCCACCCACGGTGTGCGGATGCCCATGGAGGAAGCCATGCGGCGGTTCTGGGTGACGGCGCGCATCTGCAACCCGAAAGCGGAGCGCTTCAGGAGAACCAGCAGCGCGAAGAAGACGGAGAGCGAGAAACAGACGATCCACACCCGGTTCCAGGTGAAGTTTAGATAACCGACGCTGAAGGAGCCGGACATCCAGCTCGGGCTGCCGACCTCCCGGTTGGTGGGGCCGAAGATGGAGCGCACGCCCTGTTGCAGGATCAGCGAGATGCCCCAGGTCGCGAGCAGCGTTTCCAGCGGTCGTCCATAGAGATAGCGGATGACGCCACGTTCCATAACGAGGCCGACGCAGGCTGTGACGAGAAAGGCGGCGGGCAGCGCAATCGCCAGCGACCAGTCGAACAGGCCGGGGAAATGGCTGCGGATCAACTCCTGCACCATGAAGGTGGAGTAAGCGCCGATCATCACCATCTCGCCATGCGCCATGTTGATGATGCCCATGACGCCAAAGGTGATGGCAAGGCCGATGGCGGCGAGCAGTAGCACCGAGCCGAGCGACAGGCCGTACCAGACATTCTGCGCGTAATCCCAGAAGGCAAGGGAACTCTCGATGCTGGAAATAGCCTCGTCCACATCCGGCTTCAGGCTCGGATCAACCGTGGGCGTGGCCGCCATCAGAATGCTGATCGCATCGCGCCCGCCAAGCTTCTTGATGGTGGCGATTGCTTCTTTCTTGACCTCAAGGGGGCGGTCGGAGGAGAGCAGCGAGACAGCCCGCGCCTCCTCCATCCGGGTCCGCACCTCACCGTCGGTTTCTTTGGCTATGGCAGCTTCCAGCAGTTCAAGATTTTCAGCGCTCGGGGCTTTCAGGACGGCGTCAGCCGCCGACAGCCGCACGGATTTCTCCGGGCTGAGCAACGTCAGCCCGCCCATGGCGGCGCGGATAACGCGACGAAGATTATTGTTGACCCTGATCTTGGAAACCGCCGCCTTTGGCGCCGAACCGGCGCTTTCACCCGTCAGCGGGTCGATCAGCGTGAAATCGGAACCGGCGGGCCTGGTCATGAAAACGAGATTGTCGGATTTGCGCACATAAAGATCACCCGCCGCAAAAGCCTCCAGCGCCGGCACCACGCGCGCATCGCCCGTGGCGGCAATCTGCCCGATCAGCACTTCGGCCTGTTTGAAATCAGCCGTGCCGAGCTGGTCGATCAGCGCCTTCGGGTCGCTTTGTGCGAGGGACTGGGCGGCGATCCCCATGGTGAGCCAGAGGAAGATGGCTCCGAGAAAAGATCGGATCGTCATGTCGGGTTCCTTGGAGCGGCGGTGTATTTTATCTGACGATGAGTATGTGGCTTACCCCCCTCTGCCCTGCCGGGCATCTCCCCCACAAGGAGGGAGATCGGCAAGATGCGCTCGCATCGCTCCATCTCGACCGATGAGAAATGCGGGGCCTCGCCGCTTGCCGATCTCCCCACCTGTGGGGGAGATGCCCGGCAGGGCAGAGGGGGGGCATGCTTGTTCAGTTTCCAATGATAAAACCGCCCCCACCAAGGGAGCGGCCCATCACAGCGCTCCCGCTAATCAGCTACCCTTACCGCCGCACTTACCCGTGGCCACGTTGAAGTTCCCGCAGGACATCGGCTTTCTCCAATCCGAGATCAGATCCTTCGAGTCCGGGAGGTAATCCGACCATTCGTCACCCACCACCTGCGGCGTCTGCTGCACGATTTCGAACTGGCCGTCCGCCTGGATTTCACCAATCAGCACCGGTTTGGTGATGTGGTGGTTCGGCATCACGGTGGAGTAACCGCCCGAAAGGTTCGGCACGGAAACGCCGATGATCGAGTCGAGAACCTTGTCCGTATCGGTGGTGCCGGCGGATTCCACGGCCTTTACCCAGGCGTTGAAGCCGATATAGGCGGCTTCCATCGGATCGTTGGTCACGCGCTTGTCGTTCTTGGTGAAGGCATGCCAGGTCTTGATGAACTCGGCATTGACGGGCGCATCGACGGACTGGAAGTAGTTCCAGGCGGCAAGGTGGCCGACCAGCGGCGCGGTATCGAGACCGGCAAGCTCTTCTTCGCCAACCGAGAAGGCGACGACCGGAATGTCTTCGGCCTTGATGCCCTGGTTCGCCAGTTCCTTGTAGAAGGGCACGTTGGCGTCGCCATTGATGGTGGAGACAACGGCGGTCTTCTTGCCGGCCGAGCCGAATTTCTTGATGTCGGACACGATCGTCTGCCAGTCGGAGTGACCGAACGGCGTGTAGTTGATCATGATGTCCTCTTCCTTGACGCCCTTCGACATCAGGTAGGCCTTCAGGATCTTGTTTGTGGTCTGCGGATAGACATAGTCCGTACCGGCCAGAACCCAGCGCTCGACGCCTTCTGTGCTGGCGAGATAATCGACGGCCGGAATGGCCTGCTGGTTGGGGGCAGCACCCGTGTAGAAGATGTTGCGAGAGGATTCTTCACCCTCATACTGAACCGGGTAGAACAGGATGGAGTTCAGCTCTTCGAAAACAGGCAGAACGGATTTGCGCGAGGAGGACGTCCAGCAGCCGAAAACGGCGGCGACCTTGTCCTGAGAAATCAGCTGGCGGGCCTTTTCGGCGAAAAGCGGCCAATCGGAGGCCGGATCGACCACGACGGCCTCAAGCTTCTTGCCGAGCACGCCGCCCTTCTTGTTCTGCTCGTCGATGAGCATCAGCATGGCGTCTTTCAGCGTTGTTTCTGAAATGGCCATCGTACCGGACAGAGAATGCAGCACGCCGACCTTGATCGTATCGTCAGCGGCAAAGGCGCCGTGGAAGGCGGTGGTGGATAGGATTGCGCCAAGCAGCGCGGCACTGAGCGTCTTGCGGAACATCATCGGAAGGACCCCTCTCCTTGTTGGCCTCTTGGCGAGGCTCAGCGGCATCTGCGGCCGCTGCTGCAGGGACTATCGATCTCGTGAGCGCGAAACCGTATACGTCAATTGACGTAGGCGGGGTGGCGAAAGGTGCAGGGGAGCGGGACTACCGGACAGAGCGGCCTATATAGAACGAGAGGTCTCGGCTTGTTTCTTCCCCCCGCCGGGGAGAAGTCCGCGGCAGCGGGATGAGGGGGCAAGGGTAGAGATATTCGAGAGCTAGCCCCTCATCCGACCCTTCGCGCCACCTTCTCCCCGGCGGGGAGAAGAAACTTGCGGCAACGTTTCACATCAGGAATGCGGCTTGCGGTCGTTCTCTTCGTCGCGGATGGCGTCGTCATGATACCAGGAGCCAAAATCCACATGCGGCTCTCTCGCCTCGCGTTCGAGGTCGCTCAAGCCATTAGTACGGAACTTGGACACGCCCGCGCGTCCGCCAACAGGGAATTGGTAGATCGTTGCCGTCTCACGATGAAAGCCAGTCGCCATTTCGGTCATCTCACTCTGATTGCATCGAAGCACTTGGTCATGAAGTCAAACCCGTGAAAGCCGGATTCGCTCCTTTTGATTAAAAAAAAATCACGTTGCGAAAAATATAGGCACAAATCGCGGTTTCGACAAGAAAAACCATTCCGAAAGCGCTGGTTTTTAGGGCAAATGCCATTCACTCGCGCGCAATTGAATTTGCTGCATCACAGCATGGCACGTCGCGCGAAGCTGCCCGCTATCTATCAGGATTCAATGGTAAAACTTGAGGGGTGTTTTGCCGTGCTGCGCCGCAACAGAAGCAAGAATAAGCTAACAGGCACAGGCCCGGCCAATATGCGGCTGAAAGATTTTTCGAAAAAATCGCGAGATATCGTCAATCTGGCACGCGGCATGCATCTAAGGGGTCAGCCCTTGAACGCGAATGCGCTTCCGGTGGTGAAAGCCGCGGGAGGCCTCAAGGCTTCGCATTGTTACCTATGAGAGGTTCGTAATGACTAAGTTCAAACTCGAGTACATCTGGCTGGACGGCTACAAGCCGGTTGCAAACCTGCGCGGCAAGACGCAGATCAAGGAATTCGATGAATTCCCGACACTCGAGCAGCTGCCGCTTTGGGGTTTTGACGGTTCGTCCACCCAGCAGGCCGAAGGCCATTCGTCGGATTGCGTGCTGAAGCCCGTCGCGATCTATCCTGATCCGGCCCGCACCAATGGTGCGCTCGTGATGTGCGAAGTCATGATGCCTGACGGCGTTACCCCGCATCCGTCGAACAGCCGTGCAACCATTCTCGAAGACGAAGATGCATGGTTCGGTTTTGAGCAGGAATACTTCTTCTACCAGGACGGCCGCCCGCTCGGCTTCCCGGAACAGGGTTACCCCGCTCCGCAGGGTCCTTACTACACGGGCGTAGGCTTCAAGAACGTTGGTTCGGTTGCCCGCGAAATCGTTGAAGAGCACCTTGATCTCTGCCTGGAAGCCGGCATCAACCACGAAGGCATCAACGCCGAAGTGGCCAAGGGTCAGTGGGAATTCCAGATTTTCGGCAAGGGCTCCAAGCGCGCCGCCGACCAGATCTGGATCGCTCGCTACCTGCTGCTGCGTCTGTGCGAGCAGTACGGCATCGACGTCGAATTCCATTGCAAGCCGCTCGGCGATACCGACTGGAACGGTTCGGGCATGCACTGCAACTTCTCCACCAAGTTCATGCGTGAAGTTGGCGGCAAGGAATATTTCGAAGCCCTCATGGCTGCTTTTGCCAAGAACTGGCAGGAACACATCGACGTTTACGGTCCGGACAACCATCTGCGCCTGACCGGCAAGCACGAAACCGCTCCGTGGAACAAGTTCTCCTACGGCGTGGCAGATCGCGGCGCGTCGATCCGCGTTCCGCACTCCTTCGTTAACAATGGCTACAAGGGTTACCTTGAAGACCGTCGTCCGAACTCGCAGGGCTGCCCCTACCAGATCGCTTCCGTCGTTCTGAAGACGATCGCTGAAGTGCCGCTCGCAAAGTCGGCTGCTGCCTGATAACTGATTGATGGCGTCGCTCAAGCCGGGCGACGCCATTTTTCTGTCCACCGAACGGCCAGGCGGACAGGTGACCTTTCCCCATGCGCCCGACGCGGCATACTCCTTTCGGCGCAGTGAGTTGCGCGTCTTTGAGCAAGGGCATCGCCGCTTCCTTGACCCGGACAGGGTTCGCCCCGGCGCCTCAAAGCAGGCCATGTGCTTTCGAGCAGAAAGGTGAACGATGGGCATTCTCGAAAAATTTTCCCTCAAGAACCGCACCGCCATCATCACCGGCAGCGGCCGCGGTCTCGGTTTTGAAATCGCCAAAGCCTTTGCCGAAGCTGGCGCCCATGTCTGGCTGACCGGCCGCAATGCCGAGACGTTGCAACAGGCGGTTGACACGCTGCGCGAGGCGGGCGGAAAGGCCGATTATTCCGCCTTCGATATCGACGATACCAAGGCAGGGGCAGCGCTGGTCCACCGCATCATGAGCGAACTCGGCCACCTCGATATTCTCGTCAATAATGTCGGCGCGCGCGACCGCCGCCCGCTGTCCGAGTTCAGCGATGAGGACGTGCTGGAATTGATCCGCACCGATCTCACCTCCTCCATTTCCCTGTCGCGGGATGCGGCGGAAGCCATGGCGGCAAAGGCCCATGGCCGCATCATCACCATCACCTCCATTCTTGGCCACATCGTGCGGCCGGGCGATGCGATCTATCCTGTCGCCAAGCAGGGGCTGACGGGCCTGATGCGGGCCATCGCCGTCGAATATGGCGCGCGTGGCATCACCAGCAACGCCATTGCGCCGGGCATGTTCGCCACCGAAACCAACGCCGCCCTTGCCGAAAATCCTGAAATGGTCGCCTTTGCCAAGCTGCGCGTGCCGCTGGAGCGCTGGGGCAGACCGGATGAAATCGCCGGTGCGGCCCTGTTTCTCGCGAGCGACGCGGCCTCCTTCGTCAACGGCCATGTGCTGACGGTGGATGGCGGCATGTCGGTGCGGCTGTGAACGGCCGCGGGCGGAAAGGCGCTCAATAGGCATGGCGGCACGGCAACGCATCATCCCCGTCAGGCGCGAATATAACCGCTGGGTCGCCAACCAGACGCTGGAAGATTATGCGCTGCGTTTCACCGCCAAGAGCGCCCGGCAATTTTCCTCTAACCGCATTTCCCACACTGCCATTGGGGCGATATCCTTCCTCGCCCTTGAGGCCATCGGCGGGGCGATCACGCTCTCCTACGGCACCACCAACGCTTTTTACGCCATCCTTGTCGCTGCCGTGGCCATGCTGGCCGTTGGCCTGCCGATCAGCCGTTATGCCATCCGCCACGGCGTCGATATCGATCTACTGACACGCGGCGCAAGCTTCGGTTACATTGGCTCCACCATCACTTCGCTCATCTATGCCGCTTTCACCTTCATGCTTTTCGCCATCGAGGCGTCGATCATGTCCGGCGCGCTGGAGTTGGCGCTCGGCATTCCCTTGTGGATCGGCTACATCATCTCCGCCGTCATGGTCATTCCGCTCGTCACCCATGGCGTGCGCCTCATCAGCCGTTTCCAGATCATCACGCAGCCGTTCTGGATCATTCTCAACATCCTGCCCTTCATCTTCATCGCCCTGATGGACTGGGAGAAATACGATCTGTGGCGGGCTTTTTCCGGCATCCACCACGCCTCCGGCCCGCCGGGCACCGTGGCCGATTTCAATCTGGTGGAATTCGGCGCGGCCTCCGCCGTCATTCTGGCGCTGATGTCGCAGATCGGCGAGCAGGTGGACTTCCTGCGCTTCCTGCCAGCCGAGGGCCAGAGCCGCCTGCGCCACCGCATCGCGGTGTTTCTGGCGGGTGCCGGCTGGGTCGTCGTCGGCGTGCCAAAGCTGCTCGCCGGCTCGTTCCTCGTCGTGCTCACCTTCAGTTCCGGCGTTTCGGTAGATCGTGCCGCCGATCCGGCGCAGATGTATCTCACCGCCTTCGGTTACATGATCCCCAACCAGACGGCAGCCATGCTGCTCATGGTCGCTTTCGTGGTCGTCTCGCAGCTGAAGATCAATGTCATGAATGCCTATGCGGGGTCGCTCGCCTGGTCGAATTTCTTCTCCCGCCTCACCCACAGCCACCCCGGCCGCGTCGTCTGGCTGGTGTTCAATGTGGCGATTGCGCTGCTGTTGATGGAACTCGGCATCTACCGGCTGCTGGAAGAAACACTCGGCATCTTCTCCATCATCGCCATGGCGTGGCTCTGCACCATCTCGGCCGATCTGTTCATCAACAAGCCGCTCGGCCTTGCCCCGCCGGGCATCGAATTCAAGCGCGCCCATCTCTATGACATCAACCCGGTCGGCGTCGGCTCCATGGCGCTGTCCGCTACCATTGCGCTGATGGCGCATTTCGGCACTTTCGGCCCGCTTGCCGCCTCGCTCGCGCCCTATCTCACCCTCACCGTCGCCTTCGTTGCTTCGCCTCTGATCGCCTGGGGCACAAAGGGCAAATTCTACCTTGCCCGCAAGCCGCGCCAGCAATGGCGCGCAGAGAGCAGCATCACCTGCTCCATCTGTGAGCACCCTTTCGAGCCGGAGGACATGGCCTGGTGCCCGGCCTATGCCGCGCCGATCTGTTCGCTCTGCTGCTCGCTGGACAGCCGCTGCCATGACATGTGCAAGCCGAAGGCAAAGCTCAACTATCAGGTGGCGACCGTCGCCAAAACCTTCCTGCCGAGACAATTGGTGGCGAAGCTCGCCACCCGGCTCGGACGCTACGGCATGGCGGCGGCCATTGCCGTCACCACCATCGGCGGCATTCTGGCCATGATCGCGCATCAGGTCGGCACGGCCTCACCGGAAACGGCAGATGTGGTCAATCGCACCATCCTCATCGTGTTTTTCGTCTTTGCGGTCATAGCCGGCATCGTCTGCTGGTTCCTCGTGCTTGCCCATGACAGCCGGGTGGTGGCGGAAGAGGAATCCTCCCGTCAAAACACGCTGCTGCTGAAAGAAATCGCCGCCCACAAGAAGACCGACGCCGCCCTTCAGGACGCCAAGGAAACGGCGGAAGCCGCCAACCGCGCCAAAAGCCGTTATGTCGTCGGCCTCAGCCACGAGCTGCGCACGCCGCTGAACGCCGTTCTCGGTTACGCCCAGATTTTGGAACGCGATGAGACCATCCCCCCTCCCCGCCAATCGGCCATCAAGGTCATTCGCCGCTCGGCAGACCACCTGTCGGGCCTGATCGACGGACTGCTGGATATTTCCAAGATCGAGGCGGGCCGCCTGCAGGTCTATTCGAACGAGATCAATATCCAGGATTTCCTCGACCAGATCGTCGATATGTTCCGCCCGCAGGCGCAGGCCAAGGGGTTGGAATTCAGGCACGACCGCTCGCCCGCTCTGCCCCAATATGTGCGCACCGATGAAAAGCGGCTGCGCCAGATCCTCGTCAACCTGCTTTCCAACGCCATCAAGTTCACCGATGAGGGCGCTGTGACCTTTGATGTCGGTTATCGCAGCCAGGTGGCGAGCTTCACCGTGTCCGATACCGGCCGCGGCATTGCCGAAAAGGACCTCGCCCGCATCTACGAACCCTTCCAGCGTGGCGAGGCCGAAAGCGTGCGGCCCATGCCGGGGCTTGGCCTCGGTCTGACCATCACCCGGCTTCTGACCAACACGCTTGGCGGCGAGATTTCCGTTTCCAGCGAAAAGGACAAAGGCTCCACCTTCCGTGTGCGCCTCATGCTATCCGCCGTCCACCGGCCAAACACGGCGCCAGCGCCGGAAAAGACCATCCGCTCCTATTCCGGTCCACGCCGCACCATCGTTGTGGTCGATGACAACGAGGATCATCGCGAGCTGATGCGGCAGGTGCTCTCGCCTCTCGATTTCGTGGTGCTGACCGCCCAAAGTGGCCCGGAATGCCTCACACTCATCGAAGGCGTGAAGCCAGACCTTTTCCTCATCGATATTTCCATGCCTGGCATGACCGGCTGGCAGCTTGTGACGAAGCTGCGCGAGGCGGGGCAGACTGCGCCGCTCATCATGCTCTCGGCCAATATTGGCGATGGTGCGATCGCGGGTGCCGGCGACGACAACCACAACGACGCCATTGCCAAGCCAGTCGATATTCGCCACCTCTGCGACAGGCTCGCCGTGCATCTCGGGTTGAAATGGATCTACGATACGGATCTGCCGCCCGCGCCGGAACCGCAGCCGCCTGCCGAGATCGTCCACCCCGGTGCCATTCACATCCAGGATTTGCAGCGGCTGGGTGAAATAGGCTACATACGCGGCATTGAGGCGAAACTCGCCGATCTTGCCCGCAACACGGAAAACCTGCCCTTCACGCAGGAACTCGGCGCCTATGTGCAGGCTTTCGATCTGGCCGGTTATGCGCGTTTTCTCAAGCGGTTCGAAGACAGTGACAGGGGAGACCTCAAGGCATGAGCGCTCAGGCGGCAGCCCCGAGAGACATCGTATTGCTGGTGGATGACAGCCCGGAAGCGCTGGGATTCCTGACCGATGCGCTGGAACAGTCGGGCTTTTCCGCCCTCATCGCCACATCGGGACAGGCCGCCATCAACATTGCCGAACGCATCACGCCCGACATTATCCTGCTCGACGCCGTCATGCCCACCATGGACGGTTTCGAAACCTGCCGACGTCTTAAGGCGAACGCGGCGGTGGCGCAGGTGCCGGTCATCTTCATGACCGGCCTGACGGAGACCGAACATGTGGTGCGGGCGCTGGACTCCGGCGGCGTCGATTATCTAACCAAGCCGATCAATATCGATGAGCTGCGCGCCCGTATCCGCGTGCATCTCTCCAATGCCCGGTCCGCCCAGAGCGCCCGTGTCGCGCTCGATGCTGCCGGCCGCCATCTTCTCGCCGTGCGCGCCAATGGAGCCATCCACTGGTCAACACCCCAGGCAACGCGGCTCGTCAATGCTGCGACGGGCCGGGATGACGGCATGGAGATCGTCGTCAGCCATATCGGCCGCTGGCTCGGCGAAAGAACAGCCTCCGAAACCGGCCGCGATGCACCGCTGACGATCACCCAGGCAGGACGCCCGGCCTTGCAGCTCTCCTTCCTCGGCGCGATGGGCCCGGATGAGCATCTGTTTCGCCTGACCGCCGCCAACGAAAAGTCGGATGACCATCTGCTGAAAGAGCATTTCGCGCTGACGACGCGGGAATCGGAAGTGCTGTTGTGGATCGCCAAGGGCAAGTCCAACCGCGATATCGGCGATATTCTCGGCCTGTCCGCCCGGACGGTGAACAAGCATCTTGAACAGATCTATGTGAAGCTCGGCGTGGAAAACCGCGCCTCTGCCGCGGTCAAGGCGGCGCATATTCTGCATCAGGGGTGACGACTCGCCAAATTATGGTAGGCTCTTCCGACACATTCCCGCTCAAATACGCAAATTCTGCTTGTTGAACGAGCGGTAACCCCTTGTTTCTTCTCCCCGCCGGGGAGAAGTCCGCGGCAGCGGGATGAGGGGGCAAGGGTCGCGATAAAACCGAGAGCTTGCCCCCTCATCCGACCCTTCGGGCCACCTTCTCCCCGGCGGGGAGAAGAAACGCGCGGCACCCACCTCCCAAAAAATCACCACCCCCTGCCCTGATCCCAACACAGGAACGCACCCCCCAATGAACCGTTTCATCATTCTCTCCGGTTGCTCCGGCGGCGGAAAATCCACCCTTCTTGCGGAACTTGGCCGGCGCGGTTACGCCACCGTCGAGGAACCCGGCCGCAGAATCGTCATCGAACAAACCCGCGATGGCGGCAACGCTCTGCCGTGGATAGACCTCGAAGCCTTTGCGCGCCGCGCTATTTCTGTGGCGCTTGAAGACCGGCAGCATACGCCAGAGCACGGCACCGTCTTCTTCGATCGCGGCCTGATCGATGCCGCCTCGGCTCTACGCGAGGTCAGCGGTGACCCCTTCATCGAAACGATGCACCGCGAACATCGCTATAACAGGCTGGTCTTTCTCACCCCGCCCTGGCCGGAAATCTATCGGGCAGACGCGGAGCGTCGGCATGATTTTGCCGCGGCCGTGGCCGAATACGACCGTCTCGTCAGAGATTATCAAGCCCTTGACTATGAGACTGTCGTCCTTCCGAAATCGGGCGTCGAGGACCGAGCTGACTTCATTTTGGACCGGCTGAACTGATCGCAGCTGTCTCAGTGATTTTCCAGCAGCTGCGACACGGTCACAAACTCGAACCCGCGCTGACGTAGTCCATCGATGATCAGCGGCAAGGCCTGCCGTGAGGCCTCGCGGCTGCGATACATGACGTGCATGATGATGATCGAGCCGTTTTTCGTGTGCTCGATGACGTGCTTTGCAAGAGCGGCTGCATCCTCGGCGATATCTGGATAGGATTCCGGCTCGACATCCCACATGATTGTTTTCCGCTTATGCCGGGAAAGATACAATGGCAAGGCGAACAGCTTCTTGCCATAGGGCGGGCGGAACATGATCTCGCCCTCGTAGCCCGCAGCCCGAATGGCGGCATCCGTTCGTTCGATCTCATCGCCCACCCGCGCCAGTCCCATCAAAGCCATGTTGGAATGCGTATAGCTGTGGTTTCCAACCTGATGGCCATCGCTGACGATCATGCGAGCCTGCGGCAGATTTTCTTCGGTTTCCTTGCCCGCCAGGAAGAATGTCGCTTTGGTCCCGCGTTCCCTCAGGATCGCCAGGACCGCAGGCGTGAAACGCACCGAGGGCCCGTCGTCGAATGTCAGGGCCACCACCGGCCTCGGCGTCTCGACCCTTGGAATGATCTCTCCGAACAATTGCGTCGTGCGGGATTTGCTGAAGAGATGAACGCCACCGAGCACGGCCGCCAGCATGGCAAGACCAAGGACCAGAGACACCATCCGTTTCATCGCCATTGCCACCCCCCATTGCAGTTTTCGGGAGGCTTTGTCTCCTGCCTTGTTGTCTCCAGTGTGGCGCCCGTCGCGCAAAAGAAAAGCCCGGCATTGCTGCCGGGCTTCGATTGGGTGTCGCAGAAAGGCTTAGCTGCCCTGCTGGATATAGGTGAACTTGCCGTCCGGACCCTTCTTCCATTCGTACATGACGTAGCCGGGAAGCTTGGGGTCGCCCTTTTCGTCGAACGAGATGTCGCCGAGTGCGGTCTTGAAGGTACCCTTCTTCAGGGCTTCGGCGACCTTTTCAGGCTCCACGGAACCAGCGGCCTTCGCGGCTTCTGCAATCGTCTGCAGTGCTGCGTAGGAATAGAGCGTGTAGGCTTCCGGGTTGAAGCCGGCAGCCTTGAACTTCTCTACCAGTTCCTTGTTTTCCGGGCGCAGTGTCGGATCAGGACCGAAGGTGTTGAGCGTGCCTTCGACGGCGTCGCCGGCGATGGAAGCGAGTTCGTTGGAAACGATACCGTCGCCCGAAACCAGCTTCGCCTTGAGGCCCTGGTCAGCCGCCTGGCGGATGATCAGACCGGCTTCGGTGTGCAGGCCGCCCCAGTAGATAATGGAAACGCCGGCTTCCTTCATCTTCGAGATCAGCGCCGAGAAGTCCTTGTCGCCGACGTTGACGCCTTCGTACAGGGCTTCGGTGACGCCAGCGGCGTTTGCAGCCTTCTTGGTTTCATCGGCAAGGCCCTGACCATAGGGGGTCTTGTCGTGAATGATGGCGATCTTGGCGTCCTTGAAGTGGTCGGCCAGATACTTGCCGGCAATGCCGCCCTGCTGGTCGTCACGGCCGCAGGTGCGGAAGGTGTTCCACAGGCCACGTTCGGTGAAAACAGGGTTGGTTGCAGCAGGCGTGATTTCGAGAATGCCGTTTTCAGCATAAACTTCAGACGCCGGAATGGAAACGCCGGAGTTGAAGTGACCGACAACGAACTTCACGCCATCGGCGACGAATTTATTGGCGACCGAAATACCCTGCTTGGGGTCGGATACGTCGTCACCCAGCACGATCTTGATCTGCTCGCCATTGATACCGCCTGCGGCATTGATGTCTTTTGCAGCCTGCTCGGCACCCTTCTGAAGCTGAGCGCCGAAAGCAGCGTTCGGTCCGGTCAGCGGGCCGCCGACGGCGATCAGAACATCGGCGAAGGCCGAACCGCTGAACGCGACCATGGCGGTCAGCGCAACAGCGGAAAGAAGAGACTTCTTCATTACTTTACTCCCAGTTCCTTTGGATGGGTTGATTACAAGCACCCGTTCAGTACCCACCTTCACTGAACAGAAACGTTCCACTCTGCCGAGTATTAGTGACGCCGGAAAAACCCGACTGTCAATTCTTCTTTTTATAGGAAAATGCCGACGTCCTGTCGTAGAGCCAATAGTAGTTATTGACCATCTGGCTCGTCCGGCGCATGCGGAAACCGATGCTGGAAAAGACCAGAAGAAGAACGACGTCAAACACATAATAGAAGCCGTTGATGAACGGCCCATTGAACAGGGCGAAATGCAGGAAGCGCATCACCAGCCCCAGAGCCAGCGTGTAGATCACCACACGTGGATATTCGCCCCAGCCATCGGCCACGGACTTACCCGTGCGCCATGCCGTCCAGAAACCCAAGAGAACAACCAGTGCGCGCAAAACATAGCGCACGCCGTTATCCGTTTCGAAAAAAAGGCCCTGCATTTCTTTCCCCATCAGGCCGGGTGAAAACACCCTGACCCTGCCTTGTTTGTCGTCCCGCCGTTTCCCGGCCGGCTTTTATTGTTTGCGTCCCGCCGCCTGGCACCAAGGCTGCGGCGGGATGCCATTCGCAATCTTGCGCCGCAAAACGTCCGGCGCAAGTAAAATCTTTCAGTGCCTTCCACCTTCCAGATAGGCGGCTCGAACCTGCGGGTCGGCAAGCAGTTCCTTGCCCGTTCCGCTCATCGTCACCTTGCCGTTGACCATCACATAAGCGCGGTCGGAAAGCTTCAGGGCGGCAAAGGCGTTCTGCTCCACTAGGAACACGGTGAGGCCCTCTTCCTGGTTCAGCTTCTTGATCGCCTCGAAGATGCCCTTGACGATCAAAGGCGCAAGACCAAGCGACGGCTCGTCGAGAAGCAGCAGCTTCGGACGCGACATCAGCGCGCGGCCGATGGACAGCATCTGCTGCTCACCGCCCGAAAGCGTGCCGCCGCGCTGGCTCTGGCGTTCTTTGAGGCGCGGGAACATCACGAAGATCTTCTCGACGTCTTCCTTGAAATATTTCAGGTTGTCGAGATTGGCGCCCATCTGCAGGTTTTCCAGCACCGTCATGCGCGGGAAAATCCGGCGACCTTCCGGCGACTGGGCGATGCGCTTGCGGGCGATGAGATGCGTCGGCAGCTGGGTAATGTCCTCGCCGTCGAAAATCACCTGGCCGGCGCGCGCCTGCGGGCTGCCGCAGATGGTCATCATCAACGTCGACTTGCCGGCGCCGTTGGCGCCGATCAGGCTGACGATTTCACCCTTGTTGACTTCGACATCGACACCGGCCAGAGCGCGGATATTGCCATAATAGGTTTCGACACCCTGAACTTTGAGAAGCGGTTCACCGGACATCAGGCCGCTCCCCCATCGAGTTCTTCCGCAATCACGTCTTCCACTTCATCATCCTCGACACCCAGATAGGCGGCGATGACCTTCGGGTCGTTCTTCACATGGTCCGGCGTGCCGTCGGAAATCTTCTGGCCATACTCCAGAACCACCACATGGTCGGAAATCTGCATCACCACGGACATGTCGTGCTCGATTAGCAGCAACGACGTGCCTTCGTCGCGGATGCCACGCAGCAGCGTGTTGAGCGCCAGCGATTCCTTCGGATTGAGGCCGGCGGCCGGCTCATCGAGGCACAGAAGTTCCGGCCCCGTGCACATGGCGCGGGCGATTTCCAGACGGCGCTGCGCGCCATAGGGCAGATCGCCGGCCGGATCGTCGGCACGATCGGTCAGATCGGCCTTGTCCAGCCAGTACTTGGCCTTATCGATCGAGCTTGCGACCGCCCGCTTATAGGCAGGCAGGCCGAGAAGACCGAGAATGGTGTAACCCGAGGCCTTCATCAGCGCATTGTGCTGCGCCACCAGCAGGTTTTCCAGAACGGTCAGGCCCGAAAACAGGCGGATGTTCTGGAAGGTGCGCGCCACCTTGGCCTTCTTGGTGATTTCGAAATCCGGCAGGCGCTCGAGAAGATGCGCCTCGCCATTCTGCTGGCGCATGGTGATCATGCCCATTGTCGGCTTGTAGAAGCCGGTGATGCAGTTGAAGACCGTGGTCTTGCCAGCACCGTTGGGGCCGATCAATGCGGTGATCTCGCCGCGCTTCGCCTCGAAGGAGAAATCGTTGATGGCCATCAGGCCGCCGAACTTCATCGAGAGATGCTCGACCTTGAGGATGGTATCATTTGCCATTGTTGTCGTTCCGGAAGCCATCAACCGTGACCTTCCTTGGTAAAGCTGCCGGAGACGGCCTTGCGTTCTTTAAGGAAAGCCGTGGGTTCACGCGAGCCGACGAAGCCACGCGGCTTGAACAGCATGACGATGACCATGGCAAGACCGAACAACAGCATACGATAGAGTTCCGGGGTGAAATCGGGCCCGAAGACGTGCTTGAGGAATTCCATTTCACGCAGAAGCTCGGTGCCGCCGACCATAACGAGGGCGGCAATGGCAATACCCGTCAGCGAACCCATGCCGCCGAGAACGACGATGGCGAGGATGACGGCCGATTCCAGGAACACGAAGCTTTCCGGCGACACGAAACCCTGACGCGCAGCGAAGAACGAGCCGGCAAAACCGCCGAACATCGCGCCCGTCGCAAAGGCGGTGAGCTTGGTGATGACGGTATCGATGCCGAGCGAACGGCAGGCGATCTCGTCTTCGCGCAGTGCTTCCCACGCCCGGCCGATCGGCATGCGGCGCAGCTTGATGGTGACATAGGCCGTCAGCATGCACAGCAGCAGGATCACGTAGAACAGGAAGATCTTGTAATAGGCCGACGACATCGACAGGCCGAAGGCCTTGGCGAAATTGTTCGGCGCGCCGACATCAAAGGACCAGATGCCGAAGATCGACGCCTTGGCGATGCCGGAAATACCAAAAGTACCCTTCGTCACATCCGTCCAGTTCAGCAGCACGAGGCGGATGATTTCACCAAAGGCGAGCGTCACGATCGCCAGATAGTCACCGCGCAGGCGCAACACCGGAAAGCCTAGGATGATGCCCCAGAAGCCCGCGAGAATACCGGCAACCGGCAGCAGAACCCAGAAGGACAGGCCGAAGTGGCTCGAAAGCAGCGCATAGGAATAGGCGCCGACGGCGTAGAAAGCCACGTAACCGAGATCGAGCAGACCGGCGAGACCGACAACGATGTTGAGACCCCAGGCCAGCATCACATAGATCAGGATCTGGATGCCGAAATTGTCGACGAATTTCAGCGAACCCTGAAAGCCGAACAGCTGCACGGCGATAACGGGATAAAGAAGCAGCAGCACCAGCGCAAACTTCAGGAAGTGCTTGTGAAAGAAGCCCTTCTCTTCGGAAATCTCCAGCACACCGCTTTTGGCCTTGGCCAGCTTGCGACGATCGACGGACGGCTTGATGAAGCCGACCATGAGGAAACGACCGATGGCGGCAACGGCGACGAAGATCGACAGAAGACCCCAGCGCGTTCCCCATATCAGCTGGTTATTGATGTCCTGATAGGTGACGATGCCGACATAAAGAATGAACATGCCGAGCGAGACGACGCCCGCAATGATGCCTTCCTTCACGGCTGTCGCCATCAGGCTCGAGCCGGAAGTGTTATTTTCGGAAGCGATATTGGTCATGATGTCAAACCTTCTCGACTTCCGGACGACCGAGAATACCGGTCGGCTTGAAGATCAGCACGAATGCCAGAATGCCGAACGCCGCAACGTCCTTGTAGGCAATGGAGAAATAGGCAGACCAGAGCGATTCGATGAGGCCGATCAGCAGACCACCCAGCACGGCGCCAGGCAGCGACCCGATACCGCCGAGAACCGCCGCGGTGAAGGCCTTGACGCCCGGAATGAAGCCATCGTTGAACGAGGCAACGCCGTAATACATCAGATACATGGTGCCTGCGACCGCAGCCAGCGCCGCACCCATGATGAAAGTGATGGAGATCGTCTTGTCGACATCCACACCCAGCAGCGCCGCCATCTTGCGATCCTGCTCCGTGGCGCGCTGCGCCCGGCCGAGCGGGGTCTTGTTGACGATATACCAGAAGGCGAAGAGCAGCACCGAGGTGACGACCATGATGATGAGCTGCTTCAGCGAAATGGTAATGGCGCCGAAATGATAGCTGTCCGTCACCATCGACGGGATCGGCTTGTTGCGCGGACCCTGCGTGACCTGGATGAAGTTGGACAGCGCAATCGACATGCCGATGGCGGTAATCAGCGGCGCGAGACGGAATGAGCCGCGCAGCGGCCGGTAGGCGACGCGCTCGATCACCCAGTTCCAAAGACCGGTCATCAGCATGGCGACGACCATCATCAGAAGCAGAAGAAGCGCCACCGGAATGCCGGCGAAAAAGGATGTTGCGATCAGAAATACAATCAGGGCGGCAAAGCCGCCAAGCATGAATATATCGCCATGGGCGAAGTTGATCATGCCGATAATGCCGTAAACCATCGTATAGCCGATAGCGATGAGGCCGTAGATTGATCCAAGAGTCAGCCCGTTTATGAGCTGCTGGACAAAGTACTCCATATCTTTCCCCCGGGTATGGCCTCGAATGGACCACGCCTCATTTATGTTAATTATAGGGGAAACCTTTTTTGGAAGCCCCCACCTGCAAAATGCATATCGTGTTCGTTAGAAATGTGAAGTCAAAAACGGGCGATCCTGCACAAAATTTGGAATTTCCACATGGACTGCCGCTTTCCCGATCAAAAAAGCCATGATTTTGGCAGGAAGTGCTGAAAAAATAACGGTCGAATGCTTATTTTAATAACGTCCGATGCCGTTATTTGACGGACGACGGGCAAAAGAGTAGCGAAGAGCGTAAGGACAGAACCCCATGACGGGATGGCCCCGTCGCCGGATGGCTGTGGCAAAGAGATGATCGACATATTGACGAAAGCGGCGCTGGACGCCGGGCAGGCCATCATGGCGGTCCATCGCGCCGGCCCGCATGTGTCATACAAGGACGACTGTTCGCCCGTGACCGAGGCCGACCAACGCGCCGAGGCGATCATTCTTGCGGCACTGTCTGCCCATTTTCCCGACATCCCCGTGATTGCCGAAGAGGCCGTCTCGAGCGGCATCCTGCCGGCAACGGGGGCGGAGTTCTTTCTTGTCGATCCGCTGGATGGAACCAAGGAGTTCATTTCCGGCAAGGACGATTTCACCGTCAACATCGCGCTCATCCGCAACGGTGTGCCGGTGGCCGGCGTGGTCTACGCCCCCTGCCGCGGACAGGCGTGGACGGGCAAGGACAATGCCGCCGAAAAGCTCGCAATATCAGGCGACGGCGCGATCCTGTCGCGCCACCCCATCCAGGCACGCCGGCGCGGCGCCTCCCCGGTGGCGCTGATCAGCCGCTCGCATTGCACCGCAAAGACAGAAGCCTTCGTGGCCGAACACGGCCTGAAGGACTGCATCTCCGTCGGTTCCTCGCTGAAATTCTGCATGCTGGCGGAGGGTGCCGCCGATATCTACCCCCGCTTCAGCCGCACCATGATGTGGGACACCGCCGCCGGCGACGCCGTATTGCGCGCCGCAGGCGGCCGGACGCTCGATTGCGAGGGCAGACTTCTTGCCTATGCGGTGAAGGGTGACGGAGAGGATGCTTTGGCCAACCCGGATTTTATTGCCGAAGGGGCGATGGCGGTCGTGGCGGACCGCGCGGGGTAACAGGCCTCGGGGTTCCTGCGGTTATTGTGACGTGTGGACCGATCTCTGCTTCGGCGCGTGCGGCTTACCCCCCTCTGCCCTGCCGGGCATCTCCCCCACAGGGAGGGAGATCGGCCAGAAGTACCGCCGCCACTTCGTTCTCCAACGTCGAGATGGCCGAAGCCTAGCCGCTTGTCGATCTCCCCCCTTGAGGGGGAGATGCCCGGCAGGGCAGAGGGGGGTAAGCCGCAGACGCCGGAGCCCCACAAAACATCCACCATCACCGTCCCTAAAAAAATATTTCCATCCTCCTTCATCCCCACCCCACGCCACCGCATCACAATGCCCCGCGACCAACACAACCGCGCGGAAAGCACATCATGACGGAACAGACGGCGAGACTTCGGCTTCCCTACATCCTGCCCTCGCAGGCCCAGAAACACGTCACCCATAATGAAGCCCTGCAAAGGCTCGACGCCATCGTGCAGCTCGTCATCAGGGCCGCCGTCACGGCACCGCCCGAAAATGCGGCCGAAGGAGACTGCTTTCTCCTCTCCGCCGATACCACGGGCGATTGGGCCGGCAAGGGCGGCAGGCTGATGTTCCGGCAGGACGACGCATGGCTTTCGATCACCCCGCAGCCCGGCTGGACGGCATGGTTTGTGACCGAAAGCAGATACCGGGTGCTGCAGGACGGACATTGGCGCGATATGCCGCTGCCGGCCAACGGCCGGCTGGAGCGGCTGGGCATCGGCGCGGAGGCCGATGCGAATAACCGCATGGCACTCGCCTCTCCCTCAAGCCTCTTCACCCATACGCAGGACGACGGCAGCCACCGCCTGACGGTTAACAAGGCGGGCAAAACCGATACCGCCTCGCTGCTCTTCCAGTCCGGCTGGAGCGGCCGGGCTGAAATGGGTCTTGCCGGCAACGACGGCTTTTCCATCAAGACCAGCAGGGACGGCACATTGTGGCATACGGCGCTGCTGTGCAGCGGCGATGGCCGGGTCTCGATGCCAAACCGCCCGGTTGCCGTCGCCGGCCTGCCGGCGGGCACCACGAAACCGGCCAGCGGCTCTGCCGCCGGTTTTTCCGTGCTCACCATCGCCGAGGGCGGATTTACGCTTGGTGATGCGGTGAGCGACGGCGGGCGGGAACTCGTCATTCCCGCCAAAGGCCTGTATCTCACTATCCTGTCTCTGGCCGTGGTCGCCTCGTCCGGCCACCGCGTGACGCTCGGCGTCAACGGCGTGCCGGCCAGTTTCAGCATTGCCGGCAATGCCTCAAGTGCAGGCACCACGCAGTCGGCAACCGCGCTCCTTGCCCTTGATGCCGGCGACCGGCTGCGGCTGCAACATGACGGGACGGTGGAGTTGACCCAGGGCAACGGGAAAACATGCCTGTCGCTTGCCGCGCTGTGAGGGAAACAACCGATGCACGAGAAAAAAAATGCGATTTTTGGAAAAATTTTTCCCCGGCAAAATAAGGCGACTCGAACAAATCAGGCGAAACCGTTCAAATTCTTAATAAATTGTCACGACCTGCTTAGTCAATTTTTAAAGGTACCGGGCTAGAGTTCCCGTCATATGGTCTTGAGTTTGTATAGAGTGTCCAATGACCGAAATGATACGCCCACGAGTTAAATATGTCATCGGCCCCGATGGCAGCCCTCTGACGATTGCGGATCTTCCGCCTGCCAATACCCGTCGCTGGGTCATTCGCAGAAAGGCGGAGGTGGTTGCCGCGGTACGCGGAGGACTGCTGAGCCTCGAGGAAGCCTGCGAGCGTTATACGCTCACCGTTGAAGAATTCCTGTCCTGGCAGTCCTCGATCTCCGATCATGGCCTTGCCGGCCTGCGCACCACGCGCATTCAGCAATATCGCCACTGAACCAGTGCGCTGGCGCGGTAACGCGCCCAGACCGAATTTAGAGAACGCCCCGCCGGACCATCGACGGGGCTTTCGGTTTGATTTCGGATCTCTCCTGAAAACTGCCCGACACCGACGGTAATTGTTGCCGGTTTGTGTCCGCTGCGTTCGCTATTGTGCTGTTTCAATTCAGGCGCAAGCCGCTAGACTGGCGAAAACGAACAGCAATGCGGAGGCAGAGACCATGGACATCAAGACCACCGAAACCGGATCGCACGGCGAATATTCGGCAACCATCGACGGCCACAAGGCGGAGATGACCTATTCGCGCACCTCCCCCACCCTTATCATCATCGACCATACCGGCGTGCCCGATGCCCTGCGCGGCAAGGGTGTCGGCCAGGCGCTCGCCGCCCATGCGATCGATGAAGCCCGCAAGGGCGGCTGGAAGATTATTCCGCTCTGCCCCTTCTTCAAGGCCCAGACGCTGCGCCATGCCGAATGGGCGGATGTCATCCAGGGGTAACCCGACAGGCAATCACGAGCGCTGCAGCGTCTTTCTTCTCCCCGCCGGGGAAAAGGTGGCCCGAAAGGTCGGATCAGGGGGCGACGGTAGCGATTAACCGAGAACTCGCCCCCTTATCCCGCTGCCGCGGACTTTTCCCCCTCGGGAGAAAAAACAAGCGGCTTACGTCCAACCCCTCACAACCCTACAAAAACAGCGCGTCTCGCCCGTCACGCCACTTTCAGCGGCGGCGTCCCTGCATGCATGCTGTGGCGGATTTCATCGCGAAATTCGGGCGTATCCTTGGCCCCATGCACCGTCACGGCATGGTGCACCGCTGCCTCCATCAACTCCTCCGGAGAATCGGCGGAGATGGCGATCGTGCATTTGCTGTCACTGGGGAATTCGCGGCAATCAATATATTGGCGGGCCATTTTTCCCTCCCTGAGATAGCCGTCCGCGCCCGCTTGAGGCGCGCACGCAAAGCCCTCCGGCTCATGGTCGGAACCCCCTTAAAATACGCCCTTTACCAACCCCGGACAATAAGAATCAGGGATACGCCGTCCCGCCCGGAAGACCCGGACACCACCCCAAAACAAAAGGCCGCCCTTGAGGAGCGGCCTTTCAAAAAAATGCATGGGCGTCCTGTCATTGAAAGCCGCCTCCTGATCCACCGGCAGCCGTCAATGAGGACGATCATCGTCCGATTTTTACGCCTGATATCAGGCGCGCGCGCGAATTGCTCCGTCGCGGTTTTCGAGGGCAGCGGCCTTTTCATATTCGGCCTGCACCTCTTCCAGCGAAGCCTCGGCAGCCTCCTGCTGGGCCTTCAGTTCCCGAATAGAAACCTGAAGATTATCCGCCCGCTGGCGCGCGGCCTTTGCGAAGGTCGGATAGGCGAAATGCGTCGGATCGGTAATGCCCGACTTGCTCTCTTCCAGAGATATCTGATGCACCAGTTCCTTTGCCATCCGCTCGAATTCGGACATCATCTGCTGCAGCTGGTTAAGCTGCCTGCGTTTTTCGTTGACCTGAAATTCCTTCAGGCGAACCAGGCTGTCACGCGACTTCATACGCAATACTCCATGGATAGCGAGACCCGGATCAAAGAGGCACTATGCCACCCTGATCGGCCCGTTTAACCCGCCCGTTCAACCGGCCGGGTTAACCCGTTGTGCCGGAATGATTCCTAAAAGTTACCCGACGTTAATAAAAAACCGCCGTCGTTAACCTTTCGTTTACGGGCATCGTTAATGATAAACACGATCATTTAAGGGTCGGTAAATGCCAGGTCCAAAAAAACGGGCCAGACGATGTAAGAGTCGATTGAATCACTTAGCGGGAAATCCTCACGTTAAGCTTCAATTTTGGCGATGGTGGATTCACGTGCAAAAACAGCGAAATGCCTAGCTTGCTTAATAAATTCGATACACCTTGCCAAAGGCAATTAGAATTTGTTAACCATTTGGTGGCAGCCTGCAAATCAGGCAACGTCTGGATCCGCATCGCGCGAGGCAATGATTTACCGGTTCGCGGGCGGCAAAGGGGATAATTATGCGGGTTCTACTGATTGAAGACGACAGCGCAACAGCGCAGAGCATTGAACTGATGCTTAAGTCGGAAAGCTTTAACGTTTACACAACCGACCTCGGTGAGGAAGGCGTGGATCTGGGCAAGCTCTACGACTACGACATTATTCTTCTCGACCTTAACCTGCCCGACATGTCGGGTTACGAGGTTCTGAGAACGCTTCGCCTCTCCAAGGTCAAGACGCCGATCCTCATCCTGTCCGGCATGGCCGGCATCGAGGACAAGGTTCGTGGTCTCGGCTTCGGCGCAGACGATTACATGACAAAGCCGTTCCACAAGGACGAGCTTGTTGCCCGCATTCACGCCATTGTCCGCCGTTCCAAGGGCCATGCGCAGTCGGTCATCTCCACCGGCGAACTCATCGTCAATCTGGATGCCAAGACGGTTGAAGTGGGCGGCCAGCGCGTTCACCTGACCGGCAAGGAATATCAGATGCTCGAGCTGCTTTCGCTGCGCAAGGGCACGACGCTGACCAAGGAAATGTTCCTGAACCACCTCTATGGCGGCATGGACGAGCCGGAACTGAAGATCATCGACGTCTTCATCTGCAAGCTGCGCAAGAAGCTCGCAAACGCTGCCGGCGGCGCAAACTACATCGAAACCGTCTGGGGCCGCGGCTATGTGCTGCGCGAGCCTGACGGCGCCACGGAATTCCTCGAAACCGCCTGATCCGTCTCGGACCAGGATAGTTTTTAAAAGACCCGCTGGCGACAGCGGGTTTTTTGTTGCGATTTATGACCAGGTAAAGCCATGAACCACCCGATCCCAACCCTTCGGACTGAACGCCTGACACTGCTCCCCTTAACCATGGCGGACTTCCCCGCCTATCGGGATTTCATGGCCTCGCCGCGTTCCATCGGTGTCGGCGGACCCTACGACCTGCCCTCGACATGGGGCATCTTTTGCCACGATCTGGCCAATTGGCACTTCTTCGGCCATGGCGCGCTGATGATCGAGCTTGGCGAAACAGGCGAATGCATCGGCCAGGTCGGCATCAATCACGGCCCGCTATTTCCGGAAAAAGAACTGGGCTGGCTGCTTTACGAGGGTCACGAAGGGCGCGGTTACGCCGCCGAAGCCGCCTCGGCGCTGCGCGACTGGGCATTCGAGACGCTAAAACTGCCGACGCTTGTCAGCTACGTCTCACCGCAGAACCGCAAATCGGCCGCTGTCGCCGAACGAATCGGCGGAAAGCTCGATGCGGCAGCGCCTCGTTCTGATCCCGAAGACCTCGTTTATCGGCATTATCAGTGAAGATGAGCTGATCGACACGAATCGCTAGGTTTAAACGATCCGCTCGAAAAGCCGGACAGGATTGTTGCGGAACAGCGTCTCGCGAAACGGACGGAAGCCGAATCGGGCGGCGATCGCCAGAGACGGCGTGTTCAGCGCATCGATCATGCATACGGTCCGCTGCGAGATACCGCTCTCGTCGAACCATCCAGTCGCAGCCGCCACCGCTTCGGTTGCGACACCCTTGCCCGTCAATTGCCCGTCTATTTTCCACATCGCCTCGGGCACCCCATCGAAATCGGCACCATTGCCACGGCGCATGTGGGCAAAGCCGACTTCGCCGACGATGCGCCCCGTGGCAAGCTCTTCCACCACAAACGGGCCGAAACCGAAGACGGACCAATGGCCGATGAAACGCAACAGGCGGGCGAAGGCGAGCTCCGGGTCCAGCGGAGCAATCGACGCGACCCCCTCGATCGGCCGGACGGCTGCCCCCCAGAAGGCGCAATAAAGCGCTTCATCCGAAATGGCATGCGGCCGCAGGACAAGGCGGGCGGTTGCCAGACGCGTCATGAACATGCTCCCAAAAATAAAAAGGCCGGCGCGTCGGTTGACGCGATCCGGCCTCTCACAAATTCACCTCGGCAGCTGCACCGTCACTCGGCAACCATCTTTGCGGTAAAGACGATGCGGTCTTCGTGCACCTTGTATTCCACGGCCATACCGGCCTCTTCCGCCAGGAGCAGCGTGTAATAGGGCTGGACGGAATGGGCGTCGACCGCCTCTTCCAGTCGCCCTTCGTAAATTTCCACGAACTTGGCCGGAACGCGCATCATCCGCCCCTTGACGGTGATTTCGAACCTGGCGTCACCATCGGGATTTTCCAGCAGCACATCCACATTGCCACCACGCGGGATCGCGCCATAGGCGACGAGGAAGAGGTTGAGCAGAAGTTTGACACGATTCTTCGCGACGATCGCACGCGGGCCGTTCCAGCTCACTTCCGCTTTCTTTTCGGCGGCGGCGAAATCCTGGGCAGCCTTTTCCGCCTCACCGGTGTCGATGGAGGCACCGGCCGAGCCGGAAGCGCCAAATGCGAGGCGGGCGAACTTCAGCCGCACGGATGCGTTAAGGGCTGACGTGCGGATGAGATCGAGCGCATCGTCATCCGTGCCGCCCTCGTCCAGCAGTTCGAGGCCGTTATTGATGGCGCCGACAGGAGAAATCACATCATGGCACACACGGCTGCACAGAAGAGCCGCCAGATCGGGACCGGACAGCGTGATATTGAGTTTGCTGGTCATAAAATTCTCTCCTGCGCAAGGGAGGCGCGGACGGTGTGGAAATTGTTAAGCCATAATGACACCATATTTGGTAAACCGATTGTTAATAGGATGGTTTCAAAATGCCAAATGCCTTAACAGGCCACATTGGAGCCCCGTGTATCCGTTAGGACGCACGACAGATGCTGTAGAACTTTGACTCTAAGCGTCGGCCCTTGCGAAAACCGATTCGGTTTTTCGGGCTGATGCGTTAAAAAAACAGACGGACGGACATGACGATGCGCCTTACGAAAACCCGCACCATTGCACGCCTCGGACTGGGAAAAATTGTCGCGCTCCTTGCGGGCCTCCTGATGTGGGTCGCGCCGGCTGCGGCCCAGACCAGCGATCAATATTCCATGCAGGAAGTCGTGGATGCAGGCCACGGATTCTTCGGTGAAACCACCGGCGGCCTTGCCAAGGTGGTGGAGCGCGCCTTCCAGCAATATGGTCTTCCGAACGGTTACATTCTCGGCCAGGAAGGCTCCGGCGCATTCGTTGCCGGCCTCACCTATGGCGAAGGCACACTTTACACGAAGAATGCCGGCCAGCACCCCGTCTTCTGGCAGGGCCCCTCGCTCGGTCTCGATTATGGCGGCCAGGGCACCCGCGCCATGATGCTGGTCTACAATCTGCCCTCCGTCGATGCGCTTTATCGCCGCTATGGCGGCGTCAGCGGCTCCGCCTTCATAGTTGCCGGCGTCGGCATGACCTATCTGAAAAGCAGCGATGTGACGCTGGCTCCCATCCGCACCGGCATCGGCGCGCGCCTCGGCATCAATGTCGGTTACCTGAAGCTGACACAGCAGCCGACCTGGAACCCCTTCTGATTCGCTGAGGTCTGAGCGCAGCGAACGGTGGTCTATAGGATGAGGCGTTGCGGCAGGTTTCTTCTCCCCGCCGGGAGAAGGTGGCCCGAAGGGTCGGATGCGGGGGAAACGTTGCCGTATCTCATAACCCTTGCCCCCTCATCCCGCTGCCGCGGACTTCTCCCCCCCGGGGAAGAAGAAACAAGTGGCAACGTCCCGCCCGCGAATTGCCAAAGGGAAACCCCTCCCCACGGTTGCAATAATAGCGTAACGTGCTTTCGCGCCCCTCTTTCCGAATGCGCGCGTATCTGAGTTTCGGAGACTGTCCCGCGTGATCGAATATGCCATTCTCTTCGGATTGGGTTTTCTTACCGCAACCCTGCTGGCGCTGTTGATCGCACCTGCGATCCACCGCCGCATCGTCGCCTATACGGAAAACCGCCTGCGTGCCACCATGCCCATCAGCCCGCAGGAAGTGCGCGCCCAGAAGGACATGGCGCGTGCTCTTTACGCCGCCGAAAACGCCAAGGTTCGCCAGGAACTGGATACCGAACGGGAAAAGAACACCTCGCTGCGCCTCGCCAACGAAGCGGCCTCCAGCGACGCCTACCGCCTTGGCGAACAGAACCGCAGCTTCGCCCTGAAAATCGAGGAGCTGACGCTGGAGATCGGTGACTTGCGCGCCGCCCTCGATGTAGCCGAAGAACGCGCCGGCACCATACAGGCGGCCCTTGCACAACAGGAACAGGCCGCGAACGAGCGCGCCAGCCAGATGGCCGATCTCACCGCGCGCCTGACCAACCTGACGCGTGAACTTGACGATTCAAAGATCCTCGCCGCCACCCGCGATCTCGAAGCCGAGCAGGCCAAGCAGAGCGCCACGCGCTTCCGAAAGGAAGGCGAGACGGCAACCCGCGAGCTGCAGGATGTCGCCGGCCGCAACAGGGAAGCGATGGAAGCCGTTGCGCGCGAAAGCCGCAAGGTGACAAGGCTGGAAGAACAACTGGCCAGCACCATCGCCAAAAACGCCGATCTCGACACGATGCTGACCCTGCGCAACCAGGAAGTCGCCCGGCTTAAGGACCAGCTTGCGGCAACCGGCGGCCGCAGCAACGACATGGTCATTCGCCTGCCGAACCCGGCAGCGCCAGTGGAGAAAGCGGTAAACCCGCCGGAACCGAAAGCGCCAACGCCAGCCGCCGCGCTCGAAACAGCACCCGTGGCAGCGAAGGACGCGGAACAGAAGGCGACTGCAGAAGAAGCAGCCGTCTCCCCCGCGGTTGAGCCGGCAGCGCAGCCAGGCGCAGCGGCATCGGAAGGTCTGGAACAGGAAATCGAGGATATCCGCAATCAGGGCACCGCTCTCACCGAACGCCTGCTGAATGTGCGCGGCACCGGCAATGACGAACCCATCCGCCGCGAAATCGCAAGGATTGCCGCCGAGATGATCGCGCTGACAGCCGCGCAGGAGGGTGAGGCATCGCCTATTCCGGGGTTGCTGGCCAAGGCGTCAGGGTCATCGGGGCGGGAGAGCCTTGCGAAGCGGGCGAAGGTGGTGATGGAGAAGCGCAAGGGGTGATATCCTTACGGCGCAGTGTATGCGGCTAACCCCCCTCTGCCCTGCCGGGCATCTCCCCCACAGGTGGGGAGATCGATATGCGGCAAGGTCTTGCCCAACTCGACATTAGTGAATGAAGTGCCGATATCGCGTCTTGCCGATCTCCCTCCTTGTGGGGGAGATGTCCGGCAGGACAGAGGGGGGTAAACCCCACCCACCAAGGCCAACGTAAACGTCACCCACAAAGGCAGCGGTAAGCAAAACCTCACACCCGCCCGATCGCCCCCGCCATCTGATAAAGCGCCAGCCCCGAAGCCGTCCCCGCATTCAAGCTGTCCAGCTGCGGCGACTGTGCAATCCGCGCCGTATGAAACCGCGACAGCACCGATTGCGGCAACCCCTCACCCTCCGTACCGATGACCAGCGCCATGCGCTCGGAGCGGGGAATATCGCGTATTTCCGTCTCGCCATTCGGCGACAGGCTCCAGATCGCAAAACCGGCCTCGGAAAGCCGTTCCAGCATTTCCACCGCCCCGCCGCCGCGATGATAGGGAACCGACAGCACCGACCCCACGGAAACCCGCAGCGCCTTGCGATAGAGCGGATCGCAGCAGGTCTCGTCCAGCAGCACCGCATCGGCATAAAAAGCCGCCGCATTGCGAAACATAGCACCGAGATTATCGTGGTTGGAAATGCCGCAGCCGACGAGCACCAGAGACGACGCAGGAAGTGCTGCCGTCATCTCTTCCAGCCCATCATCGCGCACCCGTCGCCCGATCGCCAGAATGCCGCGATGCAGATGGAAACCGACAATACCATCCAGCACCGGCGCTTCAGCCACATAAACGGGCACATCCTCAGGGAAATCGGCAAGAATATCCGCAACGCCGGCAAGCCGGTTCTTGAGGATGAGAATGCTCTCCGCCGCAAAGGCCCCACCCGCTTTGTGAGCGGCGGCCAGCATGCGCAGCACCACCGTGCCTTCGGCAATAAAGCGACCCTGCCGGCCGGTGAGATCACGCTCGCGAATATCGCGAAAGGCGGCGATGCGCGGATCGGCCGGGTCGTCGATTGAGATCAGCACCCGCCCATCCAGGAGGTTGTTGACCTCACTGGCCATCAACAGTCACATCGGCCAGGAAACGGCCGGTCGCGACGTTGAAGACCAGCGCCTTGCGCGTGCCGTTTGCCAGCCGGCCATAAAACAGCATGTCGCCGCCGGAATAGCTGACATTGTCGATCGCAAAGCCCTGCGGCAGGCTGGCGGTCACGGCCACCGGACCATTGCCAGTGGGAACGGCGAGGTTCGGCGCTTCCGCCTGCGTCTGAACGGTCTTCGACGGCCCCATCGCCTTGTAGACAACCGCACCGAAGACAGCCATAAGGCTGATAAACATCACGGAGCCCGACACGATCTGCAAACGGATCATCTTGCGGCGAACTTTTTCCATGGCCGGATCAAGCGGCTTGTCTTCCTGTTCGTCTTGCTCGATCTGCGTCATCGGGTTCCCTGAAATGCTGATGGATCGGAAAAATAAGAATGAACGACCCCTTTAAACAAGGCGGAGACGCAAGGAAAGTCCTGATTGCCGGGGAAGACGCCGAAGGCCGCCTCGATTCCTGGCTGGCGGGCGAAGTGGGCAGCGACTTCTCCCGCAGCCGCCTGAAGGCGCTGATCGAACAGGGCGCAGTGTCTCTCAACGGTAATCCGGTGACGGAGCCGAAAAAGAAGGTGCATCCCGGCGACCGTATCGAGATCGTGATGCCTGAGCCGGAAGACCCGGAACCCAAGGGCGAGGATATCCCCCTCGATGTGGAATATGAGGATGAAGACCTGATCGTGCTGGTCAAGCCCGCCGGGCTCGTCGTGCACCCAGGCGCCGGCAACTGGACGGGAACGCTGGTCAACGCCCTCATTCATCATTGCGGCGACAGCCTCTCCGGCATTGGCGGCGTCAAGCGCCCCGGCATCGTGCACCGGCTGGACAAGGAAACATCAGGCGTCATGGTCGTTGCGAAGAACGACAATGCCCACCGGCATCTGGCCGCACAATTTGCCGACCATGGCCGCACCGGCCCGCTGGAACGCGCCTATAAGGCCGTCGTCTGGGGCCGTCCGCGCACGCTTCGTGGCACCATCGATGCCGCCCTTGGCCGTGGTGCCGACCGCACCAAACGCGCCGTCAAGAATGAGGATTCGTTCGATGCCCGTGAAGCGATCACTCATTATGAGGTGATGGAACGCTTCCATGAGCGGCCGGACGCCTCCTGCCTCGCTTCCATGGTCGAGTGCCGTCTGGAAACCGGCCGCACCCACCAGATCCGCGTGCATATGGCCCATATCGGCCATCCGCTGATCGGCGATCCCGAATATGGCGCCGCGTTCCGCACCAAGGCGAACCTTCTGGAAGAACCGGCGAGAAGCACAGTCAACCGCTTCCCGCGCCAAGCGCTCCATGCCTATCTTCTGGCCTTCGAACACCCCCGCACCCGCGAGGTGATGGAGTTCGAAACCGATATGCCTGAAGACATGGAAGAGTTGCTGACTGCCCTTCGCAGCTGAAAACCTGCCTGGCGCAGACAAAAAAACTGCGCCAGGCATTTTGCCGGAAGCCTCGGATAATAAAAAAAGATTAGCGGATAGCGATATTCCGCAGTCGGTCCTTTTTATAGACCGCCCCAATTTCGCTTCAATCGTCGCACCTCCTCGGCCCAGCCGAAGCTTGAAATCACCGCTGTGAAAAACCGCGGCCACACAAGAGCCTGGCGAGAAAAGACACCGCAGGAAACGCTGTTCGTTCAAGTCGCCCCTGAACGAAACCGGCATGATGACGGGATTTATCGCTGATGAATATCGAAGACCGCCGGTTTATATTCCAGGATCTGCGCAGCGTCGAAGGTTATATCGACCCGCCCGACGCGCTTGTCTTCGAGGCCTTGCTGCAGGCGCAGACGAAAGAGGGCCTCAACGGTGGCATGGCTGAAATAGGCATCTATTATGGCCGCTCCTATTTCCTGCTGCGCAAATTCGCCCGGAGCGAGGAGAAGGTGCTGGGCATTGACCTGTTCGATCTCGACCCGCCGCAAGACGGCAGCCTCGACCAATATGAGCGGCTGATGGAGAATGGTCGTCGGCTCGGGTTTTCAATGGATGCGGACCTCATCATCAAGGGCGACAGCACGCGGTTATCGCCTGCCGACATCACCGCGAAGATCGGACCGGTGCGCTTCTTCAGCATCGATGGCGGCCATCACCTGCACCATGTGCTGGCCGATGCGAAACTGGCCATGGAGGTAATCGCGCCCCACGGCGTCATCGTTTTCGACGATACCTTCAATCCCGCCTGGCCGGAGGTGACAGTGGGCGTCGCGGATTTCCTGCGCACCCATGGCCACAGCCTCGTCTGTTTCGCAATGACCAAATACAAGACCTATGTCTGCCGCCGGGAATTTCACGCGACCTATGCCGGCGCGATTGCCGAAGATACCGATCTGCAGGCGCTTGCTCACGTGGAGACGCAGTTCCTCGGCGCGAGGGTGGTGCGTCTGCACAATCCGATGCGCAGACGGGTGATGTATGAGCTGATGGTACGCTCCGGCCTCGGCGGTTTTTCGGAACGAATCTACCGTTCGAAAGTTAAACAGGTCAAAGAAGGTGTCGCCTCGACATAACGCATGTGTGAACGCAGCGTTCGCTTGAAACGCGGCGCGCGCGTACATATCTGTCACATGGGTTCGTGCGGGGTCGGTAACGACCCGCAGCTTACGGTGTGCCTCCGGCGGGTCAGTCGCCGATCAAAGAGGGTGCCGTTCCAGACCATAGATAAGGGGGTGCTTTATGGCCCGCAATAGTTTGCCTACGATTACAGCCGGCGAAGCCGGTCTCAATAGATATCTCGACGAAATCCGCAAATTTCCGATGCTGGAGCCGCAGGAAGAGTACATGCTTGGCAAGCGTTATGCCGAGCATGGCGACCGCGACGCCGCCCACAAGCTCGTCACCAGTCACCTGCGTCTCGTGGCCAAGATCGCCATGGGTTACCGTGGTTACGGCCTGCCGATCGGCGAAGTCGTCTCCGAAGGCAATGTCGGCCTGATGCAGGCGGTGAAGAAATTCGATCCGGAGCGCGGTTTCCGTCTGGCCACCTATGCCATGTGGTGGATTAAGGCCTCGATCCAGGAATATATCCTGCGCTCGTGGTCGCTGGTGAAGATGGGCACGACCGCCAACCAGAAGCGTCTGTTCTTCAACCTGCGCCGTCTGAAGGGCCGCATCCAGGCTATCGACGATGGCGATCTGAAGCCGGAGCACGTCAAGGAAATCGCGACGAAGCTGCAGGTGTCGGAAGAAGAAGTCATCTCGATGAACCGCCGCCTGCATGGCGACGCATCGCTGAATGCCCCGATCAAGGCCTCCGAAGGCGAGTCCGGCCAATGGCAGGACTGGCTGGTGGACGACCATGACAGCCAGGAAGCCGTGCTGATCGAACAGGACGAGCTGGAAACTCGTCGCCGCATGCTTGCGAAAGCCATGGGCGTGCTGAATGAGCGCGAACGCCGCATCTTCGAGGCCCGCCGCCTTGCCGAAGACCCGGTGACGCTGGAAGAACTCTCCTCAGAGTTCGACATCAGCCGCGAACGCGTCCGCCAGATCGAGGTTCGCGCCTTCGAGAAGGTTCAGGAAGCGGTGCAGAAAGAAGCGCTGGAAGCAGCGCGCGCCCTGCGCGTGGTCGATGCGTAAGACAGCGCGCTTATGACGCCAACGCGCTGACCATGAATCATCCTCGGCCTTCGGCCGGGGATTTTTTGTATGTGAAAAGCGGACAACCGGAAATGGTCTGCCTCTGAGACCCGTGATTGGGCTGGAGGAGAAGCGGTAGGGAAAATATCCGCGCTTCGGAGTATGCCGCTTACCCCCCTCTGCCCTGCCGGGCATCTCCCCCACAAGGAGGGAGATTGGCAAGACGCGCCCGCGTTGCGCTATCTCGACCATCAAGAAAGGCGAAACCTTGCCGCGAGTCGATCTCCCCACCTGTGGGGGAGATGCCCGGCAGGGCAGAGGGGGGTGAGCCGCACCCACCAACATCCCCACAACCCGTCATCCGACACGGCAAAGACACCGCCGCAGCCATTCCATAAGCACGTCGTCCGTAGCCATGTAACGAAAAGGGCGGCCTGAGCCGCCCTTAAATCATCACTGTCCCGTCGCCGGCGATGCCGCCGCCCATTCGCTGAGCGCCTTGTCGAAGGCGGCGATGCCGTCATTGCCCTTTTGCAGGGTCAGCAGCGCACGGCGGCCGTTGCGGTAGGACACCGGAATGTCGATCCAGTTGCGGCTCTTCAGAAGCTCCAGATTGGTCTTCATCGCATCCGGGAAGTCGTTGAGCGCGATCATGTGGAAATCGTCGGTGATCTTGGCCGGAACCGCGATCAACGCATTGCCACGATCCTGCTCGGTGCTCTTCATCGCGATGCGCTGGACGCTGTCGATCGCGCCGCCTTCAAAGCCCGGCGACACCGAGAAGACGATCTCGATCAGATGGCTTGCCGGCAGCGACGGATCGGTGTTGCGCTTGAAGGTGATCAGCGCGCTGAGGCCACGGCCGGGAACGGTGATCTGGCCCTGCACGGTGGGCGAAGGTTTGCCTTCCGCGTCATTTTCCTGCTGCAGCGACCAGGACACGCTGCCCTGAATGGCGGTCGGCACCGTCTGGCCCAGCACTTCCTCATAGAGGAACATGCGGTCGCCGCTGGCGGCAACGGCGGGCTGCTGTGCCGGCGGCGTGCCGGCCGGCGTTCCCGCAGGTGCGCCCGTATTATTGGCCGGAGCTTCACCCGCAGGCGGCGGCGCGACGTTCTGCTCATAGACAGACTGGCCTTCGGCCGTCACCGGCTGGCCGTTCGCCCCGGCGGCGGGCCCTTCGTCACGTTCGGTGCCATCGGCCATCAGCCGCTGCGTGAACTTGGTGCCGGTCACGGAGCCGTCGTCGCCATGTGGCTGGGTCTGGTGATTGTTCGGCGTCGCTGCCTGCTGCTGGCCGGTGGCGGCAGGCGACTGCTGACTTGCTGGCGTGGTCGTCGAAGGCTGCGTCTGCGCCGTGTCGGTGGGCATCGTCTGGCCATTACCGCCATTCTGTGCGGAACTGACCAGCCCGCCGACCATGTCGTTCAGCGCATCGCGGTTCATCCACACGGCATAACCGCCGCCGGCAAGCAGCGCTACGCCGACAAGGGCGAGCACGACCGACGCATAGTTCCGGCGCGGCTTCTTCTTGACCATATAAGCGGGCGTCGCCGCCGCAGCAGCCAGACCGGGCGCATCACCGGAAGCCTGCCGGTTGGACGGGGATGCCCCGTCATAACCGATCAGCTCGTCCAGATCATCCCAGGGCGTACGTTCCTTATTGTCCCTGGCACCCGCCGGCTCGCCAAAGAGATCATTATCCGCGCGCGGCAGCGCCGGCGCGTCCTTGGCGGGAACGGAAATATCCGCATCCTGGAAATAGGACGAGAAATCCTCGACCACGGCTGCCTTCTTCGGCGCCTGTTCTTCAACCTGGTGATGCTCGTCGAAATCGTGCCGGCCGCCAAAGGCGGGCGCATGCTCCACGGCGGCAGGACCCAGATGGTCGTCCGTTTCGCGCCTGTCTGGCTCGAAACTTACCTCTGGCTCCTGATAGTGCTGCGCAGCGTAACCGGCAACGAGCGGACGTTCGCCGCTCTCGTCGCCAATATCCTCATAGGCTTGTCCGGCCGGACGTGCATCGTCGGCCTGCGCTTCCTCGAGCTTGCGCCAGTCATCCTCATCCACCGGCTGCGCCCAATGGGAGGGAACGGAATCATCGGCGGCAGCGCGTGCCGTTTCTGGCGCCGCATGGTCTTCCTGCGGCTGGTGAGCCGGCTCTTCTTCCGTGCGGGTGAAATAGGTGCCGACGTCTTCGTGGGAAGCGGTCACCCGCGCCGGTGCGGCATGCGCCGGTTCCGGCGCATCATATAGCTCTTCCGGCTCATGCGTCCCATGATGCCGCTCCTCTTCGGAAGCGTAGGCATCAAGGCGGGGTTCGTCGTGATGGGCGGGCTCTTCGTAAACCGGCTCGGGCTCAGCCGACGCGGGCTCTTCATAAACAGGCTCATACGGGGCCTCTTCATGATGAACAGGCTGTTCCGGTTCGACTTCGCGCGCGATTGCAGCGGGATGGGCCGCTGCTTCATCGACGGCATCCTGAGGTTCATAGGATGCCGCCGTCTCTTCGGCCACCGGAGAGAACGCGTCATCCTCCTCCAGCGCCGGAAGCGCCTCGGCATATTCGCTGTCCACCTCAGCAATGGCGGCGTCCAGCTTGGCGATCTGCCGGCGCAACAATTCTTCCGGCGGACGTGGCTTCATATTCTCGAGCTGGCGCACAACCGCACTGCGCGCCTTGTCGTAAACCTTCGCCCGGTTTTCGGGAGTATTGTTCGCCAAGCCATCCACGGCCTTGCGAATGACTGCTACAAAATCCGCCATAAGCACTTTCTCGTCGTGACCAGCGACGTACCGGCCCGATATGGTTTATGAATCTAGATCGCCGAGGACATTAATCCTCAAACGGATCAGTCACAAGTATGGTGTCGTCACGCTCGGGACTTGTCGACAGAAGCGCAACCGGCGCTCCGATCAGTTCCTCCACCTGCCGGACGTATTTGATTGCCTGAGCAGGCAAATCCGCCCATTTTCGGGCACCGACGGTAGATTCTTTCCAGCCTTCCAGCGTGATGTAGATCGGCTCGACGCGCGCCTGCGCACCCTGGCTGGCCGGAAGATGATCGATTTCCTGCCCGTCAAGCTTGTAGCCGACGCAGATTTTCAGCTCATCCAGACCGTCGAGAACGTCGAGCTTGGTCAGCGCAATGCCGGTAATGCCGTTGGTGGCGACCGACTGGCGCACCAGCGCGGCATCGAACCAGCCGCAGCGGCGCTTGCGGCCGGTAACCGTGCCGAATTCATGACCCTTTTCGCCCAGGAACTGGCCGATTTCGTCATTGAGTTCAGTCGGGAACGGACCTTCGCCAACGCGTGTGGTGTAAGCCTTGGTGATGCCGAGAATGTATCCGAGCGACCCCGGACCCATGCCCGAACCGGCAGCAGCCTGTCCGGCAACCGTGTTGGAAGAGGTCACATAGGGATAGGTGCCGTGGTCGATATCGAGCAGCGAGCCCTGGGCACCTTCGAACAGAATGCGCGCACCGGCGCGACGCTTCTTGTCGAGCAGCAGCCAAACGGTTTCGCTGAACGGCAGGATGCGCTCGGCAATCGAGCCCAGCTCTTCCATAATCGTCTCATGCGAGACTTCGGCTGCACCGAAACCGCGACGTAGTGCGTTGTGGTGCGTCAGAATACGATCGACCTTGGCGGAAAGCGCGTCCATATCGGCGAGATCCATGACGCGGATGGCGCGGCGGCCGACCTTGTCCTCGTAAGCCGGGCCGATGCCACGGCGGGTGGTGCCGATCTTGGTGCCGCTGTTGGAGGCGGCGTCTTCGCGCATGCCGTCCAGTTCACGGTGCAGAGAAAGAATGAGCGTGGCATTGTCGGCGATACGCAGGTTTTCCGGGGTAACCTTGACGCCCTGCGCTTCCAGACGGCCGATTTCGGCAATCAGCGCATGCGGGTCGACCACGACGCCATTGCCAATGACGGCGAGCTTGCCGGGACGCACGACGCCTGATGGCAGGAGCGAAAGCTTGTAGCTGACACCATCGATGACAAGCGTGTGGCCGGCATTGTGACCGCCCTGGTACCGCACGACGACATCTGCCCGCTCGGACAGCCAGTCGACAATCTTGCCTTTACCCTCGTCGCCCCATTGCGAGCCGACCACCACAACATTCGTCATTTCTTGCTTTCCTGCTCATGGCGCCTGCGCGCCCGATAACCCGATGGGAAACCCAAACCCGCGAATGTATACTGTGTTGTTTTAAGGAAAGCGACCCTGTTTCTTATGGTGAATTTTGCTTTTTCCGTGACAAGCCGCCGATTTCCCGCATTATCTCGCCCGGCGGAGGACGAAGCGCGGGCGCAAGGCCGCAGCTGACCCCTTGGCCATTTTCCCGCCCCGTGAAAAAGCGAACCAATCAGCGTGCCTTCCAAAGCCTATATCGCCCTCATCATCGCCACGCTCTGCTGGGGCGGCAACACCGTTGCCGGCAAGCTTGCCGTCGGCCACATCAGCCCCATGGCTTTCACCATGCTGCGCTGGGTGTTTGCCGTCGCCATCATCTTTGCCATCTCCGTGCCGCAGCTCATCCGCGACTGGCCGGTGGTAAGGAAGCGCCTGCCCTATTTCTTCGTGCTCGGCAGCGTTGGTTATACGGCGTTCAACGTCTTTCTCTACACGGCGCTGCAATATACATCCGCCATCAACGTCGCGGTCATTCAGGCCGGCGTGCCCATGGTCATTTTCGTTCTGAACTTCGTGCTGTTCCGCACGCGGGTGCTGATCGGCCAGATCGTCGGCTTCTGCCTCACCATTGCAGGCGTGGCGCTGCTCGCTTCCCACGGCAATCCGCTCTCACTGCTGTCACTCGAAGTGAATGTCGGCGATGCGATCATGCTGCTCGCCGTGCTGGTCTATGCCATCTATACCGTCATCCTGCGCTGGAAGCCTGTTGTCAACTGGCGAACGCTGATGGCGATCCCGGCCTTCTTTGCGCTCCTCACCTCCATTCCCCTGGTGCTATGGGAAATGTCGCGAGACACGATCGTCTGGCCGGATCAGACCGGCTGGATGCTGGTGACCTATGCGGGCATATTCGCTTCGCTCATCGCCCAGATTCTCTACATTAAAGGTGTCGAGCAGATCGGCGCCAACCGCGCCGGCCTCTTCATCAACCTCGTGCCGGTCTTCGGCACATTGTTATCAGTGGTCGTGCTCAGCGAGACCCTGCATGGCTACCAGATCGTCGCGCTGATGCTGGCGCTCGCCGGTATCGCCGTTGCCGAACGAAAAAAATCGCCGGTTTCCTGAACCAACAGAGATCAGGAAAACCGGCGCAGTCTGGCAGGCATAAGCAGTGAAGCATCGGATCCAGAAAGATTTCCGATGCTGAAATTTAAAGATTAGAGCGCGGTTTCGCGGCTCTCGGCAGAAAAGGCGGCGTTGCCCAGCACGATATCGCCCTTGTCAGTGGTAACGATCAGCACCTTTTCGAGCGATCCGTCATTGTTCAGTGAAAAGGCGACGCGCAGCGCATTGGAAGACCAGCCAGCACCGGCAAGAGCCGTACGCTTGATCGCGGCGCAGTCACCGCAATCACCAAGGCTTACCGACGGCGTTGCCGGAACATCACCTGCGAAACCGGAGAAATAATCATCGAGCGCACCCATGGTGGCGTTCACATCACGGTTGACGCGCAGCAACTCTTCGCGGCGCTCAGCTGTCAGCGGTGCAGCAATCGTCGAGACGCACCGACCGGCGGAAAGAACACAACCATCGAAACCATCCCGGGGAGAAATACCGATCTGCGTCACGGCAGACTTCTCGACGGCGGCAAATCCGCGGGCAAAACCGGCAGCACCCGCCGCATCGGCATGGGTGGACATGGAAGCGATGGCAATTCCGCAGATGGCGGCAGCAATAATCTTCTTCAGCATTTCATACCCCGTTTGCGATCCGCCGGCTTGTACCGGTCTCGATTTCGTTTGCGGAGCGCCTCTTGCAAAGGCCACTCCCTGTCTGTGATCCCACAATGGCACAGCACTGTTTTCAGCCGCTTTAAGCCGATTGCTACAATTTTATCGGTTTTCATTTTTAGACAGCGGACGCGTTTTTCGAATATGCGCGAGCACCGCCGCCACGGATTCCGAGGCGACGTTGGAAACGATGATAGGGCCGCATCGCTGCGGGGTACCAGATGGTATTGCAGGGTTTTGCAGACGATGCGGCCCCGGCTCCGACACTTCAGCCTGTGACCCAGCCATCAAACCGGTTCCTGTTTGAAGGATGGACACCTGCCGGCCGCCTCGCCCGTGACATTGGAAATTCCCCGGTCTCGGCTGCCTGCCCCGCCCATCTTGCGCCGCGCGCACGCTTGATGACCGGAATGGAAACAAGTTTATCGTATCCCGTGGCAGCGGGGATGCGCGGGGATCAACAAATTCCAGAAAGGGTGGAAAGAGACACGCGGCGCCTGGTTTCGCCCCATCCCGGCCACAGGAATTTTCATGGGGTTAACGGCCGCCTAATCGGCGGCATTTGAATTAACCTTGTCTTAAAACCCGACGTTAATGGTTAGCAATTTAAGAATGGCGGAACGAAAGGGTTCCGTTATGCGTGGCGTATTTGCCGTTGTTTTCCTGATGCTGCTCGTCCTGGCCGGCTGCGCCACCGCACCGTCGCAGGTCACCAATGCCTGTGCAATTTTCGAGCAGCGGAACGGCATCTTCAACAACTGGCGGCGCGATGCGAAAGCGGCCGAGCGGGAATTCGGGGTGCCGGTGCCTGTCATGATGGCGACGATCTATACCGAATCCGCCTTCCGCCCCTATGCGCGACCACCCCGCACCAAGCTTTTGGGCTTCATCCCCTGGACAAGGCAGTCGACAGCCTATGGTTATGCCCAGGCGCTTGACGGCACCTGGGAGGTCTACAAGCGCGAAACCGGTCGATGGTCGGCAAGCCGCACCGATTTTACCGATGCGATCCACTTCGTCGGCTGGTACCACGCCAAGAGCCGGCGCGAAAACGGCATTGCCCTGAACGACCCCTACAATCTCTACCTCGCTTATTATTCCGGCCATGGCGGTTATGCGAAAGGCAGTTGGCGCAACAATTCCGCGGTCCAGAAAGCCGCCCGCCGCTCCGCCAACATGGCGCTGCGTTACGAGGCGCAATTGCAGCAATGCGGTTATCGCTGAGGCGGGCGGGAGGAGCTTGAACGCAGCCGTTCAGACGTCTCTTACGTCATCCTCGGGCTTGTCCCACTGCTGTCCGGTTTAAATTTCCAGACAGGCTGCAGTCTCCTTGAAGTCGGTGGTGAAGGGTGAACATTCACTCAACGTCATCCTCGGCCCTGTGCCGAGGATCTAACCACGTCGAATAAAATCAATACGTTGGCAGATCCTCGGGACAGGCCCGAGGATGACGTCGGCACAATTTGCCTGACTTTCCTTCCCATTGAACGAGGCCCTCTTCTTTCGCGTCCGTTTGGTGGCTCAATCCCAAGGATGACGCCGAACTGTGTAACGCTTTGCCAAGGCCGTGAAACCGAAGCAGTCCCGCCGGCGGACAACGCCGCCATTGGCGGCGAGCGTTACCCGCCGTAAACCGCGAGGAATGCCCTCACCGCATCGATCTCACCGGAGCGGATTTCATGCCCGCCCGGGTGCCACATGGTGTCCACCGTGCCGCCCTGGGCCTTCAAGCTCTCTTCCAGCGCCTTGGTCAGCGGCACCGGGCAAATCGGATCACGCTCGCCCGCCGTGATCAGCACACGGCGCGTGGGTTTTGCCGGAGAAATCTTCGGCTCGAACGGGATGAGCGGATGCATTAGGATTGCCGCATCGAAAAGCTCGGGCAGCTCGATCAGCACATTGGCGAGAATATTCGCGCCATTGGAAAAACCAAGGCCGATGATCGGCCCGGCGTGATAATGGTCCCGGTTCGCCTTAACGAAATCCGCCAGCTTCTCGGTTGCCCGGGCAAGATCGGCCATGTCGTAAACGCCCTCGCCCGTTCGCCGGAAAAACCGCGCCGCGCCATGTTCGGAAACATCGCCGACCGGTGAGAGAATAGTGGCCTGCGGCAATAGCCGCGCGCCGAAATCGAAGAACTGGTTCTCATCGCCGCCCGTGCCATGCAGCACGAGGAAAAGCGGCGCACCGGCCGTGCCAGCGCGGGATTTGTGGAAATAGCTGTCCTTGGACATGGGGGGAATCCTTTCTCGAAGGAAGAAGTTCGGAAATGCCGCGCGGCTTTTTCAGCCCGGCGGAGCAATCATGTGGAGCAAGCGGGTGCCGCTTGTCTCTTCTCCCCGCCGGGGAGAAGAGACGTGGGGAAACGCAATAGCGGTATTAAACCGCCTTCTCGTCACCCAGCGGCTCCAGCTGCTTTTCCAGCACGGAGCGCAGATGCGCATGCTGGGTGGGCAGCTTCAGCGCCTCGCCGAGATGAGCAGTATCCTCGTCGCGGTCGAAACCGGGCTCGTTGGTGGCCACCTCGAACAACACGCCGCCGGGCGTGCGGAAATAGATCGCCCAGAAATAATCGCGGTCGATCACCGGTGTTACCTGATAACCGGTATCCATCAGCGCCTTGCGCACTTCCAGCTGCTTTTCACGGTTTTCGACTGCAAAAGCGATGTGGTGTACCGACCCTGCACCCAGCCTTGCGCCTGAAATATTCGGCATGGTTTCGATATCGATGACATCGGCACCGTTACCGCCAGGCATGCCAAGACGCAGCACGCCATCCTGACGGTCCACTTCCTGATAGCCCATGAATTTCAACAGTTCGGCGGTCGCGCCTTCGTCGCGAAGACGCAAGGAGGCTCCCTGGAAACCATGGATCGCCTGATCCTCGCCGACGCCATTGCCGGTCCATTGCGCGCGATTGTCATCCCTGACCTCGACCAGCGCAAAACCGTCGCCGTCTGGGCCGGCAAAGTGCAGGCGCTTGTTGCCAAAGGCTTCGTCCGACTTCAGACCATCCACGCCGGCCTTTGAAAGACGCTCCTGCCAGTAGCCAAGCGACCCTTCCGGAACGGAAAACAGCGTCGTACCCACTTCGCCCGTGCCGGGACGGCCGCGGGCAATATGCGGGAACGGGAAATAGGTCATGACGGAGCCGGGCGTGCCGACTTCATCACCATAATAGAGATGATAGACGTCAGGCGCGTCAAAATTGACCGTCTTCTTCACCCGGCGCAGGCCGAGCGTATCGGTGAAAAAGCCATTATTTTCGCGTGCGCTCGCCGCCATCGATGTGACGTGGTGCAGGCCTTTGATCTGGTTGAGCATGATAAACCCCTTTCGCCTGGCAGGCCTCGCAATGGGGCCCGCTCTGTTCATGGCGTAAACATGGGGTAAGAGCCGCCTTAGGCATAGAGCGGACGGCAGGAACGGATTGTTCTCGATCAGTGAACGATAAAATCGACTGTTCAACCAGCTGGGCAGGCCATGTCAGTGATCGTCGGCGGCGCCCATGGTCCAATAACCCACGGCACGCAAGGACGCCTTGGGGAAACCGATTTCATCGGTCAGGAAAGATTTTACCGCTCTCGCCTCTGATTTTTCGCAAGCGGCAAAGACATGCAGGCCGTCATGGTCCGCACTCCATGCATGCGCTCGCAGCGCCTTTTCGATGAGACCGGACGTGCCGGCGGGCTTGCCGCGACGATAAAGCCATGTCCATTCGACATCGGCCGCGCAGACCACCTCCTGCCGCTCGGCCTCGTTGTCGATTTCGGCATAGACCCTGAGCCTCTTGCCGGCAGGCATTTCGGCTGCCATGCGCAGCATCACCGGCAGCGCGGTTTCATCACCGGCAAAAACGTAACGCTCGGCTTCCGGGCAGACGCCGCTCGGGCCGATGATACCGAGAACATCGCCAGGCTTCGCCGTCGCGCCGAAGGTGGCACCCGGCATATGGTCACCCTCATGCATGACGAAATCGATATCCACTTCGCCGCGGCCGATATCACCGGAACGGATGGTATAGACGCGCCGTGTGAGAAGATCATCGCCCTCCGGCCAGATGATCGCGCCGGTGGGGGCGAGATAGGGCCAGACCGGCGCACGAGCCTGATCCGGCACCAGCAGCAGGCGCACATGCATGCCGCCGGTCAGAAGCCTTTCGATGCCGCTTTCGACGGACACGACCAGCCGGCGCATATGCGGCGTGAGGTTATAGGCGCGCGCGACCTTGCCGTGGAAAAGATTGGGCAGTTCTCGCTGTTCGGCGCCATGGCCGCTCCAGCGGAAATCCAGCCCCGCCTCACCGGAAAACTCCGCAATGTGCTCGGCCACCATGGCCTTGACCGACGTTAATATATGTTCGGAAACGCAATTCACCCGCGCAGCAAACCGGCCACCTTCAGCGCTGAAGCTGCCATGACCATACTCCGTCTTGAACCGCACCGTCGCCCCCTCGCGCTCCATTTCCATATGTTCGGAAAAATGGTCCTCAAAGGCATCGACAACCGACAGCGGATCGGGCAGCGAAACAAAGGTTTCAGCAGACAGGAGAGACACGGGCATAATCCTTCACTTTGTAGTCCGCTTATCTTTAACTCCGGGACCGACAAAGCGCAAAGGTATTTATGAGTATTTAAAGAAGGTTTTTGTCGCTTTCCGCGAGATCAGGCAATTGCCAGTCGATAGGCTCGCGGCCATGGGAAACGAGAAAGGCGTTGGCCTTGGAAAAATGGCCGTTGCCGAAAAAGCCGTTATGGGCCGAAAGCGGCGACGGATGCGGCGAACGCAGCACGAGGTGCTTGCGCTGGTCCACGAAGGCCGCCTTCTTCTGGGCATAGGAGCCCCAGAGCAGAAAGACGACATGGTCGCATTCATCGTTCACCGCGCGGATGACCGCGTCGGTGAATTTTTCCCAGCCCTGCCCCTGATGCGAGGCGGCGCGGGCCTCTTCCACCGTCAGCACGCTGTTGAGCAGCAGCACGCCCTGCTTCGCCCAGCTTTCCAGAAAACCGTGTTTGACCGGGCGAATGCCGAGATCGCTCTGCAACTCCTTGTAGATATTGACGAGCGACGGCGGAATGCGCACGCCGGGCTGCACCGAAAAGCACAGCCCATGCGCCTGGCCGGTGCCGTGATAGGGGTCCTGCCCCAATATGACGACCTTGACCTCATCGAGCGGCGTGAGATCGAGAGCGCGGAAATACTCCGCGCCCTTGGGAAAGATGCGCTTGCCAGCGGTCTTTTCCGCAAGCAGGAACTCTTTCAGCTTAAGCATGTAGGGGCTGGCGAATTCGCCTGAGAGAACCTGCTTCCAGCTGTCTTCGAGTTTGACGCCTGCCTCTGCCATGCCCGCCTCCATCAGAGCTTATTTGAACCGGTTGCCGCGCTGCAGCACTTCGATCTTGTAACCATCCGGATCGCAGATGAAAAAGTATTTTGCGAAAGGCTGACCCTTATAATCGGCCTCGATAATCTTGCCCGGAGAAAGCCCGATCTCGACGAAACGCTGATGCTCGCTGTCGACATCGGCAACACTAACGGCGAGATGGCCATAACCGTCGCCCAGCGCATAAGGCACTTCGCGACCCCGGTTGACCGTCAGTTCCAGCTCAAAATCGCCCTCGGCATTGCTGAGATAAATCAGCGTGAAATTCTCGAACTCGGCGCGTTCCGCGATCTCAAGCCCGAAAGCCTGTCTGTAAAATTCCACCGAACGCTTTTCGTCCAGCACCCGGACCATCGAGTGGATCAGCTTGGCCATGGTGTTTCCTTCTTCTTCCTGTTGACGGCCCGGTTATGCTCCGGGCATCGCGGCCCAAGGGAATAAGGATTGCGCGCTGCGCTTTCAACCCTAAAGGCACGTTAAGGCAGGACAGACCAACCCGATCACGGCAAATGTGATGGCAAAAACCCCTGGTTTTTGTGGTGCGGCCGGGACATGCGGCAAAGCGACTTCATGGTTTTGGGCCCACCGCTCTATCCTGAGTGATGAACTCATGATACCGCCTAGGCATGCGCCTTTTATACCTCTGTCTTGGCTGGCTGATGGTCGCGACCGGCATTGTCGGCGCGTTTCTTCCCGTGTTGCCAACCACGCCGTTCCTGCTTCTGGCGCTCTGGTGTTTTTCCCGTTCCTCGCCGACGCTTGAAGCCTGGCTGCTGTCCCACGCCAGGTTCGGCCCTTCGTTGCGACGCTGGCGCGAACGCGGTGCAATTGCCCGCCACGCCAAGATCGCCGCGCTTTCAGCCATGACGGTGAGTTACGCCGCCTTCTGGTTTCTGAGCGAGCCGCCGCCGCTGAGGGCGACAATCGTCGCCGCCGTCATGCTCGGCTCCGCGCTTTTCATCGCCACGCGGCCGGAAAGCTGAAGGCAGGCTCCGCTAGCGATGCCGCGACTGCGGCAGAACGTAAGGAATATGCCGTGCCGGCAGCCGGCCGACAACGCCGCCAATGCCGTAAACCCGGGCGATCGTCTCGTCGCTGATCGTTTCCAGCGAAGGACCGCTTGCCGTCACCCGCCCGCCATGCATGACGATAAGTTGATCGGCAAATTCCGCCGCAAGGTTGAGGTCGTGCAGGATGGCGAGCACGAGACCGCCGCCCCCTGCAAAATCGCGCGCCGTTTCCAGCACGGAGATCTGGTGGCCTATATCGAGGCTGGCCGTCGGCTCATCAAGGAAGAGCGCCCGCGCCTCGCCATTTTCCACCGGGTTCGGCACCTGCGCCAGCGCCCGGGCAAACTGCACGCGCTGCTGCTCGCCGCCGGACAGCATGTTGTAGGAGCGTTGCTCGAAACCGCGCAGCCCCGCTTTGGCAAGCGCCCGGCGGGCCTGTTCCTCCGGCGCCCGGGATCCCTGCGCCACCGCCCCCATACGCACGATCTCCAACGCGGTGAAGGGAAAGGCAAGCTGGGTATTCTGCGGCAGCACGGCACGCAGACGGGCAAGCTGCACCGGCGTGAATTGCGGCAGGGCGACATTATTATAGGTCACCGAACCGGCTTCCGTGCGCATCTCGCCCGAAAGAACCTTCATCAAGGTCGATTTGCCCGCACCGTTCGGGCCGATGATGACATTGACCCTGCCCGGTTTCAGATCGACGCTGACACCATCGAGCAGACGGCGGCCGGAGCGGATGAGGGTGATGTTTTCAGCGCGGATCATGGCGTGTTCCGCATGGAAAAACCGCCGCGTCCGAGCAGCAGGAACAGAAAGACCGGCGCGCCGATGAGCGCCGTGACGACCCCGATCGGCAATTCTGCCGGTGCGGCCACCGTGCGGGCGAAACTGTCGGCCAAAAGCAGCAATGCAGCGCCACCCAGCGCCGAGGCCGGCAGCAGGAAACGGTGCGACGGGCCGATGGCGAGACGAAGCAGATGCGGCACGACGATGCCGACAAAACCGATGGAACCGGCCGCCGCCACGCTCGCCCCACAGGCGGCGGCAACGGCCAGAATGACGATCCGCTTCAGCCGCTGCACCGGAATGCCCATGTGGAAGGCGGCGGCATCGCCAAGGATCAGCGCATCCAGCCCGCGTGCGACGAAGGGAATGATGGCAAGCACGACGATGATGAATGGCAGGGTGGCCAGCACCTTGGCGGGCGTCGCCCCACCCAGCGAACCGAGCGACCAGAAGGTGATGTCGCGCAGCGCCCGATCATCGGCCACGAAGATCATCAGCCCGGTCAGTGCGCCGCTGATGGCGGCCACGGCGATGCCAGCCAGAATGAGCGTGGTGGTGGAGGTCGCGCCGTCCTTGGTAGCGATCAGGTAGAGCACCCAGGTGTTCAGGAGCCCGCCGAAGAATGCCATGATCGGCAGGAAATGCGGGCCGAAAAACACGGCAACCGTGGCAAGCGCGCCTTCCCCCAGCGAAATCGCCGCAACAGCAAACAGCGCCGCACCCGAGGTGACACCGACAATGCCCGGATCGGCCAGCGGATTGCGGAAGAGGCCCTGCATCATCGCGCCCGAGACACCAAGGCCCGCGCCGATCAGCATGCCAAGCGCCGTGCGCGGCAGACGCACGGCTTCGAGGATGACCCTGTCACGCGCATCAAGCTGATCCGCGCCGCCGGTGAGATAGGCAAGGAGTTCGGAGATGCCGACACCCGTGGGGCCGCTGACAAGCGATACGCCACAGGCAAACAGCAGGATGCCGACGAGCACGGCAAGGGTGACAACCCCCTGGCGGGATCTGTCGCCGGCAACTGCGGCCCCGGCGGAACTCAAGACGGCAAAGCTCACGGCTTCACCACATCAGGGTAAAGCTTGTGCGCCAGTTCACGACCTGCAACCGGCGTGCGCGGGCCGAAACCGATGAGATAAAGCCCGTCCATGCTGATGAGGGCCTTGCTGGCGGCGGCAGGCGTGGACTGGAAGGCGGGAAGCGCGAAAGTCTCATCCGCCTTGGCGGCATGGTCGCCGCGCGCCATGGTCAAGACCACGTCGGGTGCCGCGGCAATAACCGCCTCATCCGTCAGCGGCTTGTAACCCGTGATCTCATCAGCCGCATTGATACCGCCTGCCATTTCGATGATCGCTGCGGCTTCGGTATCCTTGCCCGCCGCCATGATGCGACCGCCGGCGGTGGAAAGCACGAAGAGAACGCGCTTCCTGCCCTTTTCCGGTACGGCGCCGACATCCCTTGCAAGGGCGTCCAGCCCGGCTTTGGTCTCCGCAGCCAGCGCCTTCGCCTTATCCGAGAGACCCACGGCCGCGCCCACGTCCTCGATCTTCTTGGGGATGGCATCACCGCTCGGCGGTGTATCGATGGTGACGAAAGGCACTGCACTTGCCTTGAGAATGGAAATGACATCGGCAGGGCCGGAACCATCTTCGGAGAGAATGAGATCGGGCTTCTGCGACAGAATGCCCTCCGAAGAAAGCGCCCGCATGTAACCGATATCAGGCTTGGCCAGCGCATCAGCCGGGTAGCTGCTGGTGCTGTCACGCGCCACGATACGGTCCTGCGCACCCAGCGCATAAAGGATTTCCGTCACTGTGCCACCCACCGCAACGATGCGCTTCGCCTCCGGGTTACCCTTGTCCGAAGCCATGGCAGCCGGCGCGGCAAAGGCGATTGCGGCGGGGACGAGGGCGGCAAAAACGAAGGAACGAAGACGGGAATTCAACATGGCGCTATCCTGAAACACGACCCGGCGCAGGTTCACCTGCACCACTAATCTTGAGTTATTTACACATGTTTATACACCGCGCAATCGATAAGTGGAGTATTTTTGTTTGCTTTTTCGTGAACCCCTTTCCAACCCCGTCCAGGGTCGATATCCTGACTGAAACTGGAAACTTAAAAGGAGACTTTCATGTTTATCGCAATGAACCGCTTTCGCGTCGTGCCGGGTTATGAAGAAACCTTCGAATCCATCTGGCGCGAGCGCAAATCGCATCTCAGCGAATTGCCGGGCTATATCGAATTCCACATGCTGAAGGGCCCGAAGGCGGACGATCACACTCTTTATGCCTCGCACACCGTCTGGGCCACCAAGGACGACTTCCTTGCCTGGACGAAATCCGAACAGTTCCGCGCCGCCCATGCCAAGGCTGGCGAGAACCGCGGCAAGGTGGAATATCTCTCCGGTCCGCATTTCGAAGGTTTCGACGTGATCATCCATGAAGACAAGAATGGCGAACGCCATTCGATTGCCGCCTGAGGCCGACCCGATGAGCATTGCAGCCCAGACGACCGGTGACGACAGGCGGGACCGCGCCGCAGCCGCGCTCGCCGAAAAGCCTGACGGTATCGTGGAGGCCATCGCCGCCAAGGCCGAGGTCACGCCGGCCGAGATTCTGGCAATCCTGCCCGAAGGTGCCGCCGTTTCTGCGCCGGCTGACCGGTTCGACGCGATCTGGAACGAGATGCGTAGCTGGGGCGAAATCCTGATGATCGTGCAGACCGGCGATATCGTGCTGGAAGTGCCCGGTCATCTGCCCGAGGGCGCAGAAAGCCACGGCTGGTTCAACATCCACGGCGACAGCCCCATTGGCGGTCACATCAAGAAGGACAATTGCGCCGGCATCACCTTCGTCGACCGCGGCTTCCACGGCCGCCGCTCCTGCTCCGTCTGGTTCATGAATGCCGCCGGCGGCGCCATGTTCAAGATTTTCGTCCGCCGCGACGAGAACAAGGAGTTGCTGGCCGAACAACTGGCGAAGTTCGAAGCGCTGCGGGACGGTTGCCGCGGCTAATCACGCGCAGGGCTGCCACGGCGAAGTGGCAGCCTCTTCCGGCGGTAATTGCCCAGCAACATAAATATCCTGCCACAGGGCAAGCGACGGGGGCGGCTCCGCCGGTTCATCGCCCGTTCAGTGCCGTTTTCTATCATTCGTTGAAATTCGAACGGAACCAGCACGGAGCAAACCATCATGACCGACCACCAGCCTCTTCTTTCGCGCCGCAGTTTCGCCGGTCTTGTCGCGCTTGCGCCGCTGTTTGCAGCGGGCGGCGCGGCGGCGGCACCGGCGAGCCTGCGTGGCAGCGTCTCCTACCGCGAACGCATCGCCCTGCCGCCGGGCGCCACCGTGACCGTTCGCCTCATCGATGTCTCTTTGGCGGATGCGCCGTCGCAGACGATCGCCGAAACCACCATCCGCCCACGCGGCCAGGTGCCGGTGCCATTCGTGCTGCGTTATGACGACCGCGACATAAGGGGCCGCCGTTCCTATGCGCTGAGCGCCGAAATCCGCGACCGCGACCGGCTGATCTTCACCACCACGCGGCGTTACTCCGTGCTGACCGGCGGCCGCGACGATACCGACCTCGTGCTGGAGCGTGTGGGCGCTGGTCCGGGCAGGCCGGAGCCGGAAGCGGGCATCGACGGGCGCTGGCTGGTGCAGGACATCAGAGGCGAACGGGTTCGCGGTCGCCGTGAGGCAACGCTCGAGATTTCCCGCGAGGGCCGCGTTTCCGGTAATGCGGGCTGCAACGGCATCGGCGGCGAGGTGAAGATCAGCCGCAACCGCGTGGATTTCGGCCGGATGATTTCCACCCAGATGGCCTGCGCACCCGATATCATGCGTCAGGAACGGCAATTCATCGAAGCGCTGGAAGGCGCGCGCTCCTTCAGACTGGAGCCGCGTCGCGGTTCGCTGGAACTGATCGACGGCCGTGGCCGCACCGCCATGCGCCTGCGCCGCGCCTGACCCTCAGCGCGCTGTTGCAACATGCCGACGGCGCCGTGCTGGCCATGGAACATTCCATGTCGTTTCCGGCACGGCGCGCGGCCCTTTCCCGCCCTAAGACTTTGGCTACATCGCCTTGGCGCTTTGCTCCGTCGCCAAGCTGCGTTATGCAACACGCCGAACTGCGCCGGGTTGATGCTGGCGCGCCGTTTTTGAGGGAAAACGAATGACATCCTATGTTCTGACCGTAGCCTGCAAATCGACCCGCGGCATCGTCGCCGCGATTTCCGGTTATCTGGCGGAAAAGGGCTGCAATATCGTCGACAGTTCGCAGTTCGACGACCTCGAGACCGGCAAGTTCTTCATGCGCGTCTCCTTCATTTCGGAGGAAGGCGCATCCCTTCAAGCAATCACCGAGGGCTTTCAGCCTGTGGCGGCAAAATTCGGCATGGAGGCGGATATCTACCCGGACGGCCAGCGCATGAAGACGCTGCTGATGGTGTCGCGCTTCGGCCATTGCCTCAACGACCTGCTCTACCGCTGGAAGATCGGCGCGCTGCCGATCGACATCGTCGGTGTCGTCTCCAACCACTTCGATTACCAGAAGGTCGTCGTCAACCACGACATTCCCTTCCACCACATCAAGGTGACCAAGGAAAACAAGCCGAAGGCCGAAGCCCAGCTGATGGAGCTCGTCGAGACGACAGGGACCGAGCTCGTCGTGCTCGCCCGTTACATGCAGGTCCTCTCCGATGACCTGTGCCGCAAGATGTCGGGCAAGATCATCAATATCCATCACTCCTTCCTGCCGAGCTTCAAGGGTGCAAACCCCTACAAGCAGGCCTATGAGCGCGGCGTGAAGCTGATCGGCGCAACGGCGCACTACGTCACCGCCGATCTGGACGAAGGCCCGATCATCGAACAGGACACGGTGCGCATCACCCACGCGCAATCGGCCGACGACTATGTCTCGCTTGGCCGCGATGTGGAAAGCCAGGTGCTGGCCCGCGCCATCCACGCCCACATCCACCACCGCACCTTCATCAACGGCAACCGCACCGTTGTCTTCCCGCCAAGCCCCGGCAGCTATGCTTCCGAGCGGATGGGGTGAGGCATCTGTGATTGACGCAATGACAACCATGGTTTACATTTGCCATGTTCACGATCCGGGAAACGGATGAGTTTGCCCATTGGCTCGCCAGCCTGCGCGATGCGCAGGTCCGGGCCCGCATTGCGCGGCGCATTTATCGGCTCGCAGACGGAAATCCCGGAGACGTGAAACCGGTTGGCGAAGGCGTCAGCGAACTCAGGATCGACCTTGGGCCCGGATATCGGGTCTATTTTGTGAGGCAGGGTGCCATCGTCATCATACTGCTCTGTGGCGGAGACAAGTCATCTCAGTCTCGCGACATCGCCAAGGCCAGGAAAATGGCGAAAGCACTCAAGGAGTAAGATCATGCCGCTCGTGACACGTGAGTACGACGCTGCCCGCTACCTCGACAGCGAAGAGGCTCTTGCCGCCTATATTGCCGACGCTACGGAGAGCGGCGATGCGCAGGAGCTTGCCCATGCGTTGGGCGTTATCGCTCGGGCCAAGGGAATGAGCGATTTGTCAAGGCAAACCGGTCTCACGCGTCAGACCCTTTACAAGGCTCTCAGCGGTGAAGGCAACCCGGAACTCGCTACAATTGCGAAGGTCGCAGACGCACTCGGATACAGGCTGTCGCTGGTGGCCAAATCGCCAAACGAAAATGCTGCCTGACAAGCCGAAAACTGCGGAATTTTTTGCGCGCTCACGACGCAAGCGGAATTATTTTCGCCAGCCAGCAACCGAGCATCTCCAGTGACCGTTTCTTCGCTGTAGCCCAACAGCGAGGTCTCTCACATGAAAAAACTCGTCATTGCCGGCGCCGCGTTGCTCATCGCGGCGGGATCCAGCTTTGCCCAACAGCCGCCCCCACCGCCTCCGGGTCCAGCCGATGCAGGCCCGAGGGCCGATGCGCCACCCCCACCTCCGCCGCCGCCCGGCCCTGGCGGCCCGAGAGAAGCAGGCTGGCGCGACGGCCCGCATGGCAAGAGAATGCCACCGCCACCGCCTTCCAAGGCCGCTCATTTCTGGATTGAAGACGGTGAGCGCAAGATCGATGTAAAATGTGCCGATGACGAGCCGATGAAGGCCTGCGCCGACATCATGATGCAGATCATCGACAAGATGAACGAATAGGACCAAGCGGTCTTATCCCGGGCAGGCGGCGCAGCAGTGCCGCCTCATCGGAATTCAACCCGCGCCCTTAAGCCACGCCCGCCCGCACCATCCTCCAGCGCCAGCCGCCCGCCGAACAGCCCGGCGATCTCCTCGATAATCGCAAGGCCGAGGCCCGCGCCGGGGGCGGCGTTTTCTTCGCCGCGGGCGAAGCGCTGGCGCACCATAGCGCGTTTTTCAGGCGGAATGCCGGGGCCGTTATCTTCCACTTCCAGCCAGACGGCGCCCTTCTCCCTGCCGACCCGTACGGTGACTTCCGCGCCGCGCCCGGCATAGTTGATGGCGTTGGAAACGAGGTTGCCGATCAGTTCGCCGATCAAGAGCGGCTCAGCCGGAATTGTCGCCTCGCCATCGCCTTCGAAGCCGAGATCGATACCCGCCTCTGCGGCGCGCGGCACGAAATCGGCCGTCACGTTCTGCGCTACTGCGACAAGATCGATGGCGGAAAAATCATGTTTTTCGCTGGAGCCCGCGGCATCGATATTGGCCATCCGTAGCAACTGGGCAAGGATATGTTCCGCATGCGCTACCGATGCGCTGCCCTTCAGCGCCGCCGCCTGCGCTTCCTCAAGGCTCGTCGCGCGGGCGGAGAGCGCAAGCTGGGTGCTGATGATGGCAAGCGGCGTGCGCAGCTGGTGGCTGGCATTGCCGGTGAAATGCCTGAGCGCATCCAGCGCCGATTGCAGCCGCACCATAAAGGAATTGACCGTCTCCACCAGATTTTCCACCTCGACAGGAACAGACTGACGGATGGGGTGCAGATCGTTCGGGCTGCGCTCGGCAATGGCTTCACTGAGGCGGTAGAGTGGGCGCAGCGAAATCGTCACCGCAATCCAGACGATGATCGCCGCCCCCACGATCATCAAGAGCAGACGCAGCGCCGAGCGAAGGATGATTGCCTGCGCCAGCTGGCTGCGGGCAATGGTGGTTTCGGCAACCGTCACGGAAAATGGCACTGAGTTGATACCGGTCGACGCGAAACGCTTTATGGCAGCGACGCGGATCGGCTCATCGCGAAACACGGCATCGCGATAGGCGGGCGTGTCGCCGTTCTTGTTCTCCACCGTCGGCAGGTTCTGGTAACCGGTAAGGAACTGACCGTTCGGCCCGTCAACACGGTAAAAAACCCGGTCCTGCGCCGCCGATGTCAGCATTTCCAGTGCCACATAGGGAATATCCACCTCAAGCGACCCGTCCTCGGCCACCACCACGCGTTCGGCAATGGCAAGCGCCGAACCGGAAAGCACGCGGTCTGAAACCACATTGGCAGTATTGACCGCCTCGCGCCAGGTATCGGTGAGCGCAACGCAACCGATGATGGCGGTGGAGATGAGGAGCCAGCCTAGAAGTCGCCGCCTGAGCGAATAGGCGGCCTTGATCATTCAGCCATCTCCGGCAGTTTTTCGAGATAATAACCGATGCCGCGCGCCGTCTTCACCGTCAGCCCGTGCGGCGCGAGCCTCTTGCGCAGACGGCTGACATATTGCTCGATGGCATTGGCGGAAATATCGTCGTCGAAGCCGGTCAGCGACTGCACGATCGCCTCCTTGGCGACGACCTTGCCCGCCCGCATGAACAGCACCTCCAGCAGCGCCACTTCGCGCGCCGGAATATCGAGTGGCCGACCGTCCGCCGAAAATGTGCGAGATGTCAGGTCGAACAGCACCTTGCCGAAACTGAGCGTGGAGGAACGCAGGCCGGCGTTGCGGCGCAGCAGCACCCGCACCCGCGCCTCGAATTCGGTAATCTCGAACGGCTTGATCATATAGTCGTCAGCGCCGAGATCGAGCCCCTTGACCTTTTCTTCCGGCGTGCCGCGCGCCGTCAGGATCAGCACGGCCGCCTTGTCCTGACGCGAACGCATGGAGCGCAGCACCTCGATGCCATCCATTTCCGGCAGGTTGAGATCGAGAATGACCAGATCGAAACTTTCAGCCGCAATCGCGGCATCGGCGGAAGCGCCGTCGGATACCACATCCACCGCATAACCGCTGCCGCGCAGAAGCGCCGACAGCCCTTCCGACAGCACCTGATTGTCCTCGACCAGCAAAATACGCAAATCTTCCTCCCGCAGCATTGCCGAGTTTAACCAGACCCTTACCGCTTGTGAATGGCAAGCGCCTGCTGCATGATCTTTTCCATGCGTATCTGCCTTTATCTCTGCCTCTGTCTTTGTATGGCCTTTCCCGCGCTTGCGCAGGTTGCCATTTTTCCGGCCCCGTCAGGCAAGGCGGATGCGCAAACGCTGGTGGTTTACTCCTCGCTTGATGAACCTTTGGCGACGCCGATGATCGAGGGTTTCCAGAAAGCCAATCCCGATATTGCCGTCCATTACGAGGATATGCTGACCGGCGAAATCTATGACCGTATCGTCAAGGAAACCGACGCGGGCAAACAAACCGCCGATTTCGCGTTCTCTTCCGCCATGGATCTGCAAGTGAAGCTGAGCAATGACGGTTATGCCCAGCGTTCCGATCTCGCCATGAGCGCCCGCTGGCCCGCCTGGGCAAACTGGCGCAACACCGCCTATGCGCTGACCTTCGAGCCGGCGGTTTTTGTCTATCACAAGCCGAGCTTCACCACCGAAAAGCCGCCCGCCACCCGCGCCGAGTTTGTCGATTATCTCGAACGCCATGCGAAGGAGGTGCATGGCCGTATCGCAACTTACGACATCGAACGCTCCGGCGTCGGCTTCCTGTTCATGTCGCGCGATCAGGAGCAGTTCGGCGACATATGGAGCGTCATCAAGGCCATGGGTGCTGCGGGGGTGAAGGTCTATTCCACCTCCTCGGCCATTCTGGAGCGCGTGTCCGACGGGCGCTTCGTGATGGGCTACAATATTCTCGGCTCCTATGCGGCCGACTGGGCCTCACGCCACCCGGATGTCGGTATCGTGCTGCCGAAGGATTATACCGTCGTGATGTCGCGCATCGGGCTGGTGCCGGAAGCCGCCGCCAACCCTGCCCTCGGCCGCCGCTACCTCGAATTCTTCATGTCCAAGGAAGGCCAGACGATCATGGCCCGGCAATTGCAAATCCCCGCCGTCAGCCCGGAAGTGGCGGGCGAAAACACCGCTAACACCATGCAGGCCATCCACGGCGCGCAATTGCGCCCGGTTCCCGTCAGCCCCGGTTTGATGGTCTATCTGGATCAGGTCAAGCGCAGCCGGCTGATTGAGCGCTGGAACGAGGCTTTGCGCTCGCAATAGCATCCTCACCCCCTCATCCCTGTGCGCGTCACAGGGATTCAGCCAGCCTGTGACAAGCACAGCAATGAGGGCAAAGGGAGCATCCAAAGCGCAAGCAAAGCCATCACCGCACACGCCACAGTGGACGTCCGACACAAATTAATAGAGAGTAAATGAGCAAGGACTTGCTTAGCGTCAGTTAGATGACAGCTTTTTATGATGCTCTGTAATCCTTCTTCATTCCGTGGAGGCGGAAGAAGATGCGGGAGGAAATCTTGAGGATTGCCACAGCCCAACGCTGAGTTCTCAGCGCCGGCACAGCTGCGTCCGAAAATCCCCCGCATAAACGAAAAACGACGCCCAAAAGGGCATCCTGAGGAGGGTTTTCGACTTGAAACATTTTCTTATCGGCACATTTCTGGCGGGCATGATCGCGCTTCCGGCGGCTGCGGCAGATTACACCGTCATCGCACCGGCCAATCCCGGCGGCGGCTGGGACCAGACCGCGCGCTCGCTGCAGAGCGTGCTGCAGGAAGAAGGCATTTCCAAGAGCGTTCAGGTGCAGAACGTACCGGGTGCCGGCGGCACCATCGGCCTTGCGCAATTCGCCAGCCAGCAGAAGGGCAACCCGCACGCGCTCATCGTCGGCGGTTATGTCATGGTCGGCGCGATCCTCACCAACAATGCGCCCGTGACGCTGAAAGAAGTAACCCCGATCGCCCGCCTGACCGGTGAATATGAAGCGATCGTCGTTCCGGCATCCTCGCCGCTGAAGACCATCGGCGATCTCATCGACCAGCTGAAGAAAGACCCGGGCAGCGTGTCCTGGGGCGGCGGCTCTGCCGGCGGCACCGACCATATCGCCGTTGGCCTGATTGCCAAGGCGGCCGGCGTCGATCCGACCAAGATCAACTACATCGCCTATTCCGGCGGCGGCGAAGCACTCGCCTCGATCCTCGGTTCGCAGGTCACGGCTGGCGTTTCCGGCTACGGCGAATTCGAAGGACAGGTCAAGGCCGGCACGCTGCGCCTTCTCGCCGTCACCAGCGAAAACCGTCTCGATGGCGTTGACGCGCCGACGCTGAAGGAAAGCGGTCTCGATGTCGTCGTGCAGAACTGGCGCATGGTTGCGGCAGCGCCCGGCATTTCCGCCGATCAGGAAAAGGCAATCAATGCCGATGTCGAAAAGCTGGTGAAATCCGCCAAGTGGCAGGAAACCCTGAAGACCAAGGGCTGGATGGATACCTATCTTGCCGGTGACGAATTCAAGGCACAGCTTGCCAAGGACACCGCCGCCACCGAAACCATCCTCAAAGACATCGGACTGGTAAAATGAGCCAGGGTTCCAACCCTTCGCATGATCAAAAGCGTCGCCCCGACTGGGCGGCGCTGGTCATCGCCGTCGCACTCGTCGCCGTTGCCAGCGTCATCTTCTGGGATAGCGCCCGCCTTGCCAGCGTCACCGGTTATTCCCCGGTCGGCCCGGCAACAGTACCCTACGCCATTGCCTTCTGTCTTGTCGGACTGGCGATCTGGACGGCCGTCGAGGCCTGGCGCGGCGATTTTCCAGAGCGGGACAAACAGGAAATCGCTCCGGTCGTGTGGGTCATTGCCGGCCTTGCCGCACAAATGCTGCTGCTGACCGTCGCGGGCTTTTCCATTGCGACAGGTCTGCTGTTCGCCTTCACCGCACGCGCTTTCGGCAAACGCAAGCTCTGGTTCTCGATACCGGTCGGCATTGTGCTGAGTTTTGCGATCTGGATCGTTTTTGCCCAGCTGCTGCAGCTTTCGCTGCCGGCCGGACCACTGGAGCGGCTGTTCTTCTGACAGCCATTCCAACCAAGTTTCGAGATCACAGGAAACCGCAGGCGCGCGATGACGCAACCGCCGGCCGTTCCGCCCGACAGGGGGACATCTGTCCATGAGTACCTTTGAATTCCTGCTGCACGGTCTTGAGGTTGCCGCCCAACCCATGAACCTGCTCTATGCGCTGATCGGCGTGACGCTCGGCACCGCCGTCGGCGTTCTGCCCGGCATCGGCCCTGCCTTGACCGTCGCGCTGCTTCTGCCCGTCACCTACCGGCTCGATGCTGCCGGTTCGCTCATCATGTTCGCCGGCATCTATTATGGCGGCATGTATGGCGGTTCGACCACCTCCATCCTGCTCAACACACCGGGCGAAAGCGCCTCGATCGTGACGGCGCTCGAAGGCAACAAGATGGCCCGCAAGGGCAGAGGCGGACCGGCCCTTGCCACCGCCGCCATCGGCTCCTTCGTGGCCGGCCTCATCGCCACCATCGCGCTCGCCTTCGTTGCGCCTTATATCGTCAAGCTGGCGCTGGTCTTCGGACCGCGCGAATATTTCGCACTGATGGTGCTGGCCTTCGTCACCGTTTCCTCCGCCTTCGGCGATTCGGCGCTGCGTGGCCTCACCTCGCTGTTCATCGGCTTTGCGCTTGCCATCGTCGGCATCGACCAGCTGACGGGCCAGACCCGCATGAGCTTCGGCATTCCCGACCTGCTCGACGGCGTGGAAGTCACGACGCTTGCGGTCGCCATGTTCGCTATCGGCGAAACCCTGTTCATCGTGGCACAGGGCCAGAGCGGCGACGACAAGGTCGAAGCCGTAAAGGGTTCGGTCTGGATGAGCGCACAGGATTGGGCGCGTTCGTGGAAGGCGTGGCTGCGCGGCACTCTGATCGGCTTCCCCATCGGCGCCATGCCGGCCGGCGGCGCCGAAATCGGCACCTTCCTGTCCTATGCCACCGAAAAGAAGCTGACCAAATATCCGGAAGAATTCGGCAACGGCGCCATTGAAGGCGTTGCGGGTCCGGAAGCGGCGAACAATGCGTCCGCCGCCGGTACGCTCGTGCCGCTCCTGACGCTCGGCCTGCCGACGACGGCGACCGCTGCCATCATGCTCGCCGGTTTCCAGCAGTTCGGCCTGCAGCCCGGCCCGCTGCTGTTCGCCACCAATCCGCAGCTCGTCTGGGGCCTGATCGCCAGCTTGTTCATCGCCAACCTGATGCTGCTGGTGCTCAACCTGCCGCTCGTTGGTCTCTGGGTAAAGCTGCTGACCATTCCGAAGCCCTGGCTTTATGCCGGCATCCTGCTGTTTGCCACGCTCGGCACCATCGGCGCCAACCCGTCGGTCTTCGAACTCGGCATGCTGCTCGCCTTCGGTATCCTCGGCTACATCATGCGCATCTTCGGGTATCCGATCGCGCCTGCGGTTGTCGGCCTCATCCTTGGCCCGCTCGCCGAACAGCAGCTTCGCCGCGCACTGGCCATCGGCCAGGGCGACCCGACCGTGCTGTTCACTTCACCGATCGCCGTTGGCCTCTTCATCGTCGCGGCAGCTGCCTTCATCATCCCGCTGATCATGCGTATCCGCGGCCGTGGCGAGGTGCTGACGCAGCTTGCGGCCAACGAGGACTGAGAAACCAGGAACCTCCCAAGGCAACTGGCCCCGTATCTTAGGATGCGGGGTCTTTTTTATTCACGCCAACGAGATGTGTGGCGCGAGCGCGGCCGTGATATGATCCCGTCCCAACGCAGGAGAAGAACATGCGCACCATTGCGATCATGATGGTTCTGGCACTTGCCGGCTGCACCACCGCCACGCCCGATGTGGAACCCATCCCCGGCAGCATCACCTATGGCGGGCAGCCGCGAACCAAACTGACCAAATCCCCCATCGGCAGCACGCTCAGCAATGAATTCGTGATGGGCGACGGACGGCTGGCGATCGAGACCTACCGGGTGCAGCCGGACCGGTCGTTGAAACTGGAGCGACGCAAAATCGTCGGCGACTGGCCGCCGGAGTAAGACGGGCGATAATCCCTTCCTCGACAATCTCGATGCTCATCTGCCTGTTTTATGAGTGACATGATGATTGTGCAGGATTTTTGCTATCGCAGTGCCTGGCATGGAACAGGGCCACCGGCCCGGACGTTAAACGACGGACTTTTCCAAAGCGGCATTCCGTCCGCAACTTCAGGAGACATCGATGAAGACGCACAAGACGAAAAACGACCTGCCTTCCAACGCAAAGTCGACCGTGATCGGCATTCTCAACGAATCTCTGGCCTCGGTGATCGACCTTGCGCTCATCACCAAGCAGGCGCACTGGAACCTGAAAGGCCCACAATTCATCGCTGTCCACGAGCTTCTCGACACCTTCCGCACCCAGCTCGACAATCACGGCGACACGATTGCCGAACGTGCCGTCCAGCTTGGCGGTACGGCGCTCGGCAGCCTGCAATCGGTGTCATCGACGACGAAGCTCAAGGCCTATCCGACCGATATCTATAAAATCCACGACCATCTCGACGCTCTGATCGAGCGTTATGGCGACGTCGCGAACATGATCCGCAAGGCGATCGACGATTCCGACGAGGCTGGCGATCCGACGACGGCCGATATCTTCACCGCCGCCTCGCGCGATCTCGACAAGGCGCTGTGGTTCCTCGAAGCGCATGTTCAGGAAAAAAGCTGAGCCACACGCATTTCAGCAGGCTCAACATAGCAAAGCGCCCGAAAAATTCGGGCGCTTTTTTTGGCAGATAATGTCTTTAATGGCGGCGCAAAACCGCAAGTCCAATGTCGCGCAACATCTCATGATCCAGAATGCCACGCTGGGCGCTGCGGATCAAAATTGCTGCACATTCATTGGCAACATGGCTACTGCGATCTTGAAGGCACTCGAAACAAACACCATCGAAAATATTCTGCAGATCGGTGATTTGTTCTGGCGACAATTGTGCGCCAACTCTTTCAAAAGCTGCGTACGACAAGGCTCATCCTCCCGATGATGATATGCCAAGTATCGTTTCTTTTTTCGTGGGCATGAATTTTGTACACCCGAACGAATCACTTGTCGAATCAGATTTTAACCAAATGTAAACAGGTTATTTTCTGTACTATCGGTCTTCGCAGACCCTGTGCAAAAGGGGCAAAGACCAGCCGAAACAACGCTTTCACCCACCTCTGCCAGCGTCTGGAACGGCATCGTGTGCGCTCTTTCGAATAAAGCGACAGCCGGAAGGATTTCCACCGAAACCGCAAAAGAAACTGTTGCATTCCAAAATCGATTGAGCGATATAGCACCCGTCGCCGCTTCGGTGGCCCACGGTTCAGCGAACTACCCCGGACCGGTGGATTTGAGCGGGTGTAGCTCAGGGGTAGAGCACAACCTTGCCAAGGTTGGGGTCGAGGGTTCAAATCCCTTCGCCCGCTCCAGTTTCCAGAAAAATCAGAAAATTTGCGGCGCCTGTAATGACGCAACACTTTCAGCTTTTGCCGCCCGCCTCACACCAGCCCGTGAACCAGCTTTGCCAGCCAGTCGACAAAAACGCGCACCTTGTTGGTCACATGCCGGGTCTGCGGATAAACGACATAGATTGGCATGGGGTCGCGCCGCCACTGCGAAAGGACCGGCACCAGTTCGCCGCGCGCCAGGTGATCCTTCACCATGAAGACCGGCAATTGCACGATGCCCATGCCCGCCAGCGCGGCATTGAGATAGGTACGGCTGTCATTGACCGACACCACGTAATTCGGGGTCAGCTCGACGCTGCGCACGCCATTGTCGAAGGAGGCCGGCATGATCTGGCCCGTGGTGGCATTGAGATAACCGACCGAATAATGGCCGTTCTCCAAATCCTCCGGCTCTTGCGGCATGCCGAAGTTCTGGATGTAAAATGGCGAGGCAAATGTCTCGAACCGGAGTTCGCCTACTTTTCGGGCAATCAGCGACTGATCGCGCAACACACCGACGCGCAGCGCGCAGTCGACATTTTCAGCGATATAATCGACCAGACGGTCGCCGACGCCAAGGTCGAGGCGGATTTGCGGATAGCGCTGGTAAAACTCGCAAAGATGTGGAATAACCACCAAGTCCGCGAAGACACCGGCCATTTCCACACGTAATCTGCCGGATGGCTGCACCTGCGCGCTGGACATGCTGCCGTCAAGCTCTTCAATTTCCGATAAAATCTGTGATGCCCGCTCATAATAGAGGGCTCCATCCGTTGTCAGCATTACCCGCCGCGTGGTGCGGTTGAGAAGCGTGGTTTGCAAATGCGCCTCAAGCGCCTGCACCATGTTGGTGACGGTGGTTTTCGGCATGTTCAGCGCGGTCGCGGCGCGGCTGAAATTGCCGGTTTCCACGACGCGCGTAAAAACCCGCATGGCGGAGAGCTGATCCATGATGAGATTATCCGTCTTTATGGAATAGTGTTTTCATTTTGGCGTAGTTGATCATTTCTTCCCGAACAATAATATGAATTTCAGATTTTGCAAATGTGATGCGCCGCCGATGGTGGTGCACGGGACCGGATCAGATGAACGCGCACTGGGAGAACATCAAAAGCTGTGGGGGCTCTACACCCCAGCTTTCCGTGCGCCGATATGAAGGAGCGAGCCTGTGCAGCCAGCCGCCTGTCGTACTTTACCTGCGCGGTGGATCGTTTCTGCAACCCGGTCTTGAGCCTGGTGGTAACTGCCCGGAGCTTCCAGTGGCCCGCGCGCTTGCGGAAAGCGGCGCGGTGGTTGTGGAAGCCGACTACAGTCAGCCATCCGGCAACGAGTTTCCGATGGTCATCGATTGTGCCTATGAGGCGCTCGATCATCTGAGCCGGGATCGCAAGCATTATGGCGGCGCGAAATCGCTGCTGTTCGTGGCCGGCGAAGAAGCTGGTGGCAATGTGGCGGCGGGGCTTGCGCTGAAGGCCCGTGACCGCATGCCGGGCAAACTCGCGGGTCAGATTCTTCTGTCGCCCATGATCGACCCGATGATGACGACGGAATCCTTCCGCGAAGCGGACAGGATCGGCATGCGCCAGCGCTGGGCGGATGGCTGGAGCCATTACCTTGCCAAGGCCTGCGGGTTTTTCCACCCCTATGCCGCACCCTGCCAGTGTACGCGGCTGAACCGGGTGGCGCCGGCGCTGATCTTTACCGCCGAGGATGATCCTCTGCGCGACGAAACGGTCAATTATGGAGACCGCCTCATCGCCTCGGGCGTCAATGTCAGGCAGCACGTATTCCCCGCCGGCATCGGCTGGACGGGGCTTTATCAAGGAGAGGGCGGCGGATGGGTTTCCTCCGTCTGTTCGGAGTTCAAGACTTTCGTTGACCAGTTAAAACACTGAAAATTCGCATTTTGAGCATGTCCAGTAAAAGTGCGTAGCGGTTTTACGTGCGGATCATGCGCCGAAGTAAAGATAGATGAACGACCTGCTCCCGATCGGGGGCGAAGGAGATACCCATGACGCTGAACACAAAGCGCCGGGCCCTGACGGGTGCCGGCATCGGGCTTGCCATGTCCGTTGCAGCAGCAGCACTGTTTTTCGACCTCCCAACCAGCCGCGATGCCACGGCTGCTTCCGCGCCCGCTGAAACACCGGCAGTCCCGGTTACTGTCGCCAAGGTTGAAAGCCGCGACGTGATGCGCTGGGAAGAGTTTTCCGGCCGTCTCGAAGCCGTAGACCGGGTGCAGATCCGCTCCCGCGTCGCCGGCCAGATCAAGGCCGTGCATTTCCGCGAAGGCGCGCTGGTAAAGGAAGGCGATCCCCTCTTCACCATCGACCCGGCCCCCTATCAGGCCGCAGTTGCCGGCGCTGAAGGACAGGTTGCTTCCGCCGAAGCCAAGGTCAGCCTTGCGAAAACGGAACTCGACCGTGGCCGCCGGCTTTCCGACAATCGCACCATTTCGCAGAGCGATCTCGACCAGCGCCAGAGCTCGTTTGCGGATGCCGAAGCTCAGCTTCGCGCCGCCCGCGCAGCACTCACGACAGCTCAGCTTGACCTCGGCTATACCGAGATCCTTGCCCCGGTTTCGGGCCGTGTCGGCCGTATCGAAATCACCGCCGGCAACCTCGTCGCCGCCGGTTCCACCTCGCCGGCATTGACGACGCTCGTCTCGGTCAACCCGATCTATGCGAGCTTCAACGCCAGCGAGGGCGTCGTGGCCAAGGCTCTTGCCGAGCTGCCGAAGACCGATGGCGCCCTGCCCGCTCTTGAACAGATCCCGGTGGAAATCGGCACGCTTTCGGATGAAGGCACGCCGATCAAGGGCACGCTGCACCTGATCGACAACCAGGTGGATTCGGCAAGCGGCACCATCGGTGTGCGCGCCATCTTCGACAATCCCGATGGCAGGCTGATCCCCGGCCAGTTCGTGCGGGTGCGCATGGGCGAACCGAAGCCGGAAAACCGCATCGTCATTAGCGACCGCGCCATCGGCACGGATCAGGACAAGCGCTTCGTCTTCGTGGTCGATGCCGAAAACAAGGTGAGCTACCGCCAGATCAAGCCGGGCGCACCGGCAGACGGTCAGCGCATCATCGATAGCGGTCTTGCCGCCGGTGATACGATCGTCGTCAACGGCCTGCAGCGCATCCGTCCCGGTGCGACAATCGCACCGCAGGCGGAAGACAAGGTTGCTGCCTCGCAGTAACCCACCTCTTTGATCAGTAAGCGTCCCGCACTTTCGCGAGACGCGCATTCAGACAGAACCGGCCTTCACCGGCGGCAGGATTGCCGCCGGAGCGGCCTTCGCATTCCAAAATATACCCGGAGAGGGACTGGATATGAATATTTCCAGATTTTTTGTCGACAGGCCGGTATTCGCCGGCGTCTTGTCGATCCTGATTGTGGTGGCAGGCCTTCTTGGCATGCGCGCCCTGCCGATTTCGGAATATCCCGAAGTCGTTCCGCCATCCGTCGTCGTGCGCGCCACCTATCCCGGTGCGAACCCGACCGTTATCGCCGAAACCGTTGCAACGCCGCTCGAAGAACAGATCAACGGTGTCGAGGACATGCTCTACATGGGCAGCCAGGCAACATCCGACGGCGTGCTGACGCTGACCGTCACCTTCAAGCTAGGCACCGACCCCGACAAAGCCCAGCAGCTGGTGCAGAACCGCGTCTCGCAGGCGGAACCGCGCCTGCCGGCAGAAGTGCGCGCGCTCGGCATCACCACGGTCAAGAGCTCGCCGGACTTCATCATGGTCGTCAACCTCGTCTCGAAGACAGATGCCTATGACATCACCTATCTGCGCAACTATGCGACGCTGAACGTCAAGGATCGTCTCGCCCGCATCGAAGGCGTCGGCCAGGTTCAGGTCTTCGGCGCGGGTGACTACTCCATGCGCGTCTGGCTCGATCCGCAGAAGGTGGCCGAACACGATCTTGCTGCCGCCGACGTCTCCGACGCCATCCGCCAGCAGAACGTGCAGGCCGCAGCCGGCGTCATCGGCGCTTCACCAAGCCCTAACGGTGTCGACCTGCAGCTCAACGTCAATGCCCAGGGCCGTCTGACGACGCCGGAGGAATTCGGCAACATCATCGTCAAGAGCGGTGCGAACGGCGAAATCACCCGCCTGCGCGATGTCGCCCGCATCGAACTCGGTGCAGCAGACTACACGCTGCGTTCGCTGCTTGATGGCGAGCCGGCCGTGGCTGTTGCGGTCCTTCAGGCCCCCGGCTCCAACGCCATCGAAATCGCCGATAATGTCCGCGCCACCATGGACAATCTGCAATTGGCGATGCCCGATGGCGTGAAATACGAGATCGTCTACGATACGACGAAATTCGTGCGCTCCTCCATCGAGAAGGTTGTCGATACACTCCTCGAGGCCGTTGGCCTCGTGGTGCTTGTGGTCATTCTCTTCCTTCAGACATGGCGCGCCTCGATCATTCCGCTGATCGCCGTTCCGGTCTCGATCATCGGCACCTTCGCCGTCATGTATGCCTTCGGCTTCTCCATCAACGCGTTGACCCTGTTCGGTCTCGTGCTCGCCATCGGCATCGTGGTGGATGACGCGATCGTGGTGGTGGAAAACGTCGAACGAAATATCGAAAACGGGCTCTCGCCGCGTGACGCCACCTATAAGGCCATGCGCGAAGTCTCCGGCCCGATCATCGCGATTGCGCTGGTTCTGGTCGCCGTCTTCGTGCCGCTCGCCTTCATCTCCGGCCTATCCGGCCAGTTCTACCGGCAGTTCGCGCTGACGATTGCGATCTCCACCGTCATTTCGGCCATCAACTCGCTGACGCTGTCGCCCGCTCTTGCAGCCCTGCTGCTGAAGGAGCACGGCGCACCGAAAGACTGGTTGACCCGCTTCATGGACAAGATCTTCGGCTGGTTCTTCCGTGGCTTCAACCGTGCCTTCGGCGCGGCCTCGAACGGCTACGGCAAGACTGTCGGCGGACTGGTGACGCGCAAGAGCCTCGTCATGATCGTTTACATGGCGCTGGTGGCTGCTACCTATGGCATGTTCACGACTGTCCCAAGCGGCTTCGTCCCCGCGCAGGACAAGCAGTATCTGATCGGTTTCGCCCAGCTTCCCGATGGCGCAACGCTCGACCGCACCGAAAACGTCATCAAGCGGATGAGCGCGATCGCCATGGAAACGCCCGGCGTCAGCCACGCCATCGCCTTCCCGGGCCTGTCGATCAACGGCTTCACCATCGGCTCCAATTCCGGCATCGTCTTTGCGGTTCTCGATGACTTCGAAAAGCGCAAGACACCGGAACTCTCCGGTGGCGCCATCGCCATGCAGCTGAACCAGAAGTTTGCCGGCATTCAGGACGCCTTCATTGCCATGTTCCCGCCGCCGCCGGTCAACGGTCTTGGCCAGACAGGCGGCTTCAAGCTGCAGATCGAAGACCGCGCCGGTTACGGCTACCAGACGCTGGACGAAGCGGCGAAAGCCGTGATCGGCAAGGCCTATCAGACACCGGAGCTGGCAGGCATCTTTTCCAGCTACCAGATCAACGTGCCGCAGCTCTTCGCCGATCTCGACCGCGCCAAGGCCGAGCAGCTGGGCGTCTCCGTTAGCGACGTCTTCCAGACGCTGCAGATTTATCTCGGCTCGCTCTACGTCAATGACTTCAACGCGTTCGGTCGCACATACAGCGTCCGTGTGCAGGCGGATTCGCAATTCCGCGCCCATGCGGAAGATATCGGTCGCCTGAAGGTTCGCTCCGCAACGGGTCAGATGATCCCGCTGTCAACGCTGCTGAAGGTGGATGCAACGACGGGACCGGAGCGCACCAACCGTTATAACGGCTTCCTCGCAGCCGATATCAACGGTGGACCGGCACCGGGCTTCTCTTCGGGTCAGGCGCAGGCCGCGATCGAAAAGATCCTTGCCGAAACCCTGCCCGCAGGCATCGATTACGAATGGACCGATCTGACCTACCAGCAGATTCTCGCCGGCAATTCCAGCATCGTGGTCTTCCCGCTCGCACTGCTGCTCGTCTATCTCGTGCTTGCCGCGCAATATGAAAGCCTGACCCTGCCGATCGCGATCATCCTGATCGTGCCACTGGGCGTGCTTGCAGCTCTCACGGGCGTCTGGCTGACAGGAGGGGACAACAACATCTTTACGCAGATCGGCCTTGTCGTCCTTGTGGGTCTCTCGGCGAAAAACGCGATCCTGATCGTGGAATTCGCCCGGGAACTGGAATTCGAGGGACGAACGCCGGTTCAGGCGGCCATCGAGGCAAGCCGTCTTCGCCTTCGCCCGATCCTGATGACCTCGCTCGCCTTCATCATGGGCGTGGTGCCGCTGGTCGTCTCGACAGGTGCCGGTGCGGAAATGCGCGCCGCCATGGGTGTCGCGGTCTTCTCCGGCATGATCGGCGTGACGTTCTTCGGCATCTTCATGACACCGGTCTTCTACGTGCTGGTGCGCAAACTGGCGGGCAATCGTCCGCTCATCCAGCACAAGCAGGAAGAACCGGCCAATTCGGACTACAAGCTCGAAAAGGCCGGCTGAACCCTCTCCTCCCATCCACCGCCACCTTCGAAGTAAGCCCGCCGCGCATCATCAGATGCGCGGCGTTTTTTATGGCTGGAAATGTTTATGCGGCTCCACTGAAATAGAATCAGTTTCAAATGCTTAAGCGGGAAAATCATCTATATTGTCCCGTGTTGAGCCTGTCAAAAATCAATATAACCGTACCAACTCGACAGAGCGGCAAGAAACGATGCTATTTTATGCTTTGTATTTTGTGGTAAATTATCAAGAACAGGGTGATTCGGACTAAATGATTTAGTTCAGGGGCTGCATGATGGAGCAGGAATACGAAAACTGGGCAACGACTGTTGCCTATTCGATCGTGATGCATGAGGGTCTTGATCTGGCGCTTTCCGCGCAGAACCTGGACAGAAGCAAAACCAGAAACAACCGTGAGCGGCTGATGGAAGCCATTCGCACATCGTTGCTGGAGGCTCGTTCGCGCAGCCACCTGACGGTGGCGTAACGGCTTTGCCCCCTGCCGGGTCCAATCTCCTGCTTGCGGCATATTATCGGCGGCGGGATCAGGCCGGAAGCAGGTCGGTCCGCACCGCTGCCTTCAGCGGCAGGTGATCCGAGGCGATGCGCGCCAGCGCGCTGTCATGCGCCTCAACCTGCTCGATCAGCCCTTCCCGATTGGCGATGATCCTGTCGAGCGCCAGCACCGGCAGGTTGGACGGAAAACTCGGCACCGCCGGCGGCAAAGCGCCAAAAGCATCGCGGAACGTATTGAGCGACGAACCGTTGCCCAGACGCCATTCGTTCAGGTCTCCCATGAGAACGGTCGCGCATTCGTTGCGCGCTTCGAGAAGGCTGATCAACGCTTTCGCCTGCTGGGCGCGGGAATGTCTGAGAAGCCCGAAATGGGCGGCGATGACCCTCAGCGTGCCGCCGCTTTTCAGATCCAGCTCCACGACGAGCGCGCCGCGGGGCTCCAGCCCCGGCAATTTCAGCGTATGCACATCCCTGACCGCGCCTTCCTTGAACAGCACGACATTGCCGTGCCAGCCATGGGCTTTCACGCCGGCCTGGATAGGCACGGGAATGAGGCCGCTTTCCCGCTCCAGCCGCGCGAGATCGAGCAGGCCGGTACGCTCGCCGAAACGGCTGTCCGCCTCCTGAAGGGCAATAATGTCGGCACCGATTTCCTGAATGACGCGGCTGGTACGATCGGGATCGAACTTGCGGTCCCGGCCGACGCATTTATGCACATTGTAGGAGGCGATGACCGGAAAGGAATGGTCTTTCGTCACTGGCGCCGCATTCTGGCGCTGGCGGCGGTCGCGCAGCGACTGCATGACGAAGGCGGAAAGGCTGGTGTTTTTCGCCAAGGCCGTTTTTTCATCATCCAGCAAACCGTTCTTTTTCACGCGTTTATGCCTCCGGTCTCACGGGCGTCCTGTCGGGCGCACCGCACTCTAAAGATAAGGCGAAGCGAGCCACAGGACGCGCTCCACGAAACGGACAACGAATGGCCGCGCATTCAGTTCGCTGAGTCGCACGGGCAAGGCGGTTGCACGCGCATCCCGGATACGATCTCCGATCGCCCCGGCGAATTCTTCATCCATAACTTCGAGATCGATCTCAAAGTTCAACCGCAGCGACCGCGGATCGAGATTGGAGGAGCCAATGTAGCTCCAGCGCCCGTCGATCACCAGAAGCTTGGAATGATTGAAAGCCCCCGTCGCCCGCCAGATGCGGCAATAATTCCTCAACATCTGGTCGAACTGAGCCGTCATTGCCCTGTCGACAAGCACCAGATTGTTACTTTTGGGCACGATGATATCGACAACAACTCCCCGCCTTGCTGCGGTAATGAGTGCCGAAATAAGCTCCCGATCGGGGAGAAAATAGGGCGACATGATGAGAATGGAGGAACGGGCGACGGAAAACGCACCCATCAGCATCTTGTGACTGGTCTCGATGCTTTTATCCGGCCCCGAGGAGGAAACGCGCGCCACGATCTGCGATCCCGGCACACCATCGGGAATGGCGATATCCCAGACCGGCGTGTCCAGCAGTTCCTTCGTCGTGAAACGCCAGTCCTCCGCCGCGATGGAGAAAAAATCAGAAACCACCGGCCCGGTGATCTTGAAATGTGTGTCGTGGGATTGCTTGTCACCACCGAATTCCAGCGTGAAACCCTCGCGGATATTCATGCCGCCGCTGAACACGACGCGACCGTCCACCACGAGGATCTTGCGATGGGTGCGCAGATTGGCATAGGGCAGCCGCAGCCCCATGATGACATTTCCGTTGAAGACATTGGCAACGATGCCCTTTTCCCGCAGCGTCGGCAGGATGCTCGGCACCGAATATCGCGCACCCACGGCATCGATGAGCACCCTCACCTCCACGCCGCGCAGTTTTGCCTGCTCAAGCGCCGCAACGAAGCGGGCGCCGATTCTGTCATTGTCGAAAATATATGTTTCGAGAATGATCGACCGTTTTGCCTCCCCGATCGCCTCCAGCATGGCGGCATAAGCAGCGTCCCCGGTTACCAGCGGCTCGATGGTGTTGCCTGTTGTCAGCGCGTGTCGCGTCACCCGGTCGCCCAGGGTCTTCATGGCCTCGAAACGACGGCCAAACCGGGTGGCGACCAGTTCTGCGTCCGCATCGAAACGCGCCACGCGATCCATGATCTCGTCCAGCATAAAGGACCGCTGCTGCGTGATGTTCGAACGGCGAATGCGGTTGATGCCGGCGATGGCGTAGATAACCGCGCCGACGATCGGCGACAGCACGATGACGCCCACCCAGCCCAGCGCGGAACGCACCTCCTCCTTCGTCATCGTGGCATGCACGGCCGCCACGGTTCCCATCAGGATGGAGAGAACGGCAAGGATATGCGGCCAATAGGCAATGACGAGATCGAGCATGATGCAACTATAGGGCATCGGCTCAAAAAGTGTAACGCGGTTTTCGGAGAACCCGATGCGCAAACAAAATATAGAGTACTTCGGCAATCCCGCAACGAAACGAGCATCACGCCATGCTTTAGCGGGACAGACCCTTGCGGGATTAACGGTGGAAACCGGTCTTGCGATATGTCATGAGAGCGCATCTCGATCTCTGGCAGGGGCACTTGCGGGCCTCTGCGGCATTTGAAAGCAAGAAGGCCGTGATGCAGGAAAATACACAGGGCGCCGTCATCGTCATTTCCAGCCACGTCATGCGTGGATCGGTCGGCAACCGGGCAGCAGTCTTTGCGCTGGAGACGCTGGGTTATCCCGTCTGGGCGGTGCCCACCATCGTCATGCCCTGGCACCCCGGCCACGGCCCGTCCACCCGCATGCGCTTTCAGGACGACGATTTCGACAAGGCCATGACCGATCTCGAAAACGCCAAATGGATCGGCGAGGTCAAGGCTGTCCTGACCGGTTATTTCGGCAGCGCCGCGCAGGTGCGCTCCACCGCAAGGCTGATCCGAAATCTGAAGGAAAAGAACCCGGCGCTGATTTACGCCTGCGACCCGGTCATGGGTGATCTCGGCGGCCTTTATATTCCCCTTGAGACCGCCGAAGCCATCCGCGACGAACTCATTCCGCTTGCGACTGTCGCGACGCCGAACCGTTACGAACTGGCCTGGATGAGCGGCGCGGAACTTGAGACCAACAATGCCATCATGGATGCCGCGCTTGCCCTCGGCCCGCCGAAAATGCTGGTCACCTCGGCGGTACCGATGATGACGGGCGGCACCGGTAATCTTTACCTCAGCGGCCGCCATGCGCTTCTCGCCGAACACCGCGCTATCGAGAATGCACCGAACGGGCTCGGCGACCTGATGTCGGCGCTGTTCCTTGCCCGCCTGCTGGAAGGTCTGGATGATGAAAAGGCGCTCCAGCTGGCAACCGCCAGCGTGTTTGAAATTCTGGCGCGGACGAAAAAACGCGAGATGAACGAACTGACGCTGGAGACCGACTCTTCAAGTCTCTCCACACCCATGGCTATGGTGCAGATGCGTCATCTCTTGCATCCTTCGCGCAGCAAGCGCAAATAGCGGCTAGAGCGTTTCCGGGACAATCGGATCCCGGTTTTCCTCCCGGAAATGCGGCAAGCAAGGAGTTGGGGCGGTTTTGCAGCTTGAAGAAAAGCGAAAACACTCCAAAGGATTGGTCTTCAACGCACCGAGTTCTTCACTTGATCTTGGTCCAAGCACAACGGTACTGCGATAGATGAAAGATTTTCCGGAAAACCTTCTCAACGGCTACAAGAACTTCATGAGCGGTCGTTATATCGACGAACGCGAAAGATATCGCGTTCTGGCCGAGACCGGACAGAAACCGCAGACCCTGTTCATTGCCTGTTGCGACTCCCGTTCGGCGCCGGAAACCATTTTCGACTGCGGACCGGGAGAACTTTTCGTCGTCCGCAACGTCGCCAACATGGTGCCGCCTTTCGAGCCCGATGGCCAGTACCACGCCACCTCGGCGGCTATCGAATATGCCGTACAGGTTCTGAAGGTAAAGGACATCGTCGTCATGGGCCACGGCCGCTGCGGTGGCATTCAGGCTGCACTCGACCCCAATCTCGAGCCGCTCTCCCCCGGCGATTTCATCGGCAAATGGATGAACATGGTGAAATCCGCCGCCGAGCAGATCCAGAGCAACGATGTCATGACCGCCTCCGAGCGGCAGACCGCGCTGGAACGCGTTTCCATCCGCAACTCCATCGCCAACCTGCGTGGTTTCCCCTTCGTCAAGGCGCAGGAAACCGCCGGCAAGGTGAAGCTGCACGGCGCATGGTTCGATATTTCGACGGGCGAATTGTGGGTGATGGACGGCAAAACGGGTGATTTCCGTCGCCCGGATCTGTGAGTGAAGCGGGCTTATACTATTGGGCACCTTAGGGCCCCGCTCCGGTAATTCCCGTCATCCTCGGGCTTGACCCGAGGATCTAACCACGCCGCACAAAATCGGAACGTTGCAGATCCTCGGGACAAGCCCGAGGATGACGTCGAGAACGCGGATAAGGCCTTGTGATCAAAAGGCCTTTCAAACTTAAGAACCTATTGGCCGTCGATCGACTTGCCGATAAATGCAATCGCCTGCTGGTAGACGCTTGCGGCGTTCCAGCCCTGAATGGCCGCATAATTCGCCTGTCCCTGCTGATAACCGGCACCACGCTGCCAGCCATGGCCGACGAGGAAGTTTGCGGTGGACGCCAGCGCATCGGCGCGCGAGCCGACGAGATCGATACGGCCGTCGCGGTCGAAATCCACGCCGTAACGCACGACGTTCAGCGGCAGGAACTGCGTCTGGCCGATTTCACCATGGGCGGCGCCTTTGGCGTTGACGTTCAGCGACCCGCTGCCCACGAGTTTCAGCGCGGCATAAAGCTGCTCGGTGAAATAATCCGAACGACGGCAGTCGAAGGACAGCGTCGCCACGGCGGAAAGCGTATGCTGGTTGCCCATGAAGCCGCCGAAGCCGGTTTCCATGCCCCAGATGGCCAGAAGCGGGCCAGCCGGAACGCCGTAAGCTTTCTCGATGGAGGCGAAGAGGGCGGCATTGTTCTTCTTCATGGTCTTGCCGCGCGAAATGATCGTCTGACCGCCGCGCTTCTGCATGAATTGTTCGAAGGACAGCTTGAAGCTGTGCTGGCCGCGATCGGCACGGATGGTCGCCTGATTGTAGGAGACGCCGGAGAAGGCGCGATCGAGCACAGAGGCGCTGACGCCGCGGCCCGCCGCTTCCTGCTTGAAGGCGCTGACCCAGGCATCGAAGCCTGCCGAAGTGTTGCCGCATTGCGCCGCCATAACCGGCGTCGCTGCCAGAACCGAGACCATGGCCACACCAGCCAGAATTACCTTCATTGCCCGCATCAAAATCTGCCTTCGATATTTTTGGGGAATTTCCCAGGAACCAAACCACTATACTGTATGGTTCAGGTGCCAAAACTGTCTTTTGGCGGCCTAAATTGCCTTTCGGCAGCAAGGCCTGCAAATAAACTGGCCGTGATCGTCGCCAATTGAAAACCCGCCTGCCCCACACAGAACAGACGGGTTATACTTAACGAACCTTAAAAAATCGTATCGTCGATCAGGCAGCCGCCTTGCGGGGCTTGATGAAGCCACGATTGATCAGCAGTTCGGCGATCTGGACGGCGTTAAGGGCAGCACCCTTGCGCAGGTTGTCGGAAACAACCCAAAGGTTGAGACCGTTTTCGACAGTCGCGTCTTCGCGGATACGCGAGATGTAGGTCGCATCTTCACCGGCGGATTCAACCGGCGTGATGTAACCGCCGTTTTCGCGCTTGTCGATGACCAGGCAACCCGGTGCTTCGCGCAGGATATCACGGGCCTGATCGGCGGTGATCTCGTTTTCGAACTCGATATTGACCGATTCCGAATGGCCGATGAAGACAGGAACGCGCACGGCCGTGCAGGTGACCTTGATCTTCGGATCGAGCATCTTCTTGGTTTCGGCCAGAACCTTCCATTCTTCCTTCGTATAGCCGTCTTCCATGAAGACATCGATATGTGGAATGACGTTGAAGGCGATACGCTTGGTGAACTTCTTGGTTTCGACGGGATCGGCGACGAAAACGGCGCGGGTCTGCTGGAACAGCTCGTCCATGCCTTCCTTGCCGGCGCCGGACACCGACTGGTAGGTGGAAACGACGACGCGCTTGATCTTGGCGAAGTCATGCAGCGGCTTCAGCGCAACGACGAGCTGTGCCGTGGAGCAATTGGGGTTGGCGATGATGTTCTTCTTGGTGAAGCCTGCAACCGCATCGGCATTCACTTCGGGAACGATCAGCGGAACGTCCTGATCGTAGCGCCAGGCGGAGGAGTTATCGATGACGACGCAGCCCTGCTGGCCGATCTTCGGCGACCACTTCTTGGAAACATCGCCGCCGGCAGACATCAGGCAGATATCCGTGTCGGAAAAATCGTAGTTCTCGAGGTTCGAAACCTTCAGCGTGCGGTCGCCATAGGAGACTTCCGTGCCCTGCGAGCGGGCGGAAGCGAGCGGCACGACTTCATCGGCGGGAAAACCGCGTTCGGCCAGGATATTGAGCATTTCGCGACCGACGTTGCCGGTGGCGCCTGCAATTGCAACTTTGAAACCCATGATCAAGCTCTCTTTCTGTCTCTCCTCTTTTTGGTGAGGTGGGAACCCGCATCATATCGCGGCTTCCTCGATCCCCAGCCAAACCGGGGAGAGAGCGGTGGCCAGAGACGTTAGACGGTTTTAATCGTCGTTTTGGCCGTAATTCGGATAGAATAAGAAAGGCGCGGATCATCGCCGGCGGATTGTGCCGGTCCTTCCATGACGAACATGTCTGCAACATGCATGCGCAAGGTGATGCTCCTTCTTCGCGAGAAGCTATTAGAAGGTTTCTCGGTTGTGTCAAGGAAAAAGGCGCTTTCGCAGGCGAGCGGGAATCCGCCCCGCGACATTTTTGAAACGCTTCATATTATACTAAAGTCATAATCCGAAAGCATCGCTCTTACTGAGGTTAATTTTCTGTCACTCTCAGGGTCCGCGCATTGCAGCCGCAAGGTGAGTCCGGAGGAGAGTTGGGCTCCGCAATGCGTCGATTGGGACATCTGTGGAGGACAGACAATGGCAAATGTTGCAGCCGCAAGCGGCGCCGCCCGTCCAATGACGGGTGAAGAGAAGAAGGTGATTTTCGCCTCTTCTCTCGGAACGGTCTTCGAATGGTACGACTTCTATCTTTACGGCTCGCTCGCGATCTATATCGGCGCGAACTTCTTCAGCCAATATCCGGAAACGACGCGTAATATCTTCGCGCTTCTGGCCTTTGCCGCCGGCTTCCTCGTGCGGCCCTTCGGCGCGCTGGTATTCGGCCGACTTGGTGATATCGTCGGACGTAAATATACCTTCCTCATCACCATCCTCATCATGGGTGTGTCCACCTTCCTCGTCGGCGTCCTGCCCAGCGCATCGCAGATCGGCATTGCCGCTCCGATCATCCTGATCGTTCTGCGCATGCTGCAGGGTCTGGCGCTCGGCGGTGAATATGGCGGCGCTGCTACTTACGTGGCCGAACACGCACCGAACGGCCGCAGAGGCTATTATACCTCATGGATCCAGACGACGGCGACGCTCGGCCTGTTCCTGTCGCTGGTGGTCATTCTCGGCGTACAATTCGCACTCGGCAAGGAAGCCTTCGCCGCCTGGGGCTGGCGCATTCCCTTCCTCGTCTCCGTTCTGCTGCTTGGCGTATCCGTCTGGATCCGTCTGAAAATGAACGAATCCCCGGCCTTCAAGAAAATGAAGGAAGAAGGCAAAACCTCCAAGGCACCGCTGAGCGAAGCTTTCGGCCAGTGGAAAAACGCCAAGATCGCCATCATCGCGCTTGTCGGCGCCGTCATCGGCCAGGCCGTCGTCTGGTACACCGGCCAGTTCTACGCGCTGTTCTTCCTGCAGAGCATTCTGAAGGTCGACGGCCAGTCCGCCAATATCATGGTGGCGGCAGCGCTCATTCTCGGCACCAGCTTCTTCGTCATCTTCGGCTGGCTGTCCGACAAGATCGGCCGCAAGCCGATCATCATGGCCGGCCTCATCCTTGCCATGCTGACCTACTTCCCGCTGTTCAAGGCACTGACCTGGGCAGGCAACCCGGCGCTTGCACAGGCACAGGCGAGCGTTCGCGCCACCGTGACTGCCGCACCGGGCGATTGCAAATTCCAGTTCAACCCGACGGGCACGGCGAAGTTCACCACGTCCTGTGATATCGCCACCTCGTTCCTGACACGCAACTCCGTGCCTTACGACGTGGTTGCGGGCACAGCCGGCCAGCCGGCTACCGTGAAGATCGGCGATGCCACCATCACCAGCTATGATGCCGTCGCCGCCGGTGCGGATGCGGCAGCCAAGGACAAGGCGTTCCAGAAGCAGGTCAACACGGCGCTCCACGATGGCGGTTACCCGCTGGTTCGCGGTGCGGCACAGGTGCCGGACGCGAAACTGGATGCCTTCATTGCCGCGAACCCGGAGCTTAACCTCAATGCGGCGGCCGTTCGCGCTGCCGATAAAAAGATGGTTGCAACCGACAAGCTGGTGGCCGACAAACTGCTGACGCCGGCCGAAACCGGTGGAGCCGCGGAAATGGCCGTCTATACCGTGGCAGGCGGCGGCGCCTTCTCCATGGTGGCCGACCCGGCCGCCGTGAACTGGGTCGTCATCATCGCGGTTCTCACCGTCCTCGTCATCTACGTGACGATGGTCTATGGCCCGATCGCAGCTTTGCTGGTCGAACTGTTCCCGACCCGCATCCGCTACTCCGGCATGTCGCTGCCCTATCACATCGGCAACGGCTGGTTCGGCGGCCTTCTGCCCGCCACCGCCTTTGCGATGAGCGCGGCGAAGGGCGATATCTATTACGGCCTCTGGTATCCGATCATCTTTGCAGGCATCACGCTGGTCATCGGCATGCTGTTCCTGCCGGAAACCAAGGATCGCGATATCCACGCCATGGATTGAGCGAAAAGCACTGGAAACAAGAACCCGGCGTTTCGGCGCCGGGTTTTTTATGACCGCCGTACCGCCACCGCTCGAAATGGCCTTTTCCCTGATGTCAATCCGCCGCAGGTAGAAAACAGCAATAACAAGACAAAAACGCCCAAAATGGGCTATGACGGCTTATCAGGACGGGAAATGGGAGAGCAGTTTTGAGAATCGGAACACCTAAGGAACTATATGATGGCGAGGCGCGCGTCGGCATGACGCCCGACAGCGCGCAGGCTTTGCAAAAACTCGGATATGATTGCGTCATCGAAGCCGGCGCCGGCAAGGCGGCCGGCTTTTCTGACGACGCCTATCGCGCCGCAGGCGTGACCGTGGTCGACAGCGCGGACGCGCTTTATTCCGGCTCCGATATCATCGCCAAGGTTCGCCCACCCGAAACATCGGAGATTGATCGCCTATCCTCGGACAAGACGCTGATCTCGTTCTTCTACCCCGCCCAGAACAAAGACCTTTTGGAACAGGCGAAGGAAAAGGGCGCAAACGTCATCGCCATGGACATGGTGCCGCGCATTTCCCGCGCCCAGAAGATGGACGCGCTCTCCTCCATGGCCAATATCGCCGGTTATCGTGCGGTCATCGAGGCGGGCAACAATTTCGGCCGTTTCTTCACCGGCCAGGTGACGGCCGCCGGCAAGGTGCCGCCCGCGAAGGTGCTGGTCATCGGTGCCGGCGTTGCCGGTCTTGCCGCCATCGGCACGGCCACATCGCTCGGCGCGATCACCTACGCCTTCGACGTGCGCCCCGAAGTTGCCGAGCAGATCGAATCCATGGGCGCTGAGTTCGTCTATCTCGATTTCGCCGACCAGCAGCAGGATGGCGCAGCAACCGGCGGTTATGCCGCCCCCTCCTCGCCGGAATTCCGCGAGAAGCAGTTGGAGAAGTTCCGCGAGCTCGCACCGCAGATCGATATCGTCATCACCACGGCGCTGATCCCGGGCCGCGACGCCCCGAAACTGTGGCTTGCCGACATGGTGGCGATGATGAAGCCGGGTTCGGTCATCATCGACCTCGCCGCCGAGCGCGGCGGCAATTGCGATCTGACGGTTCCCGACCAGCGCGTCGTGTCCGAAAATGGCGTCATCGTCATCGGCTACACGGATTTCCCGAGCCGAATGGCGACGCAGGCCTCGACGCTCTACGCCACCAACATCCGCCACATGATGACCGATCTGACGCCTGGAAAGGACGGCAAGCCGGTTCACAACATGGAAGACGATGTTATCCGTGGCGCGACCGTCACCTATCAGGGCGAGATAACTTATCCCCCGCCGCCGCCGAAGATCCAGGCCATTGCCGCGCAGAAGCCGAAGGAACGAGCCAAGGAGCTGACGCCGGAGGAGAAACACGCCAAGGAAAAGGCCGAGTTTAAGGCGCAGACGAAGAGTCAGGTCGGGCTTCTGGTCGCTGGCACGGCCGTCCTGCTGCTTGTCGGCCTTTATGCGCCGGCAAGTTTCATGAGCCACTTCATCGTCTTCGTGCTCGCCTGCTTCATCGGCTTCCAGGTCATCTGGAATGTCAGCCACTCGCTGCACACGCCGCTGATGGCCGTGACCAACGCGATCTCCGGCATCGTCATCATCGGCGCGCTACTGCAGATCGGCTCCGGCAACTGGCTGGTGGTGATCCTTGCCTCGCTTTCCGTCCTGATCGCGACGATCAACATCGTCGGCGGTTTCCTCGTGACACGGCGCATGCTCGCCATGTTCCAGAAGTCCTGAGCGTGCGGGGATTTAAATAAATGACCATTGGTATTGTTTCCGCGGCCTATGTTGCCGCAGCCGTTCTTTTCATCCTTTCGCTAGGCGGTCTCTCCGGACAGGAAAGCGCCAAACGTGCCGTCTGGTACGGCATCACAGGCATGGGCCTCGCCATCATCGCAACCGTCTTCGGCCCTGAAATCAGTAAGGGCGTCGGGCAGTGGCTCGTCGTACTCCTGATGCTGGCGGGCGGCTCCGTGCTCGGCTACTTCGTCGCAAGCCGTGTACAGATGACCGAGATGCCGCAGCTTGTGGCGGCGCTTCACTCCTTCGTTGGCCTTGCCGCCGTTTTCATCGGCTTCAACGCCCATATCGAGGAAGCGCATGTCGCCTCGCTCGATGAAACCGCGCGTTCCTTACTGACGGGCTTTTCCGCGATACTTGCCCACAAGACGCCTGTTGAACTGGCGATCATGAAGGTCGAGGTCTTCCTCGGCGTCTTCATCGGCGCGGTCACTTTCACCGGCTCCGTCGTCGCCTTCGGCAAGCTTGCGGGCAAAGTAGACGGCAAGGCGAAGAAGCTGCCGGGCGGGCATCTGCTGAACGCCGGTGCCGCGATCCTGTCGTTGGTGCTGCTCATCATGTATTGCAATGGTGCCGGCGCATGGACACTGGTCCTGATGACGCTTGCCGCCTTCTTCATCGGCTATCACCTGATCATGGGCATTGGCGGCGCCGACATGCCTGTCGTCGTTTCGATGCTGAACAGCTATTCCGGCTGGGCGGCCGCCGCCATCGGCTTCACGCTCGGCAACGATCTGCTGATCGTCACGGGTGCGCTGGTGGGCTCCTCGGGTGCGATCCTCTCCTACATCATGTGCAAGGCGATGAACCGTTCCTTCATCTCGGTCATCCTCGGCGGCTTCGGCGGCACGACGGGCCCGGCGATGGAAATCGAGGGCGAGCAGGTGGCGATTGACGCCGAGGGTGTGGCCGCAGCGCTGAACGACGCCGACAGCGTCATCATCGTGCCCGGTTACGGCATGGCGGTGGCGCAGGCGCAATCGGCCGTGTCGGAACTGACGCGCAAGCTGCGCGCCGACGGCAAGACCGTGCGCTTCGCCATCCACCCGGTGGCAGGCCGTCTTCCCGGCCACATGAACGTGCTGCTCGCCGAAGCGAAGGTGCCCTACGACATCGTGCTCGAAATGGACGAGATCAACGACGATTTCCCAAGCACCGACGTCGTGATCGTCATCGGCTCCAACGATATCGTCAACCCGGCCGCACAGGACGATCCGAATTCGCCGATTGCCGGCATGCCGGTTCTGGAAGTGTGGAAGTCGAAACTCGTCATCGTTTCCAAGCGCGGCCAGGGCACGGGTTACTCCGGTATCGAGAACCCGCTGTTCTACAAGGACAATACCCGCATGTTCTATGGCGATGCGAAAAAGTCGATCAACGATCTTCTGCCGTTGATCAAGTAAATCAAAAGGGCGTTTCCGGGAAACCGGAAACGCCCTTTTTACTGACAGTAACGCCAGCATTCCTTCCGTCATGCCGGACTTGATCCGGCATCCAGCCACGGCGCGTCTGCGCCGTGAAAGGACTTTTTCGCAATCAAGGACTTGATCGCACTGGATCCCGGACAAGTCGGGGTTACGGTATGCGATGACGCGTCTGCGCAAATAGTAGACTGCTCAAAGCACCCGGTAACGCCGGTTGAAATACATCAGCGCCTCATCACCCGCATTGATCTTCATATCCACGACCTCGCAGATGAGAATATCATGCGTGCCGCCGTCATGGGCCTCGCGGATGTGGCAATCGAACGAGACGAGCGCATCTTCGAGAACCGGCGCACCGGTTTCGAGCGAGCCCCAGTTGCCCGCAGCGAAACGTTCCTCCGCAGGCGTCTTGCCACCGAAAAGCGTGCTCAGCACCTCATGATGGGCGGCGAGCGTGTTGACGCAGACGACACCATTGGCCTTCACCACCTTGTAAGCGGAAGAATTTCTGTTGAGGCAGATGAGAAGCGTGGGCGGATTGTCGGAAACGCTGCAAACCGCCGTCGCGGCGAAGCCTGCCCGGCCTGCGCCACCATCCGTCGTGACGATATTCACCGCCGCACCGAGCCGCGCCATGGCGTTTCTATAATCGAGGCTGCGTTGCTCTGCAGTCTTCGTCTCCATTGCCGCTTCCTTTTCAAGAGACATCATCTGCATCTAACCCATCCTTCCTTAACAGGCCATCAAGCCAGCACACAGGCGTCGTCAAAGCCAAGGCGCGGCAGGCGGCCAAAGAGCTTTGACGGATCGCCATGACCGAGATTGATCAGGAAATTGGATTTCCACGTCGTACCGGCAAAAAATGCCGCATCCACCTTGCTCTTGTCGAAACCGGACATGGCGCCGGTATCCAGCCCCAGCGCGCGGGCGGCAAGGATCAGATATCCGGCCTGAAGCGTGGCGTTGCGAAAGGCCGTTTCTTCGGCCACCGCAGGGCTGGAGGTAAACCACGAACGCGCATCGGCGTGCGGAAACAGTTCCGGCAACTTCTCGTAAAATTCGCTGTCGATGGCAGCAATGACAGTCACCGGCGCGGCCATTGTTTTTTCGAGATTGCCCGAAGAAAGCGCCGGCCGAAGCTTTTCCTTGGCTTCCGGGCTGCGCACGAAGACGAAACGAGCCGGCGAGCAATTGGCCGACGTCGGGCCCATCTTCGTCAGGTCGTAAAGCGCGCGCAGTGTTTCATCGCTGATCGGCTTGTCCGTCCAGCCATTGTGGGTGCGCGCTTCGGTGAAAAGCGTTGCGAGTGCTGCATCATCCAGTGGTGTCGTCATCGTGCTCTAAAATCCTGTCAGACTGTGGCGTCGGCGGGCAGAAGAAACTGCAAAAGCCGGGCGTTGAAAAGGTCGGGTTCGGTAATATTGACCGCGTGAGCCCCGAAATCGAGAAGGCAAAGCTCGCTTTGCGGCAAACCGTCGGCGAGACGCAACGAGCGGGTATAGGGCACCAGAAGATCATCCTTCGTCGCCACCACCAGCACCGGATTCCCTATCTCGCCAAGCCGTTCATCCACATCGAAGGCCCGCAGCGCGGCAATACGCCTGAGCACATTGTCCTTGCCCTGGAAATGCGCCACGCCATGGGCATCGTCCCGTGCCAGCCGCTCCTGATTGTCAGACATCCACGCCGCCGGATAAAGGAACAGCGGCTGCGCTTTGACAAAAGCCTCGACGCCCGACTTTTCCAGGAGCTCGATCCGCACGTCAAAGCAGCGCCCGGAATGCGGATCGGCCTTGCTCCAGGCGTTGATGAGAACGAGCCTTTCAATAAGCCCAGGCCGGCGCAGCGCGATATCGAGACCGATCAGACCGCCGAGGGCATGTCCCATGAAATGGAATTTTTCGAGGTTCAGGGTCGAGACGATCTCCAGCACATCATCCGCCATGGCGGAAATGCCGCCATCGAGCGGCACCTCGCCGCCGGTCCTGCCGGTGCCGCGATGGTCATAGGTGACGACCCGGAAATGGCCGGAAAGAGCCTCGATCTGCGGTACCCAATAGGCGCCCGATCCGCCCAGCCCAGAAGACAGCAGGATGGTGGGTGCCTTTGAATCAGTCCGGCCATGAACCTCGAAATGCATCATCTGCCGCTTCGCCCTATTTGCCGATATGGGCGACGGTGGCGATTTCCACCAGCGCATCGGGCTTTACGAGGCCGCACTGGATGCAATAACGCGCCGGCTTGTCACCGGGGAAATATTCGGCATAGACCGCGTTGACGGCCTGATAATTCGCCCAGTCGGTGATGAAGATGTGGTTCATCGTCACGTCTTCCATCGCGCCGCCGGCGGTCTCGATGACGGATTTGATGGTTTCGAGAACATGGCGGGTCTGCGCGCTGGCATCGCCCACATGCACGACATTATTGTCCTTGTCGAAGGGCAGCGTGCCGGAAACGTATACCACGCCATCGGCAAGTGTTCCCGGCGAAAAGGGAGCGATGGGTTTGCTGGTGCCAACAGGTACGATGATCTTTTTCGGCATTTCGTTCTCCTCTTTGTTTTTCTCAATCAATCGGTGACGGGTGCGGCCTGCGAGATGACACCGCAGAAATCATTGACGGTGGCCACCCAGCCGAAAAACTTCTCGACATTGTAGACCGTCGCCTGCTGGATATAGTCCGGCCCGAGATGATGGGTGGCGTCCTCCAGCATCACCCCGAAATATTCGAGGTGGAAAGCATCGCGCAGTGAGCTTTCCACGCAGACATTGGTGGCGATGCCGACAAAGACCAGGTTGCGGATGCCGCGCGCGCGCAAGACGCTGTCCATATTGGTGTTGAAGAAACCGCTATAACGTGTCTTCGGCACCAGAATATCGCCGGGCTGCGGCTGCAGCTCGTCGACAATGGCGTAGTCCCAGGTGCCCTTGGCCAGCAGCTGGCCTTGCAGCTCCGGGCGTTTGCGCATGGTCTTCAGCGCGTTGGACTTGTGCCAGTTGGGCGAACCTGGCCCGCCCGCCTCGACGTAGTCCTTGTCCCAGCCATTCTGGAAATAGATGACCTGAACGCCTGCCGCCCGCGCCGCATCCAGCGTCTTCTTGATGTTGGCGATGGTGCCCTTTGCGCCTGAGATGTCGAAACCGGCAAGATCGACATAACCGCCCTCGGTCGAATAGGCGTTCTGCATGTCGACCACGACAACGGCGGTCTCGCTGGGTTTCAGGGTAATCGGCTCCGGCCTTGCGGGAAGCGTGACACTTTCCGAACGGCTCTCCGGGCCCTTGTAACCTGCCACGACGGCCTCGCTCATTCCGCTGCCTCCAGTGTCGCTTGAACATGCGCGCGGCTCTTCATCAGCGGCTGCACGTATTTGCCGAATTTTTCGACGCCTTCGAGGAAGTCGTCAAAAGTCAGCATCACGCCGCCCGTCCCCGGCACCTCGCTCATTTCATCCAGCATCGCCGCCACTTCCTCATAGGAGCCGATCAAGGTTCCCATGTTGATATTGACCGCAGAGACGGGGTTGGACATGTGCCGGACATTGGTGTCGGAGCCGGATTTAGTATCGACGGCGCTTTGCAGGCCGAGCCACTTGATCGCGTCCTCATCGGCACCCGCTTTGTAATGCTCCCACTTCGCCCAGGCATCCTCGGATTTTTCCTCGGCGAGGATCATCGTCAGCACGACGGATTTAACCTCACGGCCGCTCTTTTCCGTTGCCGCCAGAAGCCGCTCATTGGTGGGCGCAAAGGCCTTTGGCGTGTTGACGCCAACACCGAAGCAGAAGCTGTAATCGGCGAACTTGGCTGAAAACGCCATGCCGGAGTTGGACGAACCGGCGCAGATGAGCTTCACATCACCCTGCGGCACCGGCTTCATTCGGCAATCATCCATCTGGAAGAACTTGCCCTTATAGTCCGACTGACCTTCCGTCAGCAGCTCTTTCAGCACAGTCGTATATTCGCCGAGATATTCGTAACGATCACCGAAGTAATCATCGCCCGGCCAAAGACCCATCTGGCTATATTCCGGCCGCTGCCAGCCGGTAATGAGGTTGATGCCGAAACGGCCACCGGAAATGGAATCGATCGTGGTCGCCATACGCGCGACGATGGCCGGCGGCATGACCAGCGTCGCGGCGGTGCCGAACAGCTTGATCTTGGAGGTGACGGCGGCAAGGCCCGCCATCAGCGTAAAGGATTCCAGATTATAGTCCCAGAACTCGGTCTTGCCGCCAAAACCGCGCAGCTTGATCATCGACAGCGCAAAGTCGAAACCATATTGCTCCGCCTTCAGCGTGATCGCCTTGTTCAGGTCGAAGCTCGGCTTGTATTGCGGCGCGTTTTCGGAAAGAAGCCACCCATTGTTCCCGATCGGGATAAAAACACCAACTTCCATTTTGCTGTTCCCTTTTTTGCGTCAGGTGTCTCCTGACTTGAGAAAAGAGTAGCAGGTTCTGTGCCAGACCAAATACAATAATTTTATCAAATGGATAAAATTTTGGGCTGTGCCGAGCGTTGACCAAAAGACAAAATTTTTATCATTTGGTAAAAATATTTGCCTGTTTATTCGGCAGAAATGAATGCGAGGGTGGTATGAATGGACGTTGTAGAAATAGTCCTGAAAGTGCGGTGAGGCGCGCTTCACGCTCCTCGTCATCCTCGGGCTTGTCCCGAGGATCTATCCACGTTTAGTAAAATCAATCGGTTGCAGATCCTCGGGACAAGCCCGAGGATGACGGCGCTGGGTGTTCGAAATGGCGATCAATCGCTCGTCAAGAGCTATGCCAAAACCTCAACCCATCCGCTGCTGCGCATAGGCATGCACTGCCCGGAATGCCGCCTCGGCACCCGCGACAACCCGCTCTTCCTCTTCAACGGTCAGCGAAATTTCATCAAGCGCTGCCGTGAAAGTGCGCCAGTGCAGGCCGCGTCCTTCCGGTGCACCGGCCAGATGCCGCGCACCGAATTCTTCTGTGAGGCCGAGCTTGGCCGCGTCTTTCAGCAGGAACGCGGCACCGAGATTGGAGCCCTCCACGACATAGAGCCAGCCCATCGCCTGCGGCAGATCGAACGGCGTTTCATCGGTGAAACGGGCAGCCCCGGTTTCCGGAATGGCAAGGCCGAGATCGGCAAGGTCCTGCTCGATCATGGCGAGACGACGGCGGCCTTTCAGGTCGGGAAGCAGGCCGTCAAGCGTTTCATTGGCGAAGAAGACATCGAGATCGCGATGGAAAAGATACTGCGTTTCCACGAATTTGCCGAAGTTCTCCCGGCTCTCGAACGGCTTGGCAGCCATGATGAAGCTATCAAGACCACGATGCGCGTCGCGCGTCGCTGCCTTCAGGCGCTTGACGCGGCTCTGTTCGATCTGGTCCACAGGCGCTGCCTTCTCCGCAATGGTCATGATTATCGTCCCTTTTATCCCTATATTCAAACTGCCTGATAAAAATCTTTACTCCAGCAGTCAAATTTTATTTTCGCACATCTCCTGACCTCGCGCAAAGGCGACGGGAGGGACAGACGCGGCAAAAAGCGACGACTGTGTAAACCACGAAAATGCTTCCGGACACGCCGCGCCCCAGAGCAAGGCCGCAGATTTTCACAACAAATTTGCACCGCTAAAATCCGAACAGTCGTTCTGCAATTACCTCTTTACAACTAACATGTCAGTATGCCATCAATTCGTAGTCACCTTGGAGGAGCATTTTAATTGACCCAGAAATTCGGCCTTTCGGCAGCCCTGACAACCCCTTTCAAAACGGACGGAACGGTCGATATCGATGCCATGATCGCCCATGCACGCCGTTGCTTGTCCAATGGCTGCGACAGCGTGACACTCTTCGGCACGACAGGTGAAGGGTGCTCGGTCGGGAGCCGCGAGCGGCAGGTCATTCTCTCACGCTTCATCGAAGCGGGCATTGCGCCGTCGCGCATCGTCACCGGCGTTCTGGTGGATTCCATCGAGGACGCGGCCGATCAGTCGGCTGAAGCGCTGAAAGCCGGCGCCCGCAATATTCTGCTCGCGCCACCCTCCTATTTCAAGAATGTCAGCGATGACGGCCTGTTTGCCTGGTTCTCGGCGGTGTTCGCCAAGATTGGTAAGGATGCACGTGACATTCTCGTTTACAACATCCCGTCTGTGACCATGGTGACGTTGTCGGTCGAGCTGGTCGGACGGCTGAAGGCCGCGTTTCCGGGCATCGTCACCGGCGTCAAGGATTCCTCCGGCAACTGGAGCCATACCGAGCGCCTGCTGAAAGAACACGGCGATCTCGCCATCCTGATCGGCGATGAGCGCGATCTCGCCAGAGGCGTCCGCCTCGGCGGTCAGGGCGCGATATCCGGCGTTGCCAATTTGCTGACGCAGGAAGTGCGCGCCATGGCCGTTGATGGCAAGGACGACCCACGCATCGTCGATCTTGTTGTGGAACTTCTGAAATTCCCGGTTACACCGGCCGTCAAGGTGCTGGTATCACACACGACAGGGGAAGCGATCTGGTCGGATGTGCGCGCACCGCTCGTGGCGATTTCACCGGAGGATCGGCGGCAGATCGAGGGCGCTTTCGACGCGCTGTTTCGCAGGCAGGCCGCCTGAACGGAGTTGAAAGGTTGAGCATGGACGATACCGGCGAACAGACATTGCGGGAACGGGCGTATGAGAGCTTTACGCATCATCTTCTCTCGCGTGATGTTCGCCCGGGGCAATTCATCTCGCAGCGCCGGCTTGTGGAACTAACCGGCTTGCCGCTCGGCGCAATCCGGGAGGCAATTCCGCGGCTGGAGGCGGAAGGGCTGATCAAGACCGTGCCGCAGCGCGGATTGCAAGTCGCCCATATCGACATCAACCTCATCCGCGAAGCATTCCAGTTCCGTATCTTCCTCGAAAAGGAGGCCGTCGCGCTGTTTACCCGTTCTGCCTCAGACGCAGCTATTGCCAAACTGTTGAAACAGCACCGCGATATCGCCGAAGCGGCTGAAAATGGCGGGGAATCGCCGGAACTGGAGCAGCACGCGCAGCAGGTGGATTGGGGCATGCACGATGCCTTCATCGATGCGCTCGGCAATTCGATCATCTCGAATGCCTACCGGGTCAATTCCATCAAGATGCGCCTTATCAATCAGGAGCGCTTTCGCATCGCCGGCCATGTGAAGTCGGTCATGAAGGAACATCTCGCCATTCTCGAAGCCATCGAGAGGCGATCCGTGGAAGACGCCGTGGAACGGCTCACCGCCCATATCCGCAACGCAAGGGACAGGGCACTGGCAGTCTAAGGCAACGCCGGCGGGACAAAGAGGGTCTACGCCGGCCTTGCAGGAAATAAGCAACAAGCCGGGGTGAGGAGAATTTCCGGCTAACTGGAGGAGAACAGACATGACGCATTCATTGCTCAACCCCACGCGCCGCGCCTTTCTGGCAGGCACGGCGGCGCTTGGCGGCAGCGCGGTGCTCGGCATTCGCCCGGCATCGGCGGCGGTGAACTGGAAAAAACACGCCGGCACGACGCTCGAAGTCAACCTCGTCAAAAGCCCGCGCAGCGACACGCTGATCAAATATCTCGGCGAGTTCGAAGAACTGACCGGCATCAAGGTCAATGCCGAAGCGACACCGGAACAGCAGCAGCGCCAGAAGGTGGTGATCGAACTTTCCTCCGGCAAGCCGAGCTTCGACGTTGTGCATCTGAGCTACCACGTGCAGAAGCGCCAGTTCGAAAAAGGCAAGTGGCTGGCTGATATCAGCGGCGTCCTGAAAGACCCGTCACTCACCGATCCGTCGTTGGTCGAGAAGGACTTTGCCGAGGCCGGCATGCTGTTCGCCAAGGATAGCGACGGCGTGCTGCGCTCGCTGCCCTTCTCGGTGGATTACTGGATCGTCTACTGGAACAAGGAACTCTTCGAAGCCAAGGGCCTGAAATACCCCGAAACTTTCGAAGAGCTGGTAACGGCGGCGGAAAAGATTACTGATCCCGCAACCAACACCTATGGTTTCGTGGCGCGTGGCCTCAAGAACGCCAATACACCTGTCTGGACCTCGCTGATGCTGGGCTACGGCGCAAAGCCGATCGTCGACGGCAAGGTCAACACCGAGTCCAAGGAGGCGGTTGAAGCGGCCAAGCTCTATCAGCGTCTGATGACCAAAGCCGCCCCTCCCGGCGTCTCCGGCTTCAACTGGGCGGAAGCGCAGTCGGCCTTCCTTCAGGGCAAGATCGGCATGTGGTTCGATGGCGTCGGTTTTGCACCGCCAATCGAGAACCCGGAAAAATCCCGCGTCGTCGGCAAGGTCGGTTACGGCGTCATGCCGAAGGGCCCGGCAACACAGGCCGCCGGCACTTTCGGGGATGGCCTCGGTGTTGTCGAAGCCAGCAGCAAGAAGGAAGCCGCTTACCTCTTCTGCCAATGGGCGATCTCACACGAAATGGGTGCACGACTGCTGCAGGCGGGCGCCGGCGTTCCGTTCCGTCAGTCCATCCTCGAAGACCAGAAGGTCCGCGAGGGCGTCAAGATGCCAGCCGCTTGGCTGGATGCCGTTGTCGGTTCTGGCAAAGTCTCGCAGCTGGCGCTTCCCGTCATCATTCCGGTGACGGAATTCCGCGACATCTATGGCGTCGGTCTCACTAACATGATCGGCGGCGCCGACCCGGCAGCCGAACTCAAGAAGGCAACGGAACAATTCACACCCGTTCTGGCGCGTAGCGAGGGATAATGGCCTCCGTGAGCATCGAAAACACCAAGACAGGCGTCAGTCACAAAGAAGGGAGCAAGCCGGCAAGGCTTGCTCCCAACTACTGGCCCTTCGTCATCCCGGCACTGGTCGTCATATCAGCCGTGATCGTTTTTCCATGGGTCTTCACCCTCTGGATGAGCGCACATCGCTGGACGCTCGGACAGGAGCAGAGCTTCATCGGTTTCGAGAATTACGTCAGGCTCGCCAGCGACGCCAGGTTCTGGGAATCGCTCTGGCACACGCTCGTTTATACCGTGCTGTCGGTCGTCGCTCCGCTGTTTCTCGGAACTTTGGCGGCGCTGGTTTTCGATGCGCAGTTTCCGCTGCGCGGTTTTCTGCGCGGCGTTTTCGTCATGCCGATGATGGCGACCCCGGTCGCCATCGCGCTCGTCTGGACCATGATGTTCCACCCGCAGCTCGGCGTCCTGAACTATCTCCTGTCCTTCATCCACATCGGCCCGCTGGAGTGGATTTACAATCAATCCACCGTCATTCCCTCGCTGGTCCTTGTGGAAACCTGGCAATGGACGCCGCTCGTCATGCTGATCGTCCTTGGTGGCCTCGCCGCCGTGCCGCGCGAACCCTATGAGAGCGCCGAAATCGACGGCGCCAATGCCTGGCAGAAGTTCCGTTATCTCACCATGCCGATGATCGCGCCGTTCCTGATGATCGCCGTCATCATCCGCTCCATCGATGCCGTCAAAAGCTTCGACATCATCTATGCGATGACTCAAGGCGGGCCCGGCACGGCCTCCGAAACCATCAACATCTACCTCTACAACACGGCCTTTGCCTATTACGACATCGGTTACGGCTCGGCCATGGCCGTCGTCTTCTTCATCATCATCGTGGCGCTTTCCTTCGTGCTTTTGATGGTGCGCCAGCGCTCGCAATGGAACGAGATGGAGGAACACTGATGTCCGCAAAAATCCTGAAACGCAGAAATCTCGACCGGCTCGGCCTGTTCTTCGTGGCGCTGGTGATGATTTCGCCGGTCATCCTGTTCTTCATCTGGATGATCTCGCTGTCGCTGAAATACGAGATCGACAACGGCGCCTACCCGCCGATCCTCATTCCCGAACGTTTCGCCTGGTCGAACTATGTGAAGGTGTTCGAGGAGAACAATTTCTTCCTCTATTTCTGGAATTCGGTTCTCGTGACAGGGGCGGCCACCATTCTGGCGCTCGTCATCGGTGTGCCCGCCGGTTACGGCATCGCGCGGCTGAAGGCGGAGAAGTCGGCGGTCGTCATCATGATCGCCCGCATGACGCCCGGCCTCTCCTTCCTCATTCCGCTGTTTCTGCTGTTCCAATGGCTGAACCTGCTCGGCACGCTCTGGCCGCAGATCATCATCCATCTTGTCGTGACGGTGCCGATCGTCGTCTGGATCATGATCGGTTATTTCGAGACCACGCCGAAGGAGCTGGAAGAGGCGGCAAGTATCGATGGCGCATCCTCCTGGCAGGTGTTCCGGCTGGTGGCGCTGCCGATTGCCAAACCCGGCATCGTCGTCTCCTTCATCCTCGCGGTCATCTTCTCGTGGAACAACTTCGTCTTCGGCATCGTCTTGGCCAGCCGTGAAACGCGCACCCTGCCGGTCGCGGTCTACAACATGCTGTCCTTCGAACAGGTGAGCTGGGGACCGCTCGCCGCAGCCGCGCTGATCGTGACGCTGCCGGTGCTGCTGCTCACCATGTTCGCGCAGAAACAGATCGTGGCGGGTCTTACCGCCGGCGCCGTCAAGGGCGGCTGAACCATCAAACAAATAAACGGGAACCTGCACATGGCACCGGTCAATATCCAAAACGTCCAGAAGCGCTTCGGCTCGGTCAACGTCATCCACGGCATCGATATCGACATCAAGGATGGCGAATTCGTCGTGCTCGTTGGCCCCTCCGGCTGCGGCAAATCCACCCTGCTGCGCATGATCGCCGGGCTGGAAGAGCTGAGCGACGGCGAAATCCACATCGGCCCGCGCGAGGTCAGCCACCTGCCCGCCCGCGACCGCGATATCGCCATGGTCTTCCAGAACTACGCGCTTTATCCGCACATGACGGTGAAGGATAATATGGGCTTCGCGCTGAAACTGAAGAAGGTGAGCGCCGAGGAAACCAGGGCAAAGGTGGACCGGGCCGCCGCCATTCTGGGCCTGGAAAAACTGCTCGACCGTTATCCGCGCCAGCTCTCCGGCGGCCAGCGTCAGCGCGTCGCCATGGGCCGCGCGTTGGTGCGCGATCCGCAGGTCTTCCTGTTCGATGAACCGCTCTCCAATCTCGATGCCAAGCTGCGCGTGCAGATGCGCGGCGAGATCAAGGCCATGCACCAGCGCATCGGCACGACGACCATCTACGTCACCCACGATCAGGTGGAAGCCATGACAATGGCCGACAAGATCGTGGTGCTGCATGACGGTGTCATCGAGCAGATTGGTGCGCCGCTGGAACTTTACGACAATCCCGCCAACCTCTTCGTTGCCGGCTTCATCGGCTCGCCCGCCATGAACTTCATTCGCGGCCGGGTAGAAGAAGGCGTCTTCCGCACTGCCAAGGGCCTCAGCCTGCCGCTGCCCGCCCATGCCGATATCGGCAAACTGGGCGGCCGAGACCTCGTCTACGGCGTGCGTCCGGAACATATCCGCGCCGCTGAGACCGGCATTGAAGGCCGCGTCGAACTGGTCGAAGGCACCGGCTCGGAAATCTATGCCAAACTCGATTGCAAGGGTGACGACATCGCCTGCCTGTTCCGCGAGCGCCTCAATGTCCGCTTCGGCGATACGATCCACATTGCCATCGATCCGGCAACCGTGCATCTGTTCGACAAGGACAGCGGCAAGCGTCTCTGAATACGGCAGGAGTGAGCAGCATGGCAGACAATCAGGGCGGCAAGCATGTCCTCTGCGTGGGGGCAGCCGTGCTCGACACCCTGTTTCGCGTTCACGACATGCCAAAGGGTGAAGGCAAGGTCCTGCCCTATGAAATGCTGCAGATCGCCGAAGGCATGGCGTCCAGCGCTGCCTATGCCGTGCATCGCATGGGCGGCCGCGCCAGCCTGTGGGGCGCGGTGGGCGACGACGAGACCGGAAGTCGTATCCTGCGCGATCTCAGCGAAAGCGGCATCAACACGAGCGGCATGACGGTCGCGACCGGCGCACGCTCGGCCCTGTCGACGATCATCATCGATAACAGGGGAGAGCGGCTGATCGTACCTTTCTACGATCACCGGCTGCACGAGAAGAAGCGCTCGTGCACGCCGCAAGACATTGCGCCTTTCGACGCCGTTCTGGTGGATGTGCGCTGGCCCGAACTGGCGCTTGATGTGCTCACAATGGCGCGCGCACTCGGCAAACCCGCCATTCTCGATGGAGACGTTGCACCCGTCGAAATCCTTGAGAAGCTTGCGCCAGCCGCGAGCCATATCGTTTTTTCCGAACCCGCCGCTGCCCGGCTGACGGGGCTTGAAACGGTGAAAGACATGCTGCCGGTGCTGCATGCGCGATATCCTGAGACATTCATTGCCGTCACCGCCGGTCCACTAGGCTGCTGGTGGACGGAATCCGGTGATCCCACGGTGCATTTTCAGTCAACGATGCAGGTCGAAGCAGTGGACACGCTGGCCGCGGGCGATATTTTCCACGGCACGTTTGCACTCGCGATGGCCGAGGGCATGGAAAGCCGCGCCGCCATCCGCCTCTCCTCCGTTGCTGCCGCACTCAAATGCACGGTCTTCGGCGGCCGGGCCGGCGCACCGACTCGCGAAGAGACGGAAGACGCGATGCGGCAATGGCTGGAGCGTGAAGGCGAACCCGCGCTGCGCGCCTCCTGAGGGCATCCATTGCCCGCATAAAACTATTCCATTTTTGCGATGCCGTTTCCCGGCGAACTAGGCTAACGTTCGGACAAGCAAAGCTTTTCACAAGCCGCACACGTCCCAATTTCAGCTCGCATTCCGCAAAAGTGATCGCCCGATGCATCAGACGACCCGCCCGAGACTGCGCGAAATCGGTTTCCGGCCAGGCCATTTCGAAACCGGCCCGCTCAACGCCATCACCGATGTCGCGGGCGTGGCCGTTGGCCATTCGACCGTCATCGAAGGAGACAAAATACGCACCGGCGCAACCGCGATCCTGCCGCATGCCGGCAACCTGTTTCAGGACAAAGTGCCCGCCGCCTTCGCCGTTTATAACGGCTTCGGCAAATTTGCAGGTTCAACCCAGATTGAGGAACTGGGCGAACTCGAAACGCCGGTTATCCTCACCAATACGCTGGCGACAGGCCGGGCCATCGAGGCGATCAACCGCCATATACTGGCGCAGCCGGGAAACGAAAAAGTCGTCTCTATCAATGCCGTTGTCGGCGAGACCAACGATTCCCGTCTTAACGACATCCGCGCCGGCCGCCCGACGGTTGAGGAAATCTCATCCGCGCTGAAAAATGCGACCGCCGGCCCCGTCGCCGAGGGCAGCATTGGCGCCGGAGCCGGCACGGTCGCCTTCGGCATGAAGGGCGGTATCGGCACCGCCTCCCGCCTCGTCACAATTTCCGGTGAGACCTACACGCTCGGCATTCTCGTCCAATCGAATTACGGCGGGCATCTTCTGGTCTGCGGCAAGCCCTATGCCAGCCCTGATCATAAGGACAAGGATGGCTCGATCGTCATCATTGTCGCCACCGATGCGCCGCTCTCCTCCCGCAATCTGAAGCGCCTCGCCGCCAGAAGCTTCGGTGGACTGGCACGCACGGGTGCAGCACTCAGCAACGGATCCGGCGATTACGCGCTCGCGTTTTCCACCGATGAGCGGCTTCGCCGCACGCCCGCGCGCCGCAAGGCCGTGACGGACTATCCTGAGCTTTCCAACGACGCGATTTCACCCCTCTTCGAAGCCGCGATAGAGGCAACGGAGGAAGCGATCCTCAATTCGCTCTGCGCGGCAGAAACGACAACCGGCTTCAATGCCGGCACCGGCAAGGCCTCCACGGTCGAGGCCATTTCCATCGACGCCCTTAAAACCCTTGTTTCAGCCTGACCTTCCAGACGGAGTTTTCATGACCAGCCCATCCGGCCGCATCGTTTACGTCAACGGTGAATTTCTGCCCGAAGCGGACGCCCGCCTTTCCATTTTCGACCGAGGTTTCCTGTTCGGCGACGGTATTTACGAAGTTACCTCGGTTCTGGAAGGCAAGCTGATCGACAGCGACCTGCACATGGCCCGGCTGGAGCGCAGCGCCCGCGAAATCGACGTGGCCCTGCCGGTCACGACCAAGGAAATCGTCGAAGCGGAACGCCGCCTGATCGCCGACAACAACCTCGTTGAAGGCATGATCTATCTGCAGCTGACGCGTGGCGCCGAGGACCGCAACTTCCTGTTCTCCGCCGATCTGAAGCCGACACTCGTCATGTTCACCCAGGCAAAAAAGCTGCTGGGCACCCCGGTAGAGGAGGCCGGCGTCTCCGTGAAGTCGGTTCCCGACCAGCGCTGGGCGCGCCGCGATATCAAGAGCGTCTGCCTGCTGCCGCAAGTCATGGCAAAGCGTATCGCCAAGGCCGAAGGCTGTGACGAGGCGTGGATGATCGAGGACGGATTCGTAACCGAAGGCGCGTCCTCCACCGCTTACATCGTCACCGCAGATAAGAAGATCATCACCCGCGGCAACAGCAACAAGACCCTGCCCGGCTGCACGCGTCTGGCCGCGCTGCAACTGGCCAAGGAGGCCGGTTTCTCGCTGGAGGAACGGCCTTTTACGCTGGAAGAAGCCATGAACGCAGACGAGGCCTGCCTGACTAGCGCGTCCAACTTCGTGGTTTCTGTCACGAAGATCGACGGCAAGCCCGTAGGCGATGGCAGGCCCGGCCCGATGGTGAGCCGGCTGCGCGAGCTCTATCTTGAAAACGCCCGCCGCACGGCTATCTGATTTCGCTCACTCCGGGAGAACCGCCCAGATACGCTCGACAACGGGCCTGCGGTTCTCCTTGGAACGATAAAGCCTGATATCGACGGCTATGTCGAAACTTGGATCGGCGGCGCGCACCAGCGTACCATTATCCAGCTCCTGTCGCATCAGGCTTTCCGGCACCCAGGCCACACCCCAGCCAGCCATGGCCATGGCTTTCAGCCCCACCGACATGCTGCCCTCATGCACCCGCTCGAATTTGGGCAGCCGCGCGCTCAGGAGATCGCGCAACAACGGCCCAAAGAACGACGCTTTTTCATAATCCAGATAGGCAAAGGGTTTTTTCGCATCTTGCTGAAGCGCGTGCAGCGGCGAACCCTCTTTTGCGGGCGCTGAAACGGGAATGATCTTTTCCGCACCGAGCACGCGAAACTCGAAAAGCTGCGCATCGAGCAGCATCGGCACTTCGTGATGGGCGTAGGTCAGCAGGAAATCGCTCTGCCCGTCCACCAGCGAGTTGAGGTTTTCCTCCATGCTGCCGGAGTCGGGCCGCAGCACGGAAAACAGCGGCCCCGCCTTTTCGTTCACCCGTTTCAACCAGTCGGGAAAGAAAGTGAAGGACAATGTATGCAGCGCCGTCAACCGAACGGTTCTGGCATCGGCCCCTTCTTCCTGCAACAGGGTGCGCCGGGCATGGTAAAGCTGCTTCAGCGTCTCCTGCGCCACCGGCACGAACTTCACGCCCGCTTCGGTCAGCCGCGACGGATAAGAGGCACGGTCGACCAACGTCGCGCCCACCCAGGCCTCCAGCTGTTTGATACGCCTGCTGAAGGCGGATTGCGTCACATGCCGCTCATCCGCCGCCTTTGAGAAATTGAGCGTTCCGGCCAGCGCCAGGAAATCCTCGAGCCATTTGACTTCCACGGCTCATACTCCCAACAAATTATCTTCCGGTTGTTCAGAAGCGTCTTTAGTAGGTGCAATGAGGCGTGAATGAAACCCTCTTGTAAGGCGCAGACCTGCGGCCAAACCGCCGGATCGGCGGACGACCTAGCGGCTGCGAGAATACTCGATCATCCGCGCCCGGCTCGAGACAAGCTCGATGCGGTCGTTGCTGAGCCGGTTGAGGCAGACCCGCTTCGTCCAAGGCCCATCGGTGAGCGTAAAGAGAAAACGGCCATTGCCCAGCGCCTTGAGCGGCATGCTGCGGCGGGTCGGGCCGACGCCCATCGTCAGCGACGAACCGCCGATCGAAAATTCCGCTCCTTCATCCGAACGCCACGTTCCCGAAAGATCATTCGGCACCGTATGTTCTCCGACAGGCAGGAAACGACGGGCGGCGTGACCGGCCTCACCGACAATGGCATCGCCATCTAACCTGAGACGCATCGGAGAAGATGCGGAGCGGGAAGAAACCCAGCCTTCGACATCTTCATAAAGCGTGTCGTCGCCATCGATGAAGGTGGATGTGCTGCCTTTGATCTCCAGCCACCACGGACCGCTTTCGGTGACATAGAGGCCTTCCGGCAGGGTGGCTGCCGGCTTGGGCAAAGGCAGGCCGGTCAAAGCCGCCATGCTTTCCAGTGCGATCTTGAAACCGTTGGTATCCTCGCGATTGGACACCACGACGAAGCCTGTGCCGTTTTCGGGGTCGAGCAGAAAGTAAGTCTTGTAGCCGGGATGCGAACCGCCGTGACCGACAAACCGGCGGTCGTCCAAATGCGACCAGCGCAGACCGAGGCTATATTCGCTCATCCGCCCGTCGGCGAGCGGCCGCTCAGCCGAAAGCCTCTCGAGAACACCCGCAAAGCTGCCCTCGCCCCGCATCAGCCCCTGCAGCCAGCGAGCCAACGCGTCGGCACTGCCTGCAAGGCTGCCGGATGCGGAAATATGCAGGCCGGCGGCAGAAAGCTGCCAGTTCTCTTCAGACTTCCAGTAACCCGGGACAAGTCCGTTGACCGGATCGTTCCAGACGTCAGGCGCTTTCAGAAACACGTCGAACGGCGCAGCTATATGCTGCTGCACGAAATCATCGAAACGGAAACCCCGGCGCTCCAGCGCCGCTTCCACCAGACGATAACCGGTATTGGAATAGGACACCTCGCTGCCGGCATCGAAATTCAGCCGGGTCAACCGCGACAGGTATTCGAGAAGCGGTCTGGCCTTCGTCTCGGTATAGACGGAAAGGCCAAGCAGCGAGAGGCATTCCCGCGTATCCGGCAGCCCGCCACTCATATCCAGCGCCTGCCCCACCGTCACCTCACGGAGCGGCGATTGCAGCTCCGGCAGATGCTTGCCGAGTGTATCGTCAAGCCCGATCAGATCGGAATGGGTAAGCACCATGGCGCAGAAGGCATGTTTGGTGACGGAGGCATAACGCACCACGCTCTGCGGCGTGAAAGGTGCGAATGTCGAAAGGCTCTCGACACCGCCCGCATGGGCAAAGCGAATGCCATCGAGATCGAAACCGATGACCGCCCCACCCGGCTCGTTGCCCGCCCATTGCGAGACGAAGCTCTCTGAAAGGGTTGAAGCGGCGTTCCAGTCGAATTGCTGTGGCATGGTTCGGTCTCGTATCTTTGTGGTCTTGCAAAGAGCCTCGACATCGCGGCTCATTTCTTCTCCCCGCCGGGGAGAAGGTGGCCCGAAGGGTCGGATGAAGGGGCGACGTTACCGAATTTCGGAGAGCTTGCCCCCTCATCCCGCTGCCGCGACCTTCTCCCCCTCGGGGAGAAGGAGCGAGCGGCACCCGCTCGATCCATGTGTAACGTAGGCTAGGTGACCGGCCGTCAGGCCGGCTCTTCCAGCCGGATGCTCAGGCTGCGCAGCTCTTCCGTATGCGGATGTTTCGTCCGTCCCTCGCGCAGATCACCCGCGCTCAGCTGCTCCACCATCTCGCCATTCAGCATCACACCCACCTGCGGGCAAAGATGCGCAATGACAGCCAGATTGTGGCTGACGAGAATATAGGTAAGGTTGCGCGCTGCGCGCAGGTCCTGCAACAGGTTCAGGATTTCCGCCTGCACCGAGACATCCAGCGCCGACGTCGGCTCATCGAGCAGCAGCACCTGCGGATCGGCGATCAAGGCGCGGGCAATCGCCACGCGCTGGCGCTGGCCGCCGGAAAGCTGGTGCGGGAAACGGAAACGCACCGCCTGCGGCAGGGCCACATCGGACAAGGCCTGCTGGATGCGCTTTTCAATATTGTCCATGCCGTGCACCAGCGGCAATTCACTGAGAATACGGTCGATGGTCTGGCGTGGATGCAGCGACCCATAGGGGTCCTGAAACACCATCTGCACCTGCCGGAAGAATTCCGGCGTACGACGCAGGGGGGCATCCTTGCCGGCAAAGGCGATGCGCCCTTCCCAGCTTTCGTTGAGGCCGGCCATGGCGCGCAGGATGGTGGACTTGCCCGAGCCACTTTCACCGACGATGCCGAAGCTACCGCCCTTTTCAACCGAAAAGGAAACGCTCTTCACCACTTCGCGGTCGCCGAACTTGATACGGAGGTTTTCGACGTCGATCATTGGCTGGACCACGCTGCATCACGGTTGAGAACGGGAAGACGCTCGCGCGGATGCGTCAGCGAGGGAATGCAGTTCAGAAGGCCCTTTGTATAGGGATGTTCGGCTTTCAGAAGTTCGGAAGCCTTCAGTTCCTCCATCACCCGGCCGGAATACATCACGGCAACACGATCGCAGAAATGCGAAACGAGCGGCAGGTCGTGGCTGATGAGGATGAGGCCCATGCCGCGTTCCGACACCAGCTCCTCGATCAGCCGCAGGATTTCCGCCTGCACCGTGGCGTCGAGCGCGCTGGTCGGCTCGTCGGCAATCAGCAGTTCCGGATCGGGGGCGAGCATCATGGCGATCATCACGCGCTGGCCCATGCCGCCGGAAACCTCATGCGCATAGGATGAGGCGACCTGACGCGGATTGCGGATTTTCACCTGATCAAGCAGGCCGATTGCCGCTTCCATGGCCGCACGCTTGCTGCCACCCTTATGGGCGCGCCAAGCTTCCGCAATCTGCGCGCCCATCGTCTTCACCGGGTTCAGCGAATACTTCGGGTCCTGCAGAATGAAACCCGCCCGCTTGCCACGGATCTGGCGCATCTGCCTTTCGCTCGCGGAGATGATATCGATCCCGTCAAAGGCGAGCTTGTCGGCGCGGATATCTGCATTGGAAGGCAGAAGCTTCATCAGCGCCCGCGCCGTCAGGCTCTTGCCGGAACCGGATTCGCCGACGATGCCGAGCTTTTCGGTGCCGAGCTTCATGGAAACACCGCGCACCGCCTCGAAACGGCTGGTGCGGGTCTGGAACGCGATCTTCAGATTTTCGATTTCGACCAGCATGGCTCAATGTCCCTTCGGGTCGAGAACGTCGCGCAGGCCATCGCCTAGGAAGTTGAAGGCGAGCGAAACGAGGAAGATGGCGATGCCCGGAATGGTGGCGACCCACCATTGCTCAAAGATGAAGCGCTTGGCCGTTGCAATCATCGCGCCCCATTCCGGCGAAGGCGGCTGCGCGCCCATGCCGAGGAAGCCGAGGCTGGCGGCGGTGATGATGATCGAGCTCATGTCGAGCGTAATGCGCACGATGAGGCTCGGCACGCAGAGTGGCGCAATATGCCGGGCGATGATGCGCCAGGCGGAAGCACCGGTGAGCCGATAGGCGGCGACGAAGTCGCTGCCGCGCACCGTCATGGTCTCGGCGCGCGCCAGTCGCGCATAAGGCGGCCATGCAGTAAGCGCGATGGCCAGAATGGCGCTTTCGACGCCGGGCTTCAGCGCCGCAACGAAGGCCAGCGCCAGGATGAGGCGCGGAAAGGCCAGAAACACATCCGTCACCCGCATCAGCACCGTATCGACGATGCCGCCGAAATAACCGGCGATGCAGCCGATGGCGAGACCGATGGGCGCGACGAGAACGACGACGGCAATGACCATACCAAGCGTGACACGACCACCATAGAGAATACGCGATAGAATGTCGCGACCAAGCTCATCCGTGCCGAACCAGTGTTCGGCGCTCGGGAATGCCAGGCGGTTGCCCAGATTCTGCGTCGCCGGATCATATGGCGCGAGCAGGGGCGCCAGCAGCGACAGCGCGATGAAGAGAACGATGATCGTCAGACCGATCACCGCCAGCGGATTGGACTTGAGATTGAGCCAGATGCGATACCGGTTGCCCCAGGCAGCCTGTGTTCGCGAATGCGGCGTCTCATCCAGCGCCCAGTTTCTGAAATTAGCTAACATCATCGAACGCGAGGATCCATAACTCTGTAAAGCACGTCTGCGAGCAGGTTGAGGGCGACATAGATGAAGCCGATCAACAGGGTTGCGCCGACGACGGGGTTCATGTCCGCGTTCATGAGCGAGACGGTGAGGTATTGGCCAAGGCCAGGCCAGCTGAAGACGGTTTCCGTCACCACGGCACCTTCGAGAAGGCCGGCATAGGTGAGCGCGAGAACGGTGACGAGCTGCACGGCGACCGTCGGGAAGGCGTGGCCCCAGATCACCGTCATGGCGGAGAGGCCTTTGGCGCGGGCCGTGATGACATATTCACCCTTGAGCGCGTCGATCATGAAGGCGCGCGTCATGCGGGTGATATAGGCCATGCTGAAATAGGCGAGGATGCAGACGGGCTGCACCATGTGGGCGATGGCGTCGTAAAAGGCGTCCCAGTCGCCCGCAAGCAGCGTGTCGACCGTCATCAGCCCGGTGACCTGCGTGATCATGCCGTCATAGATAATGTCCTGCCGGCCCGGTCCCGGCGCGACGCCAAGCGTGGCGTAAAACACGAGCAGCGAAATCAGCGCCAGCATGAAAACAGGCACGGAGTGACCGGCAAGGCAGACGACGCGGATGACCTGATCGGTGATCTTGCCCTGCTTCACGGCAGCCCAGACACCGAGCGGAATGCCGATGAGAGCGGCGAGGATGAGGGCTGCGGTAGCAAGTTCGAAAGTGGCGGGGAAAACGCGCTTGATATCAATCCAGACCGGATTGCGGGTCAGGATCGAATTGCCGAAATCGCCATGCAGAACCTGCGAGACATAATGGAAGAACTGCACGACCAACGGCTGGTCGAGACCCATTTCGGCCCGCACCCGCACGATGACGTCTTCGGGCGCGTTATCGCCGACCGCCGCGATGACGGGATCGACGGGCATCACACGCCCAATCATGAAGGTGATGATCATCAAACCGAACAGCGTCAAAAGGACGCTGCTCAGTATCGACGATATGCTCTTAACGCGCTTGTTCAATGTCACGCTTTCTTCGCATCGTGGTAGGAATTGCCCTCGGAGAGAACACCGAGTTCGAAACCGGAAACGCCCTTGCGGAAGGCAGCGGTCTTCGTGGTCTGGAACATGAACACGAAGGGGCTGTTCTCCATGTGCTCGCGCTGCAGCGCTTCATAAAGCTCCACGCGCTTTGCCGGATCCTTCTCGTCACGCGCGGCTTCCGCCTTGGCGGCAAAGTCGTCGTTCTTGAAGCGCGAACGCCACAGGAAGGGCTTCGACTTGGCGTCGTCGCCATTGTCCTTGTTGATGTTGAAGACATCGGCGTTGGAATGCGGGTCGAAATAATCCGTGCCCCAGGCCGACAGCGCCATCTGATGCTCGCGGGCGCGCATCTTGGTCAGAACCTGGCGGTTTTCAGCCGATTGTAGACGCACCTTGATACCGATATCGGCAAGGTTAGCCTGGATCGCCTGCGCCAGATCCGGGTAAGGCTGGGCGGAATAATGATCCATGCTGATCTCGAAACCATCGGCAAGGCCGGCTTCCGCCATCAAAGCTTTGGCCTTTTCGACATCGCGCTGGAACGGGATGTCGTTGACGGCGCCGGGGAAGCCCTTCGGCTCGAAGCTCTGGTGGATTTCGTGCGTCAGCGGCACGATGTTTTCCTGCATGCCCTTGTAGTCCAGCGCCCACTTGATCGCCTGCCAGACCTGTGGCTTGGCAAGGTTCTCATTGCCCTGGTTGAGCGAGATCAGCACCAGCGAGGCGATGGACTTGCGCTGCAGCTCGATATTGGCATCGTCTTTGACGGTCCGCAGTTGTTCGGATGTCAGGTCGCGGGCAATGTCGATATCGCCCTTCTGCAGCATCAGAAGCTGAGAAGACGGATCGGTGACATGGCGCAGGATGACGCGCTTGATGTTGCCCTTATAGGGACCGTTGGGGTTGACTGTCAGCGCGACGCTTTCGCTGGGCTTCCAAGCTTGCAGCATGAAATCGCCGGAACCGGCGCTGTTCTTCTGCAGCCAGCCATTGCCAAGGTCTTCACCGGAAGCATTGGCGAGGACAGCCTTCTTTTCAACGATCGCGCCAATATTGGCCGAGAGGCAATAGAGCAGGAAGGAGATGGCGGTCGGCTTTGCCGTCGTCAGCTTTACCGTCTTGTCGTCAGCGGCAACAATGGTCGTTTCGGCGTTTTCAGGCGTAAAGCCGAACTGGCCGATGATGAAGGCCGGGCTCTTGTTCATCTTGATGGCGCGCTGAAGTGAGAACGCAACGTCTTCCGCCGTCACTTTCGCGCCGCTCGCGAAGGTCGCATCGTCGCCGATCACAAAGGTAAAGACCTTGCTGTCGGCATCGGCTTCCCAGGACTTGGCGATGACAGGATCGACCTTGGTGGAATCCTCGCGGTTGGCGCGGACCAGCTTCTGATACATGTTGGAGATGATTTCACCGCCGACAGCCTCGAAACCTTCATGCGGGTCAAGGCTCGTCATATTGTCCAGCTGCTGGGCAACGACCAGAATGTCCTTCGGTGTCGCGGCAAATGCCGGAATGCGCGCATAGGACAGGAACGGAACGGCAGCGCCGGCAATCAACAGGTTGCGTCTTGAAATCATCGAAAATCCCCTTTCGGACCTTATTTTTCGGAAAATGGTGGGTTTGCCCCAATCCAGTCGTTTTTTTTATGTTTCCCGCGATTACCATGAGCAAACGAGGCCCGACCAATTCCAAATTTGGCAGAGCCTATGCACGGATTGCATTTGCTCCGGCCTTGACCTTTCCTCTACCAATTCTGAAAACTCTCCCGCAGGCGCGTCCGCGCAACCCCGTTTCCGAAGGTGAATGACCATGACCGATCTAAAAACCGTACCCGTCTTCGACGGTCACAACGATGTGCTTCTGCGGTTATGGAAATCAGGCAACGCTTCCCCCGAAACGCTTCTGATCGAAGGCGACACCGTCGGCCATATCGATCTGCCTCGTGCAAAAAAAGGCGGCCTCGCCGGCGGCCTCTGCGCCATGTACGTGCCGTCGCCCAGCATGGAGAAGGACGCCAACGGTGATTTCCCGACACCGGCAGAAGCCGATGCGCTGAAAGCCACGCTTGCCATGGCGGCGCTGCTGTTCCGCGCCGAGAAACAATCCAATGGCGCGCTGAAAGTCTGCCGCACGGCCGCCGATATCCGCAGCGCCATGGCGAAGGGCGCCTTCGCCTCCGTCTTCCATATCGAGGGCGCGGAAGCCATCGGCGCCGATCTGGATGCGCTCTACGTTCTGCACGAGGCGGGCCTGCGCACGCTCGGACCGGTCTGGAGCCGCCCGAACATCTTCGCCTATGGCGTTCCCTTCCGTTTCCCCTCGACACCGGATATCGGCCCGGGCCTCACCGATGCAGGCAAGCGGCTGGTGAAGACCTGTAACGAGCTGAAGATCATGGTCGATCTGTCGCACATGAACGAGCAGGGCTTCTGGGATATCGCCAGAATATCAGACGCGCCGCTGGTGGCATCGCACTCCAACGCTTACGCAATCTGCAATCACAGCCGCAACCTGACGGATCGTCAGCTCGACGCCATCCGCGACACGGGTGGCCTCGCTGGCATCAACTTTGGTGTCCTGTTCCTGCGTCAGGACGGTGTGAAGAACCCGGATACCGATCTCAACGAACTCGTCCGCCATGTGGACTATATCGTCAACCGCATCGGGATAGACCACGTCGCGCTCGGTTCGGATTTTGATGGCACCACCATTCCCGCCGCCATGAAGGATGCGGGCGACCTGCAATTGCTGGTCGAAGCCCTGCGCAAGGGTGGTTATGACGACGAGGCGCTGGCCAAGATCTGCCACGGCAACTGGATCCGCGTGCTGGAAAAGACCTGGGGCGCTTAAGGGCACCTTCGGTTCTGCACTCCGGCGCCGAAGCGCCGGAGAGATAAAGCGGCGGGGCCTCAGGCCTTGACCGCTTTTTTCTTGCCCGTGGCGCGAAAAGCGAAAAGCCCGGCAACGAGACCGATCAGCGCCCATTTCATCGGCAAGACATCCGCCGTCTCGCTGCGGATCGGCCGCACCGTCACGGTGCCGGGACGGGATTCGTAACCCGTCTGACCTTTGGCCTGCGCCTCGGCGATCTGTTGCGGCGAAACCACCCACTCGGCTCCGCGCATCTTATCGAATGTCATGTAACCGCCTCCCGCAACGAGGGCGACGACGAGCGCAATCACTATTCTAGTCGGCATGTTCATCTGCATCTCCTTCCATCGAAAGGAGCGTGTAGTTGCATTAAACGCTGCCACCAAGCAACCACCGCGTTTAATTTATTCGTCTTTTTACCGATGACCGAGATCGCACATTTCCAAGTTGCATTCCGGCTGTTAAATTTGTCAAAATCTGGCGACGATCTACACAAACTTCACATCGACACGTCATGCAATTCTGCTAAGCAAATTTCCTCAACCGAAACGAATTAGCGACACAATCCTGTGGTTCGCCAACCAACGGGACTGGCGCTGGAAAAAGTAAATGGCAGACAAGAGCGAAGTTATAGAGACGGATATTACAGAATCCCCGGTTGAAAGCTTTTTCGCCAGAAACCGGCCCTATCTGACGGCCATTGCCATAACGCTCATCTTCGTGATGATGACGTTTGCGATTTACCGTCTCACATCGGAAGTACGATATGACGATGTCATCGCCGCTCTTCTTGGCACGTCGTTTTCCGCCGTCCTGCTGGCAATCGTCTTTACCGCACTAAGCTTCCTCGCACTGATCTTCTACGATGCGAATGCCATCGAATATGTCGGCAAGAAAGTCCGTTTTCCATCGATGGCGGTCACGGCCTTCGCGGCCTATGCCATCGGCAATACGGCCGGCTTCGGTCCGCTGAGCGGCGGCGCCATCCGCTTCCGCGCCTATTCCCGGCTCGGTCTTTCGCCGGGTGATATCGCCCGCGTTATCGCCTTCGTCACGCTTTCTTTCGGCCTCGGGCTTCTATCGGTAAGCGCGATCTCCACGTTCATCGTTGCGCCGCGCATCGCCTCGATTATCAACGTTGATCCCGCCGTTCTGCGTGGCGTTTCGCTCGCGATCATCGCGGTGCTCGTGACCACGGCCTATATCGGACGCAACGGCAAGGTCATCAAGCTCGGAAAGTGGCGGCTGCGCCTGCCTGACAGCCGCACCTCGTCGCAGCAGTTTCTGGTTTCCGCTTTTGACATCGCCGCGTCCGCGTCCGTGCTCTATGTGCTTTTGCCGGAAACCCATCTCGGCTGGCCGACCTTCTTCGCCATCTACGCCACGGCCGTCGGTCTCGGCGTTCTCAGCCATGTGCCCGCCGGCCTCGGTGTTTTCGAAACCGTCATGGTGGCGGGTCTTGGCAATGCCATCAGCGTCGATCAGCTGCTCGGAAGCCTCGTTCTTTACCGCGTCATCTACCATGTGCTGCCGCTGGTGGTCGCGATTCTTGTGATGATCGTGTCCGAAACGAAACAGTTCGCGGCCAAACCCGTTGTGTCGGATATCAGCCAGCTTGCCGTCAGGCTCGCTCCACCGCTGCTCTCCACCTTCGCGCTCATTCTCGGCACCATGCTGATCTTTTCGAGCGTGACGCCGACGCCGGACAGCAATCTTGATTTCCTCTCGAATTTCGTGCCGTTGCCCATCATCGAAGGCGCACACTTCCTGACGAGCATTCTCGGCCTCGGCCTCGTCGTCGCCTCCCGCGGCCTCGGGCAGAGACTGGACGGCGCGTGGTGGATCGCACTCGTTGCGGCTTCCCTGGCCCTCATCCTCTCCATCCTCAAGGCCATCGCAGTTTTCGAGGCGATCTTCCTCGGACTCTTCATCGTGGCGCTCGCCTTCAATATGCGCAGCTTCAACCGCCACGCCTCGCTGGTGAAACAGGCGCTCGGTCCAAGCTGGATCGCCGCGATGATGGTCATCATTGCCGGTGCGGCAACCATTCTGCTCTTCGTCTACCGCGACACGGATTATAGCCACACGCTGTGGTGGGAATTCGAGTTTTCGGAAGAAGCGCCGCGCGGCTTGCGCGCCCTTCTCGGCCTCGTCCTTGCCTCCTCGACCATCGCCATTTTCAGCCTCATGCGCCCGGTCCGGTTCCGCCCGGATACCATCGAGGCGGACGATATCACCAAGGCAACGGAAATCGTCATGACGCAGGACGCCGCGGACGCCAATCTGGTGCGCATGGGCGACAAGCATGTGATGTTTTCGGAAACAGGCAATGCCTTCATCATGTATGGCATTCAAGGCCGCTCCTGGATCGCCTTTGCCGATCCTGTCGGTGACGAGGAGGATTTCCCCGATCTCGTCTGGCAATTCGTGGAATCTGCCCGCTCCGCCGGTGCCCGTGCGGCCTTCTATCAAATATCGCCTTCGCTTCTGTCGCATTGTGCCGATGCGGGCCTGCGCGCCTTCAAGCTTGGGGAACTCGCCCTTGTCGATCTCACCACATTCGAGCTTAAGGGCGGCAAGCTCGCGACACTTCGCCAGTCTCTGAGCCGTGGCGCACGCGACGGGCTGAGCTTCGAATTGATCGAAAAGGCCGATGTTCCAGCCGTTCTCGATGATCTGAAACAGGTCTCGGACGGCTGGCTTGAGCATCACAATACCCGCGAAAAACGCTTCTCGCTCGGTGCTTTCGAGCCCGCCTACATTCTTTCGCAGCCGGTCGCGGTCTTGCGCAAGGACGGCAAGATCACCGCCTTCGCCAACCTCATGGTGACGGACACCAAAAAGGAAGCGACCATCGACCTCATGCGGTTTGCGCCCGACGCGCCTCGCGGCGCGATGGACTTCCTGTTCGTCAGCATCATGCAGCATCTCAAGGAAACGGGCTACCAGAGCTTCAACCTCGGCATGGCGCCGATGTCCGGCATGTCGAAGCGTGACGCCGCGCCCGTCTGGGACCGTATCGGCAGCACGTTGTTCGAACACGGAGAGCGTTTCTACAACTTCAAGGGACTTCGCGCCTTCAAGGCAAAGTTCCACCCGAAATGGGAACCGCGTTACCTTGCCGTGCAGAATGGCGCAGACGCCGCTCTGGCGCTGATGGATGCGACGGTCCTGATCAGCGGCGGTGTCAGAGGAGTGATCGGCAAATGATGAAACGCAACTTGATAGGGGCATTCGTTGCCGCTTCGACCCTACTCGCCTCGTCCGTCGCATTTTCCCAGGACAAGCCGTCTTACGATACGGGCATGATCCCGGCCGACCACATCATGGTGCCTGACGGAGATATTCAGGCCAGCATCTTCCTGATCTCCGACGCCAATGGCTGGACGGATGCCGATGAGACCCGCGCCAAGGCGTTGGTCGAAAAAGGCGCGGCCGTAGTCGGTATCGACTTCAAGGAATATCTGAAAGCGCTCGAGGCGGATGATGACGAGTGCATCTACATGATCTCGGACATCGAGTCGCTCTCGCAGCAGATCCAGCGCACCGCCGGCACCGGCAGCTACCGTCTGCCGATCGTGACCGGCATCGGCAAAGGCGGCACGCTTGCCCTGGCGATGATCGCCCAGAGCCCCGTTTCCACCGTGCGCGAAGCTGTCGCGGTCGATCCAAAGGCGGGCCTGCCGCTGCAGAAGATCCTCTGCACGCCGGCAACGAAGGATAAGGTGGATGGCGAAACCGTCTACGGCCTCACCGACGGCGCCCTGCCGGCACCGGTCAGCGTCATCTTCACACCCGAAGCGGACCAGAAGGGCCGTGATCACGTCAACGCCCTGGTAAAACTGCATTCCGACATCGACGTTACCGACGTAACCGACAAGGCCAACGATGTGCTCACCCAGACCCTTTCCGACAAGGTTGATGCGGCTGGAGACAGCGACAACCCGCTCGGCCTGCCGATCACGGTACTTGAAGCAAAACCTGTGATGGACACCATGGCGGTGATCTATTCCGGCGACGGCGGCTGGCGCGACCTGGACGAGGAAGTCGGCAGCGCCCTTCAGAAACAGGGCGTGCCGGTCATCGGCGTCGATGCTCTCAGGTATTTCTGGAAGGAGAAGGAGCCGAAGGACGTGGCGAGTGACCTCGCCCGCATCATCGACACCTATCGCAAGGAGTGGAAGGTCCGCAATGTGGTGCTGATCGGTTATTCCTTCGGTGCCGACATCATTCCCGCCACCTATAATCTCCTGCCCGACCGGGTGAAATCCTCCGTCGCGCAGCTTTCTTTGCTCGGCCTTTCCAACGAAGTGGATTTCGAAATCTCCGTTCAGGGATGGCTTGGTGTGGCCGGCGAAGGCAAGGGCGGCAAGACCGTCGACGATATCGCCAAGATCGATCCAAAGCTGGTGCAGTGCGTTTATGGCACCGAGGAAGAGGATGAAGACCCCTGCCCCGGCCTCAAGGCAAAGGGCGTCGAAACCATCGGCATCGAAGGCGGGCACCATTTCGACGAGGATTACGAGGCGCTTGCCAAACGCATCGTCAACTCGCTGAAAACCAGGCTGGCGAGATAACCAGCCACAACGGGCGCCGCAGGCAGCATATTACTGCCTGCACCTTTAGTTCCCGCTCGCGGCGAAGCTTGCGGAATCGATCAAACTATTATTCAAAAGAAACCGGCCTGCGGCGAATGTTCATCACGTTCCCGCAACCGTTCTGTTGTTGATCGCCAACCATGGATTTTATATTTCCGGACCGGTTCAGGGAGCCGCCGCATGCTCGCCGCAAAACGAAAAACAAAAACACCGGTCCTCGTGGAACGCATCGATCAATTCGTCAGCCAGGTCAAAGTGGCGATGAAAAGCGACGACGCTTCGCGAAACAGGAAAATCCGCGATCTCTGGGATGCCGAGGTCCGCTACCATTTCGATAATGGCCGCACGGAAAAGACACTCGAACTTTACATCATGAAATATCGCTATGCGCTGAAGGCCGAGTTCGGCGCAAAGAGCACCCCGCTTGCCATCTGCAACATGAAGAAGCTGCGCGAGCGGCTGAATACCTATATTGCCCGGGCCGATTATCCGAAAACCGGGGTGGCGACATCGATTGTCGAAAAAATCGAGCGGGCGGAATTCAATACCGCCGGCCGCAAACCAACGGTTCTCCTTCGCATCGCCGATTTCATCGCCGCGATGAACGGCATGGGCACGAAGCAGGAAATGCAGGCCTTGTGGGACGCCGAAATCGCCGTCATGAAGGGCCGCGCCCAGACGACGATCATTTCCTACATCACCAAGTATCGTAACGCCATCCGCGAGGCCTTCGGTGACGACCATCCGATGCTGAAGATCGCCACCGGCGATGCCGCAATGTATGACGAGGCACGCCGGGTGAAGATGGAGAAGATCGCCAACAAGCACGGCGCGCTCATCACATTCGAGAATTACCGGCAGGTGCTGAAGATCTGCGAGGATTGTCTCAAGTCCAGCGATCCCCTGATGATCGGCATCGGCCTCATCGGCATGACGGGACGCCGCCCCTATGAAGTCTTCACCCAGGCGGAGTTTTCACCTGCCCCCTATGGCAAGGGCATCTCCAAATGGAGCATCCTGTTCAACGGTCAGGCCAAGACGAAACAGGGCGAGGGCACGAAATTCGGAATTACCTATGAAATTCCGGTCCTGACGCGCTCCGAAACCGTGCTCGCTGCCTATAAGCGCCTGCGCGACAGTGGACAGGGGAAATTATGGCATGGCATGTCGATCGACGATTTTTCCTCGGAAACCCGTCTGCTGCTGCGCGACACGGTTTTTAACCTGTTCGAGGATTTCTGGCCGAAGGAAGAGCTTCCCAAACCCTATGGCCTGAGACACCTCTATGCGGAAGTGGCCTATCACAATTTCGCGCCGCCCCATGTGACCAAGAACAGCTATTTCGCCGCCATTCTCGGCCACAACAATAACGACCTCGAAACGTCGCTATCCTACATGACCTACACGCTCCCGGAAGATCGCGACAATGCACTGGCGCGCTTGAAGCGGACCAATGAGCGGACATTGCAGCAAATGGCCACGATCGCGCCAGTGTCCCGCAAGGGGTGATGCGTCAGCTGCGGGTTTTCGGCTCGCAGCAGCCGACAGGCGCGCACCAGCGTCTGCGCAGATGCCGTGCAATGTACTTGCAACAACCGGTTCCTATGCCTGCGAAACGTTACCGCAGAAAGGAACCTCCATGTCCAACAGAGCCTCGCTTGCAGTCCCGGCAGCAATCTTTCTCATTGCCGGCTCGTCGATACTGCTCACAGCCTGCGCATCAACCGTCATGAAAAGCTATATCGGTGCACCCATTACCAGCGTGATGCTGGATTATGGGCCGCCGGACAATATTTACAGCCTCGGACCCGGCCAGCAAGCCTATCAGTGGCGCAAGAACAAGACACAGGCCGTCGCCGGTTCATCTAGCGGCGAAGTGCGCACAACACGGCGTGGAGAGCGTTACGAAGTGTCCGAAACACCTGGCTATATCGAGCGCATCGATTGTTATTATACGTTCTACACCCGCAATTCCGGCAACGAATGGTACGTGACGAGCTTCCGGCAGCCTTCGCTCGAATGCGAGTGACCCTGTCCGGATTTCGGGCCCGCCCTCGCCACCTGTTTTGCGCTCCGCGCCGTTCTACCGCCGCTTCCACGCTGAAAGCGGCGGTTTTTTTGAGTTCTCCCTGGAAGCCTTCATGGAGCCGGCCGATCAGAAGCGATAGTTCAGGCCGGCCTTGATGACGTGATCGCTGACATCGGTCTTCGATTTGCCACTTGACGTCGTCGTGGCCACATTTCCCGTGTTCACATAGTTATATTCAAACTTTGCCGACAGGCCGCCACCGAAGCTCTGTTCGACGCCGGCGCCGACCAGATAACCCTGTTTCCAGCCATCGGGACCCGTCACGCCATTGCCATCCTTAAACTTCGTCGTGGTCAGGCCGGCAGTGCCGTAAAGAAGTGTTTGGTCGAGCGCCACACCGGCTTTCAGCTTGGCTGCACCACGGAAGCGCTCACGCAACCGGCCATTCGGCACACGCGCATCGTTTCCAAGATAGGAGCCTTCCACTTCCGCACCGACGACGCCGGAGCCGAACTGGAAGTTATACCCTGCCTGAACGCCACCCGTCAGGCCGCGGCCGCTGGCCAGTGGGCTGAATTTCGGAGAGGCGACGCCACCATGGGCACCAACATAGGCTCCGCTCCACGAGAAGGCAGGCTGGCTGCCATAATCGAAGGATTGCTGCGTATTGTAGTTGGTAAGATCGGCTGAGTGAGCATTGCCCGCAACCGCAACGGCGATAGTCACGACAGCAAGTGATTTCTTGATGATCGACATGAATGACTCCAGACGAAACCGCAGCGCCACGGTTTGGCGCCCGCAAGGTTTCAGTTCGCGTTGAAGAACCGGAAACCGGTTCCCGTTCGTCTCCTGCGCCCGATCGGCATGACATCCGGATGAGCTCAGCAGATACGGGCATTCTCCCCGCGAGAATTACGCCTGCATTGCACGCGACTAGTTTTATTAAAAATAATTGATTTATTTAATATAGTTAGACCAATTTCTTTAACTGAATTTTAAGGATTTCCAGCAGCCACGCCTTTCGAGACGACGGAACGGATTTCCAGCCGCACGCAGAAGCCGGGATTGAGATCAACGAACAGAACGCGGCCATGATGAAGCTCGGCGGCCTTCTGGGCCAGATTTAACCCAAGGCCTGCTCCCGGCGAATTCGTATTGATGCGATGAAACGGCTCAAATACCTGCGCGCGCTCCGCAACGGGTATGCCCGGCCCTTCATCACAGACCTCGATGGCGCCCATCGCGTCGATCCGGATCGTGATTGCACCCCTGCCGCCGGCATGATCGATCGCATTACGAACGAGGTTGACGACCGCCATCTCGATGATCGACGCCTGCACGGTAAAGATGGCGGCACTTGCACTTGGCTCAAAATCGAATTCGTAACCGGCATCCATCGCAATCGGTGCAAGGTCGGTCGCTATACGCTCGACAAGTTGATTGAGATCGCGCGGCTCCGCCGGCAGTTCCAGCGCACCCACCGCCTGCATTTCCAGCAGCTGATGCGCAACGCGGGTGAGACGATCGATATCCGCCCGTATCTGCCGGCTCAGCGCATCATCGGGCAGAAGATCGGCTCTGGTCCGCACGATTGCAATCGGCGTCCTCAACTCATGCGCGGCGTCGGCAAGAAAGCGGTTTCGGCGATTATACCCGTCATCGAGTCTCGAAAGCGCCACGTTGAAGGCATCCACCAGCGGGATGATTTCAACGGGTACTTTCGAACGGTCGATACGCTCGGAACGGTTTTCGAAATCGATGGACTGCGCCTGCTTCACGGTTTCCATCAGCCCGCTTAAAGACCGCCCGACCGCCCGTGGGGTCACAAGCAGTGTCGCAATGCCAGTCAGGATCAGCATCGGCACCACGGCGATCAGGATGATGAAGCCCAGGGCCGGCAGAACGGTCAGCCAGCGAATGGCGCCCTCGGCATTTTTTTCCAGATCAAGTTGGACATTGATCCAGATACTCAGGCCGTCACTGGGGATTCCTTCCTCCGTGCCGGCTATGACCTGAAGCCGCCCCGCGGGTGTATCGTGGTTTTCCACGGTGGCGCGCACTGTTCCGGCCGCCTCCAGACGCGCGCGGTCGAAACCCCAGGGAAACGCTGCTGACAGCAGAGGCGCCGGGACAACGCCATATTGCAACACGATGTCATTGACGTCCCGCACCACAAACCACAGATTCGGATAACGCCGTTTCAGCTCCGCCAGTTCCGGCGTCGCCGATAGTTGCGGCCTGCCTTGTCCTTCCTTTGTCACGCTTTCCGCAACAATGCGGGCTGCCTCTTCATTGGCGCCTTCGAGCCGCGGATCGATGATCCATATCCAGCCGATGAGAAAGATGACGAACAGGACAAGCAGGAAGGCCTGCAACGCGAAAAGACGCTTCATCAGCCCCCATCGCAGGGATCGACCGTGTGGCTTCTTCATGTCTTCAACCGGACGAGGTAACCGATATTGCGCACGGCTCTTATCTCCACCGTCGCTTCCGCCTGCGCCAGCTTCTTGCGGATGCGGGAAATATGCGCATCGAGAGCATTGGACTCGATCTCGTCATCAAGCGTATAAACGGCCTCAATCAGGTTCGACCGCGTCACGATGCGGTTCGGACGCCGCATCAGCGCTTCGAGAACAAGATATTCCCGACGCCGCAACTCGATGATGGCACCGGCAACGCTGACTTCATTGCTGCGCGGATCAATGCGCAAATTTCCGAAATGCGCATATTTGTCCGAAAGAGAAGGACCACGTCTGTGAAGAGCCCTGAGGCGGGCGAGCAGTTCCTCGATCGCAAAAGGCTTGGCAAGATAGTCATCCGCCCCCGCATCCAGCCCATCAACACGGTGATCGACACTTCCGAGCGCCGTCAGAACAAGGATCGGGACGGAGTGTTTGCTGCGACGAAGCGAAGCCACCAAGTTCAACCCTTCGCCATCGGGAAGACGGCGATCCAGAACCAGAACATCGTAAGAGCCGTCACGCGCGAGAGCATCGGCATCGCTGATGGTGCTCACGTGATCGGCAAGCACATCGCGCCGGCGCAACGCCTCAAGAAGCGCGCGTGCCATTTCGGGTTCATCCTCAAGAAGCAAGATTCGCAATGACGTTCCCCAAGATGAATCCTTGCCGTCCACACCACTGGTGGGTGAATGTTGCAGCAACATTGCAGGAAGCCAGCCGGCCGGCGAGTCATTCTGCACATGCCACCGCAACAGACGCGTCAGGCAACCAGACCCTGGGCCTACGAACCCGGCCTATACCCATGTCTCGCATAAAACCGGTCGAGTTCGCGCTGCTGCGCCACTTCGCCGGTATAGATGGCGATATAGTCGGGAATCCTCTGCATCCGCACCGCCACATCTTCCGCGGATTGCATGGAAATATAGCCGATCTGCACGAGATAGGTGGTGCGGGCACGCACATCCGCCATGGTTTCACCATGGCCGAAACGCCTGAACATGCGTGAAAGTGCGGCCATCCTCATCTCGTCGGCCTTGCCAACCTCCGCAAGAATCTCGCTCGACTGCAGAGCCCAGCTTCGAACCGCAAATTCGAACCGGCTGTCGAAAAGCGAGGAATCCAGCCAGCAATCGAAAATATTCAGCATGGCTTCGGCAAGAGTTTCGGCATAGGCCTCTGATTGCCGGACGATGCTGCCCGTATTCTTTTCACGCCAGCGAGAGACGAGCGCAGCCAGCAGCTCCTCCCTGTCCTTGAAGAACCAGTAAAAGCTGGTGCGCGACAGGTTGAGCTTTTTTGCCAGAGGCAGGATCTTGACGGAATCCACACCCGATTCCAGCAGGGCCTGATAGGCGGCCTCGAGCCACCCCTCATACGAACCGCGCCAGCCTGTCTCGTTTAATGTCGCTTCCATGATGATTTCCTATCAAATCGGCCTATGCGCGACAACACGAATGTTCATCTATGTCGAAGTAACAAACACCTATGTTTTCTTAATTGACACATATGTACATTCCCGCTTAGCCTCCTGTCACGAAACATCTCCGGAGCATGGCGCATGTCGAATGATCCTCTTCTTCAGCCCTACCAGCTGAAACACCTCACTTTAAGAAATCGCATCATCGTCACCTCGCATGAGCCAGCCTATCCGGAAGATGGCATGCCGAAGGGGCGCTACCGTGCCTACACGGTGGAGCGAGCAAAAGGCGGCGTCGCCCTGACGATGACGGCGGGCTCCGCCGCCGTTTCCAAAGACAGCCCGCCGGTCTTCAACAATCTCCTTGCCTACAAGGATGAAATCGTTCCGTGGATCAGGGAAATGACTGATGCCGTGCATGAGCAGGGTGCGGCGATCATGATCCAGCTGACCCATCTCGGCCGTCGCACCCGCTGGGACAAGGGCGATTGGCTGCCAGTGCTCGCCCCCTCCCATCAGCGGGAAGCGGCGCACCGAGCCTTTCCGAAGAAGATAGAGGACTGGGATATTGAGCGCGTCATCAAAGACTTCGCCGATGCCGCCGAACGCATGAAGGCCGGTGGCATGGATGGCGTTGAGCTTGAAGCCTACGGCCACCTCATCGACCAGTTCATATCCCCGCTGACCAACGAGCTTGATGGACCTTATGGCGGCTCGCTGGATAACCGCATGCGCTTCTGTCTCGATGTCTTTAAGGCGATGCGAAAACGCGTGGGTGACGATTTCATTCTCGGGGTCCGTTATACCGCCGACGAATGTCTCGAGGGTGGCACCGGCAAGGCAGAGGGCCTCGAAATCTCCAGACGGCTGAAGGATAGCGGGCTGATCGACTATCTCAATGTCATCAGGGGTCATATCGACACCGATCCCGGCCTGACCGACGTCATTCCCATTCAGGGCATGGCCAATGCGCCGCATCTGGATTTCGCCGGTGAAATCCGTTCAGCGACCTGCTTCCCCACCTTCCATGCCGCCAAGATACAGGACGTCGCGACCGCCCGCCATGCGATCGCCTCCGGCAAGGTCGACATGGTCGGCATGACGCGCGCGCACATGACGGATCCGCATATTGTGCGCAAGATCATGGAGAAACGCGAGGACGATATTCGCCCCTGTGTCGGCGCCAATTATTGTCTCGACCGTATCTATCAGGGCGGTCTCGCCTTCTGCATCCACAATGCGGCAACCGGCCGTGAAGAAACCATGCCGCATGAGATCACCAGAGCGGCGCAGCGCCGGAAGGTGGTCATCGTCGGCGCCGGTCCGGCCGGGCTTGAGGCGGCGCGTGTGTGCGCCGAACGCGGCCACGACGTTGTCGTCTTCGAGGCCGCGAACGATGCCGGCGGCCAGATACGCCTGACAGCGCAAAGCGAGCGCCGCCGCGAAATGATCAGCATCATCGACTGGCGCGTGAGCCAGTGCGAAAGGCTCGGCGTCACCTTCCATTTCAACAGCTGGGCGGAAGCCGACACGGTCCTTTCCGAAAACCCCGACGTGGTCATCATCGCCACCGGCGGACTACCGCATACCGACGTGCTTGCAAAGGGCAACGACCTCGTCGTTTCTGCCTGGGATATCATCTCCGGTGACGTCAAACCGGGCACGAACGTGCTGGTCTTCGACGATGCCGGCGATCATGCCGGCCTACAGGCCGCCGAATGTCTGGCAAAGGCGGGCGCGAAGGTCGAGATCATGACGCCGGACCGCGCTTTTGCGCCAGAGGTCATGGCCATGAACCTCGTCCCTTACATGCGTGCGCTGCAGAAACTCGATGTCACCTTCACCGTCACCTACCGGCTGGAAGCGGCGGAAAGAAACGGCAACCAGCTCATTGCCCATGTCGGCAGCGATTATGGCGGCGTTGCTAAATCGAGGACCGTGGATCAGATCGTCGTCAATCACGGCACGGTGCCACTGGACGAGCTCTATTTCGAGCTCAAACCCGGTTCGAAAAACCTCGGCGAAACCTCCTATGATGCCCTGCTGGCAGGTACGACCCAGACAGTGGAGCGCAATGCGGCCGGTACATACAGGCTCTTCCGCATTGGCGACGCCGTCGCCGCACGCAACACCCATGCCGCGATCTACGATGCGCTGCGTCTGGCAAAGGACATCTAAGACGGAAGTCGTCATCGTCGTGAATCGCAACGGCCTCAGGTGGTGCGATGCGCCGAAGCTGACCGTGGTTATGATGCCGACTGGTTTCGTAACACTTTACAGGCGAAGAGGATCTCTCCCTGCGTTCCGGGTCGGGACTCCAGAAACGAGGACGCCAAATACGACAAGAGCCGCGACCGGCATCTGCCGGCTGTAATCGGTGAGTCCTGAGCCTAAACCCTCTTTAAAATATAGTGCCCTACACCCCACACATCACCGCCCTCATGCCCGAAAAGCCCCGCGGTTGCCAGGAAGAACAATCGCCATCGCCTTTCCCACAGCCGAGCATCGGCGCCATAGGTTTGCTGCAGAATGGGTCGGATGCGGTCAATTTTTTTGTCGAAATTTTCGAGCCAGTCGAGCGCTGTTCGACGATAGTGCGAGCCTGACCAGCGCCACTCCTGCTCGACGGTGAAAAACTCATTGAAGCGATGCGGAAGGTCGAAGGCCGGCATGATGCCGCCGGTGAAGAAGTGCCGGGCGATCCAGTCGGCAGGATTGTTGTGGTCGAAACGATAGGATCGGTCGCGGTGGTTGAACACATGCAGGAAAAACCTGCCGTCCGGCTTCAGCCAGGAGTGAACACGCTCGAACAACGCGCGCCAATTCGACATATGTTCGAACATTTCCACCGATACGACACGGTCGAACCGATCTTCCGTCGTGAAATCATTCATATCGGCCGTCACGACGGAAAGGTTTGAAAGCCCCCGTTCTCGGGCACGACCGATTATATATTCGCGCTGCGACGCGGAGTTCGAGACTGATGTGATGCGGGCATTCGGGAAGCGGTCGGCCATATAGAGGGATAACGAACCCCATCCGCAGCCGAGTTCCAGGATATCCATGCCGTCTTCAAGGCCGGCATGGTTGGAGGTCTCGGCCAAAGCAACATTTTCAGCCTCATCCAGCGTCGTCGTGGCATCGTCATAATAGCAGCAGGAATATTTGCGCTGCTCTCCCAGAACGAGCGCGAAAAATGCGGCTGGCACTTCGTAATGCTGCTTGTTCGCATCGTCGGTATGGCTGGCGACGGGAAAATTCACCATATCCGCCGCGAAAGCCTCTTCCGCATCCGCTGGCGTAACGGCAAGCCGCCGTTTCGTCCGTGCGCAGAGCATATCTATTCCGGCGAGCGTCACGCTGTCGCTGAGCGGCGCGCGCTCGGCGGCATTGATGGCGAATGCAAGCATGTTCATGGCCTGTCCTCGTTCTTGCGCGGCCCCGGAAAAAAGGCGTTGACGCGTTGTTGAAGGGCGCGGAATTTTTCCCCGCGCGATTGCAGCATATGGTCTTCAAGCGGCGGAATCCCGGAGACGTGGACAAGCAGCCAGTACATCATCGCCGGCGCGGCGAGCGATACCCATGACAAGGCCGGCCCCTGAATGGCCAACAGCGGAAAACTGCACCAGAAAAGCCATTCGAAAAAATAGTTGGGGTGACGGGAATAACGCCACAGGCCGGTTTCGCAGACACTGTTTTTTGCCGCTGCGGTCTTTCTGAATTTCGAGAGCTGGGCGTCGGAGAGCGCTTCGCCTGCAAGCGCGCCAAGGCCAACCACCATGGCGAAAAGGTCAACCATACGCGGAAACACATGCGTATTGCTTGCCGCAAGATAAACCGCAAGAACGAGCACGAACGCGGCGATTGCCTGTATCTGCAGGAAGATGAATAGCCGCAGGGCGGCAGCGCTACCCCATTGCTCCATAAGCTTTGCATAGCGGGGATCCTCCCCGCCTCCTCGCGTGCGCATACCGATATGGCAGGCAAGCCGCAGGGACCAGACAACGACCAGGAAAAGTGTAGCACCGCGCCGCCAGCCATCTCCACCGGCGAAAACAACAGCGAAAATTCCGCCAAGCCCGACAGTCGCCGCCCAGACCGTGTCGATCCAGCCGCTTGAACCGGTTGCTCTCTGCAACGCCCAAGCGCCCGCCATCAGAAGCGAGATGAGAATGGCAAGCGCCAGGACTACAGAAAACATCACCACTTCGCTCGCCATTTTGAACAGTTTGAGGTCGGGTCTCGTGATGGCGAATACGAGCGGACCGGCAAAAGAGTTTCATGCGCCGGACAAAATTTCAAAAAATCGATGCGCCGGTGAAACTGATCGGGCTGCCTCCTCGTACATGTCGCGGTCCCCAAGACTGGATTGACAGTGCGATAGCGAGGAAAAATGTTCGATACCGAAGCGAAAAGAGAACAAAGCCGGCGCCGCATCGCCGTGGTCGGAACGGGAATTTCCGGTTTGTCGGCGGCCTGGCTTTTGTCGCAACGGCACGATGTAACTGTTTTCGAAGCGGCTGACCGCATCGGCGGCCACACCAATACGGTGGCGTTCAGCACGGACCATGGACAAGTCCACGTCGATACCGGATTCATTGTTTATAACGAGCAGACTTATCCCAATCTCACCGCGCTTTTCCAGAAATTGGGCGTGGCGACAGCGGCGTCGAACATGTCTTTCGCCGTTTCTCTGGATAATGGCGGTTTCGAATATTCCGGCGGAACCGGCCTTGGCCTCCTGGCCCAGAAGTCCAACATCCTCAGGCCACGTTTCTGGGCGATGCTTGCGGACCTTCTGCGCTTTTACCGCAACGCCCCACGCGATCTGCATTTGATGGGCGATCTGTCTCTTGACGAATATCTCTCCCGCAACCGGTATGGTTCAGCGTTCCGCGACGATCATCTTTATCCCATGGCTGCGGCCATCTGGTCGACGCCGGCCATGGAGGTCGGCCATTATCCGGCGGCGCATTTCATCAAATTCTGCCGCAATCACGGCCTGCTGTTGCTGCGCAATCGGCCGGTCTGGCGCACAGTCGTCGGTGGTTCGCGCGAATATGTGAAACGCATCACCGCGCCGTTTGCCGATCGAATTTTCCTCTCAACGCCGGTGAAGCGCATCCACCGCCTGCCGGGCGGCGTCGAAATCACCACTGCGGACGGCAAAGCCGTGCGCTTCGATGACGTGGTGATCGCAACCCATGCGGATCAGGCGCTCGACATGCTCGCGGATGCAACACGCGCCGAACGGCGCATTCTTGGCGCTTTTTCCTACACCCAAAACCGTGCCGTGCTTCACACCGACAGCAGTTTCATGCCGCGCCGCCGCGCTGCCTGGTCAAGCTGGAACTATGTGGCCGACACGCGCATTAAAACGAGCCAGCCTAGCATTACCTACTGGATGAACAGGCTTCAGCCGCTGGGTGAAGCCCCGGACATTTTCGTAACGCTGAACCCGGTGCGGGAACCGGATCAAGGAAAAATCATCGCCGAGGAAACCTATCACCATCCGGTTTTTGATGCTGGCACCGAACAGGCGCGTCAGGAGCTATGGGCCTTGCAGGGTCTGAGAAACACCTGGTTCTGCGGCGCTTATTTCGGATCCGGTTTTCATGAAGACGGTCTTCAGGCTGGCCTTGCCGTCGCCGAAGATCTTGGCGGTGTCTCCCGTCCATGGAAAGTTGCCGACGACAACGGCCGGATCATTCGCCTGGATTTGGCGACGATTGCAACCGACACGGAAATCATGGAGGCGATGGCATGACGCCTCCCCTCGCCTCAGCGCTTTTTCCCGGCCATGTAACGCATGCGCGTTTCAAGCCTAAAACCCATAAGCTCGCCTACCGGATTTATTCGCTGCTCCTCGATCTCGATGAGCTGGAGACGCTCGACCGGAAATTACGGTTTTTCTCCGTAGACCGGTTCAACCTGTTTTCATTTCATCATAAAGACCGCGGCGACGGCAGCACCATTGGGCTGCGCCAGCAGATTGAGACGGCAATGAAGACGGCAGGCATTGCCGTCGATGGCGGCCCTATCCGCCTACTCACCATGCCGCGCCTGCTTGGCTGGGCTTTCAACCCGCTCAGCGTGTTCTTCTGCCATGGGCGCGACATGTCGCTTAAAGCCATTCTCTGGGAGGTCGACAACACCTTTGGCGAACGACACGCTTATCTGATCCCGGTGGAGGCTGGCACGGGGGCAGAGATCGTCCAGCGCTGCGGCAAGGCCTTTTACGTCTCGCCCTTCATGGATATGGACCTCAAATATGTTTTCCGCGTTGTCCCGCCCGGTGACAGGCTGAAGATCGTCATTGAAACTTTCGACAATCACGGCGCCGTCCTCACGGCCCGGCATCTTGCCAAACGGGTCGAGCTGACCGACGGCGCGCTCCTGAAAGCCTTCGTCACCATCCCCTTCCTCACGCTGAAAGTCATTCTCGGCATTCACTGGGAAGCCCTGAAAATCTGGCTGAAGGGCGTGCGGCTGAGAAAACGTCCGCTGCCGCCCATCGAGCCCGTCTCCTTCGTTTCCCCTTCATCGTCGCAAATCGAGGCCAGAATTCATGACCCCGTTTGAAAATCTCTCGGAACTACCGGCGCAGAATGCTCCGCTCAATGGCCGCATGGGCATAGGCACATGGCTCATCAATCGCCTGCTGAACAACATCGACAGGGGCCGGCTGCGGATAACCCTTCCCGGCGGCAGAACCATAGAAAAATCAGGCAAATCGGAAGGCGTCGAAGCCGCACTCGTGCTGCACAACTGGCGCGCAATCCGCCGGCTGATCGTCAATGGCGACATAGGCTTCGCGGAAGGCTTTATCGAGAATGACTGGTCGACGCCTGACCTGACGGCGCTCATTCGTTTCGCCGCACAAAATAGCGAGGCATTTGAAAGGTCGATGCAGGGCAGCCTGCCGATGCGCCTCATCAACCGGCTTACACATAGGCTGAATGCCAATACCAGACGCGGCAGCCGCCGCAACATCGAAGCCCATTACGATCTCGGCAACGAGTTTTATCGGCAATGGCTTGATCCCTCCATGCTTTATTCCTCGGCGATTTTCGATGAGACGACACCGACCCTCGAGGCGGCACAGCTGAAGAAACTCGAGCGCATTACCGAAAAGCTCCGACTGGGTGAGAACAGGAACGTGCTGGAGATCGGCTGCGGTTGGGGAGCGCTCGCCATCCACCTCGCCACCCGTGAAAATGCCAATGTCACCGGCATCACCCTGTCTCCGTCACAGCTGCGCTGGGCTAAAAATGCTGCGGAAAAGGAAGGGGCAGCCGACCGCATCGATCTTCGTCTGCAGGATTATCGCGACGTCAAAGAGAAATTCGACAGCATCGTTTCCGTAGAAATGTTCGAAGCTGTGGGCGAAGCCTATTGGCCGAGCTACTTCGAAACGCTGAAGCGTTGCCTGAAGCCCGGCGGTCGCGCGGTGCTTCAAATCATCTCCATCGAGGAGAACCGCTTCGCCACATACAGGCGCAAGGCCGACTTCATTCAGAAATATGTCTTTCCCGGCGGCTTTCTGCCTTCAGACTCCGCTCTCGAAAAAGCGGTTGGTCAGGCGGGGCTGAAACTAACCGAGGTGGAACTTTTCGGCCGGTCCTATGCGCTCACGCTCGCGGAATGGCGCCAGCGTTTTCATGCAAAGTGGCAGACCATCTCTCTGCTCGGTTTCGATGACCGCTTCCGGCGGCTCTGGGACTATTACCTCTGCTATTGCGAAGCAGGTTTTGCAGAGGGAGCGATCAATGTCGGCCTGTACACGGTCGAACACAGGTAAGGCGGGGCCAACAAACGGAGAAAGACGATGAAAGTCAGTGCATTGGCAATTTTATCCGCCCTGTCTCCAATGCTGGTTGGCCTCAGCGCCACAGCAGCGGAAATCGACGGCAACTGGGCACGCGGCGACGGCAATGCGAAAGTGGTGATTGCGCCCTGCGGTGGGAAGATATGCGCCACCAACACCTGGATCAAACCCGGTACACCCAAGGAAAAGACCGGCGATCGCCTGATTATGGATATCAAGCAAAGCGAGGCAGGTAGCTATTCTGGAACCGCCTTCGATCCGCAAAGGGATAAGTCCTACAAGATCACGGTCACCGTTGACGGCAACAGCATGACCACCAAGGGCTGCATCATCGCCGGCCTGCTATGCAAGGGAATAAGCTGGACGCGGATCAACTAGCGTAGAACGCAACCCCTCCAGCCATTTGTTTGATTATCGACGATAAATCGTACTGGCCGCCCTCTAGGTGCCTGGCAAAGGAAAACAACGATGAAGACCTATTTCGCCGCCTATTTCTTCACGCTCGTCGCGTTTCTGGTGATCGATTTCATCTGGCTGAGCACCATGGCATCGCGTCTTTACCGCCCGGCCATCGGCGATCTTCTGGCTGACAATTTCCGACTCGCGCCAGCGGTCGTGTTTTATCTCATCTACGCTGGCGGCCTCACCTTTCTCGCCGTACGCCCGGCCCTTCTATCAGGTGAATGGACGACGGCGCTGCTTTACGGCGCGGTTGTCGGCTTCATGGCCTATGCCACCTATGACCTGACCAATCAGGCCACCTTGAAGACCTGGTCCACCACCCTCACAATTGCCGATCTTCTTTGGGGTACCTTCGTTTCCGCAGCGGCGGCCATCATCGGTTATCTCGTCACGGTGCGCCTCCTCGGCCCGCTGGAAAATTCGGCGGGCGTATCATGACGACACTTCCTCTTGGCCGCGGCGTCAGCGCGATCTTCCTATGGCCCCCGCATCACGAACTTCCTCTTCTGCCACCCTTGTCTTCGCATGAAAGACGACTTTATAAAGGAAGCGCAGCAAGGAAGGTTCGAATGCAGGCCACAGAGATCGCAAGCCTAATCAACCGTGTCGGTATGGGTGATCGTTCGGCATTCGTCTCGCTTTATCAGGCAACCAGTCCGAAGCTTTTCGCGATCTGCCTGAAAATCCTGCGTGACAGAACGGAAGCCGAGGAGGCGCTGCAGGAAATCTATATCAAGGTCTGGCAGCGGGCCCGAACATTTGCCGCCAGCGCCGGCAAACCCGCCACATGGCTTGCCGCCATTGCCCGAAACCATGCAATAGACACGATCCGCGCCCGCAAGCCCATTACCGACGACATCGAGGAAGCCTACGATCTTGCCGACGAGAGCACCCGCGATCCTGAGCAGCAGATCGTTCTCGCCGATGAAGGCCGCAGGATCGAAGACTGCATGCGCGAACTTGAGACCGTGCACGCGCAGGCGGTGCGCCGGGCTTATGTCGAGGGCTTGAGTTATCTCGAACTCGCCGAAGAATTGCACGTGCCGCTTAACACGGTCAGAACCTGGCTACGGCGCAGTCTTCTCAAACTCAGAGAGTGCATGCAGCGATGACGACAGGCGAACAGAGCGGCGGCAAGCATTCGCGCGACGACATCCTCGCCGGTGAATATGTTCTGGGCGTCGTGCCGCTAGAAAAGCGCCGTGAACTGGAACGACGCATACAGAACGACCAGGCTTTCGCACAGCTGGTGCAGCGTTGGGAGGCGGAATTTTCCGACTTCAATGCCGACTACCAGGAGCAGGCACCGAGCGCCACTGTTCTTGCACGTATCGAAGAACGCCTGTTCGGTAGCAGGACCGTCAATACCAATGGCAGCCTCTGGAATTCCGCGTCCTTCTGGCGCTGGATCTCGGTTGCCACCAGCGCTACCGCCGTTGCCGCCGTCGTTTACGCCGCCTTCCCAGAAAAGTGGCAGGGCGCCACCCCGCTGGTAGCCGAACTTGCAACGACCGACAGCCAGGTTAATCTCCTCGCCTCCTACGATGCGGAATCCGGACGGATGCACATTGTGCCTGTTGCAACCGGCAAGACCGACGAAAAGTCGCTGGAACTGTGGCTGGTGATGGATGGCGGCAAGACCCGCTCGCTCGGCGTCTTCCAGCCCGGCACGAATGGCGATCTTATAATCCCCGCTGACATGCGCAACAGCATCACCGAAGGCACCACCTTCGCGATCAGCGTCGAACCTTTCGGCGGCTCGCCGACTGGCCAGGCAACAGGCCCTGTAATCGCTGTCGGCACGGCGCGATGGGGATGAATATCCAAAGCTTCACGATTTCGAGCTGAGTCCCGATCGACGCTTCACGATCCGATATGGGTCGTAACCGTCAGTCTCCGAAGCCGACGATGCCCTTTGTCCCCCGTCGAATGATTTGAGACTTCGGGTTTTGGAAGACTGGAGTTTCCGGCTTGGTGCTAGTCGTGACAAGCATTTTTGCTCAACCGGGCAGAACGAGCAACGATGACGAGCAATGCGCAAGATCGGTCCTACCGCCGCTTGCCGAATTCCTTGCGAAGCTCCCCCTTAGCATCTTCCAGTATTTTTTGCGGTTGGTCGGCAGAGTCCGGCCGGCGCGGTTAATATAAAACACCAGCATCGACATCGCAGACCTGAAAGGGTTGGTCTTGCGCCTCTCAGATTGTTGTGCCGAGGCTTTCAGCGATCTGGCAATCTCCGAGGCATCGTTTTTTGTGAACACGTCTTTCTCAAGATCGAGCGCGTCGCTTTCCTTGGTCACCTTCTGCGACCATTTCTTTTTCTCTTTCGCCATTTTCATTGTTTCTCTCCCGGCGAATTACGATTTTTCGGTCTGGGTCATGGGTATGGTGACTGTCACGCTCACCACCTCCTCCGCAAACCCTGCTCTTTGAGCGCTTGTAGGTTATCTGCGGCGGGTTTCCTTTGGCCCCTCCCAGCGGGGTGATTGGTCGGGGGTGCCGTGAGCGCCATCTCGTGGAGAATTATTGGTCATGATTGCCTCCGGTTGGGTTGCGAACCCACCCAACCTCTTTGCGGCGACGATGTTCCGCAAAGACAACGACACAGCAGGGCAACTTTTTTCGAAACAATTTCGCTTTGCCCCGGTTAGGCGCGAGAGAAATTCAATCCGAGGGAACATGACGATGACGGACAAATCCGGCAAATCCGATCGCATCTCCAGAATGGCTTATGAGCAGCAGCAGGACTTTCTCAGGCGCTCGTCACTGCAATTCCTGGAATGCGCTATCCATTTATGCGCGACCAATATGAGCATTTCCGAACTTGCTGCCCGGCTTGAGAAACAAGCGCAATATTTGCGACAGTTCGGCTGAGGACAAGCCGCGGTGCGCCTATGGCGACCATGTCTTTCCTGAGGAACCAAGATGCCAAGATTTTTCTTCACCGTGATCAGCGGCAAAAACATCCTCGATGATCCGGAAGGCAGCGATCTGCCGTCGCTCGACCGGGCGATCGAGGAGGCGCTCCAAGATGCCCGGGCCCTGATGAGCGAGGCAATCCTGCAAGGGCGCGACATCTCGGAAGGATGCATCATCATCCGTAGTAAACAGCAGGAAGTATTGAAAGTCGTCCGCTTCGCCGACGCACTAGACAGACATGACTGATGGCGTCGCAACGTCCGTCCGCATACGAGTTATCAGTTTTTCATATTCTTTTTCCGGGACGCCGTAGGTCGTGTCGGCAACGCCTTCCAATATGCTTCGATTGACGATCCGGACGTTTCCTCGGCTGGCACGGATGGCATGAATGCCTTCGAGAACATGCAGTTCGTTGGTGATGCCCGGCCGCCGCACCCCAAGAACCGTGGAGAGAAACTCATGGGTGATCGGCAGATCATCGGTATCGAGCCGGTCGTGACACATCAACAGCCAGCGCGCGAGCCTTTCACGCAGACTGTACTGCCCATTTGCCAGCACAAGCTGGCCGACCTGAAGCAGACAGATATTGATATAGCCCAGCAAAAGCTCCCGCAGCCGCACGTCGTTCTCCATCTCCTGTCGCAGTTCGACGGCGGGGATCAGAAAGCCACGACCGCCGACACCCATGACGGTTTCATCCGGCGTGGTTTCAGCGCCCAGAAGAGCGGGCCAGCCGGTGATTCCCTCCCGGCCGACGAGCACGGTTTCTATGCTTTTACCGCTATCGTCATGAACGACGGTGGATGCCAGACCGGTTTCGATGAAACAGAGATGGGAAACGGGCACGCCAGCCGCAACGAGCTGATATCCCGCCGGCAGATCGACGTGCTCCATTTGAGACGCAAGCCGCGACAGCCCTTCCATGCCCATGGTTTTCAATAGCAGGTTACAAACAAAAAAATCCGATCCAAGCATAGCGGTTCGCCCGGTTCGCCCCTCACTCGAAAACAACAATATGCGGCGCTAATATTAACAGCGGAAAATCGCCTGAAAACAGTGAGTACGTTTCCGTACGAATTCGCAGGAGGGTCCCTTGCCGCATCGGGGAATGGCCGAATAGGCGAAATTCTTGCCGGGACGACTTAGCGAAACCAATCCGCCGCATCCGCCTTCAATATCGGGAACAAGCTTTTCCAATCGTGGTTAGGGGCTACCAGACAGGGAGACTTGAACACCATGAAAAAGAACATCGAATACCATATCATGGCGCATGAAAATGGATGGGCCGTCATAATCTCTGATGTCATGAGAGGCGTTTATCCCAGCCGACATCTGGCGCTCGCGGCAGCAAAGCTGCTGGAGAGCGATATGCTGCCGACCGAAGACGTGAGACGCTTCGCTCCCACGACCAATATGACCCTGACCGATACCGCAGCCCCCAATCGGGTGTCCCGGTCGCTTCAGGTAATGGTGGCAGTACCCCATCAGGTGGATATTCCCCTGCGACGCAGAAGCGCCGAAATCAGCTTTCCACCGTCGACTGATGGTCGCAATCTGGCGGCGGGTAAAGGCTAGGCGAAATGACGGGCCGACGCCGGCTCACGCGGCGCGACCGGGATGCGTCGCGATTAACAAATAGAGCGCAATGGCGGCCGCCAGCGCAAATATCACTAGCGCATAGAGCATCATGGTTTTCCAGGTACGTTTGCGGCCGCGAAAATCGCCGTCATCGACGCCGATGGGTGAAAACTTCGAATCGAGCCGTTCGCTTATCGGTCGGTTCGTATCCTGCTCAGGCCTGATGCTTTCCCGTGGCGCATCAGCCGAGTCATTGTCTTTCGCCTGCATCCGATACCTCCTCATGGGCGCGCGGCATCCCAACAACGCCCATCCGCAATTGTTCCGCCGAACCGGGACGGCGGAGAGGAAAACCGTCGCAAGAGGTTTTTGTCATCGGGACGCGATGCCCAACGCCGCGCCAGCCCTCTCGCGCTTATTTGATAAATTCGGACTATGGGGCGGCTGAAATCATCCTGCTCAGTCGTTATGGTAGGCGGAAAGGCACACGCATGCGGTCGTATGCGAGGAGTAAGGCATGCAGACTGTCCAACGTCTAACCATCGCAATCATTGGCATGACTGATACCGTGACGCCGGAAATCAGAATGGCCTGGTTTCACGCGCAGATTGGTCTTGAGGGACCGTATTCCGCCAGTTTCATAGAGAGTGAAGCCGCTCTGAAATTTACCGCCGCGATTATCGACGTTCGTTACGAGCCAAATGTCCTGCTACGCCTCACCGAGCAGTTGGATGGTGAAGCTATTCCCTATCTTTTTTTCGTGCCCGACGCGGTCATCGATAGCGAACCGGGACCTTTTGTCCTCTCCAGGCGTTCGGAAGACATTGAAAATATTGTCTCCGCCTTGATGGCGCAAGGCGGAGGCATCAGACATTAAAGGGAGGCACCTGTCATGCTGAAGCAACCGGATAGCCATGGCGAAGCGAATAATCTGCTTTCTCATCTACCCGATGACGTCAGGGTTGAGGTTACAGACGCGTGCAGGCCTATCAAGCTCGCACTGGGCGACGTACTGATACCCGCCGGCGGGGCCATCGAGGGTGTCTTCTTCCTGTCATCCGGCATAGCTTCCGTCGTTGTCGTCACCAAATCGGGGCGCAAGACCGAGGCGGGAGTTGTCGGCAAAGAGGGGTTCGTGCCGGCGGGAGCTGTAGCAGGCGCGGAAACGAACCTGACCGAGATCGTCATGCAGGCTCCGGGCGAAGGACTTTTCATGGATATCAGGTCGTTTGACGCGCTTGTTTCAAAACATCGGGTATTCTTCGACATTCTGGTCTGCGCCCTGCACGTCTCACGAACACAGATACAATTCACGGCATCTTCGAATGCCACCCAGTCCGTGACGGAGCGTCTCGCCCGCTGGCTCCTGATGTGCCACGACCGGGTGGAAAGCAATCAACTGCAACTGACCCACGAATTCCTGTCAACCATGCTGGCAGTCAGGCGCGCGAGCGTGACGGACGCTCTCCACGTGCTGGAAAGCCTTGGGTTCATTCGCTCCGAAAGGGGACGAATTACGATCAGGAACCGCGAGATGCTTGAGACCTATGCCGGCGATCTCTACGGCGTGCCCGAGCAGGAAAACAATCGAATGCTCGCCCGTTTTATGCGCAAATACAGCTCTGATTCCGTGCTTGACGACCTGACTGCTGTTGGGAGCGAGGGCGTTCGGTAGGCCGGACGGCTGCTCCGAGTTGTCGTTGGTACGCTTGCGGACATTTACCTTTGGTCGTTTCTCTATAAGATAAATGCATCTTCCCTCACGCTATGAAACGCCGAGCGCGTTTCAAGGAGGTGAAATGCAAACCAATCACGAATATCTGAGTGCTGGAATTTTTCTAAACGAAGACATCAATATCGTTAAGGCAGCCTACGAAAATGTAGTGTCTGCGGAACGCGACCCGGCTCTATGCCGTGCAGAGGTCGCCCGCTATGTCCTGAAAATGTATGATCGCGGCGTTGTCGATCCGTCGAAACTCCAGCAATTGGCCGCTCTCTACTTCCGAACCAAATTGCGTGTTGGCTGACTTCCAGGTCTGACGGGTGGCTGCCTGCCACGATTTCAGCTTAGTTTTTCACCTCCGAGGTTTCCGATAATCCTGCATCTCGCCATGCTGGTGGGTAGAACGTTGCCTTGTTCCGTCCGTCGATCAACCCTTGAAACGACACGCTCACAATATGAAAGTCAGCCGGCGGACCGGGAACAAACCTGCGTAGGCATGGTTCGGGTTGCTCCAATGAACTCATACCGAACGAGGTTGTCTCATGACCCGGAAAACACTCCCCATTCCCGAAGACAACCGGAGCCACCAGGGCCCCGGTGACAACAGCCGCCTGAGCACGGAAGACGCCTCATCCGTCCAGGAACAGAAAGCTTCGACCCAGACGGGCCGGCAGGCAAACATAAAGATTAACACGACCCATCAAGGGCACCAGCAGGACAGGTAATGCCGGCCTGTTCCCGGCAGGCGGCTTGGTGGTCACCAACCTGTTTCCGGGCTCCTCGCAATCTAAGATCAATGCGGTTCCCGGAGGCGCCAAATGCGGATTCTTGCCGTGACGGCCGAAATGTTTCCATTCGTCAAAACCGGCGGATTGGCCGATGCAGCAGGTGCTCTGCCGGAGGCGCTGGCGAGACAAGGGGCGGATGTTCGTACATTGCTGCCTTTGTACCGCAGGCTCACGCCACTTATCCGCGGAAAGGAGCCATGTCTGAGTGCCACTGTTCTTGAGCAGCCGGTATCGGTTTATTCCGTTGTCTCCGACGGTCAACAACTGCTGCTTCTGGAGGCGGCGAACCTGTTCGACAGGGACGGCCATCCCTATGGCACAAAAGGCGAGCCTTTTTCCGACAACGATCTGCGCTTTGCGGTCCTTTCCAAGGTTGCAGCGGAAATCGCAGTCGGTACGATCGACGGCTGGAAGCCCGATCTCGTTCACGCGCATGACTGGCACGCAGCCTTAACCTGCGTCTACCTCGCCGAGGCAACGCCGCAGGTGCCCTCCGTCCTTACCCTTCACAATCTCTCGTTTCAGGGACAATATCCACTGGAGCGGGCGGGGGTGCTCGGATTGCCGCCCCACCTCTGCACCGTGGATTGCCTCGAATATTATGGCGACATGTCGTTTTTGAAGGGTGGCCTGACGACCGCATCGGCCGTGACGACGGTAAGCCCCACTTACGCGAGAGAAATCCTCACACCGGAAATGGGAATGGGAATGCAGGGCGTGCTTGCTAAGCGGCGCGAGAACCTGCGCGGCATCGTCAACGGCGTCGATCAGGACGTCTGGAATCCGGCGACGGACCCTTACATTCTTGCCAATTTCACGGCTGCCACGGCCACGAGACGGAGCCTCAACAAATATGCCTTGCTCCAGGCCCTTGGTCTTGCCCCTACGCAAGGCCCCGTCTTCGGCGTGGTCAGTCGCCTGACCTGGCAAAAGGGGATCGATCTCCTCCCCCACGTCGTACCGCTTATAATTGAAAGAAAAGGCAGGCTGATCATTCACGGAGAGGGGGATACGACACTGGAAGACAGCTTGCAGGCGCTGGCAAAGCGTTATCCGGAGCTGGTCTGCGCCCATATCGGCTATGACGAACGGCTTGCGCACATGATCCAGGCCGGCTCGGATTTCATCATCCAGCCTTCACGGTTCGAACCATGCGGGCTGACGCAGCTCTACGCGCTGCGATATGGCGCGCTGCCCATCGTCAGCCGCACGGGCGGGCTGGCGGAAACCATTATCGATGCGAATGACGCGGCCATTGAGGCGGGCGTGGCGACAGGCTTTCAATTCGAGCCGGCGAATACAGACGATCTGCGCGCAGCGCTGGACCGCGCTATTGACGCCTATAATGACCGCGAACTTTTTCGACGGCTTCAGGGGCAGGCCATGCAGGCTAATTTTTCCTGGGACAAGAGTGCCGCACAATATATGGCGCTTTTCGAGAGCCTTGTTGGCAACAGCACGCGCAAAAAGAATGCCGTCGCCGACATCAGACCCGAGACTTTTGCAAAGATAATAGCTGACAGGCGACAGGCGGGAACCCCAGGATCACCAACAGGTTAGGCCACTGGAAACAGGAGACTCTGGTGATGAATGCAGCGAACTATCGCAAATGGGGTGCGCAGCGCAATCAATCCGGCGACACGGATTTCAGCATATGGGCACCCGCCTCGGCAACGGTGAAACTGTGGCTGAACGACGCGGAATTCGACATGCAGACGGCCGGGAACGGCTGGCATAACGCCACAAAACCCACCTCCGCCGGCGATCGCTACGGCTTCATACTGGAGGACGGGACAAAGGTTGCGGATCCCGCTTCCAACCGGCAGGAGGAAGGCCCGCTCGGCCCCTCCCTTATCGTAAACCATGACTTCCACTGGAAAAACCCCGACTGGAAAGGCCGGCCGTGGCACGAAGCGGTCGTCTATGAGCTTCATGTCGGAACGTTTACAAAAGAGGGAACATTTGCTGCCGCAGCGGAGAAGCTTGAATATCTCGCAGACATCGGCGTGACGGTTGTCGAACTCATGCCGCTTGCGACCTTCTCGGGCAGTCGCGGCTGGGGTTATGACGGCGTTCTGCAGTTCGCGCCCCAGCGAGATTATGGCGCGCCCGAAGACCTCAAGGCCTTTATCGATAAGGCCCACGCCCACGGCATCATGGTGCTGCTGGATGTCGTCTATAACCACTTCGGCACCACGGGGAACGCAATTGAGGCGTTTGCTCCCGCATTCTTCAAGCAGGGCGGGACGCCGTGGGGACCCGCGCCGGACTTCAACCGCGCAGAGGTGCGGTCGTTCTTTCTCCAGAACGCGCTCTACTGGCTAGAGACCTATCGGTTTGACGGGCTGCGGATCGATGCTGCCGACCATCTCGCCGGCGGCGACGGAGACGTCGATTTTCTGATCGAGATGGCAGGGCACGTGAAGCGGGCGATAACGAGCAGGCATGTCCATATCGTTACGGAAGACGCGCGAAATGCAGCCTCACCCATGACACCTTCGTCTGACGGCCTCGTCGGTGTCGATGCCGAATGGAACGACGACTTTCACCACGTGATCCATGTTGCCACCACGCATGAGGACGGTGGCCTTTACGCAGATTTCGCCAACCAGCCCTATGACGGTCTTCGCCGCTCGCTCGCAACCGGCTTTGTCTATCAGGGCCACCCGCGGCCTTCTCATAATTTTGCGGGAAGCGGTGAACCCAGCGGCCATCTCCCGCCCCACCGGTTCGTAAACTTTCTGCATAACCACGATCAGGCCGGTAACCGCCTGCGCGGGGAGCGGCTGCGCTCCCTGATACAACCTGCCCTTTTCGATACGCTTGAGACGATCCTCCTCCTCGCCCCGCAGACGCCGCTGATGTTCATGGGCGACGACCATGGTTCGACCAACCCGTTCTTCTTTTTTTCCGACCACCCTGAAAACGACCGGGAGCAGGAGATCAAGAATAGGTTGAAACAGGCGGAAAGCTTCCAGGGCGAATTACCTCCCGAGGCGCCAGAGGTGGTTTTGGATCCGAATGATCTGCACACGATGCAAATCTCGACCCTGAAGTGGGATGACGCGGAAACGACCGAGGGGAAGCTGGCAAGGGAAAGGATGAAGGCATTGCTTGAGAAACGGCGCCGGTACATCTGGCCGCTCCTGTGCTCGGATTTCGAGAGGGGAGTTTCCCTTGACTGCGAGACCCAATGTCTGGCGATCGACTGGTATTTCAGCGCGGGACGGCTGGAAATGCGCGCCAACCTTTCGCCAAATCTCACCAGTCTTCCGGCTGTACAGGGGGAAACCTTTTTCCGGCAAGGCAGCATCGAGGGCACGAGCTATGACGATTATGCCCTGCAATTTGCGATCGGTGACCGCTGACAGGCGCAAAGACACAAAACGGCCGCGGCAATGTCTTGCGCGGCCGGTTCAACTCACGAAAAGATGATTTCCGGCGATCCGCCGGAAAGGCGCTCTCGAGTATGAGAAATTACACTTTAGTCAAGATTGCGCCGAAGCGATTCCCTTGCCCTGTTCACCCGGCTTTTGATAGTGCCCACCCGGCAGCCGCAAATGGCCGCGGCATCGGAGTAACTCGTCCCTCCGGCGACAAGCAGAAGAGCTTTTTTCTGATCCTTGTCGAGATCCCGTATCGCCCGCATGACTTCCTGATGCTGCACACGCCATTCCTGGCTGGCAGGGGTAGACATCGTTTGCTCGATACCAACCGGCAAGCCTACACATTCGCGTTTAGACACCTTGTAGCGGGTACAGAACGTGTTGCGCAAAATCGTGAAGAGCCACGATTTCAAAGCCGTGCCGGGCGTAAAACCGTGCAGGGACCGCAGTCCTCGCAACATCGTCTCTTGAACTAGATCGTTGACATCCTCTTCATTCCTGACGAAGCGGCGGGCAAAAGCCGTCAAGGCCGGTGCCAGATCTGCAATACCGATACGCAACACCTCCAGCTGCGCATCATTTAATGTGTTTCCGGAAACTCCACTCACATCGTGCTTGGCCATTTTCCCATCCTTTCACTATGGGCAAATGTCTCGGCGGACGCTTGGTTGCTGTACGCCAACGTACAGTAGCGAAATCCGCGACGATCCAAAGGTCTCATTGAGAACACCCCGACCGCGTGAACGCTCGCGTCCCGACAACCTGGCTTCAGGCCTTTTCCGCACTGCCGGGTGATTGTTTCCGATGCCGCTGTTCAATCATACGTTCCGCGTTTTCTCTCGTCCGTTCCCTGTCCTTGCGGCTTTCATCGCTATTGCCGGAACGGGCGTCATCCGTACCGGGCTCTGGCTTGGCGTCATCGTCTGGTAGGCTCATCGCTTCATCTCCGCTTGTGGTTTCCAGAATGAGGGACCCGCTATCCCCGCAGTTTTCTAACCATCCCGCCGGAAGGATGTTCCGGCGCAATGAAGGCGTGAGGGAACAGGGTCGCCGGAAAATGGTTAGGGGCGTATCAAGGAGGATGTCATGAACAAGGACGACAAGCTGAAGCAGATCCATAAGGACAGCGAACCGCAATTTGCGCGCGGCAAAAAAACCTCTGATAACAACGGCGTCGCGAGTGCGAAGCCACGGGTTATTACAGGGTCGGACGATGCAACCGCCAACAAGCTGCCGCCTGGGGTCAAAAAACCCGAAAAAGACTGGGATTTGAACTACGACGAACGAGACACCAACGAGGGTGATTTCAGGGGTTAACCCGATTGAAAATCGCAATTTTCACCGTGCCAGGTCCTCGATCAGAAGTTCGATGGATTGTGGCTCGGCGCCCTCTCGTGTCTGCACCGTCAACACGCTGCCGGTGTTCAGAACGCCCTCAAGCACGGTACGTTCGCCCACAATGATCTTGATGACCTTCGGGGTCGCAGCCTTGATATTCAGGCTGTTGCTGGTTTCGTGATCGACTCTCTGGGTCACGGCTGGACCTCCGTTACTGGGAAGATTGGTGGCCTAACTGCGCTTGGCCAGGCTTGTTCCCATTCTTCCGTTGCTGCGCATCGTGCGCCGCGGTCGCCAAAAAAGTCTGGAACTTTGATGAGGACCCACGGTTAGGCGTGGACCCGGCGCACCTGCCGCTCCACCATCTGGAAGGAACACCGACCATGAAGGCCCTGACCTGGCACGGTAAGCACGACATTCGCTGTGAGAGTGTCCCCGACCCACAAATCGAGCATGGCCGCGACGCGATTATCAAGGTGACCGCCTGCGCAATCTGCGGTTCTGATCTTCATCTCTACAACGGCATCATGCCCGAAATGCATGGCGGCGACATCATGGGCCACGAGACCATGGGCGAAGTTGTCGACGTCGGTAGGGACAACAAAACCCTGAAGGTCGGCGACCGGGTCGTCGTTCCCTTTACCATTGCCTGTGGAGAATGTTTCTTCTGCAAAAGAGGGTTTTACTCCGGCTGCGAGCGCAGCAACCCCAACCCCCATAAGGTTCGGGAGATGTGGGGAAACTCCCCCGCCGGGCTGTTCGGCTACACGCACCTTCTGGGCGGTTTCAGCGGGGGCCAGGCCGAATATATGCGGGTTCCCTATGCCGATGTCGGGCCCATCAAGGTTCCCGACGGGCTGACGGACGAGCAGGTCCTGTTCCTGTCAGACATTTTTCCGACCGGGTACATGGCGGCGGATTTCTGTAATATCCAGCCCGGCGATACGATTGCCATCTGGGGCTGCGGTCCTGTCGGCCAGATGGCCATCCGCTCCGCCTTCCTTTTGGGTGCGGAACGCGTCATCGCCATCGATTCCGTACCCGAACGGATCGCCCTTGCCGCCGCCGCAGGCGCGCTCACACTGAATTATCTGGATGACGATATTTACGAGCAGATCATGGAATTGACCCATGGCCGCGGCGCCGACGCCTGCATCGACGCCGTGGGGACGGAACCGGATCCGGCCGCCGGATGGGATTCCCGGCTCGACCGTATCAAGGTGGCGACATTCATGGGGACGGACCGTCCACATGTGCTGCGGCAGGCTATTTATTGCTGCCGTAACTTCGGCACAGTCTCGATCGTCGGCGTCTATGGCGGTTTTCTCGACAAGATCCCGATGGGCTCCGCGATCAATCGCGGCCTGACATTCCGAATGGCTCAGACACCTGTGCAGGCCTATCTACCGACTCTTCTGGGGCGGATCGAGAAGGGAGAGATAGACCCCTCCTTCGTCATCACCCACCGCGCCACCCTGGATGAAGGCCCTGATCTTTATAAAACGTTCAGCCACCGCGACGATGGCTGCATCAAGGTCGTCCTGAAGCCATAGGAGAACAACCATGCCTGCGAAAAAATCCATCAGGGGCCTTGCTTTGGTTACTGGTGCATCGTCAGGCATCGGGTACGAACTGGCAAGATGCGCCGCGCAGGACGGTTACAATCTCATCGTCGTGGCTGACGAAGCGGAAATTGAAACGGCCGCTACGAAGTTACGGGCGGCGGGAACGGAAGTGGAGGCGGTGCAAGCCGACCTTTCGACACAGGCAGGCGTGGAAAAACTTCTCGCCCGCATAGCGACGAAAGAGCGCCCAGTCGATCTGCTGTTTGCGAACGCGGGACAGGGACTGGGCAACGGTTTTCTGGATCAGAAAATGGATGCGATCCAGCGGGTGATAGCCACCAATATCAGCGGCACCGTTGCGCTGGTGCATGCGATAGGTAACGGCATGCGCCAGCGCGGCAGCGGCCGGATCCTGTTCACGGGCTCCATTGCCGGTTTCATGCCCGGCAGCTTTCAGGCGGTGTATAACGCGACAAAAGCGTTTATTAATTCCTTCTCATTCGCCCTTCGCGAAGAGCTGGATGGCACCGGCGTTACCGTTACCTGCCTGATCCCCGGAGCAACAGAAACGGCATTTTTCGAGCGCGCAGATATGCTCGATACGCCGGTCGGCAAACAAAAGAAGGACGATCCCGGCTTCGTCGCGCAAATCGGCTATGAAGCGATGATGAATGGCGACGGTGACGTCGTGTCCGGCTGGAAAAACAAGCTGATGTCGGCTGCTGCAAACGTGACCCCATCCGAGATCCTGGCAAAACAACACCGCAAAATGGCTGCCCCGGAAGAAAAGTGACGCTCGCCTACGGGAATTTTATGAGCCGCCGAGCGGATTGCGACGGAAGAGCACCGAGGAATGTCGCCGTGTCACAGACCTGCAACTGCATCGAATAACGGCCGGAGAGCAACTTTAACGCTGCGTCGTGCGTTGCATCCCTTCCGCTGCAAAGCGCGTCTTCTACCAGGACGACATGGAAACCCTGGTCTATCGCACCCAGAACGGTCGCGAGAACGCAGACATCCGTTTCTCCGCCTGTGATCACAACCGTCGATACACGCTCTTTCCGCAGGATTTCGCCGAGACCCCCATGTTGCCACGGCGAATAGACGCTTTTGCGGAAGATACGGGCGGGTGGGATATAGCGCGATAGGGAGGGGATGACCTCAATGAGCTCGGGAGGCAGGGCCTGCCGCGTCATCATCGGCCATTTTTCGTAATAGGCCCGCCACGCACCGGGAGCCTCTTTTACGGTTTTCGGCGGCATAAAACAGGTGAAGATGCAGCGGGCGGGATCCGCCTGAACCACGGCCTCCACTTCTTCGCTGATGCGGTCCATCCATTCGACATGCCATGGCGTATCCTCGGCGAAAACGCGCTGCATGTCGACGCACAGGTGCCGCCAGTCTCCCTCGTCCAAAAATTTGATCATGCCTCCTCCCTACCCGCCGGTTTCGCTGTGAGGAGCGGCGACCGGCTTGGATTCCGGCGATCCGCGAAAGCGCAGGAAGATGGAAAGAACCACGAGCACCGCAGTCGACAGAAACTCCGATTGCCAGTTCTGAAATGATTCAAACCAGAATTCTACACTTCCCAGATGCGCAAACAGTGTCGTCTCGGGCTCGCCGTGCATGGCGGCTTCCAACGCCGCCGTGTCGGCACTGTATTTCAGATGCAGAAAAAAACTGACGATAAAAAGCAAGAACAGCGCCAGACCAAGGGAATAGGAATAAATGGCACGGATAAATCCTCCAAGTTTTACCGGCAAGGGCGCCTTGGGGTCATCTTCTTTTTGGGCAGGGTCTTCATCCTGCGAGGCAGTTTTGTCAGGATCCTTGGACTCCGACGAGCCTCTTTGAAAAAGAAACGCGGTCAGCATCACGTAAGCCGACATCTGGAGAAATTCGCTCTCCCAGTTTTCGAACAAAGCGGAGAGAAAATGACCGCTCTTTGCATAAGATAAAAACGTGAGAGGCACGGCGTGATGTTGCGCCAGCTCCTCGTTGTAAACCTCCCAACCGGTCGCCAGCATACCACCGATCGTTAATACGGAAGTCAGGACAAGGACAATCGTCAATCCATTGTCGCGAAACAGCCTCATGGTTCAGCCTCGCATGAAAGAGACAACTGCAAAATCGAAGGTGCCGCGGGTTTGAGCGGCACCTTCCAGGTGACGGATCGCTTACGCCGCCTTGGATTTGCCCTTCACGTTCGCGCTGGCCTGGGCAAGCGACGAGAGCGCCGTGTCCGTCGCGCTTTCTTCGCCCAGCGTCTGTTCGAACAGTTTGGCCGCTTCCTTCATGCCGAGTTCAACCGCCCACGTCTTCAATGTGCCGTAGCGGGTGATCTCGTAATGCTCCACGGCCTGCGCAGAAGAAATGAGCCCTGCATCAAGCGCGGACGAGCCCTTGAATTCCTCCATGATTTCCTCACCTTCCGCGATGATGCCCTGGATCGCCTCACAGGTCTTGCCGCGCGCCGGCTTGCCGAGCAGTTCAAAGACATTCTGCAAACGCTCCACATGGACCTCTGTCTCGTCCCTGTGTTTTTCGAATGCCGCCTTCAAGTCCGGCGATTGCGCAGCGCGCGCCATCTTCGGAAGCGCCTTGAGAATCTGGCGCTCGGCAAAATAAATGTCCTTCACCGTATCGAGGAAAAGGTCTTCCAATGTCTTCTCAGCCATTTTTAGTCTCCTGTTGCTTTGGTTGGTGAGTGGGAAATCAGATGTTCGTCATTGCTCATTAACGGGAACGGAGGCCTTGCCGAGTTTCACCGACGGCTCGCGCGCCCACACCCGCAATTTTCCGAGTTCGGACACGAAGGCCGCCAGTCCCTCCTCGCCTGGCAAAGGCAGCACCCCCTCATCCATGGCATCGGCGATCCCCGCTTTCTCCAGCAGCGGCAGCGCCGACTGGTCGTAACCGATGAATTTGCAGTGCTGGAACGCGTCGGCAACGAAATCCCGCGCGGTTGCTTCCTTGGTCAGTTCATCGACGGCCGCCGCCGATGTCAGCAGCGCCACCGCATCGAAAAGCACCGAAGGACCGCCATCGATCATGTGATGTGCCTCGATGAAGGTGCCGTCTGACGCCGTCACGCCGCCAACCTTGGGCGCGATCAACTCGAAGACGGCTTTTTCGGCTGTTACCGCCTTGGTCAGCCCCTTCAGCAGTTTTGCATCCACACCGTCGGTGATGAGAATACCGAGCTTGCGACCCTCGAAACGTTTGGGCCCACGCTGAACGATACTGAGCGCCGGCGAAGGCTCCAAATCCTGACGGGTCGGCATGGCGGCATCCGCGGGCTTCGGCATGGCTTGCAGGCCGAGCTTCTGCGCCACCGTCGCAGCCAGCGTTTCATCGATATTGAGAAGATGCGCGACCATCCTCTCACGAATGACCGGTGTTTCCACCTTGCTGAGTTCAAAGGTGAGCGCCGATGCGATATGGCGTTGTTCAGGCGGCGTTTGGCTAATATAGAACTGGCGCGCCTGGCTGTAATGATCGGCAAAACTTTCCGGCCGAAGCCTCGCCTTTGGTCCCTGCTCTTCAGCGGGGAAATGCTGAAAACCACGCATCGGCGATTCCCTTGGACCCTCTCCGAAGGAATTCGGCTGATAATTGGCCCGTCCGGTCGGGTTGCGCACCGCCATATGGCCGTCCTGCTGAAAATGCGCGAAAGGACACTTCGGCGCATTGATCGGCAGATGTGTGAAGTTTGGCCCACCGAGGCGCTTCAACTGCGTATCGAGATAGGAAAAATTCCTGCCCTGCAGCAGCGGATCATTGCTGAAATCGATACCCGGCGGAACGTTCTGCGTCATGAACGCCACCTGTTCGGTCTCGGCAAAAAAGTTGTCCGGCATACGATCGAGGACGAGCCGGCCGACCGGTTTGGGCGCCAATATCTCCTCGGGGATGATCTTGGTGGGATCAAGGACGTCAAAATCGAAACTGTCGGCGAAGTCCTGATCGAAAAGCTGCACCTGCAACTCCCACTCCGGGAAATTGCCGGACTGGATCGCAGTCCAGAGATCACGCCGATGGAAATCGGGATCGGCGCCGTTGATCTTGACCGCTTCGTTCCACGCCACCGATTGCAACCCAAGTTTCGGCTTCCAGTGAAACTTCACGAAGCTCGATTCTCCCTTCGCATTGATGAGGCGGAAGGTGTGTACGCCGAACCCTTCCATAAACCGGAAGGAACGCGGAATAGTCCTGTCCGACATGATCCACATGACCATGTTCATGCTTTCGGGCGTGAGGCTGATGAAATCCCAGAAGGTGTCATGCGCCGTTTGCGCCTGCGGAAAGGCGCGGTCAGGCTCCTGCTTGGCGGCATGAATGAGATCCGGAAACTTGATGGCATCCTGAATGAAGAAGACGGGAATGTTGTTGCCGACGAGGTCCCAATTTCCTTCCTTGGTATAGAGCTTGACGGCAAAGCCGCGCACATCCCGCGCGAGATCGGCCGAGCCCTTGTTACCGGCCACCGTCGAGAACCGCACGAAGGCAGGGGTCTTTTCACCGGCCCTCTGAAACAGGTCGGCCTTGGTGTGGGCGGCAAGGAAGTCATAGGTCTCGAAATAGCCATGCGCGCCATAACCGCGAGCATGAACAACGCGTTCTGGAATTCGCTCGTGATCGAAATGGAAAATCTTCTCGCGGAAATAAAAATCATCCACGAGGAGCGGCCCGCGAGGACCGACGCGAAGGGAATTCTGGTCATCCGCAACCGGCCCGCCCTGCGCGGTCGTCAGCACGGGCTCGTCGCCAGCGGCAATCTGGTGCAGCTCGCCTCCTTCTCCCCGAACAAGCTTCTGGTCGTGGATGGTAACAGATGATGAAGTGGAATCTGATTTTTTGGCCATGTTAACTCCTGCAAGGCGTTGACCAGGGACCATGGCGGAACCAGGCCCCTGGAGGACGGATGTTCTCGTCAAATTGCCGAGCGGCGATAGCGGCTACGTTCCTGTTCAATGTCTTCCGCTGCGTAGGGTCTCGACGTCTCATCGAAACGCGTCCAGCCCTGTTCGCGATAAGCGGCGCGGCGTTCGGCAGGATCAACCCAGCCTTGCCGCTTCAGCACGGCCTCGGCCTCCGGCACCAGATCGTCTTCCACACGGGCGGTTACCAGTGTGCCGCCCCTGCGCACCCCTTCCGCGTAGAGATTGGCATCCTCTTCGGAAACACCCGAGCGGGTCATGGCTCCGATCAGCCCGCCGGCAGCACCGCCGGCAACAGCGCCGCCGGCTGCTCCGACTGCCGTCGCGGCAAGCCAACCGGCTGCAACCACCGGCCCCACTCCCGGGATCGCCATCAACCCAAGGCCCGTCAGCAGACCGCCAGCGCCGCCAACAAGCGCACCGATGCCAGCACCCGCGCCGGCGCCCTCAGCAGCGTTGGAATCGGAATCCTCTCCATGTCGCCTGTCGGCGTTGCTGGCCACGACGCTGATATCGCTTGACGGCACGCCCGCTCTCTCCAGTTCGGAAACGGCAGCGCTTGCATCATCGTAGTCGTCGAAAAGTCCGGTTACGGTTCTCATGTCACTTCTCCCAAAATCCTGCGCGCCTCACTTGGCGACGACGTTGCCCTGATAATCGAGCGCGATGGCGACGGTCTTTCCGCCCTTCATGCCCGATGCCATCCACACGCCCTTGTCATCCTTCGTCAGGTTCTTGACCTGGGTGTAACCGGCACCTTCAATCCTCTGTCTGGCCTGCGCCTCGGTGAAGCTATTGGCGCCCTCCACCGGGGCCGTGGGGTTATTGGCGCCCGGCGTGGCGACAGCAGGCGTATCGCCTCCGGGATTGGCGGTCGGCGTCTGCTGGGCGAAAGCCGACAGCGCGCCGCTCCCCAGAAGCAACGCAACGAAAACAGTCTTCTTCATTGGGATTTTCCTCCGCTTGCATCATGGCTCTCCAGCCTCCCTCTCTGGAGTTCCCCCGAGATGGGAAACCCTTTCAGGGCCGGCATGGACATCTCCCGAACAAACCGACATGCGGAGAGTTCCGAAAAATAATGATCGACTAGGAGAATCTCGTTTCCAAAATCGCGGCAGATCATGGAGGGCTCGAAAACATACGACCCGCGTATCCGTTCGAGGTGAAAAGCCTGCGATACGAACGGGTAGAATGGATATCAGTCCTCGCTGCCCGGATATTGGCTGTTCTTCAGGAGCCCCGCCAAGTGCACCGTGTTGCGCACAAGCATGCTGATCATGGTTTTAACGACATCAGGCGTCTCATCGAGATCGACGAAATTCTCCGATCCCATCGCCTCCCCTACCCAATAGGCAACCGCATTTGCCGGGATCGTGAAGCCAACATCATTCAGAGCCTGGAAAAGTTCCGCAGAAACATGATGAGCCCCATCCTCATTCCCGACGACTGCCACCGCGGCAACCTTGCCGTAGGAAACCATACGTCCCTGCTCGTCCGTTTCCTCCAGAAATGCATCCATGCGCTCCAGCGCTCTTTTGCACACGCTCGAAGGCTGTCCGAGCCATATCGGTGTCCCAAACAAAAGAATATCGGCAGCAAGAATCTTCTCGCGGATAGCCGGCCAGGCATCCCCCTCGCCTTCGTCTGACGTTACCCCGGCCTTGATGTCATGATCAGCGAGCCAAATCATTTCGCTTTGAACATCGTGATCGCCGAGCTCTTGAAGGATCAGGGCCAGAACTCTTTCTGTCGATGACGGCTCTGCCGATGTGGAGGATTTGAGTGTGGCATTCAACGCAAGGGCCTTGAGAGACATGGTAACTCCTTCTGTCAGCGGGCTTTGCCGCGTGTTGGTCTTCGGTGACGATGTCACGGCGGCGACAGGCGATGACCGCCGCCGCCATCTGGCAAACCGCCCGACCTAACGCCGGGAAAGCAATCGCGCCATGGCATGATGCGGGGGCGGCTTTTCACCTTCAGAGCCGTTTTCCTTTTCCAGCCGAGCGCGGATGTCCTCAATTTCTGCTTCCGTGAGGTGCTCGATCCCGATGAAATCCGCCCGCGCCTCCTCCACAGCTCGCAGCAATTCGTCTAGTTTTGCTTCCATCGCCGCAGAATCCCGGTTCTGCGAGTTCTGCACGAGGAAAATCATGAGAAAGGTGACAATGGTCGTGCCCGTGTTGATGACCAGTTGCCAGACCTCAGAAAACCCGAACAGCGGCCCGCTTATTCCCCAGACGATGACTGTGCCAAGCGCGGCGACAAAAGCTGTCGGCGAACCGGAAAAAGACGCTATGCGGCTCGCTAATTGAGTGAAAAACCTGTCCATGGCGCTGCACCTCATGGCTGACACCGACGCAGGACACACATGCCGTATCACCCGCGATCCACGGACCGGCAATGCGTGCTGCGTTCCGTTGCCCCCAAACAAAGAACACGCGGGATGGTTCCGGAACGCGGCGAGTTGGAAGCAGACAGCACCATGCTTTAAGTACGAGCGAGACGACGTTCACTCGCTGCCAGCCATCTCAAAAGTCCAGCACCAAAACGCCATTTCCTCAGGCCTATGTGTAGATGGCAAAATTACCCTCTTCAGAACGAGGCCCACCCATGAACACCAACCGGTTTTCTGCGGGCGCAGGTGCTGCGAGCCAGTTCGTTCTTCAGCCACCTAATCTCCCCGGTCGCCTCGTCGCCCTTGGCGTTCGACGCCGCAAACTTCTCCCTCCATTCGTATAGTGAGAGCTGGCCAACACCGCGACGTTGAGAAACCTCGCAACCGGATAGCCTCGCGCGTGATCTGGTGCACGTCTCGCATAAGCAGCCCGCTTATCTTGAGGCGCTTCTTGCTTGCGCGTTGGACAGGGATCAGAAACGCAAAAAGCTCCTCGACGCTTGTGCGGAGGAGCTTTCTGTTAAGGGATATGAATGGTCGAACATTCAGGTTTGACTTGGTTGCGGGGGCAGGATTTGAACCTGCGGCCTTCAGGTTATGAGCCTGACGAGCTACCGGGCTGCTCCACCCCGCGTTACCAGCGCA